>NZ_JBMOWE010000002.1:0-927625 GCF_049310725.1 Pantoea sp. BJFS-204 | reverse complement strand
TGTGCCAGAAGCGGACATCAATGCATCCTTAAGAGATGACAAAACCTGATTAGCGATTATTTATTTCCTGAGCCTTTAAGAAAGCGGGGCGACTCGTTGCTCTTGATATGTAGCTATCAAGCTCTTCGGTGATTTCCAATCCGCACAGTTTTGCCCATAACAACGTATGAGAAAGAAAAATATCGGCCAGTGTAAAGTTGTTACTCGCAATCCATGTTTGAGTTGGGTTAAACCTAATCTGAGAGATAACTTTATCTGCTTCCTTACTGAGGTAATTCATTAAATCTAGGGAACGTTGATTTTCGGGAGTGAAGACAACATGTTTGAGCAGACTCCAGACGGGGGCTTCCAGATCGGATAGCGTGAAGCTTAACCACGAATTAACGGAGGATTTTTCTTCAGCAGTTGCGGGATAAATAGAGATGTTTTTATGTTGTTCACACAGGTAAATACAGATCGCTAAGGTTTCACTGATTGACACTTCACCATCGGTCAAAAAAGGAACTTTTCCCAATGGATGGGGTGATTTAACCTCAGAAGCAGGGTTCAAAAGATCGACTCTGATAGACTCGTAATTCACTCCCATTTCTTCAAGAGCCCAGAGTACTCTTAATGATCGGCTTTTGGGGTAAGTATAGATCTTCATTTCAATATCCCTTTGTTGTGAAAACAATTTTATAAGGCAAGTGGGTAGCTCATGTCAAAATTTCTGCTCCTCGCTCATACCGAATCTTGGCCTGCATTTAGTCCGCTTTGTGCCAGAAGCGGACATCGGATAATAATTTATGTTAATATTTAGAAGAAGAACATTCAGCCATAATAACCTCCTGAATTACAGTCATTAATTTTCATTTATGCAGCCTTAAAATCAAATCTATTTTTGCACTTTTAATTTTACAGTCATGGGAAGATTCCTGGCAGGTTTGCCCTTTTCAAAACGCCATTTTGAAACGGCTGTTATTACAGCATCATCGAACAAGTGGTCTGGTGTAGACTCGATAATTCTCATCTGACTTACCCTGCCTTCTGCATCAACGTCAAAGTTAAACTTAACCATACCTTCTATCCGGTTCTTAGCCGCATAGTATGGGTAAACGGGTCGATCTTGTCGAAGGGGCTTGGGTTGTTCAACTTTAACAGGTGAATAAGTAGTACATGCATTGAGTACAAGAACAGCCAGAATCATCATAAACCCATACATAACAATATCCTTTTGTTGATAAACATTATCATTATACTTAAACATCAACGGAAGGACATTTGCTGAAATCATCGAATATCGCGTTATAATCCAAAAAAACAGTGGATATAACCCCAATAAATCCTGCTCCCGTCTTGCTGCAAACTAGTCATCCGCTCCTCGCTCATAGCGGACATATCCTTCATAACACATGACCTACAATGAACACTTCAAAGAAACCGCTGCAGGCAGCCACCTTATTCAATACGCGGGAAGAGTCGTTAACGATTGAAGGGTAATAAACCTATTAATGTGGGCGAAGGCAAGTAAGCCAGGACGGCATAGAACAGAATAAGATTCGTATCGGAAACCCTGACAGCTAAGCATTACGCTCTAATGCAGCAGATTTACCTATTAACCAGCCGACCAGAAAGCGCTGTTACCTGTCTGGTCGGCTGGAGAGGGCGGTTCAGACTACCGGACTTTCGTTTTTCAGTGGTTCTGCCAGTACATTTAATATGTTACTGGCCGCGACGGTACCCATCTTCACGTAGGAGTTATCGCTGACGCCGCCGATGTGTGGCGACAGAATCACATTTCCAACACTCTGCCAGATATGCGGCGCAGTCAGGGGTTCTGTGGCAAAACTGTCCAGTGCGGCCCAGGCGACAGTGCCATTATCCAGCGCGGCTAACAGCGCTTCTTCATCAATGAGACCACCGCGCGCCGTGTTCACCAGGATGGCGCCTTTTTTAAACAGAGCCATTTTCTCAGCGTTAATCATCTGGCGCGTCTGTTCGGTTAACGGGCAGTGCAGCGAAATGACATCTGCCTGTTGCAGCAGGTCGTCAAGTGAGGAGGATTCACACTCATCGGGAAAGGTTCTGGCAAAAGGATCATAAGCGAGCACCTTCATGCCAAAAGCACGGCCAATGCGGGCAACACGACCGCCTATGGCACCAAGCCCTACCAGACCCAGCGTTCTGCCCTCCAGCTCCACCGACTTATGGGTCGATTTGTCCCAGTGTCCCTGGCGCATGCGCTGATCAAGCGGTATCACCGATTTTGCACAGGCTAAAATTAACGCCCAGGTATGCTCGGCCACGGCCGCTGCGTTGGCCCCCGGGGCTGACTGAACACTGATATGACGTTCAGCCGCCGCCTTTTGGTCGATAACGTCAATGCCGCTGCCGTGTTTGGAAATAACCCGCAGGTCAGGCGCGGCATCCATAATGCGGGCGTTGATTTTTCCGTATCGGACGATAATCGCCACAGGATTATGCTGCTGGCAGAGCTGGAACAGGCTATCTTCGCTGGGCTGTTTGCCGGCATAAACAATGCTGAAGTCACTAAGCAGGTTTACTGCCTGCGGTGCCAGGTCATTACCCGTCACCAGGATTACGGGAGAAGAGGTTGTCATCAGAGCGTCTCCCCATCGTCCAGCATGCCAGCGGTTTGCAGGGCTTTTTCTAACCACGGCGCGCGAAGGTCGCCATCACGAATGGCTGCAATACGGCTGGTCTCGAAATCGAGTTTTTTCTGTGCCAGTTCGAGCAACGCAGGAACGTCTTCACGCGGCAGAACCACCACGCCATCAATATCCCCGATGACGAGATCGCCTGGCTGAATGGCTGCGCCCGCCACAGAAACAGGGTAGTTGACCCGTCCCGCAATGGACTTGGTCGGGCCGCAGGGATTCAGGCCCGCAGAGAAAACCGGAAAGCCGTTCGCGCTCAGTGCATCGGCGTCACGCACCGCACCATCAATAATAATTCCGGCGATGCCGGAGGCTTCTGCCTGGGTGGACATTATCTCACCGATTAATGCACAGCTGATATCGCCTTTGCCATCGACCACAATGACATCGCCCGGCTGGGCAATCGCCAGCGCGGCGTGGATCGCCAGGTTGTCGCCCGGTCTCACCTCGACAGTGATAGCCGGTCCGGCGACTTTCATTGTGGGGGACACAGGTTTTACGCGACCGTGCAGCGTTCCGCGTCGTCCGGCAACATCAGCAAGGATCGCCGCCTGAAACTGAGCAGCCTGTTTTACGCGCTCTGGTGCGATACGGATAATGTCGCGATTGATGAAGGTATTCTCTGCATGGGGCATAGATTAATCCTCTTTGTTTTACTAGGCACAACTAAGTTGTACAATATAAAACTACTATATCGATGTTAATTGAGTTCGCACCAGTGTTAAGCATTCATTTGTGATGTAAATACGATGTGAATCACAAATTGCGCGGTAAACTGCCTGCCGTCGCAAACAGGAGGACGTACCGATGGGGAATGAAGGCGTAATTGCCGTAGAAAAAGCGCTGGCGCTGCTGGATTGTTTCAGGCCTGGTGAGGAATCACTGACGCTGACCGCGCTGGCGCAGCTTTCGGGGTACCATAAAACGACAGTTTATCGTCTGATGAACTCACTTGAGCGCATGAACTATGTCATTCGTCGCGACAATGGCGTTTATACCCTGGGGCCAAGACTGCTTTATCTGGGCAAGCTCTATGAACAATCCTTTCATCTGGCCAGTATCGTTCAGCCTGAACTTCACGCACTGGCGACTGCGACAGGCGAAAGCGCCACATGGTATGTGATTGAAAACGGTCAACGACTCTGTCTTTTCAGAGCGGAGCCCTCTGAAGGATTGCGTGAAACACGTCTGCCCGGCACTTATCTGCCGCTGGATAATTCGGCCATCGGGCAGGTGCTTCGTTACTGGGGGCTGAATGAACCTCTGTTTGACTCTGTGCCTGAACTCCCGCTGTTCACGTCAGGTATTCGCGATCCGCATATCGCGGCATTCTCCGTACCGGTGTTTGGTGAAGGTAACAAACTGCTCGCGGCGCTGGCATTAACCGGTCCGGCTTCACGCCTGACGCAGTCGATGCGCGACAGTGAGATGGGAAAACTGATGAAAGAGGCAGCGTGCAGGCTTTCGGTAAAATCAGGCGCACATAAAGTCATGTGTGATAACGTTTATAAAATTTAGTCGTGTTGCCTGGCTGTGACCGGGATTTATTAGCTGCTGCATCCATGCTGCGTTTAACGCTCTGCGGGTGAGAACCGATTGATTTCCGCTAAATGACTAACAGCACGCTGGCGTGCCTGATTATGGGATCATGAAAGCCTCCGCGCCTTAAGTTGAGGCGAAAGATCACTCCACCTCTGACATCTCTTGCTAAGCCCCCTTAGTGCGAGGCTTTTTACACCCGGATTTTACATCAGGTGTTAAAAGACTCGCTGCCTCATGAAAATTTCCCCGCTTAAATACCTCAACATGAATTCCCTTCATGTTCGTTGAAATTTAATCACTTTTTTTCAACCGGGTGTTGAGGCATAAAGTAAGAATTGTTAATAACTTTGAGTCATATGAATAGTTGTAAAGGGATAGCCACGCTGGATAACCCTTAACAGCAACAACGCATATCAGCGACCAGGATACCCGATAGCGATGAACAACTTAGCCTTTACCCTCAAGCGCATTCGTTTCGACGAAAACTATAATCCTTCGAAAAATACGCGGGCGACGACTAACTTCGCTAATTTAGCGCGCGGCGAAAAACGTCAGGAAAACCTGCACAACGCCCTGGTGATGATCGACAATCGTTTCAACTCTCTGGCGCACTGGGACAATCCAAAGGGCGACCGCTACTCAGTTGAACTTGAGATTATTTCTGCTGAGCTGAATCTTCGTCCCGGAAGCAGCGACGAAACGTTCCCGGCGATTGAGATTTTAAAAACGCATATCGTGGATCATAAAACCGGTCAGCGCACCGAGGGGATTGTCGGCAATAACTTCTCTTCCTATGTGCGTGATTATGATTTCAGCGTTGTTCTGTCAGAACATAACAAAGGTCAGACTGAATTCAGCCTGCCGGATGATTTTGGTCAGCTGCATGGCAATATTTTCAAAAGTTTCGTGAACTCAGCGGTCTATAAAGAGAACTTCAGTAAATCGCCGGTTATCTGCCTGAGTGTATCGAGCAAAAACACCTACGTGCGCACCGGTAATCAGCATCCGGTATTGGGCATTGAATATCAGCAGGATGAACCTTCCCTGACTGACTTCTATTTCGGAAAAATGGGTCTGAAAGTGCGTTTCTTCATGCCGCAGGGCAGTGTTGCGCCGCTGGCTTTCTATTTCCACGGTGACCTGCTCAGCGATTACACCAATCTCGAGCTGATCAGCACCATCAGCACCATGGAAACTTTCCAGAAGATCTATCGCCCTGAAATTTACAACGCGAATTCTGCTGCGGGACAGTGCTATCAACCCACGCTGCAGCATCAGGATTATTCGTTAACCCGGATTGTTTACGATCGCGAAGAACGCAGCCGCCTGGCCGTCGAACAGGGTAAGTTTACTGAGACGCATTTCATTAAGCCGAATCAGACACTTCTCGCGCAATGGCTGCTGAATTCGTTCTTTGATTAATTAAATATAGAAGGTCACCTGCTATGAAAACCTTATTACCGACATCTACTGCTGGCAGCTTGCCTAAACCCTCCTGGATTGCGCAGCCAGAGGTGCTCTGGTCACCCTGGAAACTGCAGGATGAAGAGTTAGTTGACGGCAAAAGAGATGCGTTGCGTCTGTGTCTGGACGATCAGGTTCGGGCCGGTATTGATATCGTCAGTGATGGCGAGCAGACCCGTCAGCACTTCGTGACGACTTTTATTGAACACCTCAGCGGTGTGGATTTTGAAAAGCGTGAAGTGGTTCGAATCCGTAATCGCTATGATGCGAGCGTCCCGACCGTGGTGGGTGAAGTCTCACGTCAGAAACCCGTATTTGTTGAAGATGCGAAAATCCTGCGTAAGCTGACCGATCGTCCTATTAAGTGGGCGTTGCCGGGTCCGATGACGATGATCGATACCCTTTATGACAATCACTATAAAAGTCGCGAAAAGCTGGCCTGGGAATTCGCAAAGATTCTGAATCAGGAAGCCAAAGAATTAGAAGCCGCTGGCGTGGATATTATTCAGTTTGATGAGCCTGCGTTTAACGTCTTTTTCGATGAAGTGAACGACTGGGGCATCGCCGCGTTGGAGCGCGCTATCGAAGGTCTGAAGTGTGAAACCGCGGTTCATATCTGCTACGGCTACGGCATTAAAGCGAATACAGACTGGAAGAAAACTCTGGGTACAGAGTGGCGTCAGTACGAAGAGGTCTTCCCTAAATTACAGCGTTCAGCTATCGATATTGTCTCACTGGAGTGTCAGAACTCGCGGGTTCCGATGGATCTGATCGAGCTGATTCGCGGTAAAAAAGTCATGGTCGGTGCCATCGACGTGGCAACCCATACCATTGAGACACCTGAAGAAGTGGCAAACACGCTGCGCAAAGCGCTGCAGTTTGTGGATGCTGAAAATCTCTATCCTTCAACCAACTGCGGCATGATTCCACTGCCGCGTCAGGTTGCCAATGGCAAACTGCATGCGCTAAGTGCGGGCGCTGAGATTGTCCGCAGAGAGATTCTGGGGAGATAGTCCTCACTTCTGCACACTTCAACAGGCTCAGTCCGGACCGCATCATGCGGCCAGTTTTCGGGAATTTTCCGGACTGATCTCATCCGAATTTGTACTTTCTAAAACGGTGGTCAAAGTGATCTATATCCCATTGATTAATACACTGCGATTTCAGTAATATTTTCATCGGTAACTCGAAGGTATCTCCACGAAGTTACGTTTTCCGACGAAAGATCATCAGGATACTCTGCGAGGCCAGAGATTGATGTTCTGTTCTGTCCGGCAAGTCTGCCCCAGGTATCCTATTTCAGGCATCATCTTCTTAACCTGGCGCAAGAATTTTGACGGTATGTAAGAAGTTCCCGAATCGAAGCGGCGTAACTTACTAGAAGAGGGGAATGCAAGCCTCATGACGCTCTTCGCCGTGGCCATGCACGATAATGATGTTGCTCTGTCGCAACATCATGCTTGCATAGAGGCTCTCTGGGCGGTCGAGTTGGGTTCAATATAGTGGTAATTAAGACTCTCTTAAAGCAGACTCAAACAGTCGTTATAGCCGTCAACGAGAGTATCGGGTCATAGATAAATTATTCGAAAACCAAAGGTGATAATGATTTCTGGGACTATCACTAGGATAATAAAATACTATTTATAAAATTTCTTCCGGCAATTTAAACCAGTGCAATGAGGAGTGAGATATATATAATGATGCTGAATAAGAAATTATTTCGAATTGATGATTATGCGTGAGTTATACTAATTCTATTGCGAGCACACATAAGTAATTGCTCCTCTGTCATTTACAATAACTTCACCAGCAGGGGTTTTACTAAACGACAAGTAGTACGTAGAACCTTCCGAAAGCATACTCTTCCAGATAGTACCCTCTGGTGTGGTATCATTACTTTTCTTGATTGCTTTTTTATAGATGATGGTTTTAACATCACCTCCATGTATTTCAAAAGGTATATCCACATTAACAATATAGACCATATCACCATTTACCATAGTGCCACGATAGGTAGATAAACCTTTATTATTATTATAAATAAACCCTCTAAAGTTTGCATAAATATTATTTCCATCCGGATAAGATAAAGTTAACTGTGAGATACACGTAAAAACCAGCTTCTTATCTTTGATGTTGGAAAAATTCAAAGCAAAAGTTAAGCCAAGACAGATTACGATCACTGTAATAAAAAACTTATTATTCTTAATTACCATTAGCCCGCCATTTTCTTGATTGTTTCACAGCTTTTTATTTTCCCATCATTAACACATATTGCCATTGTTGCCTCTTCTAGCACATTAAATCGCGGGAAACTTATTTGGAAATAAATGTTCTTCTTTATTGCATAGCAATCAACATCGTACTTCTTCATTACCGAATTTATTTGGTCTTTCACCTTCTGGACATTGTATCCGTCAATAGCATCAATCAGGTAGATATCGCAAACTCCCTTTTTAAAGAAGATCTTATCTTGTGAAGTAGTGACAACGAAAGGCGTCTGCTTATTCCAAAAGTAAACCATGACACCAATGAGCAAAATGAAAAACAAAAAAAGCGTTTTTGCCAGAAGGAATGAGGGAGAATATTTAATTGGTCTAATCGGGTCCAACTCTTCTGGAATAAGGTTTCTCGAATTAACACTTTCACCGTCCGCTAAGGATATAACAGTATTTTCGGGATCAAGCGTGGAATATACTTCTTCCTCAGGGGTGAGATTATTCCTTTCGAGGATATCAATAGTAGCATCAAACCGTAAACCAGATTTTGGTACGGTTATAATGACATCATTTACCTCACCCAATATTGAGAAGGATTTCCTGAGTTCACTCACTGCCATATAAAGATTGTTATAAGATGGCGTATACCCATAATCTTCCCAGACAGATTTAAGAAGAAATTCACGACTAACTATTTCGGGAGATTGCTTAACCAATTCATTCAATAATCGAGTAGCTGCTTTGGAAAGCAATACACTATTCCCCACATCGTTAACTAATGAAAGCTCACTAGTTGCAGGTAAAAACTTAACCATTTTATTCAGAATAAAATACATGTTAACTCAACCTCATGAAAGCACCAGCAGGATTTCAACCAGTTTCTTAGGGGGGTATTAGGTTAAAAAAAAGTAAAAAACCTTTCAAAATGGATTAAGACACAATAATAACATCTTTTCCATAAAAGCAATGCGCATAAAAGGCGACATAAAAACCTTTTAAACTTCTATTTTTTAGAATTAATCACCATTTTTAACCTTTTAAAAATCACAGATAACTGCATCATGCCCCCTGGGCCTATCATTTTCTCGCAGCGACAGCTTGTTCGATAGTTTTGTCGTCAGCTGGAATTCGCAGTAGCTAACATGAAGATCTTTATTAACCTACATAGGGGAATGCCAAATGCGTAATATCAAAAACACAATTTCATTGGCGGCACTTGTTGTTTCATCTTCAATTGCCTTTAATGCGATGGCTAATGATGGAACCATTACTATTAATGGCCAGATTACCGATACGACTTGTACCATTGCCGTGAATGGTGGAAGTAATGATGCAATCGTTACTTTACCAACGGTTTCGGCAACATCGTTACCTGGTGCGGGAACTACAGCAGGTGCAACACCATTTAATATCTCTTTGAGCAACTGTTCAGGTACGGCTTTGGGTACTGCAATGGCCTATTTTGAACCCGGCTCTTATGTTGATAATTCTACCGGCCGTTTGAATATTGATACAACAGCTGCAGACGCTGCCAAAAACGTTCAGGTTGAACTTCTGAACTCTGATATGAATGCGATTTTGGCGGGTGCTTCTGTCGCTAACGGTCAAAACGATATTCCTGTAGATATCTCTTCAGGAAGTGGCACATTGAGCTATTACGCACGCTATTATGCCACGGGGAAAACTGAACCAGGATCCGTCACAACTCAAATCGATTATACGATGACCTACGAATAAGTATTTTTAGGGAGTAAAGATACCCTCTTTACTCCTGTTTTAAGGATGACAATATCTTGGCAAACAAAATTACCCCTGCGCTTATACTGCTGCTGATGACTCTTTCCTCACTTGTTCATGCAGAAGTAGTTATTAATGGCACGCGAATCATATTGCACGAGAAAGATAAAGAATCTGTAATGCAACTTAAAAACAAGGGAAAAATACCTTATCTGTTACAGTTATGGATGGACAACGGTAAGCCTGAAAGCAAACCCGGAGAGGAAAAAATTCCTTTTCTTATTAATCCTCCAGTAATAAGAATCGATCCGGGTAAAGGACAAGCTGTCAGGATACTGGCAACCAATCCTGATCTGCCGAAAAATATCGAGTCACTCTTTTGGTTTAATATGCTGGAAATACCGCCTGAGCCAAAAAATACCACCCTGGATAGTAATAACAAGTTGCAAATGGCATTCCGTACACGAATAAAGTTATTTTATCGTCCGGAAGGTTTAACGCCCGCTCCTTTGCAAGCCTATAAAGACTTAAACATTAGCCTGAGAGGTAATAATTTAATAATAAAAAACAACTCCCCTTACTTTATTACATTTAGGAAACTAGAGGTACGAGAGGATGCGCATAGCCCTTTGATAGCTTCTGTCATAGATTTCCCTTCCAGGATGGTCAATCCGAAAGGAAGTATTGAATACACATTAAAAAAAGATTCCAGTCAGACATTGGCCGGAAAAAAAATATTTTACAGCGTTATTAATGATTACGGTGGAGAATCAAAAAATGAGCAGGTATTGGGGAATGCTATCTGAATTCACAGGACCAGTACTAAACTTTAAACCATTATTTAAAATCGCTTTTATTACATCGATATTTATTCCTATCGCTTATTCTGATGAACCTGATAGTGTCAATTTTAACAGCAGTTTTTTAAGATCCGATATCGATGTAAAGCAGTTTTCGGATGGAAACCCTATACCACCAGGAAATTACAAAGTAGATTTATATGTTAACGGAAGATGGAAAGGGGCTGCTGACATATCATTCATTTTAAAAAATCCTGATTCTTTGATTGCGGAACCTTGCTTTGACCTGAAGCTTGTAGCCATGCTTGGTCTTGATGTTGAAAAATTAGATAAAAGTGCCGTGGTAGCGATGAAAGCAGGGAATGTTTGCCAACGGCTGACCGATATCGCACCCATGTTACAGGTGAATTATGATTCATCAACGCAACAAATTAATTTAGACATCCCGCAAGCTTTCCTTATGCGTAGGGCGCGCGGTTATGTGAGTCCCGAACTGTGGGATAAAGGTATTACCGCTGCTACTCTGCAATATGACTACAACGCATATAGCTCGCAGATGTCTGCGGGAAATGATCTCTCAACACAATATCTGGGGCTGCGCGGCGGAATCAACTGGGATGTTTGGCGCCTTCGTTACAGAGGCACCTTCAACTGGAGTAGTGGAAATAACTGGCAATATGACAATACAAATACCTATCTTGAGCGCGCTATCGTACCTCTCAGGAGTAAGTTGGTGCTGGGGGAATTTACCACCGATGGTCAGGTATTCAATAGTATTGGCTTCAAAGGTGCACTACTTGCTAGTGACGATCGTATGTATATGGATTCACAACGCGGCTATGCCCCTGTTATTAATGGAGTAGCAAACACAAACGCCTTGGTATACGTCACGCAGCGTGGTACTCGTATTTATGAGACAACAGTTCCACCAGGCCCTTTTACAATTGATGATCTCTATCCCACTGGCTCTGGCGGAGATCTTTTAGTCACAGTGAAGGAGGCTGATGGAAGCGAACGCAGATTTACCGTGGCCTATGCATCCATTGCTGAACTTTTACGTCCAGGTACTACACGTTACAGTCTGATGGGTGGTCGTTATCATAACGCTTCCTTAAATGAAGAACCCACAATAGCTATGGGGACGTTGCGACACGGTTTTTCTAATATCGTTACTGGCTACACGGGTCTGCTAGGCGGAAAGGATTATCAGTCTGCTTCTGGAGGCATCGCCCTGAATACGGTACTGGGTGCAATATCATCTGATATAACTCATGCAGAAACACGCATAGACGATGATGTGCGTAGCCGTGGACACAGCGTAAGCGTATCATTTGCAAAAATATTACCTTTGACCAATACCAACATTACCCTGGCAAATTACCGCTATTCAAGTTCTGGTTTTTATACTATTGACGATGCAATGCTACTACGTGACTCGGTGCATCGCTACAGAACCGGATATTACTCAAACAGTATCAATAGAAAAAATCGTTCACAACTAAGTGCGACTCAAACGATTTCAGATAAGCTTGGTAGCATCAATTTCAGTGCAAGTACGCAGGATTATTGGAATCGGACAGGTAGAGATAGTGAATACCAGTTGGGTTACACAAATCAGTTTCACTGGTTTAACCTCAATGTTAATGCTAGCCGTACACGTGATTTGGTGCGAGGCAAGTGGGATAATAAAATTGCCATTGGCATATCTTTGCCGTTGGGTAACAGCGCTACATCTACATATCTTAATTCGACCTACGTTAAAGACAATGAGCATGATGGCCTTCAAAATTCCATCGCAGGTACACTAGGCGAAAACAGACAATATAATTATAGTGCGTTTGCCAGTGTTGACAAATACAACAACGTCGGAACAAAAAACACTGGAGGAGCAAATGCCAGTTGGAGTGCAAAATATGCTAATTTAGGTGGTAGCTATTCAAGTGGAAACGGTTATAAACAGTATGGTGCAACGCTTTCAGGAGGCGTAATTGGTTATGGGAATGGAATTGTTTTCACTCCGATAATGGGTGACACCATGGCAGTGATTGAAGCTGATAATGCGGCTGGCGCAAAAATATCAAATAACACCAGCCTTAGCCTTGATCGTTCAGGCAAAGCCGCCGTTCCTTATCTTACCCCCTATCGGCAGAATACGATCGAGCTCGACCCTAAAGGTCTGTCAACTGATGTTTCGCTTGATATTACCAGCCAGAATACTGTGCCAACAGCTGGTGCCGTCGTATTGTTAAAATATAAGACAGATAAGGGGTATTCAGCTTTATTGGATATCAAAACTATCAATGGTGCAGAGTTACCATTTGGGGCAACCTTGAGTGATCAAGAAAATAGAATAGTAGGTTATATATCTCAGGGTGGGAGAAGTTTTGTTCGCGTTAAACAACCAGCGGGTGTTCTCTTGGTTAAATGGGGGGGTAACATACCTCACCACTGTAACATAAATTATCACTTCAATGTTGATAGCCCTGCAGTTGATAACAAAATGCGACATGCTGATGTGCTATGTAAATAAAAAGGAAATAAAAATGAAATATAAAAAAATACATGCAAATTTGTTGATCTTATTTTTTTTTGCAGCCTGCAGCTTTAAGGCCATTGCAGATGGTAAATGGGTTGACTGCAAGAGAACTCAGGGATATTACCAATATTTTGATTCTACGACCGTTCAGGTGGGTAAGGATTCCCAGGTAGGGGATATGTTGGGTACCTGGTTAACATCCTCAAACCCAAGTGCATGGTCATGCGTACATGACCCTAAAGCAGAATCTATTTCACCACAAATGGCGGTACAGGGTTACCCACCCTATCGGGTATGGGGCACAACACAGGCTGATGGGCAAACCTATAATGTCTATGTAACTGCCGTCAAAGCTGGGTTAGGTTACATCGCCCGCTGGCGCTATAAAATTAAAGGCCAAGCCAGTGAGTGGTACCCGCTTACTGTATCAAATGGCGTATATCAGACGCCGGCTGAGCTTTTTACTGTCACTTATGATGATGGCCAACCTTACTTTATCGGTATTGATATACAAATCAGATTTGTAAAGACGGCTGATAGCTTAAGAGCAGGTACTATGGCAGTATTTGATCCCATGTATTTGCGGCATATGCAGATCAGTGAAGGCAGTACAGATTATGGAACTTTAAGTTACATGATCTCTGAGTTTTTAGCTGGAGGGTTGAATATTTCAACAACAGGAGGAACATGTACCACACCTGATGTTAATGTCAATTTACCTGCGGTAAGCAGGTCTGAATTTACAGGCATTGGATATACCACTGCCATGACTAATTTTAGCCTTAATTTTAGGCAATGCCCGGCAGGCCTTGCTAGTATAGGCTACTCACTAACCCCTGTTACTGCGATACTCGATAGCAATAATGGTCTATTTGCACCAGATTCAAATTCGACTGCAAGCGGTGTTGCATTTCAGATGCTTAATGAACAAGATGTTCCTGTCACATTCAATACTGTTTATTTACTGGATAATTACGATCCTAATCAGGATAACGCCAATTATGATGTTCCTTTGAAAGTTGGGCTTTATCAGATTCAGAATAATGTCTCATCAGGTAAGATAAGTGGCGCAGCAACCTTTACAGTAAGTTATAAATAAACTGATTATATGAAAAAAATAAACGGGCTCACTGAGAATATAACTATTCTTTTTTTAATTACACTTTTGACTATGAATAGCGGGCTAGCAAAAACATACGTTAATAAAACCAGGGTAATAATATATGCACATTCTAAAGAAGAAACGTTTAACATTATTAATGATGGAACCAATCCGGCTTTGATACAAAGCTGGGTTGACGAAGGGGATCAAAACATAGATCCAGGAAGGTTGAAGGTACCTTTTATCGTTCTCCCTCCGACATTCAGATTAGATGCAAAAAAATCACATGCTCTGCGCATCATTTATTTTGGAAACGGCAGAGAAAATACTGAAAGGCTATTTTGGTTAAACGTCCTTGAAGTTCCGACTAAAAAAAGCTCATCAGATGAGATTAATTTTCAGTTAGCATTTAGAACAAGAGTGAAACTACTACTTCGCCCTGACTTTTTAAAGGAAAGCACTATTGAAGATGCTGTGGGTAAAATAGAATTCATCCCCACAGTTGATGCCAAAAAACCTGAAATGGGAATATCCAATCGTTCACCTTTTTTTATAACACTAATCAGTGTTAGTTTTAAAGATGGAATGGTATTAAATAATCTACCTAACGATGGTTTGATTGCACCATTTTCAAATACAATAGTGAATATTCCTTCAAGCATCACGGCTAACCAGAAAATAACTTCTTTTGAATATGTAAATGATTATGGAGTTATTGTTAAATACAACAAATAATCCTGAACACAAACGAGAATATGAAAGTTGAAATTAATTTCCGTATGTCATCTATCAGACTACTGATAATAGATTCTCTCGCTTTCGGCACATTCCAGGATTATCAAAATTCTTAGATAAAATAGTAAAAATCAAGGAAAAGGTGCCTTAAGAATGGCTAACCACTACACTAATAAAGTAACGTGTTTCGCATGTAACTATAACTGTCAATTAATTAATGGAAGTGCTGAACCCATTTATCATTGCAATTTAAAAAAGGCAATATCTTGGCCTGACAACAATATTTATTTCAGAGAAGGTTTACATCATCTTCTTTTTCGTGAGGAGACCCGGATCTTTTGCCGTGGACATATTTTTCTCGATTTTTCATTATATAATATTCGTTATTTTACTAATAGGGACTGGATTCAGCTCCTGAAATCTCTAGGTTTAAAAGTCATCATTATCTGTGATCCCATAATGGCCCCACTGGCAGCATTCTGGTACCTCCAAGAATCGATTATCTACACAATTCTCTTTGCCAAAAACGTTTTCAATGAATTGGGAAGCATTAGTACTTATCCTGCCAGCAAATATATAACCAAGGAAAATACTAGCATTAAAGCCCTTAACAACCTTGAATTTAAATTCATATCTCTAATTCTTAATGGTAACTCAATAAAAAGAATATCTACAATTCTAAATGTTAACTTAAAAAAATCTTACAATATTTACCAATCGATTTGCCGAAAAATGGGGGTGGACTTAAAATTGCTTCTCAGACTTCATTGCTAAGAATGAGATGAGTGAGCAGCATAATATTTGACTGTTTCAACATCTAGCTTGGTTAAGTAAACCATTTACATGGTGACTAATTGAAAAAATCTAACCTTTACTTATGAATATGGGGTAGTTATGCAAAATAAATTGTACCGGGGCATGATTGAAACCGAACTTAATAATGCTTACAACAATACTGCAATTGTCAAAGACTTCGATGGATTATTAAAAAAACTACAAGCGAGAAGTCGGCCGCTCTACAAAAAGTATCACTGGATCCGTGATCGGTCTTATGGCCGTAAGCCCCGGCAACGCTACGACTTCCTGTCATCTGGTATAAAAAACTCGCCTACTTATATTTTTATACATGGTGGGTATTGGACAAATTGTAATAAAGAAGATTTTGCCTTTATTGCGCAGGGACCTCACGCAAACGGCATGAATGTCATTCTGGCTGAATATACTCTTGCACCTGATGCAACAATGACAGAAATCGTTAATGAAATCGGGCACCTGATTAAGAAAATCAAAGACGATCAGGATTTTCTAGGGGTCCGCGATAGTCCGCTATACCTGGCTGGTCATTCCGCAGGTGGACATCTTGCCTCACTTTACCGCTCACATCATGCTATATCCAGGGTACATATGATCAGTGCACTCGTGGATCTTAATCCGATAAGTATGTGTTGGTTGCAAGATAAATTAAAGTTAACGCCTGTAGAAATAAAATTATATAGCCCACTTTTTCATCTGGAAAAAGGTGCTCCAACGCTGGTTTCGGTTGGTGGCGATGAGTTACCTGAACTTATAAGGCAGTCAAGCTGTTATGCAGACGAATTAGTCAGGATTGATAAATCAGTGAAAATGTTTACTCTTCCCATGGCAACCCATTTCACCATATTAGATGATTTAGCTAATCCTGATGGGTTTCTTATGAAGCAATTCATGACTCTGAAAAAACCGGGCACTCCTAAAATATACTAATTTATTAGGCTGTAGTAATAATTTCGGTTCTTATGCAGTTTTATCTATTCGCATTTTTAAAAGGCTACAACATGAAGTTAAAACTCTCACGCCGTAAATTACTAAGAAGTATTCCTTTACTGACGGGTAGCGCTCTTTTATCACATTCGTTACTTAATAATGTTTATGCCACGAGCGGTTCGTCTGTTTATAACAACTCATCAGTAACTGAAAATTTATTTAATGCAGGGGCTTCATTAAACAAAACTCTCATAACCTATTTTCAGGTGCCTATGCAAAAACGTTTGAGGGTCAATGAAAAAGAGATACAGGGAAAGCCCTATTCGCACTTCTTTAACAGCAGACTTGATGCTCCACTCGAAATGGTTACTTCTCTGGAAAAGGGCCCATTAGCAAAAAATCACATCCTGCCTCCGACAATTGAGGGGCTAAAGGTTTTATTAGAAGATTTTGATAAATATCCACCATCCGGATACGGTGTAGTTGAAGATGGGCCATGTGCTTATGCGCAAAGCCAGCATCTCTTTCCTGGAGTAACAACGGATATGTTCAGGTGGTGGTTTACCTGGCATCCAGTTGAAAGTGAGCGTTATTATCTGTGGTTCCCTCATGCACATATTCATAATTCTGTTGCAGATCCTAAGCGATTAGCTGATAGCAGTCTGAGTTATGATAAGCGCCTATACGGAAACCCTAATCACATAATTGAATATATCGGTGAGAACTATCTCGATGGAATTATTAATTTTGACGCTCCGGAAAGCCTGGGTTTAGATAGTGAACTACTGAGACGAAACAATTTCACCTTTAACGCGAGTGGCATAATTACCCCTTATGATCATCCCTTAACACCACTGGTCATGATGATTCATCTTGGGCGCGATACTCCAACTGGTATGCAAATGATAAACCGTTACTGGATAGGGACACATCCGTCGTGGAATCGCTTTTCAAATTTTCCAAACGGAGCAAAGCTTTCTGAAGAATACATTACCAGGGCAGGTATGAACGCAGAATCGTTAGAGTTATTTGCATATGAAATGGCAGTGCATGATATGACAGAATTTACGTCGCTGGGACGCTTCCTGCCTCATATTTATAAGGAATTCGCCTGATAACAGATAAGACAGGAAAATATCAGACGCCAGCGAATATGAAAGATTCCATGAGTATTGTTGTGTTTTGCCGGGGCCTCTGTCCCGGTTTTTTTTTACCTTCTCTGTTTAACCGAATATATTGAGTATGTGCCATAACGAACTTAAGAACTTCGGTGTATTTTACCCACCATCGACTGCAAAGACCTGCGTAATTCCATGGGTCAAAAGCTTCATTAATTATCCCCCGGACGATATTTATGGAGTCAAAACTATTTCATTTTTAATCAGCAACTCTTATTTTTAAATATAGTCCTGCTGATACCGGTAATCGCTGCTTTTAAAAAGTTATCAGCCATTATGTTCTTCCTCCAATCGAGTCATTTTTTACGTATCACTTGTTTGTGTACGTCACTGGTTAATCAGGCAGGCCGGAGTACGATAACGGCATATCGACAGCCCTGAGTCGTTTTATTTCTGAACACGCAGTCAGCCGGATCGCCCAGTTGCAGACAGTCGCCAGCAGCCATCTCATAGGTGCTGGAACCTGCTTCAAAAGTCAGTGTCCCTTCAATTAACCATATCAGCTGGCGTCTTGAAACATAGGAGATTGCCGGCATCGGCACAGCGGTATTTGCCGGCAGTTCGACACTGACCAGATCGACCGGCATCTCGCCCGGTGAAACGTGGCGACGCAGATAGCCGGTTTCCGGATCCTGCCACACCGGCTGATTTTCGTGCCTGACCAGCGTCCCGGTTTGCACTTCAGTCTGAGCAAGCAGCTGAGAGATGGTCATATCAAACGAGCCTGAGAGGCGCGCTAACAGAACCGCCGTCGGGCTGCTCTCCCCACGCTCAATCTTATGGATCATCGCTCGTGAAACGCCTGAGTTATCAGCCAGCTCGGTAAGTGACCAGCCGCGTTTTTCCCTTTCCTCTTTTACCTTCTGACCGATGCGGAAGTTCAGGCTGTCTTCTTTGCTGGACTTTTTATCTAACATAATGGATAACTATCATAGTGAACAATTCATCTACTTTAGTGAGTGAGCAAAGGGGTGTCCACCATGATTATCCGTGCGGCTGTAGAAAGCGATGCTGAAATCATCGCAGAGATTTATAACGATGCGGTGCTTAACACCACAGCCATCTGGAATGAAAATCGTATTGATGTGGCTAACCGCATCACGTGGATAAACAGCCGCCAGCAGGCCGGTTTTCCTGTGATTGTGGCGACAGACGACAATGATGATACCGTGCTGGGATATGCCTCTTATGGTGACTGGCGTCCCTGGGACGGATATCGTCATACGGTTGAGCATTCGGTTTATGTTCATAAAGATGCACGAGGTAAAGGCGTGGGTGCCGCCCTGATGCAGGGGCTTATCCAGCTTGCTCGCGAAGCCGGGAAGCACATTATGGTGGCGGCGATTGAATCGGAAAATGCGGCATCCATTGCCCTGCATAAAAAACTGGGATTTATTGAGTCTGGCAGAATGACGGAGGTTGGAACTAAGTTTGGACGCTGGCTGGATTTGACATTTTTGCAGCTGCGTCTGGATGACCGTAAACGACCCTGAGTTGTCCCTTAAAGCGAATCCTTTGATGATACTTCCGGCAGGATGCCGATCCCCGCAGAAGAAAGCTATGTCTGGAAAACGTTTGATTGCGCAGATCGTTTAAAGCGAGAAACGAAGCCGCAGCGAACCAGGAGATAGCAAATTTGCACGTCAGCCGATATAACAGATAAATAACAACCCATCGCAGAGGACATCATGGCGCTTTCGCACGAATTAATCCTGATCTTCACCACCTACTTTGTCGCTACAGCCAGTCCCGGGCCAAGTAATATGGCGATAATGGGAACGGCAATGAAAAAGGGCAGGGGTGCCGCACTGGCGCTGGCTGCGGGTGTCGTGAGTGGTTCGATGCTCTGGGCGCTGCTGGCCGCCTGCGGTGTGCTGACAGTGCTGGCCACCTTCGCACAGTTGCTGATCGTGTTAAAAATTGGCGGAGGGTTATATCTGTTATGGCTGGCGTTTAAAGCCGGCAAATCTGCTTTACGCCGCACTGAGGCCAGCGATTTTAAAGCCAGCGATGAGCGGGTCGCATATGGCAGACTGTTTCGTCAGGGTATCCTGATGCATATCGGCAATCCCAAAGCGATTCTTACCTGGGTGGCCATTATGTCGTTTGCATTGAAGCCGGATGTGGTCGCCGCCACGCTGCCGATAATCATCTGCGGCTGTGCGGTGATTTGCGTGGTTGTGTTCGGCGGTTATGCTCTGCTGTTCTCAACCGCCATGATGGGCGCATTCTACCGTCGCATTCGTCGCGGACTCGATGCGCTATTAGCCTGCTGCTTTGCGCTGGCAGGGCTGAAACTGGTATTCAGCCGCAGTTAATACTGATGAAGGTGTACGAGGGGTTATCCGCTTCTGGCTCAAATCCGCAAAAGATCATGTAATGAGCCGGAGCGGCATTAAATTAACAAGGTTGCGGTAGCGCTTCAGCAGCCCCTTACTTTAACACCACTATGATCAGGCAAGTAGTCAGACAAACCAGGAATCTGAGTGAACAGGATGATGAAATGAAAGGCGCATGTCTGTGTGAAACCGTTGCTTTCGAAATATCAGTAACCCCCACGCGCTATTACCGTTGTCACTGTTCTTTGTGCAGAAAACAGAGTGGAACCGGCTATAACCTGGCAACGATCGTAAAAGAGAGTGACTTTAGCTGGATTTCCGGTGAGAGCCAGATCGCGTCATGGCGCAAACCCACCGGTTATCGCAACGATTTTTGCGCCAGCTGTGGCTCCACAGTGCCTAACCGGTTGCGTGGCAGGCCTTATATCTGGCTTCCGGTTGGTTTACTCAGTGAGCCTGCCGATATGCAGTGCACAGGTGATTATTGTACTGATGACGCCATGCCCTGGGACACAATCCGTTCCAAGACAAATCATTCCGGACCGGTAGAATCGCTGGACTCTCTTCTGACGAGCTTAAAGCTTATTGATTGATGGCAGTGGTGCTTCTTTGTTATTCAAAAAGGGTTACTGAGTCAGAGCGACCCTATTAACGGAAAACACAAATTATTCCGACAGCCTGTGTTCATCGATCATTATTCGTTAGCTGTAATCCCCAGTAGTCAGAACAGGCTTTAACATCGCGGGGAGAAGGAAGCAGAAGTTTTGGCAGTCTGACCTGGTCGTAAAGCTTTTTATGGTGCTTTCGATTTTGCGGGGCAGTACGGAGAATATATTTCAGCATCTCCAGGTTCATATGCTCTCTGCCCATCCCCAGACCGCCAATACGCGGAGTGGATGAGTAACATCTGCGAATGTACCGCAGCAGTGCCACTGTCACTTTTACATCCAGCAGAATTAAGCCTGTGGCACGAGCGAATCGTTCTTCAATGCATTTGGTGTAATTACCCTCCATCACCCATCTTTCCTGGCTCACCGCTTCAGCATGCAAACGGAGAAATTCTGCCGGTGCTCTGGGCACCCATTGACTGTCCGGAATATGGTGAAGCTGATCCAGATGAACTGCTGGTAGATCTGTTTTGCGAGCAATGGCCTCAGCTAAGGTCGATTTTCCGCTGTTCGATGGACCCATAATACAAATGCGTGGCCCAAGCGCGTCTAATGGAAGTGCACTATTCACAACGTTTCCTCTGAATTAACCCTGTCTGAAAATGGATAAATGCGTACTGCTCTGAAACTTTCCTGTGCACCCCGCAAAGTCTTAAACGCTGCCGGGAGCCGTTGGCTGGTCAGCCTGAGGATTTTGAACCTTTTCTGGATCAAAGTCAGGCCGCAGCGGCGATGATAGCCAGACTTGCCCTGAGACGTCTTAACCCAGGCAGCAATAAGATTTCGGTAAAGATTGGTTACATTTTGCCGATAAATTGTTCAACCAATCAAACCGTAGAGGGCATTATGGGGTTAATCAATGGCGTGACAACAGAGGTGGCAAGAGGATATTTAGCCACGCTCACCGTAACAAACAGATCTGAGAACACGACTAAAGAAACTATCACCGGAAAAGAATTACCTGCCAGTGTGGTGGTGATCTCGCCCGAGGCAAGAGCGCGCCTGGTGCAGGCTATCGCTGAGCCCATTGCGGCAGAGCAGCAGGCCAAAAATTCAGAGGAACTGGCAAAGACAAAGTCATCCGGTCAGGGACCGTCCGTCAACCTCGGATATGCGTTATTCAACGATCCCTACACCAGCTGGGACGCCAGAACATTTACTCCGCTTCTGAGTATGACGGCTGCCAATACGCAGACCGCTATGGATGAGTTTGCCGCTGCACTCCATGAGGTGCTGGCTGAAGGCCAGGTGGGCCGTAATCAGTACGATAATTCGGATACCTCGGAAGCCATGGCGCTGACCCTGACGCAGTCTAAGCTCCATAAACTGATAGAAAAATATGTCTCCGGCGATAACCAGAAGCAGGCGAATGAGATTGCTGATGAGATGATAAGCGTCAAAGTCGCCATTCGTGAACGTCAGACGTTGCTGGGAGCACAGGATACGCTGGCGTTAGCCATACGTCATGGAACACGCGACATGCAGGAGAGCGCACGTGACTATCTAAGCCAGGTTAAGAGCGCAACCGCACGGCCACAGGTGGAGCTGGCCGGGATGATGGAAGCCATGAAGTCGGGCCGTGATATGGACTCTGTCTTCAGCACCTTTGCCGATTTGATTCGTGCCACGCCGAATCCTGACAACAAAGCACAGCCCTCGATTGATGGCGCACTCAGTCAACTGGAGGTTTATCGCCAGCAGTGGCAGGCGTTCACTGAAAAATACGCTTCTTAATGTTCTTATGATCCTGCAGGCAGCACCTCCGTCCCGGCGAAGCAATTTGCCTGAAAGCGGCGTCTGCAGGATCTCCACCTGACTTTACGCAGTCAGGCGCTGCGCTGAGAGACTGTTAATCCCACGCGCTGTCAGCACTCCACCCAGAAAGTGACTATCTGCCAGAAACTGCAGATACCGCCCTGGACAAAAAGCACAGATTACACATTTACAAATTTAAATGTGTAAATATAATGTCGCCTCTTCACACATCAGAGGATTTTTTGTCATGCCGTCACTTTTTACCCCCTTGAGTCTGGGCGACCTTCAGCTTCGTAACCGCATGGTACTGCCGCCACTGACGCGCTGCCGCAGTGAACAACCGGGCAACATTCCCGGCGAGATGATGGTGGAGTATTACCGCCAGCGTTCCAGCGCGGGGCTGATGATCACCGAAGGCACCCAGATTGAGCCTCGCGGGCAGGGCTATGCATGGACGCCGGGGATCCACAGCGAAGCGCAGATCGCCGGCTGGAAAAAGGTTACAGAGGCAGTACATCAGCAAGGGGCCACGATTTTCTGCCAGCTCTGGCATGTTGGCCGCGTGTCGCATAATGAACTTCAGCCGGGCAAGCAGGCACCCGTTGCCCCTTCAGCCATTGCAGCCGATAACGTCCGGGTATTTATTGAAACCGGGCCTGGCGCCGGCATATTGACCGCACCCAGCGAGCCACGCGCACTGACTACATCGGAAGTTAAAGAGATTGTAGAGCTTTACCGACGCGCGGCGGAGAATGCCAAAGCGGCCGGTTTCGACGGTGTGGAACTGCATTCCGCCAACGGTTATCTGATTAACCAGTTTATTTCTGAGCACACCAACTTCCGTACGGATGAATATGGCGGCTCTGCTGAGAATCGTCTGCGCTTCCTGCGAGAAGTCGTTGAGGCGGTCAGCTCGGTATTTGGCAGCCACCGCGTTGGCGTCAGATTTGCGCCTCTGTTTACCAGTACCGACGAAGAGCGCGTCTATCTCGGCCTGGTTGAAAGTGATCCACATGCGACCTACATCCGCGCAGCAGCCCTGCTGAACGAGCTGGAAGTTGGCTATCTCTCCATTGCCGAAGCCGACTGGGACAACAGTCCGGAGATGCCAGAGAGCTTCCGTGTCGCGCTGCGGGAAACATTCTGCTCTCCGATCATCTATTCGGGTCGCTACACGGCTGAAAAAGCGCAGCATGTGCTGGAAAAAGGCTGGGGCGATCTGTTTGGTTTTGGTCGCTCATTTATCGCTAATCCCGATCTGCCCGCGCGGATTAAATCAGGATATCCGCTGAATGAGGTCGATCACGCCTCCCTGTATGGCGGCACTGAGAAAGGCTATACTGACTATCCATTTTATCCATCCTGATATTCTGTGAGGCGGCATGTCCCCCGAAAATGCCCTGAAGTTACTGTCCAACCCGACCAGAGTGGCAGTGCTGAAGTGGCTTAAAGATCCTGACGAAGCGTTTGCGGGCTATACCCAGCTCTATCCCTTCGATCAGTATGGCGTCTGTGCCAGCCTCATACAGGACAAGGCGGGCTTATCACAGCCCGCCACCTCGTTATGCCTGAAAGCACTTCACAATGCGGGGCTGGTTGAAGCCAGCAAAGTCGGGAAATGGACTTACTATCGCCGTGCCGAACCGCGCATTCGTGAAATAACCGATGCGGTAACCCAATCGCTGCAGGCGCTTTAAAAGCGACGGCGTACAGGGTAATGTAGATGTCAGCGCCATCCTTCTGAGGGTGACCTCACCGAACGCATTAACTCAGGGTCAGAAAATGTTTATGTCAGTTCAGTCTTTCACAACCGTCACCACCACCACCACCACCACCACCACCACCACCACCACCACCGCCTCTGGCGGCGGCGTGAGCGACTCTGTGACTGGCACCTGACACAACTGATTCTCACTCCCCGCCGAACCGGACGGGGAGCTGTTCTCCGTTCTTAAAACTGAATGGAGACAGGTCATGGTTACATCTGAAAGTGCACTTTTAATTATCGACATGCAGCAGGGCCTTTTTAATGGTCCCGAGGCTCCCTTTGCCGCAAATTCGATCTTGTCGAACATCTCACTTCTGATTACTAAAGCCCGGGCTTCTGCCGTCCCCCTCTTTTTCGCACGCCATATCGGCCCGGATGATTCCCCTTTTAACGAGCAAAGCCCGCTGACGCGCCTGATCCCGGAATTGCAGGCTAACCCGCAGAGTGATGTCGTCTTCACCAAAAGATATCCCAGCTGTTTCAGGGATACTGGCCTGCAGCTTCAGCTGAAGCAAAAGGGCATTAAGCAACTGGTGATTGCGGGGATGAAAACGGAGTTCTGCGTTGATACTACCTGTCGGGCAGCCCCGGAGCTGGGTTTTAACGTCGTACTGATTTCCGATGCGCACACCACCGTCGATAATCCCCACCTCTCTGCGGAGAAGATTATTGCGCATCACAACCAGACGCTGGCGGGCCCCTTTGTGACGCTGGCAACCGCAACTGACTGGCATTTCGGTTCTGCCGGTTAAGTCCGATTTTCTGACCCGGTTCCATGCAGTCTGCTTGACGAAGCTGTCTGCTTAACTTACAACTAAACCCGTCAGGGGAGTCTCGCCAGAGAGACTGAGAGGCTAATAGCGCACCGCGCGGCTTAGCGACCCTTAGAACCTGACCCAGTTGATACTGGCGTAGGAAGACGGGTATCTCATCAGATACTTGCCGCAGGGGCGCATTCGCAACGTTCCTGCCTTTTCCCTCTGTATCACGGGTCTTCGTTAACAGATAACGAGGCCAAATTGAAAAATCTCATCCTGAATCTTTCTTTTCCTGTCCGGTGGACACCATGAGCCGCTGGTCGGTGCTCGGCAGCGGCGTTGCCGGGCTTTGTGTCGCCACGCTGCTGCTGGAGCGGGGAGAAACGGTCGAAGTTATTACCCAGCCTGACTGCCGTGCGGCCTCGCACTGGGCGGGCGGCATGCTCGCGCCCTGGTGTGAAGCAGAAAGCGCACCGCCACAGGTGATCGAATGGGGCCAGCACGCGGCCAGCTGGTGGGCGAAACGCGTTGATGGCGTGGAACAGCAGGGCACGCTGGTGGTTGCTCCGCCGCGTGACAGCCGCGAACTCACGCGCTTCGCCAGCATGACGCAGCATCATCAGTGGGTCTCTCCCGGTGACATTGAACCCGCACTGGAAAACCGCTTTGCCCGCGGCCTGTTTTTCGCCGCAGAGGCGCATCTCGATCCGCGCCGCGCCTTGCAGCAACTGCGCGACAAACTGCAACAGGCTGGCGTCCCCTTTCACAGCGGTAAACCCGGCGGCAAAATCATCGACTGCCGTGGCATCCACGCCACCGATCGGCAGCCAGCCCTGCGCGCCGTGCGAGGCGAAATGGTGATCCTGCACACATCCGACGTACAACTCTCCCGTCCTGTCCGGCTGCTGCACCCGCGCTTTCCCTGCTATCTGGTACCGCGTGCCGGGGGCCACTTCATGCTGGGTGCCACCATGGTCGAAAGCCACGACAGCAGCCCGATCAGCGCCCGGGCGATGATGGAACTGCTCAGCGCCGCTTACAGCCTGCATCCGGCACTGGCCGAAGCGCGGATCGTGGAGAGCGGCACCGGTCTGCGTCCTGCTTACCGGCAGAACCTGCCGGAAGTCCGCTACGAAAATGGGCGTTTCTCACTTAACGGCCTCTACCGCCACGGCTTTTTGCTGGCCCCGATCATGGCTGAAAAACTTATGCTGCAACTGACTCAGGAGATGACTCATGCGCGTTGAACTGAATGGACGCACGATTGAAACCAGCGCAACGACGCTGGCGGAGCTTATGGCGGAGCAGGAGATCGATCCGCGGACCGTCGCCACCGCGCTGAACGGGGAGTTTGTACCGCGTAGCCGCTATGCCAGCCAGCAACTTGAGGCGGGCAACCAGCTCGAAATCCTGTCACCGATGCAGGGAGGTTAACCATGTTCTATCAATTTACTCCGCAATCCCGATTTCTGCTCGGCACGGCCGGTTATCCGTCACCGGACATTCTGCATCAGGCGATCAACGCGTCAGGCGCGGAGATTATTACCGTCAGCCTGCGGCGGGAAGGCAGTGAAGGCGGCGCTTTCCGCACGCTGCTGCAACAGCTCAACAAACGTATTCTGCCGAATACGGCGGGTTGCCACACGGTGAAAGAGGCGGTGACGACGGCGCAGATGGCGCGTGAACTGTTCGACACACCGTGGATCAAGCTGGAGGTGATTGGCCATGCCGACACGTTGCAGCCCGATCCTTTTGCGCTGGTTGAAGCCGCGCGGATTCTGTGCGCTGACGGCTTCCAGGTGTTTCCCTACACCACGGAAGATCTGATTGTCGGCGAAAAATTGCTGGAAGCGGGCTGTGAAGTGCTGATGCCCTGGGGCGCGCCGATCGGCTCCGGCCAGGGGCTGCGTAATATCGAGGGGCTGCGCGCTATGCGTGCGTGGTTTAAAGATGTGCCGTTGATTATTGATGCGGGCATTGGCGCACCTGGCCAGGCGGCTCAGGCGATGGAGATGGGTTTTGATGGCGTGCTGCTCAACACGGCGGTGGCAAAAGCGCGCGATCCGGTGCGCATGGCCGGTGCCTTTGCTGCTGCGATCCACGGCGGACACGAAGCGTTTCAGGCGGGATTGATGGAGCAGCGCGACATGGCGTCTGCCTCTACGCCTATTTTTGGTCTGGCACAATTCAGTTAAGGAGCAGCGATGGAGCGTTATCAGCGACAGACGATGTTGCCAGAGATTGGTGAAGCGGGGCAGCAGCGGCTGAGCAGGGCAAAGGTGCTGGTGGTGGGGGCGGGCGGGCTTAGTGCGACGCTGCTGCCGTTACTGGCAGGCGCGGGTGTGGGATTTATCCGTCTTTACGATGGCGATCGGGTTGAACTGCACAACCTCCACCGGCAGACGCTGTTTGGCGTCGACGATGTGGGCCAGCAGAAAGTATTTTGCGCTCAGCGTGCGCTGGCGCAGCGCAATCCTGACTGCCACGTTGAGGCGCATCCACACGCGCTAAGCGCCAGTCAACTGCCGCAGGCGCTGGAGGGAATCGATCTGGTGGTGGATGCGGCGGATAACTTCGCTATTACTTATCAGCTCTCCGATGTCTGTTATCCGGCAGGCCTGCCGCTGATCTGCGCCTCGGTGCTGGGACGCAAAGGCTATGTTGGCGGATTCTGTGGCGGTGCGCCTGGCTATCGCGCGCTGTTCCCGCAGCTACCCACGGCCTCGGGTAACTGCAATACGGCAGGCGTAATGGGACCGGCGGTAGCGACGCTGGGCGCAATGCAGGCACAGATGGCGCTGAGCGTATTGTTAAAACTAACGCCATCGCCGCTCGGCTGCATGATCCACTGTGACTTTGTTGACTGGCATATCAGGCAGTTTCGTTTTGATGACGCACCTGAACCTGACGCGCCCGGCACGCCCTTTATCGATCGGGCCATGCTGATGGAGGATGATTGCATAGTGGAGTTGCGCAGCCTGGAAGAGGCACCGGTCAGTGTGGCCGAGCGGGTGGTGCGAATTCTGCCGCAGCAGATAGCGGCCTGGCAACCGCCGGTCAATCAGCGTGTGGTACTGGTGTGTGCCAGTGGCATGCGCGCAGCCCAGGCGGCTGAGAACCTTGCCGCGCGGGGGATTGCGCGGCTTGCGCTGGTGGCGGCAAACACGCTGTAGCGTGCCGGTTTAGACCACCTCGACCAGCTGGAACGTCTCGAAGATCAGCTCCATTTCGCTGTGAAAATAGCCTTCACGCTCGAAGTAGCGCTGATGTTCCTGACGCCAGTGGTCGAGGCTCAGATCGCCTTCACCCTCCAGCATCGCCATCTCTGGCGTGACGCGATCAAAGCGCGTCAGAAACAATCCGGTGGTGCGGATCACGCAGACGGGCTGCTGTTCGCCGTTGAGAACAATGCTGTAACCGCCCGGTTGAGGCAATGCTTCCTGATCCTGCCAGCTCCGCAACGACCCGCAGGTAGCTACTTTCTTACCGGCAATAATCAGCGTTGCGAGCTCGCTGGCTAATTCCGGGGAGTCACCAAATGCATCTGTGAAGGCACCCGGATATTTGTCCTGCAGTTGTTGCAGCGTCATCGTCATCAGCAAATCCTCAATGAATTAGGCGTGCGGGCCCGGCGTAAGGTCAGGTTATCGCCATGCAGGCCAGCGGTGCCGTTAAGATGAACAACAGCAGCGGCTTTAATCCCACCGTCTGCTGCTGATAGCGGTACAGCTTACCCGGCCTCCACATGGGAAAACAGGCTTAATTATCAGGATATTGAGTTTGCGCGTGAGTGGGGTCGCAAAGGAGAGACTCAGTCTGGCGCGGCCAGGCACAGCCGCGCACTAATATTAACGAATCAGAAAGCTTGCCCAGTGCGCTATATCGTCACCGCTGCTGATTTCGGGCTGTACCAGACCGTTAACCATAAAGGTTGGTGAAACGTGAATGCCATTCTGGCGGGCATATTTGCAGTGCCATTTAATGGCGTTCTGCAGGTCGGGCTGATCAAATGCGGCGCTGGCATTCACGCCGCTGACCTCTTTCAGGCGGGCGAGGATCTGATTCGGCGTGGCATCGCGGTTCGGACCGGTACAGTGATCGGTGAACTCAAACTCTTCACGGTGATCGGCCACCGCCTGCATCACCTTTTTCGCGGCCTCTTTACTTTCGCAGGCGGCGGCAAGGATATAGCGCACTATCAGTCCGGAATAGAGGTGCCACGGCTGTGATTGCAGACGGATCTTCAGGGTGATGTTCTCTTCACCCGCGTGCGCCAGTAGCGCGTCGAATTTATTGAAGGCGCGCACCGAAAAAGGACAGGTGGGTTCCAGAAAGACTTCAAAGATCTCAGGGCCGTGGCCCCATACCAGTACATCAGCGTGCTGACTCATCGACAACTCCTTGAACATTAACGAGACGGGAAACCTGTTTACCCTGGCAAATCCCTCTGACATCAGCCAGTTAAGAATCAGCTGCAATTGTTACAAAAAACAGCAATCAGCTGATGAGTCGCGTGTAATACGCGACAGGCAGGTCCATTAGTCGTTAGAATTGCCAACTTTGGCATTTTCAACTGCTGGCACGGCGTAGCCGCCCACGAACAGCTATAGTTGTCAGCAGTGTGCAATCTTTTGCAGGATGCAGCCATTTAAGCTGCTTCACTGCTGTTTGTTTGCCCGGAGCTGATAAGCGTTAGAAGAGGTTAATTTTGCATACCGATCTCACCTGGAAAACTCTCCATCACGTCATCAATCAGACGATCTCTGACATGCTTGACGAGCAGCAGACCATTGATGTGTTATCACTGCGCGCCCGCCTGCATGAACTGGCTGAAAAAGAGGAGGATGAGGTTATGCTGCTCTGTTACTGGCAGGCGAGCAAAATTCTGATGCGATTACCCACGACCGTCACCGCCAGTCAGTTAATGACCGCGGCACGCCACGCTTTTCGCACCCCGCTGAATCACGATCTGCTTTAAAGGCTGCGTCCTACACAAACATCAGGATGGTCCTCACTCAAGCTTCAACAGCGTGTTCCCTTATTTTTCTCCTGAACACTGTTTTCCCCAATCTCTGTTAAAATTGAACCTCTGCGCCACTTTGCAGGATGCATGTTCGGGAGAAACTATGTTGTGGATTTGGAATGCCCTGATTGTTCTGGTCACTGTTATCGGAATGGAGATAACGGCTGCACTGGCGCACAGATACATTATGCATGGCTGGGGTTGGGGCTGGCATCTGTCACATCATGAACCGCATAAAGGCTGGTTTGAGGTTAATGACCTCTATGCCGTAGTGTTCGCCGCTCTGTCGATTTTGCTCATTTATCTGGGCAGCACGGGTGTCTGGCCGTTGCAGTGGATCGGCGCGGGTATGACGCTCTACGGCCTGCTCTATTTTATTGTGCATGACGGCCTGGTGCATCAGCGCTGGCCATTCCGCTATGTTCCGCGCCGGGGTTATTTACGCAGGCTTTATATGGCGCACCGCATGCATCATGCGGTACGAGGCAAAGAGGGCTGTGTCTCGTTTGGCTTTCTTTACGCGCCGCCGCTGTCAAAACTGCAGGCGACGCTGCGAGAACGTCATGGCGTTAAACGGGGCGCTGCCAGAGATCAGCGGAGCGTGGAGCGTGACGCGCCACCCGGGAAGTAACCGCCTGACCCGATGCCGCCACCAGCAGTGCCAGTTTCTCTGGTGTGCTGGTGGACTGGCGTTGATCCCACGCCTGTGAACCCGCCTGAACCACCTTCATACCGATTTTACGGTAGACCTGCTGCGCGGTAGCAATCGCCCACGCTGAACGCAGCGGTAAACCCGGCAGGCCAGCCGACGCCGATCGATAATAGGGCTCTGCCGTTTCCACCAGCCGGCGGGCGACGCGGCTTAATGCCTTGCGATTTTGCGGATCGGCGAGATTCTCTCGGGTAAGCCCCTCTTCAGCCAGCCACGTAGCGGGCAGATAGCAGCGTCCCGCTTCAGCATCTTCAACGATATCGCGCGCAATATTGGTCAGCTGAAACGCCAGACCGAGATCGCAGGCGCGATCCAGCGTGGCGTTGTCGCGTACGCCCATAATCTGCGCCATCATCAGGCCAACCACGCCCGCGACGTGGTAACAGTAACGCAGCGTATCATCCAGCGTCTGATAGCGTGTCTCATGCACGTCCATCGCAAAGCCCGCCAGATGATCAAAAGCATAAGCAGGCAGAATATCGTGCGCCATTGCCACCTCCTGAAAGGCCGCAAAGGCGGGCTCATGCATCTGGGATCCGGCATAGGCCTGACGCGTTTTCATCTCCAGCTGCGCCAGGCGCTGTTCGGCGGATTGCAGCGATGGCGTATCGTTGCTGAATCCCAGTACCTGATCGTCAATCACATCATCACAGTGACGGCACCAGGCGTAGAGCATCAGCACGCTGCGTCGGGTTTTGGCATCAAACAGTTTTGACGCGGTGGCAAAGCTTTTCGATCCCACCTCCATGGTGTCTACGGCATGATCGAGCAGTGACGGACTATTCAAGCCAGATCCTCCAGCATCAATCCTGCGGTAGCCTTGGCCGAGCCAATCACGCCTGGAATACCCGCGCCAGGATGGGTACCTGCACCGACCAGATAGAGATTATTAATATTTTTATCGCGGTTGTGAGGCCGGAACCAGGCGCTTTGCGTCAGGATCGGCTCCACCGAGAAGGCCGAGCCCTGATACGCATTCAGCTCATCGCGGAAATCAAACGGCGTGAAGATGCGATGCGTGACCAACTGGCTCCGCAGGCCCGGCATATAGTGCTGTTCCAGATAGTCGAAAATGCGATCGCGCAGGCGCGGACCCTCAACGGCCCAGTCGATATCAGCGGTGCCGAGGTGCGGTACTGGCGCCAGCACGTAGTAGCTGCCGCAGCCCTCCGGCGCCAGTGAGGGATCGGTCACGCAGGGCGCATGCAGATAGAGCGAGAAGTCCTCTGCCAGGCCATCTTTGTTAAAGATCTCATCAATCAACTCACGATAGCGCGGACCAAAGCAGACCGTGTGGTGCGCCAGCTGATCGTGATGATGATTCAGGCCAAAATAGATCACAAACAGTGAGTTGCTCATGCGTTTGTTTTGCAGTGATCGTCCCTGCGCCTGCGAAGCGGGATGCTGGCTCAGCAGTTCGCGGTAGGTGTGAACCACATCTGCGTTGGAGGCAACCGCGCGGGTCGGGAAGACCCGGCCATCTTTCAGGTGCACCGCGGTAATTCTGTTTTCCTGGGTCTCCAGCCGGGCAACGCTGGCATTGAGCTCCACTTCGCCGCCCAGATCTTCAAACAGTTTCACCATGCCCTGCACCAGCGCGCCCGTGCCACCGCGCGGGAACCAGACGCCCCATTCACGTTCCAGCGCATGAATCAGAGTATAGATTGAGGAAGTGGCAAACGGATTTCCGCCCACCAGCAGTGAGTGGAAAGAGAAGGCCTGACGCAGATGCTCATCTTCAATGTAGCTCGCCACTTTGCTGTAAACGCTGCGCCACGCCTGAAGTTTTGCCAGCTGAGGCGCGGCCCGCAGCATGTCGCGGAATGACAGAAACGGCACGGTGCCAAGCTTCAGATAGCCTTCAGCAAACACCGCTCGGGAATAGGCCAGAAAGCGACGATATCCTTCAACGTCACGCGGATTAAACGCGGCAATCTGCGCTTCCAGCGCGGGCTGATCGTTGTCATAACTGAACACCTTGCCGGACTCCCAGCAGAGGCGATAAAACGGCTTCACCGGCATCAGCTCGACATAGTCAGAGAGCTTTTTACCCGCGAGGGTGAACAGCTCTTCAATGGCGCTGGGATCGGTGATTACCGTGGGGCCGGCATCAAACGTGAAGCCCTGATCCTGATAGACATAAGCCCGGCCGCCCGGCTTGTCACGCTGCTCCAGCAGTCGGGTGGGAACGCCTGACGCCTGAAGGCGAATTGCCAGGGCCAGACCACCAAAGCCTGCGCCAATTACTGTAGTTCTATTCATTGCATCGCCTGTTGACGGTGAGGAGTCATAATAGCCTGTAACGCCGCCAGAACGGGGACCGGGGGCTTGCCGCTTAAGATGCGCAGCCGATCAGGCAAAGTGAGTTTTCCCGCATAAAAACGGGCGATCAGACCTTCGGGAAGGCCGTAAAAACGTTGCATAACCTGCCAGCGCTGGTCAGCCGGACCCGCCAGAAACAGCATACGGTTCAGCATGCGGAAGAAGCGCTGTTGCTGCCAGGCCTGACTGGCGAATTGCTGAATGGTGGCGTGCAGGGTCTCAGAGGTAAACGTCTGCATCTGCGCCAGCCGGTCAGCCAGCGCGACCGCCAGCGGCAGAGAATAGCCGGTAGTCGGATGGAATAACCCGGCACGCAAACCGCTGCAGGGCAGCTCGCGTTTCTGCCAGAAGGCGGCCACGTCGCCGGTCAGCGTAATGGGTAATGCGCCTTGCTCTTCGCGTAGCAGCCGGTCTAATCGCCACCCCTGCTGCGCGGCATAGTCGCGGATATTCTGACGGGCGCGATCGCCTTCCAGCGTGGCGTTATCAATGTAATGGGTATCTTCAATCAGCAGGGTGTCTGCAGAAAAGGGCAGGCTGTAGACAAAGCGATAGCCTGCCTGCTGATCTACCGTGGCATCCATGATGATCGGCGCGGTCAGGCCATGTGGCTCGCTGAGCTGCCACTCCTGTCCGACAAACGACTGGAAGCCCATGCGCAGCGCGGCATCGGGCTGGTAGCCACGGCCATCAATCACTGCGTCACTCTCCAGCACCCGGCCATCGTCCAGCGTAACCGTGCGTGAAGCGATGCCCGCAACCCGGGTATTCAGCAGCAGATCCGGCGCAAACCTGTCGCGGATGACCTGCGCGAAGCGCTCCGCAGTCACGCAAAAATAGCCACTGTTCAGACTGCGACTGCGTTGGGGAAAGCGGACCTCATAGCCAGGCCAGTGATGTACTACCAGCGGAGCGATCCAGCGATGCTGCGTTTCGATGAGATCTTCCGCATGAAACGACCAGGTGTGATTGGCACCCGGTTCACGTTCGGCGTCAATCAGCAGAATGCGCAGGGAAGGCCGCTGCTGCCGCAGGCGCAGGGCGATCAGACCGTTGGCCAGTCCCGCGCCCACCAGAATCAGATCATACCGCGGCATAGTCTCTCCTGGTGAGCACTGGCTGGCGGGTCAGCATCGCCTGTTCGACGATGTCCGCCGACAGGGTGGTTCCGCCCGCCTGACGAAGTGCGCTACGCAGCGTTTTCATCTGCTGAACGTAGCTTTCATCAGCCAGTAAAGTCTGGAGCTGACGCGCCATGGAGTGGCTGGTGGTAAAGCGTGAGGCGCGACGTCCGATACCGTGCCAGACCACTCTGGCAGCCACACCCGGCTGATCAAAGGCCAGCGGGATCGTCAGCAGCGGCGTCAGGTGGTTAATCCCATCCAGCACTGTATTCATGCCGCCGTGCGTAATGGCAAGATCGGCCTGAGCCAGTGCAGCTGCCTGGTCGGCAAAATCGACCACCTGAACATGGCTGGCCTGCGCCAGTTTCTCCGCCTGGAAAGGTGACAACCGACCGCAGTGCGCCAGCAATAACTGAGCATCGATCTCCTGGCAGGCGCGGACGATGGTTTTAAACAGGCCGTAGCGATGTCCCTGCAGCGTGCCGAGGGAAGCAAAAATGCGCGGTCTGTCACCATGCGGGAAGTAGCGAGGCTGCGACGCGGCGGGTGCCGGTTCAGTGGTACGCAGCGGGCCAACCGAATGGAAATGATCGGGCAACGCCTGGCGGGGAAAATCCAGTTCCGGAATCAGCTGGCTGATCTGCGCCAGCGGTGAAAAACAGTGATGCAGTTTTTCCCGTGGCGCTAATCCCATCGCATGAGCGTTGCGGGCGATCACCCGATCGTGACGTCGCATCAGCCAGTCATAGATTTTTTCACTGGTGCGATAGCGTTCGCGCGCCTGATCGGTCCTGGCATAGTCAAACGGCATCACGGCCAGCGGGAAATCCGCTTCACGGTTAAGTGGCAGCGCACAGGCAACCGAAACATAAGGCAGGTTCAGCGCTTCTGCCGCCAGTGCACCGGCAGGCTCCATCTGATCGACGATCACGCCATCAATCGCCAGCGTGCTCAGCACCACGGGCAGTTCACGACAGAGCATATCGGTGCTGCGGGCCATCTCATTGATCAGTTTCAGCATTGAGGGGCCGAGAGGATGCGCCGCCAGTTGCAGGGTGTGTGCCAGACTGCCCGCCGGATGCGAGGCTAAACCCAGCGGGAAAAAGCCGATACGGCTATCGGTGAGTAGCGCGCTAACGTCCGTCTGCTGGATGAAAGTGATCTGGTGTCCGCGTGCGATTAAGGCCTGGCTAAGGTGCTGAAGCGCCTGCACATGGCTATAGAAGGGCGGTGCAATGACCGCAAAGTGGCTCATGCAGCATCCTTAACTGACGGCAGCGAGTTTTTTCTCAAACCAGGCCTGAACAAAATGGTGTGTGGCATAACCGTCCTGGCAGGCCGATAACAGATGCTCGCTGGCGCAGCGCAGATGATCGCGCAGTCGCGTTTCAACCGCCTGTGGCCCCAGCAGATTCACCAGCGTTGATTTCCCGTCATCCTGATGGGCATCTTTACCGGTGTCGGCCATGCCGTCAGTGAGATCGTCCAGTAGCTGGAAAGCCTGACCAAGATTAAGCGAAAAACGGTGCAGCTGTTCGCGGGCTTCACCTGAGGCTTCAGCCACGATAGAAGCCATCTGCATGGAGGCGCAGAATAGGGTGCTGGTTTTATAGTGATTGGTCATCAGAATGGCGTCAGCGCTGCGTGGCTTGTCACCTTCGGAGAGATCCTTAAACTGCCCCTGCACCAGCCCCTGCATGCCGACTGCGTGGGATAATTCTGCCACAGCGTCGGCTCTGGCGGTTGCCGTTAAGCCTTCTGCCGCAGCGACCACGCCGAATGCCTTACTCAGCAGGGCCACCGCGGCCAGAATCGCGACATGTTCACCATACTGGCAATGAATGGTCGGACGTCCGCGACGCAGTTGCGCATCATCCATGCAGGGCATGTCATCCAGAATCAGTGATGCGGCATGCACCATCTCTACCGCGCAGGCGAGATCAAGCAGGCCGGCAGGCGTGGCGTTGCAGCCCAGATCGCGCGCTGCCAGCAACAACAGCAGTGGACGGATACGCTTTCCTGGTGCCAGCGCACCGTCGCGCATGGCAGCGCCCACTAAGTCACGTTCGCTTTCAACCGGTAAAAGCTGATCAAGCCGTTGCTCAATGTCGTTCAACAGGCTGGCTGCATCGCTGTGTATGAAATTGACGTGTTGTTCTGCACAGACCGTCATCATGGCTGTCCTTATCTACAGAGGAAGTCACAGCAGGTCGAATGATTCGATGCCATCTTCAATAATCGTCCCCGACTGCCATAGCATAGTTGGCAGGTTTTCAAAGAACGGCGGGTTAATTCATTACATCTAAGAGTAGTTCACGATAATAAAAATGTCGGAGAATTCAGCAGCCTTCCGCATTTTGCGGCGATAGCCGGACGGGCATTATGCGTGAATTAACCCAGTAATGCGCGCAGCTGTTTCATCACGCTGGCGACATCCTCCGCAGATAATGCGCCATCTTTAGCAAAGCGCACAATGCCTGCCGGATCAATCACCACCACGGACGCGCTTTCCGGCTTAAGATGCCAGCTGTGCGCGGTTACGCCACTGCTGTCGATAATGAATTGCTGCCACGGTGCCGCTTTTTTACTGGAAGCGATGCTGCGCACCACAAAAATGGCACTGCCAGGCAGCGCATCGTCAGTATTCACGATGGTGGTGGTCTGAAAACGGTCACGCGGCAGGCTGGCCTGCTGAATGGCTTCGATTAATCGTGCACTCTGATCCTTCGCTGAGAGACGACCCGCCACATGAATCACCAGACGCACTTTTCCGGTCAGAGTCTGACTGTTCCAGCGCTGATAATTTATGTCGCCCTGATTCAGCACCATTTCGCCTTTATCGGCAACGAAGACAGGTGGTACAGGCTGACCAGGGGTCAGGGTGTGAGCGGTGGCAAAGCCGGAAAACAGCAGGGCAATCATCAATCCATAATGGCGCACGGGTTCCTCACTTCTTTCTCGGTTTGCGTCAGACGCGGTGAACGCTCTCATTAGCAGGCAGAAGATTAGTACCACATCTATGTTTCAGATCAATAAAAGCATTCAGGATTTGGCCTGAAAATGCAGGGGAGATTGTGTTTGCAGGAGGTGGGAAATGAGTACAGCATTGATGACATTACCTGAATTTGCCCGTTATATCGGCATTGCCACCCCAACGCTGGCGCGCGCCTTTTGCTGCCGGGGATCGCTGGCGGGTGTACCGCTGCCGCAGGCGCTGGATGATGCTCCGCTGACGCAACGCCACTGGCTGCGCGATGATGTACGTCAGTTCGATCATGCCTATAAACGGGTTCAGGCGATGCAGCAACGGAGCACGCTTTAATCTGCTTAAAGCAAGAGATGAGCGCGGGAAGTTCCCGCGCTTTTTTATGCAAAATTATCGGGCTTTATCAGGAAGCAGACCAGATTGGCATCCCGATCGCCCACGATCTCAATGCTGGAATCCAGCCCGCTGACGGCATCACCGCGACTCAGTCGCAGATCGCCGACGCGAATAATCCCTTCAAGCACGGTGAGATAAGCGACAAAGCCCGGCATCGACGGCACGTCCAGCGTATGGTTGCGCTCAAGCAGTGTGTCGAAGATGTAGACTTCCTGGCGAAGTTCCAGCGGCGCATCAGACTCTTCCGGCCCGGCCAGTTCGGTCCAGCCATTGGTCATAATGCCCTGATCGCGCTCCAGCACTTGGGTCATTGCTTCACCGCCCCGAAGTGCCGGTCGGATAACCGCCTGTAACAGCTCCGCTTCATATAACGGCACCGACTCTTCGTATTGAACGCCATCACCCGCGTTCACCACCATCACGCGTTTTGCAGAAAGCTGGGTACGTTCGCCATTACTGTCCTGATGCTGCATCGAACCACGCCACAGGTAGGTGAAAACTTCTTCATCCTGATGCTGCTGCATCGGAATGCGGGCATCAAGTTTTAGCGACATCAGATCAACACTGACCAGCGGGCTTAACGCCTCGCCAGGACGCTGGCGACGGACGGTAAAAGGACCGTACTCAAACAGTTGTTCAGGATTAGCTCGCACAATGTTCATGATTTGCTCTCAAATAAAGTGACTCATAACAACGATCATAGACCTCAGGCGTAGAATGAGAAGCCGGGAGTTTTGCCCGGCTTCGTCAGTTATTTTGAATAACAGAGTGTTCGGCGTCTTGCCAGCCTACTTGCCCTGTTCGTCGCTCTCACCGAGGAAGAAATACCAGAGTGGAATCGACAACAGCCCGGTAAAGACCGTGGAGTAGAGCAGGATCATCATCGCCTGGGTGATATACATGGTCAGCGACCAGTGACTGAAGGGGATCTGATATTGATCAATCACTCCGCCAATCATCGCATTCGCCATCACCGTAATGACAATCAGCGCCAGCACCGTCACGCTGCGCAGAAAATAGCGCATCTCTTTGCGCTTCCCGGCAAAACGCGACTGGACGATGGCCAGCGGCGACTGTTTGTCCGGAGCGACATCCACGCGGACGACCGCGGCGCGCTGTGCGCTGCGCCAGCGCTGAATATCCAGCAGCACCAGCACCAGCAGGCTGATACCCATAACGGGAAGCGCATATCCCAGCGCCAGCATCACTATCAGGCTGGTGCCCTGCGCATAGCGCGGCAGCGCCAGCCAGGCGGATAACAGCGTCTGCGAGGGGTTGAGCTGCGGAACAGCCGGGCGACGAATCCACCACATGCGGTAGCCCAGCACAATCATTGTGCAGAGTCCAAAGCCAGACAGCGCCAGAATCAGCTGATTAGGCAGGCCAAACAGCACGCCCATATGCGCATCCACGCCCCAGCGGGTCAGTTTCGCCACCAGCGGGAAGCTGGCAAACTCAACGCGGTCGACCACGCTAAAATCAGTCGGATTAATTGAAACCGCATCGACCTGGCTTGGCCAGCTGCGGTCAATCTCCGAAACCGTCCACGCCTGTTCGGCGTTCTTAGGCTGACGTAGTTCCAGTTTCGCTGCGTGCAGTCCGGCCTGACGCGCCGCTGCCAGCGCCTGATCCCAGCTGGCATTCGGCTGATTGAGAATCACCGGCGCAGCGGTTTTCGCTGGCATGGTCATTCCGGACATCGTCATCCCTTCCATCGCACCGCGATGGTCAGCATGGGGATCGGCGGCTTCAGCGGGCGCGTTACCGTTTAGCGCGGTATTAACCTGCGGCGTTTTCCAGCCAAAGTCGCTGCGCATCTTTTCAATATTATTGCCCGCCCACTGTGACCAGGTCAGCCCGGTTACTGAAAAGAACACCAGTCCGATTGCCAGCAGCAGCCCCAGCGTGACATGCCAGTGACGGGTTGCCGCGAAGCCGCTCCGTGCTTTACTGCGGGTGCGCGGCGGCCGGGTGCCGGACCATAAGACAATCCCACCCAGCGCAGCGACCCACAGCCAGGATGCTGCCAGTTCACTGTAGTTTCGGCCAAAATCACCCAGCAACAGGCCGCGATGCAGCTGATCCAGCCACATGCGCAGCGGCAGCACACCGCTGGTGCCATACACCGTCATATCGCCTTTCACCTGCAGGGTGTAGGGATCAATAAACAGCGATCGTGATTCCGATGGGCCAAGCTGTGGCTCGGCAAACTGCACGCGGGTTGTATCCTGCGGGCCGGGTGCCGGACGCACAGCGTAAATGCGAGCTGATTCACCGGCACGGGCTCGCGCAGCGGCAATCTGGGCGGACAGCGGTTGTGCCACACCCTGCGCATCGGTGGTCAGGGCATCATGGTAGATAGCCTGTTCCAGTTGCGGCGTCAGAACGTAGAGCGTGCCGGTGAGTGCCGCGACAAAAATAAACGGCGCAATAAACAGGCCGATATAAAAATGCAGGCGGCGAAAGAGATTAAACACCGTGCCGCGCGGTGCAGGGGACATTTCCTGAGAAGAGGACATAGCATTCCACACTTTTCAAAAGACAAAGACGATCAGGTGACGTTGTCACGCAGTCGGATTAGTAAGCAGTGAGTGTGACGCGATAAAGGGTGGTGCGCGCGGTCGATGAAGACGCAACAGCCGTCGCCATTGGGGGGGATTGATAGCCGCTGGCGGCGGGGCGCGGCTGATCAGGCACATCCACCAGATAAACGGGATAAAAACCCAGAGCATCAGCGGAACATGCACCAGCAGATCGCAGTAGCCACAGGCAAAGCCCGGGCCCATCATCATCCCGTGGTCCGCCATCGACATCTCGCTATGATGATCCATCATCGGCATCTCTGCGCTCATGATCGAAGCGCCTTGCATCGTGGCATGATGTTCAGCGAGATTCTTTGAGATCATCGGTGCGACAAACAACAGCAGCACGGCCAGTATCGCAATACCGGCGGTGAGTCGTTGTCTGAGTGAAGATCTCGGCATTATTTTAACGGATGTAAGGGGTCTGAATTCAGGGCGGCAGTGTAACGCGAAGGGAATAAAAGGGTTAAATAAAGTGGCATCTGTTCCGAAAAAATTCGCACTCTTTGAACATTTTCACTTTAATTTCAGCATCATTTAACTTAGTTGTTACTCGCGGTGCACATACAAATAACATTAATCATTCGCCTGCGGTTTAACCAAACCCAATGAAGGAATAAAAAAAATGAAAATTGTAATGCTGGATGGTGACACGCTGCCTGTACCCCTGCCGACCGGTCAACAGCAGGCTGACTGGGAGATGCGCGCGCAGACTCCGGCTGATGACATTGTATCTTCGCTGGCGGGCGCAACGGTCGCTATCACCAATAAGGTGCCGTTGCGGGCTGACACACTGCAACAACTGCCTGAACTGCGTTTTATCTGTGTCGCAGCGACGGGCTATGACTGTATCGATCTTGATGCCTGCCGCGCACGCGGCATCGTGGTCAGTAATGTTCCAGGCTATTCAACTCAGAGCGTTTCAGAGGCGGTGATAGCCGCGATTTTTGCCCTGCGCCGTCAGCTGATGGCTTATGCCAGCAATACCCGCATCGACTGGCCCCAGGCTAAGCACTTTTGTGTGCATCATCAGCCGATAGGGGATATTGGCGGTGCCACGCTGGGCATCGCGGGCAAAGGCGACATCGGCCAGGCGGTCGGCAGGCTGGCCCAGGCGCTGGGAATGCAGGTGCAGTACGCCGAGCGAAAAGGCAGTGAAAGGGTGCGTGACGGTTATATCAGCTTTGAGCAGATGCTGGCGACCAGCGACATCATTTCGCTGCACTGCCCGCTGAGTGACAGCACCCGCCAGATGATTGATCGCGAGGCGCTGGATAAAATGAAGCCACAGGCGCTGCTGATAAACACGGCACGTGGCGGACTGATTAACGAAGCCGATCTTGCTGCCGCGTTAAAGCAGGGGCTGATTGGTGGTGCGGCGCTGGATGTGCTGAGCAGCGAGCCGCCCGCTCCGGATAATCCGCTGCTGGCGGATCTGCCAACGCTGCTGCTGACACCGCACATCGCCTGGGCAAGTCGCAGCGGCGTGGAGAATCTGGTGGCTGGCGTGATGGCCAATATCGCGGCCTTTATTCAGGGCGAGCCAATTAATGTGGTGAGCTGAGTCAGATGGAATAGTTTTTAATGCCCGACAGGGGTTGATATTCAGAGCAACCTCGTAGATTTCAGGAAAAGCCTTTTACGCGCTTTAGTCATCAGGGTATTAATTTCGTTATTTCCATCAGGACTTTAAACGTTCGTGCGCTACAGGAATTAGCGTCTTTTACTGGCTGAATCAGCCGTTGTAAGCGCTTCAGGAACAGAAAGGATTCTGGCCAGTGAAAAAGAAGAACAGCACGCCTGTGCCTCATGATGCCACTTTCCGGCAATTTCTGACTCAGCCGGATATTGCCCGGGATTTCATGGAGCTGCATTTGCCGCCAGAGCTGCGCATATGCTGTGATCTCAGCACGCTGAAACTGGAGTCGGGGTCATTTGTCGAGGATGACCTTCGGCAGTACTTTAGCGACGTGCTTTACAGTCTTAAAACAACCGCTGGCGATGGATATATCCATGTACTCATTGAGCATCAATCTGTGCCAGACAAACATATGGCATTTCGGCTGATGCGCTATGCAGTGGCTGCCATGCAGCGCCATCTTGAAGCAGGGCATAAGCGGTTGCCGCTGGTAATTCCCGTACTGTTTTACACTGGCAGACGCACTCCCTATCCCTATTCGACCCGGTGGCTGGATGAGTTCGACGACCTGGCGCTGGCGGACAGGCTTTACAGCCGCAGTTTTCCGCTGGTCGATGTCACAGTGATTCCTGACGATGAGATCATGCAACATCGCAGCATGGCGGCTCTGACCCTGTTGCAGAAGCATATCCGGCAGCGTGATCTGGCTGAAATGATGGACAGGCTGGTAACCATTTTGCAGGCTGGCTATCACTCTTCATCACAGGTGATAACGCTGGTACACTACATTGTACAGGCAGGTGAAACATCGGACGCCAAAGCCTTTGTACGGGAGCTGGCACAGCGTGTGCCCCAACACGAGAACGCACTTATGACTATCGCACAACAGCTTGAGCAGATAGGGCTTGAGAAAGGCATTGAACAGGGTATTGAACAGGGACGTACAGAAGGTAGTCGTGGAGCAAGCCTCAGAATTGCCCACACCATGCTGAAGAGTGGCATGGATCGCAATACCGTTATGCAGATGACTGGTCTGAATGAAGAGGACCTGGCACAGATTTCGCACTAATTAATTTTTTGAGTTCTGATTATCGCTGACGACTCAAATCGCCAGCGCACTACACGGAAAATGCAAAATCAGCTTCCTGAAATCAAGGGAACCCCGTCGCATTTCACCACGGCGAGCCTGTGACTTGCGCGCTCAGACTCAGAATATCGATCGCCCCAGCTTCTCGGTCAGCAATTCCAGCACTGCGGTACCGGCCAGAGAATTGCCCGCGCTATCCAGCCCAGGCGACCAGACGGCAATGCTCATCTCACCTGGGATAATGGCAATAATCCCGCCACCCACGCCCGATTTTGCGGGCATCCCGACCCGCCACGCGAATTCGCCTGCGCCGTCATACATCCCGCTGGTGATCATCAGTGCGTTAATCTGCCGCGCCTGACGTGGAGTAATCATCTGGCTGCCATCCAGCGTTTTGCCCTGATTCGCCAGATAGATAAACGTGCGGGCCAGCTCAACGCAGTTCATCGACAGCGAACAGTAGTGGAAATAGGTCTGCATCACGCTGGTGACATCGTTATCGAAATTTCCAAACGACTTCATCAGCCAGGCGATCGCTGCATTGCGGGCCGAATGTTCGAACTCAGAGCGGGCAACGTGGCGATCATAATTGATATCGGACTGCTGACTCAGCTGGCGCACAATTTCCAGCATCCGCTGACGCGGGGCGGTCAGTCGGGTTTCCAGCAGATCGCAAATCACCAGCGCACCGGCATTAATAAACGGATTACGCGGCTTGCCCTGTTCCAGCTCCAGCTGAACCAATGAATTAAATGGCTGGCCAGAAGGCTCTTTGCCGACCCGCTGCCAGATTTCGCTGTCCTCATAGCGGGTCAGTGCTACGGTCAGAGAGAGCGCCTTGGAGATCGACTGAATCGAAAAGCGCGTCTCAGCATCGCCCGCCTGAAAGAGGGTGCCATCACGCAGGCAAACCGCTATTGCCAGATGATCGGCAGCCACATCCGCCAGCGCAGGGATATAGTCAGCCACCTTTCCCTGATGGATCAGCGGACGCACCTGATCCAGGATCTCCTGCAGCAGAGCATTATTCAGTTCAGACACGCACATTCTCCCGTCGATTCCCGCCGACCCGTGATGCTAAGCATCCGCGATCGGCGAGTCATTTATTGTTAACGGCTCCGCCGCATTTTCAGCTAATGGGTTTTGACTGCGCTGCCAGCGGAGCCAGCAGCATCTGTAACAGGCTCAGCATTGCCAGCACGCTGAAGGGCAGCGTCCAGTTACCGCTCTGCTCATGGAGCACGCCAAAGAACAAAGGGCCGAGTGCCGCCAGCGCATATCCGACACACTGTGCCATGCCCGACAGTTGTGACGCCTGACGGTGATGGGTGGCTCGCAGATTAAACAGTGAGAGGCAGAGCACCAGTGATGCGCCTGCGCCTAGTCCGGCCAGTGTCAGCCAGATGACGGCCCACTGCGGATTGAGCAATAGGCCCAGCATGCCGAGGAAAATGCCTGATGAAGCAATGAACGCGGTAAGCCGGGCATCTTTTACCCGCTTCAGCGCCACCATGCAGCCCAGGTTAGCGACGATCGCAATTGCCTGATACCAGAACAGCAGCCAGCCTGCGTGGGCCTGACTGAAGCCGTTATCCTGGGCAAACAGCGTAAACCAGTCAATCAGGGTATAAAACGCCAGCGATTGCAGCGCCATAAACAGTGCGATTTGCCAGCCGCCGGGCGTTCGCCACGGATGGCGATATGTAACGGGCGCGTCGGCGGACGCTGCGGTTGACCGCCGTTGACGTAACAGCGGCAGCCAGACGAGTAGCGCAATCAGCCCCGGTAGCGCCCAGACAACCAGCGAGAGTCGCCAGCCTGCCGCTGAAAGCTGGCTCAGCGGAACGGCAATGCCAGATGCCAGGCTGGCAGTAATCGACATGGTGGCGGCATAAAGGCCAATATATTTAGCGGTGTGGGCGGTGAAATCGCGTTTAATCAGTGGCGGCAGCAGCACGTTGGCGGCGGCAATGCCTGCGCTGAGCAACAGCGTTCCGCTCCACAGCGCCGCTTCCGCAGGCTGCCAGCGCAACAGCGAACCGGCAGTGATCAGGCATAGCGCGCCCCATAAACTGCGCTCAAGCCCGACGCGATTTCCCAGCCAGGCGGCCAGTGGGGCGAGCAGGGCAAACAGCATCAGTGGAATAAAGTTAAACAGACCCGCTTCACCGACACTCAGGCCAAAGGTCTGGCGGATATCCTGTAGTACCGGGCCGATGACAGTAATGGGCGCACGAAGATTAGCCGCGGTCAGCAGCAGGACGAACAAAAAAAATGTGGCGCTGGAATACGCAGCGAGAGGTTTAGCTGGGTGTTGTACAGGCATCATGGCAGGGATCATCACATGCAGCAGTGCTGCGGGGGCGTTGGTTGACGTTAACGCTTACGCATCAGAATTGATGTCTGGGCGCTACTTTACTGACCGGTTAGCAGCGTGTAAAGCCTTGTTATGCGATGAAATAGCGTAATTGAGATCTCACAGCAGCGATCGCCTTGTGACAGGATCAATGGAATTCAGGTTCAGGGAAATGACCGCAGTCGTTCTGGCTGGGATTGGAGCCTGGCTGGCAGGTCTGCTGGCGGGTTTCGGCCGCCGGAACCGGTTTTTCAGCGTGCCACGGGGCACTACAGGCACTGAGAAGAGAAACCAGAATCATCACACTGATAACGCGCATATCCGCTCCTTATTAACCGTCATGAACAAGGCCACGTCGGTGATCGGCGGTTTGCAGGTCAGGGACGTCTTACCTGAGTGTGGTATCTAAGGGGATAATGTCAATTAAAACAGAGCAAACATCAGCGCGACAGGAAAACTCATCGGCCAGGTGGCCCCCACCAGAAAGGCGCTCAGCAGTTTGATGCTCAGCTTATCTTTGGCGATGAAGAACGTGATCAGCGTAGCGATCAATGCAACAACGGCATAGAAAATTAGCATACCCTGGTACAGTGTCATTGATATCTCCGCAGCGTCATTAAGGTTTTCGCTGCGCATGATGCGGATTTTTGTGATCCAGATCAAGTGAATCAGGGTTTAGCATCTAAAGAAATCATGGGTAAGGGCAGTTGGTTCGCTCGCTGAACTTCATCGTAACAGCGGGCGATTTCAGGCTGAAACCAGGCAGGATAAACGCGGCTAAAACCTTGGCTGATGCCGTAAGTCAGACTGAACAACCTCTGGCGAAGGCTCCCGGATTAAGCGTTGCCATGACGTAAAAAAGCCCGCCAGCGAGGACGGGCCTGTTATCGGCAGTGCATCACTACAGGATATGCGCTTTAACTCTGGCGGTATAACGCCATCACGTCCTCCAGGTCCGGCGTACGTGGGTTGCCGCCGGTACAGACATCATCTAGCGCCGCCTGTGCCAGTGCAGGGATATCCGCTTCCTTTAAGCCTACTTCAAGCAGCGAGCGGGGAATACCCACATCGCGACAGAGCTGACGCACCGCGGCGACCGCCGCTTCCCGCGCCTGATCAAGCGACAATGACTCAACCTGTTTCACACCCATTGCGCGGGCAATGTCGCGATATTTTTCGCCAGTGCCTGAGGCATTCCACGCCATCACCTGCGGCAACAAAATGGCATTGGCTACGCCGTGCGGGACATTGTAAAAGGCGCCCAGCGGGTGTGCCATGCCATGCACCAGACCAAGGCCAACATTAGAGAAACCCATACCGGCCACATATTGTCCCAGCGCCATCTGCTCAACTGCCTCAATATTTCCTGCCACCGATTCGCGCAGTGACTGGCTGATAATCTCAATGGCTTTGAGGTGTAGCATATCGGTCAGGGTCCAGGCTCCGCGTGTGATGTAGCCTTCAATGGCATGAGTAAGGGCATCAATACCGGTCGCAGCCTTCAGCGACGCTGGCATGCTCGCCATCATCTCCGCATCAATGATCGCCACTTTCGGTATGTCATGGGGATCGACACAGACAAACTTACGGCGATTCTCTTCATCGGTAATGACGTAATTAATCGTCACTTCTGCGGCGGTGCCTGCCGTGGTCGGGATAGCGATGATCGGCACGCACGGATGACGGGTGGGGCTGACGCCTTCCAGGCTGCGGACATCTTCAAACTCAGGGTTATTAATAATAATGCCGATCGCCTTGCTGGTATCCTGTGGTGAGCCCCCGCCAATGGCGATCAGGTAGTCGGCACCTGACTCTCTGAACACCGCAACACCCTGCTGCACAACCCGAATGGTAGGATTCGGCACCACCTCATCATACACCGCCCAGTCAAGCTGATGTTGCGCCAGCAGATCGGTCACCCGCTTCAGCGCACCCGCCGCGACCAGCGCTTTGTCAGTGACGATCAGTGCTTTTCGCATCCCGCGACGTTGTACCTCTTCCGGCAAATGGCGCAAAGCACCAGCACCAAACCAGGCGGTTTCATTGAGAATCATACGTTGGGTCATTAAAACATCCTCTGTTAACAAATGAATTTTTACCATCCGTGATCCCCGGTTCATGTTCTGCGCAGAACCTCTCACTTTCAGGTAAAGACATTTGATAAAAATCAATCAATTAGTAAAAATCACTGCGCCTGTGTCAGCTGGTTTTCGTGCGGTATGTCTGAAATCAGGCTACTGACCTGTTGATGGATTTCTCACTGTCGTCAGTGGTATGTAACACTGGGTCATCAGCAAACCCGCATGCCTATGAGGAAAGAAGACATGACCCGATTCGTAATGAATAAAAAGGATGATCTCGTCGACAGCGCGTTAGATGGCATGATTTACGCCAGCCCGTGGCGCAATCTGGTCCGGTTGCAGGTTGATCCGCGCATTCGCATCGTGATGCGTAATGACTGGCAAAAACAGCAGGTCGCGCTCATTTCCGGTGGTGGTTCAGGCCATGAACCGGCCCATGTCGGCTTTATCGGCAAAGGGATGCTGACGGCTGCCGTCTGTGGCGATGTTTTTGCTTCCCCCAGCGTTGACGCGGTTTACAACGCCATCATCAATATTACCGGTGAGGCGGGATGTCTGCTGATTGTGAAAAACTACACCGGGGATCGCCTCAACTTCGGTCTGGCGGCAGAAAAAGCGCGCAAAGCGGGATTCAGCGTCAATATGGTGATTGTCGGTGATGATGTTGCGTTGCCCGATAACCCTCAGCCACGCGGCGTCGCGGGCACGTTGCTGGTGCATAAAGTGGCGGGCTTCGTCGCAGAGCGGGGTGATGACCTGACGGCGGTGACCGAGGCAGCAGAGGCAGCCAGTCGTGCTATCGCCACCATGGGCGTTGCGCTCTCAAGCTGCCATCTGCCGGATGAACAGACCGGCCAGCGGGTGCCAGACGGAAGCGTTGAAATGGGGCTGGGGATTCACGGCGAACCGGGTGTTGACGTCATGCAGACGCAAAACAGTCAGCAGATTGTGCAGCACCTGCTGGAGAAAGTGATGCCGGACAACGATCAGCCACGCGCGCTGTTAATCAATAATCTTGGCGGCATGTCCGCGCTGGAGATGAGTCTGGTCACGCGTGACCTGATTGAGTCGCCGCTCAGCCGGGGCAGTGATTATCTGATTGGCCCGGCTCCGCTGATGACCGCGCTGGACATGAAGGGCTTTTCCGTCACCTCCATGACGCTGACGCCGTTGTTCGAGGAGGCGATTTGCGCGCCGGTTGAGGTCACCGGCTGGGTTCAGGCGGTTAAAGTCGCGCCGCTGCAGCCGGTTAACGCGACAAAAGAGGCAACAGCGCATCCGGCGCAACCCTCAGATAACCCGACCGTCGCTGCGTTTGTTAACAGCATCTGTGAAACCCTGATCGCCAGCGAAAGCGAGCTGAACAAACTGGATGCGCAGGTCGGTGATGGCGATACCGGTTCGACCTTTGCTGCTGGCGCACGCCAGATCCAGCGCGAATGTGCAGATAATCAGCTGCCGTTAAATGCCTTGCCCGATCTGCTCGCGGTGACGGGTGAGCGACTGGCTACGGTGATGGGCGGCTCCAGCGGCGTACTGATGGCGATCTTTTTCACTGCTGCTGCGCAGCAGCTGGCCGAAGGGGATGCGCTGCCCGCGGCCCTGCAACAGGGTCTGGAGAAGATGAAGCAGTATGGCGGGGCACAACCAGGAGATCGCACGCTGATTGATGCGCTGCAACCGGCAATCGAGGCGTTGGTGGCGGGTAAATCGCTGGCAGAGGCGGCTGATGCGGCACAGCAGGGCAGTGATGCAACCGCCAGCATGGGGAAAGCAAAAGCGGGCCGATCATCTTATCTTAACAGTGCTAACCTCAACGGCGTGTCTGATCCGGGTGCCGTCGCTGTCGCCAGGGTCTTTGCGGCATTAAAAAAACTTTAGTGCTGTCACGACGCTAAACGCGTTTGGAGAAAGGCCAGTAACTGGCGGTTTACTTCGCTGCGCTGACGGTGCTGCGGGTAAACCGCATTCAGGGAGAGCGGGGGCGGCAGATAGTCGTCCAGCACGGTCACCAGCTCACCGCGTTGCAGGGCTGTCTCAACGATAAAGGCGGGTAACAATACCAGTCCTAAGCCTGCCAGTGCGGCATCACGCAGAACCTCGCCATTGTTACTCACCATCGGGCCCTGAACCGCCAGCCACTTCGGTTTACCATTGACCTGCAGTTCCCAGCCATTCTGACCTTCACGTCCGTAGCGCAGACAGGCATGTTGCAGCAAGGCTTCTGGCTGCTGCGGCACGCCTGCCCGTTCCAGATAGCGGGGGCTGCAGCAGATAACCCGCTTCAGCTCGCCGAGCGGACGGGCAATCAGCGTGGAATCAGCCAGCGTACCGATGCGAATCGCCATATCAACGCCTTCGCCAATCACATCGGCATAGCGGTCAGCCAGCTCAATATGAAACTGCAATGACGGATGGTGGCTCAGAAATTCGGCAATCAGGGGGGAGAGGTGGCTCATGCCAAAGGACATCGGCAGATTGATTCGGAAGGTGCCGCGCAGCGCCTGCTGCTGCTCTGACACCGCCAGTTGCGCTTCCTGAATCTCATCCAGAATGCGCTGAGCATGTTGCGCGAACAGTAAACCTGCATCCGTTACAGACAGCTTACGGGTGTTACGGATCAACAGTCGTACCCCTAATGATGCCTCCAGCGCAGCCATACGGCGACTGACATACTGTTTCGATAGCATCAGATGCTCAGCTGCTGCAGTAAAGTTGCCAGCATGCATTACCGCAACGTAAATCCGGAGATCTTCAATCTGCATAGTGTCCACTTATCGGTGACAGTGACGATGATTCAGGCGAAACTTCAGCCAGATGCGTTAACTTATATCGGGTAATGCGTCACAGGGCAACGCGTCAGCTCTCTCAGCCAGCGCGACGGAGATCATAGATTTGCCGTTTCCTTACCCCTGAACAGGCGGTCAGTCGGGTCAATCGCGTTAAAGCCGTTATAGTAATCAGGCAGTGACGCAATCCATACGGAACATAATCTCTTGAGTAATCTGATAAGGAGTGGCTGGTGAAAAAATTACTCTGCGCGACGGTGCTGGCCGTTTTGCCAATGACCACGCTGGCAGCGTCGGTATTTACGCTGCAATCACAAGACTTCAGCGATAATGCGCTACTGGATAAAAAGTTTGCCGGTGCCAATAAAAGTAATCCTTCCTGTACCGGTGAGAATATCTCTCCCGAATTGAACTGGTCTGCGATTCCGGCGGGCACCCGCAGTCTGGCTCTTCTGATGACCGATCCGGTCGGGGCCAAAGGGCTCGGCGTTACCCACATGGTGGCCTATAACATTCCCGCCAGCCGCTCGTCATTTGCGCAGGGGGCTCTGACAAAGGGCAAGGACTACACCGGCGGAAAAAATACCCCAGGGACGCTGCACTATTATGGCCCTTGTCCGCCTGCAGGCAGTGGGCTGCATCACTATAACTTTGTGCTGATCGCCACCGATTTGCCGGTAGGTCAGTTGAAAGCGGGGTTAACCCAGGCAGAGCTGGTGGCACAGCTGAAAGGCCATGCGCTGGGCGCGGCCAGCACCGTTGGCCGCTTTAGCAATGAGTGACCTGCACGCTTGCAGAGGCAGCGCTGAACAGCCTGCCTCTGCGCAGCGGGTCAGTCGCCACTGAACATCTCGCGGATGCGCGACGCAATGTGATGCGTGTGTGTCTCCAGCGCGAAGTGGCCGCTATCCAGCATCTCGACCACCGCCTGTGGATTATCCCGCTGCCAGGCCACTGCGCCCGGTGGAATAAAGAACGGATCGTGCTTGCCCCAGATCACCAGCGTTGGCACCTGCTGCTGGCGAAAGAACGCCTGAAATTCCGGATAACGTTTCAGGTTACTGGCGTAATTGAGAAACAGGGCCTGCTGAATATCTTTGTTACCGGGGCGCTCCATCAGCAGGGTATCCAGGGTATAGGTTTCCGGGGCGATCTGCTGCGGATCGCTCACCCCATGCAGATACTGCCACTTCACCCCTTCCAGCGTCAGGATGGCGTCACGGATCACCTGACCATTTGCTTCGCTGGGATCGTCCCAGTAGGCGCGGACCGGCGCCCAGGCCTCTCCTAATCCCTCCAGATAGGCGTTACCGTTTTGTGATATCAGTCCGCTGACGCGATCGGGGTAAGCCAGTGCCAGTCGCAGACCGGCAGGTGCGCCATAGTCGAAAACATACATCGCATAACGTTCCAGCCCCAGTGCATCGACAAAGGCGGTCAGCGTCTGGCCCAGCGCGTCGAAGGTCCAGGAATAGTTGCGCTCAGCAGGCACTTCAGTGAAGCCAAAGCCCGGCATATCGGGTGCGATGAGATGAAATTTATCGGCCAGAAGCGGGATCAGATTGCGGAACTGATGTGAAGAGGTGGGAAAGCCATGCAACAGCAGCAGTACCGGTAGGGAAGGATCGCCCGCTTCGCGATAGAAAATATTGACGCCATCGGCCTGCTGGTAACGATACGAAATGGATTGATCACGCATGCTGAACTCCTGTAACTGGTTAAGTGGTATTTATGGGGTTACTAAGAGTCATTATGCAGCCAGAATGTAACCTGTCAAATCAATTTATAACGGTTACAATAAGGGCGGTGTAACTATTCAAATAATCCTTTGTCGGTTACAGTGGCATCAGCAGAGTTAACAAGGGAGGCAATATCATGGCGGAAACGCAATCACACACCGCCCAGGGACCGTGGTTTCTGGCCGATCATCCGGCGCTGGATTTCATCAATACCCTGGCCATCGTGGAAGGCCAGCCGCACGACTTCTGGCAAACCGATCAGGATGTTGAAGCCTGGCTACACCAGGCCGGACTGGCACCAGACGCCCCGGCTCCGCAGCATGAACCGGGTGCGCTGTTGGAAGCAGCGCGTCACTTACGTCAGATCATTCGTGATAACGTGCAGCAGCACAAAGCGGGAGAGGGCGTTGATATTCAGGCGCTGAACGCCTGGCTGGGTGAAGCGACCAGCCATCTGCAAATGACCGGGGAGCCGGGTGCCTTAAAAATCAGGCGGGTCTATGCGGGCCAGAGTGTGATGCAGCGGCTGGGACAGGTTGCGGAACAGGCTGCGATGTTGCTGGCGCAGGAGGATTTCAGCAGAGTCCGTGGCTGTGAATATCCCGCCTGTACACTGTGGTTTTACGATCGCACCAAAGCGCATCGCCGCCGCTGGTGCAGCATGGCGCTGTGTGGCAATCGGGCGAAAGTGGCGCGTTTCAGGGCAGTTAAATCAGCTGGGTAAACAGATCGGATGGCAGATAAAAAAACACCCTGCAGAGCAGGGTGTCAGAACAGTTATTTCGCAGTGGTCGCTGATGGCTTGTGCCGCTTGCGCAGCTTGTCGATCAGGCGATGCGCTTCCGCTTTGGTCGCTACCGCAGGGGATGAACCGGTCAGCGGTTGACGGGCTGTTTCACGTACCGTCAGAATGGTGAGCAGGCCAATCACGCCCGCGCCCATCATGTAGTAAGCTGGCATCATATTGTTTTTAGTGGTATCCACCAGCCACGCGGTAATCAGCGGTGTCGTACCCCCAAACAGCGAAACCGACAGGTTGAAACCGATGGCCAGCGCACTGTAACGGATATCGGTAGTAAACAGCGCAGGTAGCGTCGAAGGCATAGTGCCGCTGAAGCAGGTGTGCAGTACACCCAGAATCATCAGGCCGCCAAATACCGCCCACATATTACCGGACCCGATCAGCATAAAGCTCGGGATGGCGAGCAGGATCAGACCCACCGCACCAAAGGCAATCACCGGACGACGACCAATGCGGTCGGTCCAGCGACCCCACAGCAGCGTCAGCGGCATCATCACGAACATCGCCACCATCACCAGCAGCAGGCCACTTAACTCTGGCAGACCCAGCACGCCGGTCAGATAGCTCGGCATGTACGAGGTCAGCATGTAGTTAGAGACGTTAAACAGCAGCACCAGACCGATACATTTCATCATCGGTGCGCGGTATTTGCTCAGCATCTGCATCAGCGTCAGACGCGGCTTGCTTTGCTCCAGTGCTTCCTGTTTTTCCATGTGCTGCTGGAAAGCCGGAGTCTCTTCCAGCTTCAGTCGCACATAGAGACCAAACAGGCCCAGCGGCGCGGCGATAAAGAACGGCACGCGCCAGCCCCAGGACATCATCGCCTCATTCGACATCACGGTGGTCATCACCGTGACCAGGCTGGCACCCAGCAGGTAACCACCGATGGTGCCGAATTCCAGGAAGCTGCCCATAAAGCCCCGGCGTTTATCGGTAGAGTACTCCGCGATAAAGGTCGCTGCGCCACCATATTCACCACCGGTTGAGAAGCCCTGGATCAGACGTGCCACCAGCAGCAGAATCGGTGCCATGATGCCTATCGAAGAGTAAGCCGGGATCAGACCGATACAGAATGTACCAATCGACATCATGATCATCGTCATCGCCAGCACTTTCTGCCGTCCGATGCGGTCACCCAGCGGGCCAAATACCAGGCCGCCAATCGGACGTACCAGGAAGGCCGCGGCAAACGTACCAAAGGTGGCGATTAGCTGCACCGCGTTGTTGGCATCCGGGAAGAAGACTTTGCCGATGATCACGGCGAGATAGCTGTATACGCCAAAGTCGAACCATTCCATCGCATTACCTAACGCAGCTGCGCCAACTGCACGCTTCAGCATGTCGTTGTCGATTACGGTAATGTCGTCAACAGTCAGCTCTTTTGGCTTCCTGTTCCAGAAATGTTTCTTTGGGTGTTCAGACGATGAGTTTCTGGTGTCCATATTCTCCTCAGGTGCATCAATGAAGGAGTCTTATAGCTTTCGCAGCCGCAAACAATGTTCAGAAGAAACCGTGGAAATGAAAGCTATAAGAAGCCGAATAATTTTTAAGTGAAGCGGCAGAAACCGCAGCCGGTAAACTCTAGACTACGATTGTAAGTTTTTGCAAGTTTTCAGCCGAAATAACTGCATTTACTGACAAACCCAGCATAGTGAACTTATTCACGCCTGCTTACGGGTCTGAACATTTGGTAATAACTTGCGGCTGGTGCTCTTGTTATATCTGGAACTGATTTTCCCGGTACTAACGCGCTACTTAAACAGTTTCAGTTCGTCGATGCGATCCAGCGCCTGCAGTAATTGCTCCGTCCCGGTTGTCAGGCTGATGCGAATATAATCACGACCCGCTGCGCCAAACCCGTTACCCGGTGCCACCAGCAGATGACACCGGGCCAGTAGCAGGGCGGCGAATTGCTCCCCGGTGAAACCAGCTGGCGCTGCCAGCCAGAGGAAAAAGGTGCCCTGACGGGCGCGAACCGGCCAGTGCATTGCTGCCAGCCTGGCTAAAATCACTCTGCGCCGCTGATGGTAATGCTCTGCCAGCAAGCTGAGTTGTTCAGCGGGCAGCGACAACGCGGTGATGGCGGCATCCTGCACCGCGCCATACACCGTGCTGTAGCTATGAGTATGAAGTTTTTTAAATGCTGCAATCATCGAGGCGTTTCCCACCGCAAATCCCACCCGCCAGCCTGCCATGAGTGCGCTTTTTGACAGCGTGTAGATTTCCACGCCCCAGGCTTTGCCATCGGGCTGTGCCAGCAGACTCAGCGGCTGTTCGCCCGACTCACTGCCCAGCGTGGCATAGGCGAAGTCATGAATCAGCGGAACATGATGCTGGCGGGCGAAGGCCAGCGCGTCGGCGAACAGCGCGGCTGTCGCCAGTGCGCCAGTGGGATTATGGGGATAATTGAGCAGCAGCAGACCGGCACGCGCCGCGATCTCGTCCGGCACCAGGGTGAAATCGGGCAGGAAAGCATTGCGCGCCTCCAGCGGAATGCCATAAAAATCGGCACCTGCCTGACGGGCCGCTGAGCGGTAGAGCGGATAGCAGGGATCGGTAGAGATCAACACCTGACCCGGATTGAGCAGGGCGCGGGGAAAACCGTTGACGCCAATGTGCGCGCCCTGGAACAGCGCCACTTCAGTTTCAGGATCGAGCGTGACGCCGTAGTGACGCTGGTAAAAGGCTGCGATAGCACGGCGCAGCGCGGGTTTGCCCCAGAACGAGGGATACTCATGGTTCTCCGGTTTCGCTGCCGCAGCCTGTAATGAAGCGATTACCGCGGGCGGCGTTGGCTGACGCGGACTGCCGGAGGAGAGATCGATCAGCGGTAACAGCGCATCATCCAGTTGTGCTGCCTGCTTTTCCAGCATGCTGAAGAGGTTCTCTTCCAGCCCTGCGACCATCTCTGAAGCTGCAAACTCCGCCATATCTCTCCCGCAATAAACAGTGTTAAGCGAGGAAGGATGACACAGCTGACATTAAAATCTTTAGCAGAAATAACGCTGTTCTTTGCAAGGATTCGAATATCCAGCGTGTGACTATCGTTAGCATAAATAAGCCAAAGTCGGGGCTGGGTTTTGCCTGTTCCTCTCCGCGATGGCTGTGATTAAATCGATCGCTCTCACAATAATGAATCAGGGCAAACAATGCAGATCACATCCCGGGGAATTATTCTGGCGCTGACCACCGCCAGCCTTTTTATTTCTGCCGCTCAGGCAGCCGACCAGAAGAAAATACGGATTGGATTTAATCCAGGGCCTTATAAAGAGCAATTTGAAAAAGGCGTCGCGCCCTTATTAATCAGGCAGGGGTATACCCTGGAATATAAAGATTTCAGTGATGGGATTCAGGTTAATGATGCCGTTCACCGCGGGACGATTGACGCCAATATCATGCAGCATCCCGTCTATCTTAAGTCGGTTAATGACCGGCTTGGCATTGATAACGTTGGGATTGTGCAGGTGCCGACCCCGCCAATGGGGCTCTACTCTGGGCGCGTGAAAACGCTGACTCAACCCGCGCCAGGCAGCACGGTCTCTGTGCCCAATCAGCCCTCAAATGAGTACCGGGCGGCGCTGTTACTCCAGAGCATCGGCTGGCTCAAAATCAGCCCCGATAGCGATGCTGCCACTTTTTCGCAGAAAAATATCACGGAAAATCCCTACAAAATCGTGCTCAAAGAGATGGATAACGCTCAGCAGGTGCGTGCACTTCCCGACGTTGACTATGGAGTCATTCAGGGCAACTTCGCGGTATCCAGTGGCATGAAACTCAATTCGGCACTGAAACTGGAAGCGGCAACCAGCCAGTTTATTAACGTGGTGACGGTTGCCGGTAAAAATAAGCAGGCTCAGTTTGCCCGTGACATTATTGCCGGCTACCACTCAGCAGAATTTAAAAGCTATATCACCGGTAATGCGCAGTATGCGGGCTATCTGCTGCCAGATTATTTCAAATGAGTCAGGTAGCCATTGCGTTTCGCCATGTCAGCAAAACGTTTGCGCGAAACGGTGCAGAAGTGCAGGCGCTGAAGGAGATTAATCTGCGCATCAACCAGGGTGACATCTTTGGCGTCATCGGCACCAGTGGAGCCGGAAAAAGTACGCTGCTGCGCCTGATTAATCACCTGGAGACTCCCACAACCGGCTCGGTTGAGGTGCAGGGTGAAGCGTTACAAGGGATCAGCAAAAAGCGCTTAATTCAGGTCAAAAAGCAGATTGGCATGATCTTCCAGCACTTCAATCTGCTCAATGCCAGAACGGTGTTTCACAACGTCGCCATCCCACTGATTTTACAGGGCCGGGATAAAGATTTTATCGCCACCCGTGTAGCGGAGCTGCTGGCGTTTGTTAACCTCAGCGACAAAGCCCACAGCTACCCGGATGAACTCTCCGGCGGACAAAAACAGCGCGTCGGAATTGCCCGCGCGCTGGCAACCAATCCCGCGATTCTGTTGTGTGATGAGGCGACCTCCGCGCTGGATCCCCAGACCACGGTACAGATTCTGCTGCTGTTACAGGAGATTAATCAGCGTTACGGCATCACCATTGTCCTGATCACCCATGAGATGTCGGTGGTCCAGAAGATCTGCAACCGGATGGCGGTGATGGAGCAGGGCCGTATCGTTGAACAGGGCGATGTCCTGTCGCTGTTTGCTGAACCGCAACAGTCGGTGAGCGCCAGCTTTGTGCAGTCCGTTATCCACGATCGCCTGCCACAGCAGACCCTTGCGCTGTTAAGCCAGCATCCGGCTGTCGACGTGTTGCGGCTGGAGTTTGTCGGCAGCACGGCACAACAGCCGATCATCAATCGCCTGATCCGTGAACATGAGGTTGAAGTGAATATCCTGTTCGCCAGCATGACAGAAGTACAGCGTACCATTCTGGGTTTCATGATTGTGCAGATCAAAGGCGAGCCCGCCCGACGCGAGGCGGCCATCCAGTTTCTCATCGCGACCGGAGTGAAAATCAGTGATGTCAGAACTCTTTGAAACCGCCGTTACCGGCGATCAGTTCCTGACGGCGATGCAGGACACGCTGATCATGGTTGCGTTGTCGCTGGGCTTTGGTTCGCTGCTGGGCCTGCCGCTTGGCATTGTGCTGGTGATCTGCCGTCCGGGTGGGATACAGCCGAATCGACTGGTACATCAGTTGCTGAACCCGATCGTGAATATCATCCGTTCACTGCCGTTTATTATTCTTCTGATCACTATTCTGCCGCTGACGCGCCTGCTGGTGAACACCACCATCGGTACGGCGGGGGCCATTGTGCCGCTGGTGATATTTATTGCGCCCTATATTTCGCGGCTGGTGGAGAATGCGCTGCTGGAGGTGGATGAGGGCATTCTGGAGTCAGCCAATGCGATGGGTGCCACCACGCTGCAGACTATCTGGTATTTCATGATACCGGAAGCCGCCTCGTCGCTGGTGTTAGCCCTGACCACCGCCACTATCGGCCTACTGGGTGCGACGGCGATGGCGGGCACGGTGGGCGGCGGCGGCATTGGCGACCTCGCCATCACTTACGGCTATCAGCGCTTTGATGCCTTTGCCACGATTTCGACTGCGCTGGTGCTGATTGTCATTGTCCAGCTACTGCAAACCCTGGGTACGCGTCTCTCGCGCCGTATCCGACGCGAGTGAGCCATGAAAAAGAATGATTTAGCCGTTATGCACTGGGGCACGTATCACGTCACCACCGATGGGGATACGCTGACGTCGGTCAGGCCGGTGGCGTGGGACCGTAATCCCTCTGCGATCGGGCAGTCGTTACCGGGCGCGGTGCAAAGCGAAACCCGGGTCAAAAATCCGGCCGTCAGGCTCGGTTATCTCCAGAACAGAAGCGCATCCCGCAACGGGCGCGGCAAAGAGCCGTTTGTGGAAGTGAGTTGGGATGTTGCGTTGCAACTGGTGGCGGAGGAGCTGGGGCGTGTCAAAACAGAGCACGGCAATCAGGCGATCTACGCCGGCTCTTACGGCTGGTCGAGTGCCGGACGTTTCCATCATGCCCAGAGCCAGCTTCATCGTTTCTTTAACCACTATGGCGGCTATATCGCCAGCACCAACACCTACAGCATTGCGGCCGGTGAACGCACGCTGCCGCACATCATCGGCAACCTCGATGAGTTACAACGTCACCATACCCATTGGCCGGTTCTGGCAGAGCATTGCGAACTGTTTGTGGCTATCGGGGGGTTGCCGCTGCGCAATGCGCAGGTCAATGGCGGCGGGGCTAATGACCATGCGCTTTCTCATTGGTTAACCACGCTACGGCAGAATGGCACCCGGTTTATCAACATCAGTCCGGTCAGAAACGATCTCGCTGGGGTGGCGGATGCGGAGTGGCTGGCGATACAGCCCGGCTCCGATACGGCGCTGTTACTGGCAATCGGGCAGGTGTTAATTACTGAATCTCTCTATGACGCGCCATTCACAGAACGTTACACGGTGGGCTTTGACCACTATGCCGCCTACCTGCTGGGTGAACGCGACGGTATAGCTAAAACGCCAGAATGGGCCGCTCCGCTGACCGGGCTGGCGGCCGCGGAAATCCGTGCGTTGGCACAGCAGATGGCGGCGCATAAAACGATGGTGAATATTGCGTGGTCAGTGCAGCGGGCGCGGCAGGGCGAGCAGGCTTTCTGGGCCACCGTTGCGACTAGCGCTCTGCTGGGTCAGATCGGCACGCCCGGCGGCGGGCTGGGCTTTGGTTACGCCTCAACCAATCTGGCCGGTGCCGCCCGGCGACAGTTTTCCGGGCCTCGTCTGCCCGCCGGTCATAATCCGGTTCAGGAGACGATTCCGGTGGCACGCATCGCCGACATGTTGCTCAATCCCGGAGGGCACTATGAGTTTGATGGGCAACAGCGGGTCTATCCCGACATCCGGCTGGTCTACTGGGCGGGCGGCAATGTCTTTCATCATCATCAGGATATCAACAAGCTGATACGCGCCTGGCAGCGGCCGGACACTGTAATTGTGCATGAGCAGTTCTGGACGGCGCAGGCAAAATTTGCCGACATCGTGCTGCCTGCGACCACGTCGCTGGAGCGTGAAGATATTGGCAGCGCCAGCAACGACGGTTTTATCATCGCCATGCCGCAGCATCTGCCGCCGTTTGCAGCTGCAAAATCGGATTACGCAATTTTTGCCGCTCTGTCGCAGCGGCTCGGTTTTGCTGACGCCTTTACGCAGGGGCGTGATGAGCGCCAGTGGCTTCAGTCACTCTATGAAGATTCCCGGCCACGCGCGGCAGCGCAGGGCATCGAACTGCCGCCATTTGAGGCGTTCTGGTCACAGGGAGTGGTGGAGTATCCCGCGCCAGAGACGCCGCAGATCCTGCTAAAAGCGTTTCGCGATAACCCGGAGTCAGCCCCGCTCAGCACGCCGTCGGGGAAAATCGAGCTTTTTTCTCAGCAGGTGGCCGATTTCGGGTATGACGAAGCGCCCGGATTTGCCTGCTGGTATGCGCCGGAATACCAGGCGCAACAGCAGGAAAAGCAGCAGTGGCCGTTGCATCTGCTCTCCAGCCAGCCACGGACCCGGTTGCATAGTCAGTACGATCATGGACGGGTCAGCCGGGCCACCAAAATTGCCGGGCGTGAGCCACTCTGGATGCATCCTGAAGATGCTGCTGCGCGCGGCATTGAGGAGAACAGCATCGTAAAAGTCTTTAACGGACGCGGCGCGCTGCTGGCGGGTGTGCATCTGACGCAGGATATCCTGCCGGGTGTCGTACAGATGTCGACCGGCGCCTGGTATGACCCGCTCGATCAGCAGGAGGGCCAGCCGCTGGATAAACACGGCAATCCCAATGTGCTGACCCAGGATAGCGGCAGTTCACGACTCGGCCAGGGGTGCAGTGCGCAGACCTGTTTTGTCGAGATTGCGCTTTATCAACAGCCTTTGCCTGAGATTACGGCATGGTTACCGCCGGCATTCGTGGCGTGGAGCGCAGAGTAATCTGCGGGTTTAAAGCCCGCGGCGTGGTGGGATATTCCCATCCGTCGCATATACATAGCAGGATTAGTTGGTAGTTAACGCATAAATGAAATGGCAGTGTAAAGCGATTCCATGCCAACAGAGTGTCAATCATGAGCGCGTTAACCACAGCAGAATTGCCGGTAATTGATTTCGCATTATTGTCAGGTAATCAACAGCAGCAGCAACAGGTCCTGGAAAAATTAAGCCAGGCCGCGCGTGATGTCGGTTTCTTCTATTTAATCAATCACGGCATCGACCGTGAACTATTAGATGAGGTTCAGCACGTCGCGCGGAAATTTTTTGCCCTGCCACAGGCGGATAAATCCGCAGTGGCGATGGCGAACTCGCCGCATTTTCGCGGCTATAACCTGGCGGGGGTTGAAATAACCCGCAGCCAGCCTGACTATCGCGAGCAGTTTGATATTGGTGCGGAACGGGAAGCGCTGCCCGTTACCGCCGATTCACCCACCTGGCAACGGATGCAGGGGCCGAATCAGTGGCCTGAAGCTTTACCTGAACTGCAAACGGTGGTCACCCGCTGGCAGCAGCAGATGACAGCGGTGGCGCTGGAGCTGCTGCGCGCCTTTGCCGGGGCACTGAATCTGCCGCGCAACGCCTTCGATAACCTCTATGGCGACTATCCCAACGAACATATCAAACTGATCCGTTATCCGGGACGCACGGAGGGCGAATCACGCCAGGGTGTTGGCGCGCACAAAGATTCAGGCTTCCTGACGATGTTACTGCAGGACGATCAGCCGGGCTTACAGGTGGAAGTGACGCCGGACAACTGGATCGATGCCTCACCACTGCCGGGCGCGTTTGTGGTGAACATTGGCGAGCTGCTGGAGCTGGCAACCAACGGTTATCTTCGCGCAACGGTGCACCGTGTGGTGTCGCCACCGCAGAGCAGCGAGCGCTTATCCATCGCCTTTTTCCTTGGCGCGCAACTCGACGCCGTGGTGCCGATCTATCAACTGCCTCCTCAGCTGGCTGAACTGGCACAGGGACCGAGCAGCGATCCGCTTAATCCGCTGCTGCGCGAAGTGGGCTGGAACTACCTTAAAGGCCGGCTGCGTTCGCATCCGGAAGTTGCCCAGCGTTTCTACCCCGAACACAACACCCACTGATAACGATAAGAGATAAATGATGATGATTAAAAAGCGCTTTCTGGCCCTTGCCGGTCTTTCACTGCTGATTGCCCAGAGTTTACAGGCCGCGCCGCTGCGCGTAGCGGCCGATCCGCTGCCACATGCGGAAATCCTGGAGTATGTAAAAACCCTGGATCCGAAACTGGATCTCAAAATTGTTGAGCTGAGCGGGGGCGTGAATGCCAATGAGCTGCTGGCCGCCGGGGATGTGGATGCCAACTACTTCCAGCATCTGCCTTACCTGAAAGATCAGGAGAAGGCGCTGGGGAAAACCTTTGCCGTGGCCGCCAGTGTTCACATCGAGCCGCTGGGTATCTATTCGCGGAAAGTGAAAAGTTTAGCGGCGCTACCTGAAGGGGCCAGCATTGCGGTACCGAACAATACCACTAACCTGAGCCGCGCACTCTGGCTGTTGCAGGACAAAGGGGTGATCAAACTCAACGCGCAGGGTGAAACGGGTTCGACGCTGGTGACGCCGAAAGATATCAGTGATAACCCGAAGAAAATTAAGATCGTTGAGATTGAGTCGCCGCAACTGCCACGCTCGCTGGATGATGTGGATGCCGCAATTATCAACGGCAACTACGCGCTTGAAGCAGGTCTGACCCCATCGAAAGATGCGCTGGGACTGGAGTCTGCAGCACATAATCCCTACGCCAACCTGCTGGTAACGACGCCAGAACTGGCGAAAGATCCCCGCGTGTTACAGCTGGCGAAAGATCTGCGCTCGCCGCAGGTAGCGGAGTTTATCCGTAAAAATTATCAGGGCTCAGTGATTCCGGTTGCGGACCAGCAGCATGATTAAACTCAGTCATCTCAGCAAACAGTATCCTGGCGCATCTGCGCCAGCGTTAGACGACATCTCACTCACCATCGAAGAAGGGACCATCTTTGGCATCCTCGGTCGGAGCGGAGCGGGAAAAAGTACACTATTGCGCTGCCTCAATCGGCTGGAGAGTCCCACCAGCGGCCTGATTGAAATTGACGGGCAGGATCTCGCTGCGATGAGCCTGGCGCAACTGCGTCAGCAGCGACAGCAGATGGGGATGATCTTCCAGCACTTCAATCTGCTGCATTCGCGCAACGTGCAGGACAACGTCGATCTGGCGCTGGAGATTGCCGGTGTGCCTGCGGCTGAACGTCGCGAGCGGGTCGCATCGCTGCTGAAACTGGTGGGGCTGGCCTCCTTTGCTGCGGCCTGGCCGTCGCAGCTCTCCGGTGGACAGAAACAGCGCGTCGGCATCGCCCGCGCGCTGGCCGCCCGACCCCGTTATCTGTTGTGCGATGAGGCGACCAGCGCGCTGGATCCCGAAACCACCACTTCGATTCTCGATCTGCTGGCCGATATTCAGCAGCAGCTCAATATCACCATTGTATTGATCACCCATGAAATGGCGGTGGTGAAGCGGATTTGTGACGGGGCGGCGCTGCTTGAGAATGGCCAGCTGGTTGAGAGCGGCAGCCTGAGCCAGATCATGGGACGTGAAGAGGGACGCCTGCGCAAAATGCTGCTGAAGGATGGCGAAGCAGACCGGGCGTTTATCGAAAAATATCAGCATGAGGCGTTAACCCGATGCGTAGCATGAGTAGTGAGCGGTTTCAGGAACTGCTGCTGAACGCCACTGGCGAAACACTGTATATGGTGTTGCTGGCGGCCCTTTTCACGGTCGCGATAGGGCTGCCGGTGGGCGTGCTGCTGTTTCTGACCCGACCAAAAGGCATTCTGCCCAATCGCGCAATTTCACTGCTGCTCAATACGCTGGTAAATACCGGACGCGCTTTGCCATTTGTGGTGCTGCTGATCGCGCTGATCCCCTTTACCCGTCTGCTGGTCGGCACCACGCTGGGCAGCACTGCCGCCATTGTGCCGATTACGCTGGGGGCATTTCCCTTTTTTGCCCGCATCGTGGAGAACGCGCTGGATGAGGTCGACCGCGGCCGTATAGAAGCGGTGGTATCAATGGGCGGTACCCTGTGGCATATCGTCAGCCGTGTGCTGCTGCCGGAAGCGCTTCCCGCGCTGGTGGCGGGCGTTACCCTGACGATTGTGATGCTGATTGGCTTCTCGGCGATGGCGGGCGTGGTTGGCGGTGGCGGGCTGGGCGATCTGGCGATTCGCTACGGTTATCAGCGCTTTGATAACCAAATCATGGCGGCCACCATTGTGGTGCTGCTGGCGCTGGTGATGCTGATTCAGAAACTCGGCGACCGGCTGGTGCGCTCGCTGGCTTATCGTCGATAAGGGGGAACGATGTTTCGCGTGATGTCGCCGAAAGGCTATCTGCAACGGCCAGGGCTGCGGGCCGGGGTGGGAGAAATTATCCGGCCGCTTGCCTCGCATATTCACATCTTCACCTCGCCGCGGGCCTGGCAGGCGGTGAATCCTGACATGAGCATAAGTCTGGAACGGGCGGGGATCCGCTGGCAGCTCGATACGCTGACCGGTGAGTGTACCGATGCGGCGATTGCTGCGCTGCAACAGCAGGTGCAGACGCATGGCGCTACCCTGATTCTGGCTGTGGGTGGCGGGCGGGTGCTGGACTGTGCCAAAGCGGTCAACGACGCGTTGCCGGATATCCGGCTGGTTAACTTCGCCACGCTGGCCGCCACCTGTGCCGCCTGGTCTCCGCTGGCGATTATCTATGATGAGCGCGGCGGCCATCTGCGCAGCCAGCCACTGAATGCCATGCCTGAGCGGATTCTGGTGGACAGCGAGGTTATCGCCCGCAGCGAGGTACGCTATCTGCGGGCCGGGATCGTGGATGCGCTGGCCAAATGGTTTGAATTTGAGCCTTATCAGCGACAGACGCCGCACCAGCTGGCGCTGGATCTTAAAGTCGCAGCCGCCTGGCAGGCGGTGACGGTGCTGAAACGCTGGGGAGACACGGCAGTGGCCGATAACATCAGGCAGCAGGTCACCCCGGCGCTGGAGAAAGTGATTGAAGCCAACATTGTGCTGGCGGGGCTGGCTAACAGTATTCAGGATGAGATGGCAACCCCCGGTTTTGCCCATATCATCCACGATCGCCTGACTCACCAGCCAGAGCTGCATCACTGGCTGCATGGTGAAAAGGTCGGTTTCAGCTTGCTGGTACAATCCTGGATTGAACAGCAGGGTAAGCAGGTGGAGCCTGAACTGCTGGCGCTGCTGCGCCATTTCCACTCGCCCCTGACGCTGCCTGCGGCAATTAACGAGGACAGGGTAAGAGAGATTGCGCAGCAGATCCATTTCCCCTCCGCCAGCCTGGCGCACCTTCCCTTTACGTTCGATCACCCTCTGCTGGAGCAGGCCTTGCTGGCGACTTCTGCGTTTAAACAGTAAGTGCGGTGAGCGAATTGATCAGTGGTCGCCGCTTGCTAACCTACCAATAGTAACTTACCTTTAGTAGCTTAATGACTAATCAGGTAAGGTGACGACGATGCATGCATTAATAGTGACTTCCCATCCCAATCAGGACGCTCACACCCACCGCGTGGCGGGCCAGCTGGCGCAGGGCATTATCGCGACAGGCCACCATACGGCTGAAAAGGCCGATCTGGCGGCAGAAGGGTTTGATCCACGTTTTACGCTCAGCGATCACAGACATTTCAACGGTCTGGCGCCGACGCCTCCCGACGTGCTGGCAGAACAGCAGCGGCTGGATCGTGCCGATGCACTGGTGCTGGTCTATCCGGTCTACTGGTGGTCATTTCCGGCACAGCTTAAAGGCTGGATAGACCGCGTCTTCATCGCGGGCTGGGCCTTTGATGAGCAGGATGGCCATATCGTAAAACGCCTCGGCCATCTTCCCGTGCATCTGGTTGCGATTGGCGCGGCTGATACCCGAACCTTTCTGCGGCGCGGCTATTTCGCCAGCATGCGGAATCAGATTGATCACGGCATCTTTGACTATTGCGGTGCGCCGGTGGTGACCAGTGAACTGTTGCTTAGCGGCGATGAAGGTTATCCTGAGTCACACTATCAGCTGGCGCATCAACTGGGCCAGCGTCTGTTCGCCCATCAGGAAAAACATGACCGTTGAAAAAACACCCCGTAAGCGTCTGACACGCGAGGCACGACGCAGGCAGTTGTCAGACGTCGCGTGGCAGATAATGCAAACCGAAGGCAGCGAGGCACTGACGCTGGCCAGAGTCGGCGACGCGGCGGGGGTCAGTAAACCGGTGGTTTATGACCACTTCACCACCCGTCATGGATTGCTGGCGGCGTTGTATGACGATTTTGATCGTCGCCAGACCGAAAAGATGGAAGCGGCGATGAATGCCGCACCGATGGTGATGCAACAAAAAGCGGAAGTGCTTGCGGCCTGTTATGTGGATTGTGTGATGACGGAGGGGCGTGAGATTCCGGAGTTGCTGTCAGCGCTCAGCACCTCACCAGAACTGGCTGCCGTCAAACGCCACTATCAGCTCGACTTTATCGCCCGCTGTCAGCGCTGGTTTGTCCCTCTGGCAGGCAGCAGCGGTATTCCGGAAGCAGGCATGTGGGGCTTGCTGGGGGGCGCGGATGCCATCGCAGGTGCGGTGGCACGCGGCGATGTCAGCAAACGGGAAGGAGAACAGGCGATCACTGCCATGGTCGTGGCGCTGGTGGCAGGCAGCCGTGCGTCGGAATCGGATTAGCATAAAAAAGGCGGCCCGCAGGCCGCCGAATCCTTCAACCACAACAGGCGTTGTGTAAGTAGTGGCAACGTACAATGATGATCGTTTTAGCCTTTCACCCCGCCTGCGGTTAAACCGCTCACCAGCCAGCGCTGCGCCAGCAGGAAAACCAGGGTGATCGGAATCGCGGAGAGCACCGCCGCAGCGGCGAAATCGCCCCACAGATAGTTCTGCGGATTGAGGTACTGCTGCATTCCGACCGCCAGGGTGTAGCTGTTTACATCGCGCAGCAGCAGCGAGGCGACCGGCACTTCAGTCACCGCGGCGATAAACGCCAGAATAAACACCACCGCCAGAATCGGCACCGACAGCGGCAGCAGCACCAGCCGGAACGCCTGCCACGGCGTTGCGCCATCCAGCGCGGCCGCCTCTTCCAGTGACCCGTCGATAGTTTCGAAATAGCCTTTGATAGTCCAGACATGCAGCGCGATACCGCCCAGATAGGCGAAGATCACCCCACCGTGGGTATTCAGTCCGATAAAAGGCAGATACTGACCGAGACGATCAAACAGGGCATAGAGCGCCACCAGCGACAGCACCGCCGGGAACATCTGGAAAATCAGCATTCCTTTTAGCAGGCTGGCACGGCCGGTAAAGCGCATACGGGCAAAGGCATAGGCGCAGGTGGTAGAGAGCGCCACGATGCCCAGCGCACTGATTGCCGCAATCTTGATCGAGTTCCATAACCAGAGCAGCACCGGGAAGGGCGGCGGTGTCACCCGGCCATCCGCATGTTCCACGCTGAAACCCAGCGCCAGACGCCAGTGCTCCCACGAGATCTGCTCCGGGATCAGGCTGCCGGTGGCGAAGTTCCCGGCACGCAGCGAAATCGCAATCACCATCAGCAGGGGAAAGAGAATCGCCGCGATAAATAACAGCAGCAGCAGATGCGTGGTGAACAGACGCAGCCGTTGCGATTTCGGTTGTACCATAGCCATAACAACTCCTCTGAGCCTGGTCCATCAGGCTATTTTATTTGTCAGTCTGAACCCGGGCAGTGCTCACAATCCTCACCTCCCAGGTTGCGGTTGTTCCACGCTCTTCGCGTCCGGACTGCCTGCAACCATGACGCCTGTCGGGCCAGGCGCTTAGTCGAATTTCATCCGCGAGGCTTTCAGGTTAATCACCGCCAGCGCACCCACCAGCAGGAAGATCAGCGTGGCGATAGCGGCGGCCAGCCCAAAGTCCTGCCCGCCGCCGCCTTCAAAGGCGATGCGCCAGGTGTAGTTCACCAGCAAATCGGTGTAACCGGCTGGCGTGGTGGTGCCGAGGCGATCCGGCCCGCCGTTGGTGAGTAACTGCACCAGCACAAAGTTATTAAAGTTAAAGGCAAAGCTGGCGATCATCAGCGGCATCAGTGGTTTCAGCAGCAGCGGCAGAGTTATCAGGAAGAAGTTCTGCAGCGGTCCTGCACCGTCCATCGCCGAGGCTTCATAGAGATCGTCCGGAATCGCCTTCAGCAGGCCCATGCAGAGGATCATCATGTAGGGGTAGCCGAGCCAGGTATTGACGATAATTAGCATGGTGCGCGCCAGCGTCGGGTCGCTGAACCAGGCCGGCTTCACGCCAAACAGCGCGCTGAGCATCACGTTGATTTCACCAAAGCTCTGGTTGAACAACCCCTTGAAAATCAGGATCGAGATAAACGCCGGAACGGCATAGGGCAGAATCAGCATCACCCGATAGACCGCTTTGCCGCGCAACGCCTCCCACTGCACCAGACACGCCAGCACCATTCCCACCGCGACGGTCAGCACCACGGTGATCAGCGAGAAGAGTAGCGTCCAGCCAAATATCGCCAGGAACGGCTTCTGAATCCCTTCGTCAGTAAACACCCGCACGAAGTTTTTCCAGCCGGTATTCACGGTAAAGCCGGGGCTCAGGGTTTCGTTCGCCCAACTGCCGTCGGCGTTAATCGCCTGATAGAAACCGGTCTGCGGATTAGCGCGATAGCGCGCGTTGCTCTGCTGATTGATCAGCTCATCCTGCGCACCCACCCGATAGAGCGGCTGGGTGCCGGAGAACTGGCGCAGCGAACTCATCCGTAACTGACGACCATCCGGCATTTCCGCCCGGATCTGGCTCAGCGCCTGACGATGGGTCGTGATCGCTCTGAAGTTCGCCCGTTCACCTGAAGGTGGTGCGGCAGGGGCCATTTTCAGTATCTGTTCAGCGCCAAACTGAAACGGCGGCGAAACATAGTCTTTGCCATCATTCAGCACCAGCTGCCAGCGATCGCCGGCCGGGAACAGAGAAAAACTGACTGCTTCACCCGACTGGAAGGTGCGGCCCAGCAAAACCTGCTGCGCCCGTTCAAAGGTGAGCTGGTTGCTGCTGCTGTAGTTGGTAAAGGCAATGGCAATCGTGCAGGCGAGAGGGAACAGCACAAACAGCGCCATTCCCGCCACGCCGGGATAGACATAACGCCACGCATAGGCGCGACGGTTAGCATAAATCCACAGTCCGGTCGCACTGAGGATCAGCGTCAGCAACGCAAACAGATATTCGCCCTGCGCGTACATCAGCACCAGCAGATAGCCGACCAGCAGACAGCAGATCCCGATGAGAACGCTTTTCAACAGCACACTGCGCGTTTTCGGTTTTCCTGACATGATGCGGTTTTCCTTAACGGTCACTCAAGCCGGGTTGCCCCGGCTGCAAGGGGAGATTACTTCTTCAGACGGGCCTGAGCATCTTTCAGTGCGGCGTCGACGCTCTGACGACCGCCCAGCGCGTTCAGGGTAGCGGTGCGCATCGCATACCAGAATGCCGCCATCTGCGGGATATTCGGCATGATGTCACCCTGACGGGCGTTGTTCATGGTGGCGGCGATACGCGAATCTTTTTCCAGCGTCTGCTGGAAAGATTTCAGCGCCACAGCACCCAGCGGCTTATCTTTGTTGACCGCATCCAGACCGGTGTCAGTCAGCAGATAATTCTCCAGGAACTCTTTCGCCAGCTCTTTGTTAGGACTGGCGGCGTTGATCCCGGCACTCAGCACGCCGACAAAGGCTTTCGACGGTTTACCGTTCAGGGTTGGCAATTCGGTGACGCCATAGTCGATGCCGCTTTTGTCGAGGTTGCCCCACGCCCACGGACCATTAATGGTCATGGCGGTTTCGCCCTTGTTAAAGGCGGCCTCAGCAATCGAATAATCGGTGTCCGCATTCAGGGTTTTGGCTTTAACCTGATCGACCAGGAACTGCATGCCCGCTTTAGCTCCGGCGTTATCGACGCCGACATCCTTCACGTCATAATGTCCGTCGGTGAGCTTAAAGGCGTAAGCCCCGCCTGCGGCCAGCAGCGGCCAGGTGAAGTAGGGTTCCTGCAGGTTAAACATGATGGCGCTTTTGCCTTTGGCGCGCAGTTGCTTGTCGAGACCGGCGATCTCTTCCCAGGTTTTTGGCGGGTTCGGCAGCAGCTTTTTGTTGTAGATCAGTGACAGCGACTCAACGGAAATCGGGTAGCCAATCAGCTTGCCGTCAAAGCGCACCGCGTCCCAGGTGAACGGGAAAATCTTCTCGCGGAAGCTGGCATCCGGCGTGATCTCAGCCAGCAGGCCGGACTGCGCGTAGCCGCCGAAACGGTCATGTGCCCAGAAGATAATATCCGGGCCATCGCCGGTCGCTGCGACCTGCGGATACTTCTCTTCCATTTTGTCAGGATGTTCGACCGTGACTTTGATGCCGGTCTCCTGCTCAAATTTCTTACCCACTTCGGCAAGGCCGTTGTAGCCCTTGTCACCGTTGATCCAGATGACCAGTTTACCTTCCTCAATTTTTGCCATCGCGCTGGCCGAAAAGAGCACGGCAGAGAGGGCAGAAAGGGCCAGAATTCTTGCTCCGGTTTTCATCGTCATAAATCCATCCTGTTAGCGGAAGTGGTGAATGCTGTACCGGCATCATTGTGCTTATCCGCCACGGCTTCTCATCCTCCTCTGCTCTACGCCCCTCGGCTTGCCGCTGTGATCGCGCTGGCAAAAAGCCCCTCAAGCGGGCGCTTACGCGGCAAAAATTCCTGCGGGTCTGCGTTAGCGATCACAAAAAAGCGCGTCAGCGTGCGGGCCGCGGCGTCAGCCCGCGTTTCTCCTCCTCCCGCCTCCTCCCCCAGCGGAATGCATTGCGGTGGAGGATGTTACCGTCAGTTTCCTCTCGCATAGTGAGCCCCGGAACTCGTCTGCCGCTGGGCAGACACGACTATGCAGCTAAGAGGGAAGGGATCATGGCGAGCGTTGTGTTACGCAATGTCACGAAAGCCTGGGGCGATACGGTGGTGTCGAAAGATATCGATCTCACTATTCGTGAAGGGGAATTTGTTGTTTTCGTCGGCCCATCAGGCTGTGGCAAATCGACGCTGCTGCGCATGATTGCCGGACTGGAGACCATCACCAGCGGCGAGCTATTAATCGGCGACCGGCGCATGAATGAAGTGCCACCCGCCGAACGCGGCATCGGCATGGTGTTTCAGTCCTATGCGCTCTATCCCCATCTGTCGGTGGCGGAGAACATGTCTTTTGGCCTCAAACTGGCCGGGGTGAAAAAAGCGGAGATCCAGCAGCGGGTTAATCAGGTGGCGGAGATTCTGCAACTGGCGCATCTGCTCGATCGCCGTCCTAAAGCTCTCTCTGGCGGGCAGCGTCAGCGCGTGGCGATTGGCCGCACGCTGGTGGCGGAACCGCGCGTCTTCCTGCTGGATGAACCACTGTCGAACCTTGACGCCGCGCTGCGCGTTCAGATGCGCATTGAGATCTCCCGTCTGCATAAGCGCCTGAAGCGCACCATGATTTACGTGACCCACGATCAGATCGAAGCGATGACGCTGGCCGACAAAATCGTGGTGCTGGATGCCGGACGCATTGCGCAGGTCGGCAAGCCGCTTGAGCTGTACCACTATCCCGCCAACCGCTTTGTCGCCGGATTTATCGGCTCACCAAAAATGAATTTCCTGCCGGTCAAAGTGACCGCCACCGCCATCGATCAGGTTCAGGTGCGGCTGCCGAATCAGCAGCTGGTCTGGCTGCCGGTTGACAGCGCCGGTGTGCAGGTCGGCAGCAACATGTCACTGGGTATTCGCCCGGAACATCTGCTCTCCAGCGATATCGCCGACGTCACCCTGGAAGGGGAAGTGCAGGTGGTGGAACAGCTGGGGCATGAAACACAGATCCACATCGAGATTCCCGCTATCCGTCAGAACCTGGTTTACCGCCAGGAGGACGTCGTGCTGGTAAAAGAGGGCGCCATCCTCGGTATTGGCCTGCCGCCCGAGCGTTGTCACCTGTTCCGCGAGGACGGGAGCGCGTGCCGCAGGCTGTATCAGGAGCCGGGTGTATAGCCCTGCCAAAAACAATAAAAGCAATGACCTCAGGAGATAGAAAATGTTAACTCTGCGCAAACTTCCCATCGCCGTTGCCGTCGCGGTGGGAACCCTCTCCGCCCCGACGATGGCGGTTGATTTTACCGGTTACGCCCGTTCCGGCATTGGCTGGACCGGCAGCGGTGGTGAACAGCAATGTTTCCAGGCCACCGGTGCCCAAAGTAAATACCGTCTGGGCAACGAATGTGAAACCTACGCCGAACTGAAATTAGGCCAGGAAGTGTGGAAAGAGGGCGACAAAAGCTTCTATTTCGACACCAACGTGGCTTACTCCGTGGCACAGCAGAATGACTGGGAAGCCACATCGCCCGCCTTCCGTGAAGCCAACGTAAAAGGTAAAAACCTGATCGACGCGCTGCCAGGCTCTACCATCTGGGCCGGTAAGCGTTTCTATCAGCGTCATGACGTCCATATGATCGACTTCTACTACTGGGATATTTCCGGTCCGGGTGCCGGTCTGGAAGATGTCGATCTCGGCTTCGGTAAACTCTCTTTCGCCGCAACCCGTTCATCTGAAGCGGGCGGCTCTTACACCTTCTCCAGCGATCGTATCCGTGACTTCGCCACCAGTACTGCCAACGACGTGTTTGATGTGCGTCTGGCCGGTCTGGAAACCAACACCAACGGCGTGCTGGAGCTGGGTGTCGATTACGGTCGTGCCAACGCCCGTGACGACTATCGTCTGGAAGAGGGTGCCTCTAAAGATGGCTGGATGTTCACTGCTGAACATACCCAGAGCATGCTGAAGGGCTACAACAAATTCGTGTTGCAGTATGCCACCGATGCGCTGACCTCTCAGGGCAAAGGCGTGCCGCAGGGCACCAGCCTCAATAACAATGGTGACATGTACCGCATCCTCGACCACGGTGCGATCTCGCTGGCCGAACGCTGGGATCTGATGTACGTCGCTATGTACCAGAACATCGATCTGGACAACAACCGCGGCACCGAGTGGTACACCGTGGGTGTGCGTCCGATGTACAAATGGACGCCGATTATGAGCACGTTGCTGGAACTGGGCTACGACAACGTCAAATCACAGCAGGCTAACGAGCGCAACGGCCAGTACAAAGTGACGCTGGCGCAGCAGTGGCAGGCGGGCGACAGCATCTGGTCACGTCCGGCTCTGCGTCTGTTCGCGACCTACGCCAAATGGGATGAAAAGTGGGGTTACAACAAAGATAACTCAGGCGATCTCACCACCTTCGCCTCTGCGGACACCAGCGGCAACGGCATCCTGACCAACAGCCGTGGTAAAGACGATGAAGTGACCTTCGGCGCGCAGATGGAAATCTGGTGGTAAGCCAGCACCTTTTCTGACAGGCGCGCCTGCGCCTGATGGATCTCTTTGGTCGCGGTGTGCCATTGCCTGGTTCACGCCGCGACCTGCAATAAGGTAGACATAATGAAAATGAAAAAACTGGCTGCACTCTGCCTGAGTGCGGCGTTACTGACAGGACACGCGCTTCCCGCCCTGGCGGATGTCAATCTGGTGCCGCAGGATCTCTCGTCCGCACCGGTCGTGGCACCCGAGACACTGCAACGCCTGAGCTGGCAACCGCTGGCTGCTTCTCAGACACAGACCACAAAACTCGCTAACAGCGGACAGATGCTGAATGCGCCACACATTGCCGGTCCGGTCGCGGCCTACAGTCTGCCCGCCAATATCGGCGAACTGACGCTGACGCTGAGCAGTGAAGTGGCGAACGGTCAGGTTTTCGCGCCGAACGTGCTGGTGCTGGATGAAAACCTGCGTCCCGCGGCCTGGTTCCCCAGCCGCTACTTTACCTATCAGAAGCCGGGCGTGATGGCGGCAGATCGACTGGAAGGGGTGATGAAATTAACCCCGGCGCTGGGTCAGCAAAAAATCTACCTGCTGGTGTTCACCACCGACAGCGATCTGACACAAACCACCACGCTGCTTGACCCGGCCAAGGCCTACGCGCAGGGCACCGGTCATGCGGTACCGGATATTCCCGATCCCGTCGCCCGCCACAGCCGGGAAGGGACAATCAAGCTGAAGATGCAGACCAGTTCCGGCTCATCCATTCTGGTCGGGCCGCTGTTTGGTTCATCCGGCCCGAGCGCGGTGACCGTCGGCAATACCGCACCTGCGGCAGCGTACAGCGCAGCACCGGCGCCTGCACCCGCCGCAGCGCCCGCGCCAAAAGCCCGTGCGGAACCGATCATGAGCGACACCGAGAGTTACTTTAACCAGAAGATCAGACAGGCGGTGAACAGCGGCAATATCGATAAGGCGCTGAAACTGCTGGATGAAGCCGAGCGGCTGGGTTCCACCTCTGCACGGCAGACCTTTATCAGTAGTGTTAAAGGCAAGGGGTGAAGCTGCCCCGACAATACTGATGTTGTTCCATCTGGTGCGCTGCGGCGCACCTTTTTTTGTTGCAGAGATCCTGATTGCATGATTTTTTTGCGTGGTTTTACGCATTGCGTAAGTCATGCTGTGGGCAATAGCGTTTGATGAATATAGGCTAACTAAGCTGTTTCAGGGATGACTTTTCTGGAGGCTATATGCGAAGTTACACGACAACACAGGCCCGAAAATATCTTGCTGAAATCATGGATATCGTGAGGGCGGGTGAGCCTGTGATTATCACCCGCCGGGGCGGCTCTGCTGCTGTGCTTATCAGTCGCGAAGAGTTTGATGTCTGGCAGGAAATAAAACAGGGTGCCAATTTTTCAGTCGATACGGAAAAGCGTAATCAAAAACTTTTAATGAAGACTTAGTAACAAAACATTCGCTCTTATCGCGATCAATGCATTTGCATTGCCAATGCACTTGCATTACTGTTGCGCTATCTTGTTTTTTTCTAGTGAGAATCCGCAATGGGAACTCTGACTCATGCAAACATCTCTCTGCGTGCTTCATCAAAACTGACAGCGCGCAGCCAGACCACTATCCCTGCCGCAGTTCGTGATGCGATGAATCTGCAACCGGGTGAGAATATCGAATACGCTGTTCTGCCGGGCGGCAAAGTCCTTATTACCCGTCAGGAAACGGTGACTGATGATGATCCAGTGATCGCGAGCTTTCTGAGTTTTCTTGCTGCTGACATACGCAACACGCCTGCAAATATTAAAACGCTGGATCGAGGATTATTAACTCGCATTACATCGTTGACCGAAGGTATGGACGTTGATTTGGATGCTCCACTCATGGACGATGAGTAATTAAGTATGGAAGACAGCACGGTTATAAATGGATGGCACGTTTATGTTCATCCCTGTTTTGAATCGCAGCTGATTGCGCTGACCAATGAAGTGGAGTTACTCAGGGCTAAATATCCTGAAAGTTACCAGCGAAAAGCGACGACTAAGCTTTTAGCCGCTGTGTTTAAAGTTATCAATAGTGAGATTTGCGCCGATCCACATCAGGCAAAGTTTCGCCAGGGCGATACGCTGGGAGAACAAAATAAGCATTGGTTCCGTGCAAAGTTTTTGATGCAGTATCGTTTGTTCTTTAGATTCAGCGAGCAACATAAAACCATCATCCTTGCATGGATGAATGACGCTGAGACCAAACGTGCTTATGGCAGTATGCGTGACGCCTATAAAGTATTTTCAGGAATGTTGCATAACGGCTATCCACCTGACGACTGGGCATTGCTGTTAAAGCAATCTCAGGATTGGGCGAAGATAAATTCTTAAGTTCATTAAATCCTGAACAGAATCCGGTTAGTGTTTTCAGACGCTCGTGCTCAGGGTGATCTTATCACTGTTGAGAGGCGCTGATTACAGTAGCAGAGTGCGAGCCGTTGCCGGCCCGCACGCTGTAATAACTGAAAATGATGTAAAACAGGCTGCGTCAGACACGAGTCTGAGTCGCGCGTTAACCTTCAATTGCGCAGTAGTCGCTTCCGGCGTGCCGTCAGATCACGCAGCAGCGTGTCAGTGGCAGGATCGCTGAACAGCGTTTCAAGCGTGGCGCTGAGCTTGCGTCGCCAGTTCGGATATTCATCGCTGGTGCCCGGAATATTGACCGGCGTCGCCATATCCAGCCAGTCCTCCGGTTGCAGTCCCAGCAGGGCGCTGTGGCTATCAGCCAGATAGCGCTGCATCGCCCGGTTTAATGCCTTGCTCATGCCGGTGCGACGTGCATCGCGTCCGGGACGTTTCGGCAGGGCACCAACGCGATGCAGACTCTGCAGCAGCGCCTGCTTCGCCCGCAGCCGATCCTGATACAGCCCGGCCAGCACCACTTTGTCAGGATAGAGGCCGAGTTGTGCGCCGGTGGTCAAATCATCGCTCTGCCACCAGCCACGCAGCGTCGGAAGATCGTGAGTGGTGGCGACCGCCATTGCCTGCCGTGGCCATTCGGCGGGCGGACGAAAACGCTGGGCTGACTCCTGCTCAAAATAGAGCACCTTATAGGAGTAGACCCCGCCATCGCGCAGCTTATCGACAATCGCTTCCGGCACCGTACCGAGATCTTCGCCAATTACCATGCAGCGATGACGCTGACTTTCCAGCGCCAGAATCGCCAGCAGATCGTCGATGGGATAGTGCACGTAGGCACCGTGCATCGCGCTTTCACCGGCCGGAATCCACCACAGCCGCATTAGCGCCATCACATGGTCAATGCGCAGTGCGCCGCAGTGACGCATGTTGGCGCGCAGCAGGGCGATCCACGGCTCCCAGGCGCGCTGACGCATCACCTGCGGATCCATGGGCGGCAATCCCCAGTCCTGGCCGCGCGGGCCGAGAATATCGGGCGGCGCACCGATGCTGGCCTCCATGCAGTAGAGATCGCGCTCGCTCCAGGTCTCTGCGCCACCCTGCGCAACACCCACCGCCAGATCGCGGTAAAGTCCAATCGGCATCTGCTGCTGCTGGCAGATGTCCCAGCAGTCGGCAAACTGCTTCGCGGCCAGCCACTGCAGCCAGAGCCAGAAGCGCACCTGATCGGCGTGCTGTTGCAGGAAGGCCTGCACGGCCGGACTGCCGGGATCCTGCAACGCCTCCGGCCACACCGGCCAGCCCCAGCGATCACTATCCTGTGCTATCTGATCGGCGTGCAGCGCATCAAACAGCGCCTGATGCTGAAGACTCTCGCCTCCTTCACGTATAAATCCATTAAACGCCTGCACCTCGGGATCGCTGGCGTCACGCTGAGTAAAATGCGGCCACGCCAGTCTCAGCGCGTCAATTTTCAGCCGGGTCACCGCCGCATAATCCACCCAATCTGCTGCGCGAGCCTGTTCCAGTGCCTGTTCTGTTTCCGGAAGTTGCCACCAGGCCTGAGCGGCAGCGCTCTGCCGGAAGTCAGCGACTGCGCCCACATCGATGTAGAGCACATTAAGCCAGCGCCGGGACGAGGGGCTGTAAGGGCTGGCACTCTCCGGGCTGGAGGGAAACAGCGCATGGATAGGGTTAAGACCGATAAACGCGCCGCCGCGTGCGGCCACCTCCGGCAGCATCCGGCGCAGATCGCCAAAGTCGCCGATTCCCCAGTTTTCCGCCGAACGCAGGGTATAGAGCTGCACGCAGGCCCCCCATAATGACTCACCTGCCAGCAGGGCCGGGGGTTCATAACAGCGGGCCGGGGCAATTATTATCCGGCACGACCACTGCTGCGCGCCCTGTTGCAGCGTCAGCTGATGATAGCCTTCCGGCAGCGGCGGCAGATGCAGCGGCTGAGCGGGCTGGCAGCGACCTGAGCGGATTTCACCCGCTTCACTGGTGAGATGCCAGTGGGCATCGTCAGCGAGCTGTGGCGACAGGCTCAGAAGATCGCCGCTGCGAAAAATCACCACCGGTGGCAGCGGCGTGCTCAGCGGATGGGAAGGCTGCATCACCGCCAGCAAACGCTGGCGGGTCAGGGTCGGGATCGCCTGTGGCTTGCCGTGAGCATTGATATACTCAGCGGCGATGCCCGCCCGGGAGAAATCGTCCATAACCGGATCTGTTTTCATGGCGTTCCTTAGCGTTTCGCTTGCCAGATGCGCTGCTGGTAATCGCGGATAGCGCGATCGGAGCTGAACATGCCACAGCGTGCGGTATTGAGGATGGTGGCACGTGTCCAGGCCTCCTGATCGCTCCACAGCGCTTCTACCTGCGCCTGTGCGTCAAGGTAGGGCTGGAAGTCAGCCAGTACCAGATAGGGATCACCGCCTTTCGGGCCGAGACTCTGCAACATCGCATCAAAGGCGTGGCAGTCGCCCTGGCTGAAGGTGCCATCTTCCAGCGCCAGTAAGATCTGATTGAGCTGCGGATCTTTCTTGCGCCACTGCGCCGGGGCATAACCGTCTGCTTTTAGCGCCACCACCTGTTCCACGGTATGCCCGAAGATAAAGATGTTCTCGCTGCCAACCTGCTCAGCGATCTCGACGTTCGCTCCATCCAGTGTGCCGATGGTCAGTGCGCCATTCAGCGCCAGTTTCATATTTCCGGTGCCGGACGCTTCTTTACCGGCGGTGGAGATCTGCTCAGAAAGGTCGGCGGCGGGAATCAGCCGCTCGGCGACGGAGACGTTGTAATCGGGAATAAACACGACTTTCAGCCGGTCACCGATACGGGGATCCTGATTGATCACCTCGGCCACTTTGTTGATGGCATAGATGATGTTTTTCGCCAGTGCATAGCCGGGCGCGGCTTTGGCACCAAACAGCACCACGCGCGGCGTCCGGTTAGCCTGCGGATCGGTGACCAGCGTCTGCCACAGCGCAATGATGTGCAGCAGGCTCAGATGCTGGCGTTTGTACTCATGCAGTCGTTTGATCTGTACGTCAAACAGCGCCGTGGGGTCAATCTCAATGCCGGTCCGCTGTTTCACCCAGTGCGCCAGCGCGACTTTGTTCTGCTGCTTGATGGCGCGATATTCCGCGCAGAAGGCGGCGTCATCCGCAAAGGCTTCCAGCCCCTGCAAGGCATCGAGATCGTTCAGCCAGGGTTTTTGCAATGTCCGGGTGATCAGGGCACTCAGCGCCGGGTTGCACTGATTGATCCAGCGGCGCGGCGTAATGCCGTTGGTCACGTTGTGGAATTTCTCCGGCCACATCTGGTGATATTCCGGGAAGAGATCCTGCACCACCAGTTTCGAGTGCAGCGCCGCCACACCGTTGACCGCGAACCCGCTGGTCACGCAGAGGTTCGCCATCCGCAGCTGGTTATTATGCACCAGCGCCAGTCTGGCCCACTTCGCTTCATCGTCCGGCCAGCGCGCGGTGACAGCCGTTTTTAGCTGCGCGTTCAGGGTATTGATGATCATCATATGGCGCGGCAGCAGGCTGCGCACCAGACGCACATCCCAGCACTCCAGCGCTTCCGGCATCAGGGTGTGATTGGTGTAGGCAAAAGTGTGCTGTGTGATCTGCCAGGCGCGATCCCAGCTCAGCTGATGCTCATCCAGCAGCAGACGCATCAGCTCCGGGATGGCCAGCGTCGGATGGGTGTCATTAAGCTGGATCACTTCATGAACGGCCAGGGTTTCGATGCTGCGGCCGGCCCGATGATGGCGACGCAGAATGTCAGCCAGCGCACAGGCGCACTGAAAATATTGCTGCATCAGACGCAGTTTTTTACCGTTCTGATGATTGTCATTGGGGTAGAGCACTTTAGTCAGTTTTTCAGCATCAATACCCTGTTGTTCAGCGCGCAGAAAGTCGCCGTCGTTAAAGCGACTGAGGTTAAACGGCTGGGCATGTTTCGCCTGCCATAGACGCAGTGGCTGGCTGATACCATTCTGATAACCCACCACCGGCAGATCCCAGGCTTCGCCGAGCAGTTCAAACGCCGGTTGCCACTGTGGCTGACCCGCAACCGTCACCACTTTACCGCCCAGTCCGACCCGCACGTTAAGCGCGGCGTTGTGGTTAAACCACGGATAGCGGTCGCGCTGCCAGTCATCCGGGCCTTCAATCTGCGCGCCCTGTTCGAAGCGCTGCCGGAACAGACCGTACTGATAGTTCAGACCGTAGCCCGTAGCGGGCTGACCCACATTCGCCATGGAATCCAGGAAACAGGCTGCCAGACGACCCAGGCCGCCATTACCCAGCGCCGGATCCGTTTCGGTTTCCAGCACATCAGTGAGTGAGATATTCCAGGCGGCCAGGGCCTCGTTGACCGCGTCATACCAGCCCAGGTTCAGCAGGTTGTTGCCGGTCAGGCGACCGATCAAAAACTCCATCGACAGATAGTTAACATGGCGCAGTTCTGTCGGGGCCGGGGGAGCAGGCTGCGCAGCCAGCATATCGGCCAGCGCACCGCTGAGTGCCTGCCACCACTGTGTCGTGGTCATCTCCTGCGCATCGCGCAGGCCAAAACGCTGCCACTGACGGGTCAGGGCAGCATTGAACTGAATCGGGTTGAAATCGGGCTGTGTCATGGTTGATGTCCTGTAAAACGGAAAATGGATCAATGTGGCGACAGTCTGCCCGCGCGGAAACCCTCGCTCATCCTCCTGCAAAGAATTAGCGGAGGAGGATGGGGAGGGTGGAGAGGATGAGGCTAATCCGAAATCGTTGAAGGAGTGTGATTGCGCACGCTTTTGTAAAGTTTAGTTAATGGGTTTGCTTGCATTCATCTGACGAAATGCTGAACCTGTGTAAGGAATAATTACGAAGCGTAAAATAATGATGCGCTCGACAAATGGAGAAACGCGCGCCCATGTTAATACCCGCTAAACTCAGCCGCCCGGTGCGTCTTGAAGGCACTGTGATTCGGGAGAGATTGCTGCAAAAACTCACCGCTGCCGGTAACTATCGGCTGGTGCTGGTCACCAGTCCGGCTGGCTATGGTAAAACCACACTGGTGTCGCAGTGGGCGGCAGGGAAAAGCGATCTGGGGTGGGTTTCTTTAGATGAGGGCGATAATCAGCCGGAGCGCTTTGCCGATTACCTGATCGCTGCACTGCAACAGGCCACCCACGGTGGCTGTCCGCGCAGTGAGCTGCTGGCCCAGAAACGGCAGTATGTCAATCTCAATGCCCTGTTTTCTCAACTCTTTATCGAGCTGGTGGAGTGGCAGCAGCCGCTGTGGTTGATCGTTGATGACTACCATCTGATCACCAATCCGGTGATCCACGACGCGATGCGCTTTTTCCTGCGCCATCAGCCTGAAAATCTGACGCTGATTCTGATGTCACGTAACCTGCCGCAACTCGGTATCGCCAACCTGCGGGTGCGTGAGCAACTGATTGAGCTGGGCAGCCAGCAGCTGGCTTTTACCCACCAGGAGGCGCGACAGTTTTTTGACTGCCGACTGGCGGCCCCGCTGGAAAGCGAAGAGAGCAGCCGACTCTGTGATGATGTAGCGGGCTGGGCTACGGCGCTGCAACTGATCGTGCTGTCGGCGCGACAGGGGGCCAGTTCGGCTCAGCACTCCGCGCGGCGTCTCTCTGGTATTAATGCCAGCCACCTCTCCGATTATCTGGTTGAGGAAGTTCTGGATAACGTCGATCTGCCTACCCGCCATTTCTTACTGAAAACCGCGCTGCTGCGTTCAATGAACGATGAACTGATCGCCTGTGTCACCCGCGAAGAGAACGGCCAGATGCGGCTGGAAGAGATTGAGCGTCAGGGTCTGTTTCTGCAGCGCATGGACGATTCCGGCTGCTGGTTCAGCTACCATCCGCTGTTTGGTAACTTCCTGCGTCAGCGCTGCCAGTGGGAACTGGCGGCGGAACTGCCTGCGCTGCATCGGGCTGCGGCTGAGAGCTGGATGGCGCAGGGCTTTCCCGGCGAGGCGATTCATCATGCGCTCGCCTCTGGCGACGCCACTATGCTGCGGGACGTGCTGCTGAAGCACGCCTGGACGCTGTTTAATCAGAGCGAGCTGCCGCTGCTGGAGAACTCCCTGAAAGCACTGCCGTGGGAGATGATGCTGGAAAATCCAATGCTGGTACTGCTGCAGGCGTGGCTGATGCAGAGTCAGCATCGCTTCTCCGAAGTCGACAGTCTGCTGGCGCGTTTTGAACAGGCCAGCCGCTGCGAGATCGATACAGCACTGCGCGGTGAATTTAATGCGTTGCGCGCCCAGGTGGCGATTAACGATGGTAATACCGATGAAGCGGAGCGGCTGGCGAAAGTGGCGCTCGACACCCTGCCAGCGAGCCGTCACTACAGCCGCATTGTGGCAACCTCAGTGCATGGTGAAGTGATGCACTGCAAAGGCGAGCTGGATGATTCACTCAAACTGATGCGGCAGACCGAACAGATGGCGCGGCGCGATGAAGTGTGGCACTACGCCCTCTGGAGCCTGATTCAGCAGAGCGAGATTCTGTTTGCTCAGGGCTTTTTGCAGGCAGCCTATGAGATCCAGAGCCGCGCCTTTGTGCTGGTCGACGAGCAGCACCTGGCGCAGTTCCCGCTGCATGAGTTTCTGCTGCGCATCCGCGCTCAGTTGCTGTGGGCCTGGGGACGACTGGAAGAGGCGGAGCAGGCGGCCCGGGAAGGCATCAAAGTACTGAACGGTTTCCAGCCGCAGCAGCAGATTCAGTGTCTGGGATTGCTGGTGCAGTGCTCACTGGCACGTGGCAATCTGGATAACGCCCGCAGCTACCTGAACCGGCTGGAAAACCTGCTGAACAATGGCAACTGGCACAGCGACTGGATAGCCAATGCTGACAAAGTCCGGGTCATTTACTGGCAGTTGACCGGCGACAGCCAGAACGCCCGTGACTGGATGCGGCAGACGCCTAAACCCGCCTTCGCCAATAACCATTTTCTGCAGGGACAATGGCGGAACATCGCCCGCGCGCAGATCCTGCTGGGTGATGTCAGCCAGGCGGAAGTGGTGCTGGAGGAGCTGAATGAGAATGCCCGTGCCCTGCGCCTGATGAGCGATTTAAACCGCAATCTGTTGCTGCTGAATCAGATCTACTGGCAGACCGACCGCAAAGCGGAGGCGCAGCGTGTCCTGATTGAGGCGCTGAAACTGGCGCGCAGCACCGGTTTTATCAGCCATTTTGTGATTGAAGGCGAGATGATGGCGCAGCAGTTGCGGCAATTGATTCAGCTGAATACCCTGAATGAACTGGACAGCCACCGTGCCCGGCGCATCCTGCTGGAGATCAACAAATATCACCGTCACAAATTCGCCCATTTCGATGAAGGCTTTGTCAGCCGGTTGCTTAACCATCCTGACGTGCCGGAGCTGATCCGAACCAGTCCGCTGACGCAGCGTGAATGGCAGGTGCTGGGATTGATCTATTCTGGCTACAGCAACGATCAAATCGCCGGTGAGCTGGCGGTGGCCTCCACCACCATCAAAACCCATATCCGCAATCTCTATCAGAAGCTGGGCGTCACCCATCGCAGCGAAGCAATGAATCAGGTGCAGTCGCTGCTGAAAATGATGGGCTATGTCTGACGACAGGCGTTTACAGGGGCGGGCTTCAGCCCGCTCTGCCGCATGTCAGCACACCATCGAAACAGGCGGTTTTTATCAATGGGAAGCGGGGCAGTTACTTTACTGCGCAACATGCAGCTCTGATTTGCCGGATTTCGGGCCCTGATTTCTTCCAGCCGGTGCATAAATATCGCATGCATCTGCGCGTTACGGGTTTCACCTTTATTCAGCCCCGCGAGGTCCTGCCTGCAGCAGTTAGGGTAGTGCTTCCTGAAATTACGGATTTCTGAGGTTCAGGAAAATTAATTCTGAGTGGTTAAACAGTGTCCCCTTACCATACCTCTTAAAAGTCAGATGAATTATAGAAAATGATATATGCTTTTGCTTTTTTTTGAGTTCAGGATTGTCATTCCCTGCTTATGAAAAAAGTGCCTTAATAAAAATGCAATATGTATTATTTCATGAAAAGAGTAAATTGTTAGCAGGGTGATTATTAGCCTTTAATGTCATTAGCTATTAACGAGTTAGTTAAAAAATAGCATCCCCGAAAATTTTTTTTAAAATTAAACGAAAACATTCTAAAACAACGAAAAACGTTTCATTACACTCCATAGTTTTTATTTTTTAGATAATTTACTTTTAATGAAATAGCTCATTAGCTATGGGGTGGGCCAGCGATTATCTCATGTATTTATTATCTTTAAGGATGGATTATGAGACATAAAAAATTAACGCTTGCTTTGGCTGTTTTTGTTCTCTCTGCGGCGCGACTTGCAGTCGCTGCACCGTTACATAACCAACCGTTTACGAATCACTCCCCACAGACCTTCTTACTTGTCGGCGATGCTAATGGAGGTGACGGCGGCAACGGGGGTTCTGGTTCTAATTCTCCTGGTGGCCCTGGCGGCGATGGAGGAAATAACAGCGCCAGCGGTAACGGGAATGGCAGCGGTAATGATAACGGCACTGGCAACGGCTCCGCTAACGGTAATGGTTCCGGAGACGGTGACGGCGGCGGTGATGGTGGTGATAGCGGTGGCGATGGTGGTGATGGCGGCGGTGCGTAATCAGGCTGCAGAATCTAACTAAAAATGGTCGCCTCATGAAGGCGGCCATTAATTAAAGGATGAAACTTCTATGTCAAAGCTACACAACACGCTGATTTTTTTTCCACTATCTGCAGGGCTGCTCCTTTCCCTGCCGGTATTCAGTCAGACACTCCCGCAGGACACTATTCAGCTGTCTGCCTGTGAGAGCCTGAACGGACAAGATGGGAACGGCAGTTCGCCTGATGGAGAAAGTGGTAAAGACGGCGTGCCCGGTACAGGCTGTCTGAACGGAGGTAACGGCGGTAACGGTTCTGCTACAGGTGGTAACGGCGGAAATGGGGGAAATGGGGCAGGCGCCGCGACTGAACCCTACCATAAACACCACAAACATCATAAAAATGGACAGGGTAGCGCCAATGGTGGCAACGGGGGTGATGGTGGTTCAACTGACAATGCGCCCGGAGGTGCTGGCGGTGATGGAGGTAACAATGACCAGTCAGAACATCTGTAAACGATACCGTACCCTACTAAGGTGCTCCACTCTGATACTGGTGATTTTTACACACTGCGGTTATGCCTCTCCGGCCTCCCCGATTCCTTTTCCTGATTCCTTATCACTGATTTCTGATGGTGGAAACGGCGGGGACGGTGGTCCGGGCGAAAACGGAGGGGATGGCGGTAACGGCGGTAATGCTGGTACAGGCTCCAACTCAAATGGCGGAGATGGCGGAAATGGCGGCACTAACGGAGCCGATGGAGGGGATGGTGGCAACGGAGGAAGCGGGAACAACTCATCCGGTGGTGATGGTGGTGATGGTGGTGATGGCGGTGATAGCGGCGGCGGCATATAAGTCATAGCGCAGAGGATGATATGAAAAACCTTCTCATGAAAGCTGTATATCTCATTATTCTCACCTCAGCATTACTGAGACCTTTCATGGTCGTACTCACGGTAACCTCTTCTCTGGCGGCCGGAATATTCAGCACTGCGGCATGGGCAGACGGCGACGGTGGCGACGGTGGTGACGGTGGCGGTGACGGAAACGGGGGAGACGGAGGGAATGCTGGTTCTGGCAGCAACGGAAATGGCGGCGACGGCGGTAATGGTGGTGAAAACGGAGGAAATGGAGGGAACGGCGGTAATGGTGACGGATCAGGTAATGGCGGAAACGGAGGCGATGCGGGTCCTGGCGGCGTCGGCGGGCAGGGTGGCAGTGGCGGGAATGAGGGAGGACATGATGGTTCTCCCGGGATGAGTGGAGCTAAATAGTTATCCCTATGCCGTTAACGTGGTTTGCCGGAGATTGATGACCCCGGCGACTTCATGCATACAGACTAAGCAGACAGCAAGGCAATGCTGAGACACCGGGTTGCCAGGCCTGAACTGCAAAGCCGGTGAAGTCATATCAGTCGTTTTTACCGGCACCAGTAAATCCCGATCTTCCTTAAAAGACATCGCATAGTGTCAGCCTGAGTGATGGCAGTTTATCCGGCACCACCCAACGATCCATTTCCCGCCCGGCCTCTGCCGACTCCTGTGACATAACCCCGGCCTCTTCTGCAGGGGAACGGGTTGAATCGCGGCATGCTGGTCACAGATGTTATGTTGCATTAGAGCTGAAAGCCGTTCTTATCAGGCCAGGATATTAAGGATCGCAACATAAAAAGAAGATACATGTGGTGAGTGTCCGCTATGAGCGGACAGCGGACCAGCGCAGGTTTTCTATAATTGATATAGGCTTGCGACGCAGTCGCGTATTTTTCTACAGGGATTAGTTAACGTGCATAGCTCTCACGGTAGATAATCATAAAGATATCATTCAGGCCAGTCTTAACTCTATGTTTTGATGAGTAAATTACCTCCACACTTATCGTGAAGTACTAAAATACAGATTTCAGATAGTTTGGTGCTCATTTTTTGAAACTCAGCAGGTAATTTCATGATAAAAAGAGCTGATCACGTCGGTTTTTCAGTTAAAAACATTCAAGAGTCATTACTCTTCTGGACTCATATTCTTGGAGGGGAGTTATTACGCGAAGGGAAAATGTCTGGGCCTATCATTGATGAAGTCACAGGCGCAAGGGGGGCTGATGTACGAATGGCGTTACTTGAACTGGCTGGTATTAAAATTGAATTACTGCAATACGATAACATTAAACAGCCAGAAGAACCTTCAGCACCCTACATCCCTGGCTATGCTCACCTTGCGTTTATAGTTGAAGACCTTGATACGCTCTTGAGCAAAGTATCGGAGTATGGCTGGAAAACACCAGGTAAACCTCAGACGGTCTTATCAGGCCCCATGCAGGGAACCAGAGTAATATATTTACAAAGTCCCGATGGGCAGACGCTAGAGTTAATGGAGCGCGGTCAATGAAGTCCACATGGCCTAACCCGTTATCTGCTTATTAAAACAATGATGTTTGCAAGGCCCGCTCCTGTCACAAAGTAAACTGCCATCGGGCTGATGACCGCCATATGCCAGTAGCGGATACTGTTTTTAATATGATTTATTTCATTTTGTTCTGCACTTCCTGGAGCACAAAGGAAGTCAAGCTACGTCGCGATTACTGCTATCCCCGCCAGGGATAAAACTCCATTAGCTAAGCAAACGTACCGCGCCCGGAGACTTGCCCGTTACACGCTTAAAAGCCCGGCTGAAAGCAGCCTGAGAGGAGTATCCCAACCGTTGCGATGCGGTGTCGACGGTGATGTTTTCTGACGACAGCCAGCGGACAGCGAGATGCATCTTTACTTCTGTTGCATACCGTAGCGGTGGGACGCCGATGGTGGTCTGAAACCTTTCGGCGAATGCGGAGCGGGATATATGCGATTCGGCAGCGAGTTCTGCCACGCTCCAGTCCCGGCCCGGTTCGCGATGAATCGCCAGGATGGCCTGAGCCAGACGCGGATCGCGCAGTGCTGCAGCCAGGCCAGGGCTATTGCCGCAACCATCTTCCACCCATCCTCTGATAAACATCGCTCCAGCCACATCGGCAAGCCTGGCGAGAATACCTGCATAACCCACGCGTCCGGAGCATATCTCACGCTTCATCGCATCAAGGATATGCATGAGTCCCGGCCACTGAATCCCCTTTGCATCGGCATGCATAATTTCAGGCAGCACATCCGCCAGCCGCTGCATGCTTCCCAGATCAATTTTCATGCAACCAAAAAACAGCACAGCGCCTGGCGTTTCCTGAGTACTCGGGCAGGTATCAATGCCACTCACTTTTTCATCCAGTGGTGCCGTTTCAATATTGTCGATATCCAGCACGTCGGCGGCTGTTGCCGACAAAAGCTGATGCCGTTCGCCGTGGGGAAGAAATACAGCCTCTCCGGCTGAAAGCGTAAGAACTTCGCCGTTTGCACTATGGAGCACCATCTCCCCCACAGCGACGTAGTGCAGATAAGCATGACCGGGCCTGCTTGCGAAGTTCAGGCCAAACGTATCTCCCGTCTGGATACGCTGATATCGCACGCCGTATAGCCGCAGGCCGGAAAGCAACTCGCTGATGAGTTCTGATGACAGAGCGAAGGATGAAGTCATATGCCTTTCCGGGTTTTGGGTAAAAAAGTGAGGGTTTTAGAGCATAGATCATCCAGCTGCGCCTGAATAGACTTCTTCTCCTGAAACGACTTTCCAGGAGACTTAGAAATGACGGATGAAACTTCTATCAGGGTTCACAAAGAAAGAGTGCAAAGAGATGAGAAAATCCAGCCAGCCTGGCTTGCGGTTTTTTCTTTAACCATGGGTGTTTTTGGCCTGCTCACCGCAGAGTACCTGCCTGCCAGCTTATTAACGCCTATTGCCCGGGATTTGGGTGTGTCAGAGTCTCTTGCAGGACAGGCCGTAACAGTGACGGCGGTGATTGCGTTATTTGCCGGATTACTGATACCGCGATTAACGCGTGCGCTGGACCGGCGCATCGTGTTGTTGAGCTTTACTGCCCTTATGATCTTCTCAAATCTGCTCGTGGCGCTCTCTTCAGGTATTGTCATGCTGCTGGCAATGCGCATCCTGCTGGGTATCGCGTTGGGTGGATTCTGGAGTATGGCAGCGGCGGTTGCGATGAGGCTAGTGCCGGAGAGGCTGGTACCGCGGGCGCTGTCGATCATTTTTAGTGGAATCGCGGTAGGTACTGTTGTTGCCGTACCGCTGGGAAGTTATCTGGGCGAGATGTCTGGCTGGCGTAGCGCGTTTATTGCCGCTGCTGCGGTTGGCGCACTCTCTTTCATTTTTCAGTGGCTGACGCTGCCCGGAATGCCGCCGGTAGTCAGGACCAGGACGGCATCCGTATTTTCTCTGCTCCAGAGGCCGGGCGTGAGCGTGGGCATGCTGGGGTGCGTGCTTGCACACACCGGCCAGTATGCGCTGTTTACCTATATACGGCCTGCGCTGGAAGGACTCGCACACATAGATGCAAAAGGGCTGGCGTTAATACTTCTGGTGTTTGGCGTTGCTAACTTTATCGGGACACTGTCGGCAGGGTGGCTGATGGAACGCAGCCTGCGTTTTACGCTGATTATTATGCCTGCTCTGGTGGGAGCTGCGGCACTGGGTATGATCACTCTGCCGTTATCAATCGCCGGGCTTACGGCGCTGGTCATGCTGTGGGGGCTGGCATTTGGTGGCATACCGGTGGCATGGTCAGGTTGGGTCGCCCGGACTCTTCCCGATGAGGCCGAGAGCGCAGGGGGTATGGTGGTCGCCGCCGTTCAATCCTCCATTGCCGCGGGTGCAGCAATAGGTGGTCTGATATATGGCCTCAACGGGGTGACGGGGGTATTCATTACAGCTGCCTGTATCATGCTTACTGCCGCGCTGGTTATTGCATTCCGGGTCAGAGTCTCGTCATCAGCTGAAGGAACGCAAAACTGACCATTTCAGTGACATTTAATATGTTGGGACACCTCAATCGAACAGCGTAACATCCCCGGACCGCACAGCGTTCCGGGCCTGCTGGCTGAGTCTGTTGGCAAAGGGGCGGGTTAACTTCTGAAGCTGGTTAACAGGCGCTACGGCAAAAAGCGGCGCTTAGCAATAATCAGTAAGTGCCGTTTACTCGCTATTCTGAAATATCACCATTCTCAGTGGTGATTCAAACGTGCAGAGAAAACATTCCTTAACAGAGACGCTTGAAAAACAGTTTCCAGGTGATATCTTCAACACATAACTACCTCATCAGGAAGACAGTGTGATTACTCTCAGGAATATGAATGAAGAAGAATTCGTAAATTATCGTTCTCTTTTCATCCATGAATATTCGCAGGATCTGCAAAACAATCGCGGATATCTTTCCGAAAAAGCACGAATCAAAGCCATAGAATCTATTGATACAGTGTTAACAAAGGGAGTTGTGACCCCGGCTAATCAGCTGTGGTGTATCCAACAGCCTGATGAACCAGAGGACGTTATTGGCATCCTCTGGCTGTCGATCACCGGGTCATCAGCCTGGATAAGTGATTTCTACATTTATCCTGACTGGCGCGGCCGTGGATTCGGTGGTCTGGCCTTATGCGAAATGAAAAGATTGCTAAAAATAATGAACATCGATGAAGTCGGACTTAGGGTAGCTCCGAATAATGCCTCAGCCAAAGCACTGTATCAGAAGAATGGCTTTCATATTACCGGCATCAATATGTCTCAAAATTTAAAATAAATAATTTAATAAAGCGTTCTTACCAGTAGCCAAAGAGAATATCTTTTTTAAAGATCCCGCCGTGCAGCGCCTCATAATACACATTTGAGGAAATATTTTTTACGACACACTGCATTATTCTCCATAACCCGCTGAGAAAAGAACGGCCTCTTAATCACAACGGGTTTAACCGTTACCTCATGGGTGATTTTGACTAAGTTTGTCCCGTGAAAAGAATCAGCTTTACGAGGGGCCGCTCCTGGCATAGAGCAGTCTGACATCGGATAATACCCGCTATGAGCGAAAAGCGGACGTGATGAAATGAACGCTTACGACCTTATTCGATCAGGATTTTTCACTCATCTCTGGCCAGCGTATTGCCTGCAGCACAGCCTTGCCTCTGCCGACCCAGCGTGATCCAGACCATCAGCGCGCAAATCAGCGTGACAGCAGCCAGAACTCTAAAAAGAAACGTATACGCAGTGTCATAACTGTCCTGAAGCAATAATCGTGAAATACCGGGTAACATCGCAGCGGCCTGCTCAGTACTGCCGCCCCCCAGCCATGCGGCAGCCTGGTGAATGACCTCTGGCGCATACCCGTGAACGGTGTTTTTCAGATTCAAATCATTCATTTCTGTTAAAAATGCTGACGCCATCGCCAGAGCGATCCCTTCTCCAGCAACGCGAACGGTATTAAAGAGGCCTGCGGCCATGCCCGCTTTCTCCACAGATACAGCTGAAAGTGCCAGACCATCCATCAGTCCCCATGGAAGCGCAGCGCCGGTACCCGTCATAATAAGTGAAAGCACAAGAAAATTACTGCTGTTACCCGGTAGTGCGTATCCGAGGAAAAGCAGCCCGACTGATGCAATAATAAGTCCCGCAGCTGAAACGGTTCCCGGAGAAAACCACCTTGTCAGCAGTGCGGCAATGGACGGGAAAACCAGCATTGGAGACGTCAGCGCCATAAGATAAAAAGCGCTCCGGGACTCACTCATCCCGTCACCGCCCATAAAATGCAGCGGAATAATAATCAGCAGCACAACATAGCAATAGCATGTTGCTATCGGCAGTAGCAGAACGCCGGCAAAGCGCGGGCGCAGCAGCAGAGAGATATCCAGAACAGGATTTTCAACCCCCAGGCAACGCACTACAAACCCGCTGAAAAGCAGCATGGCGGAAATGAAAAGGGCGAGTGTGGGAAACGATAAAAACCCAAAGGCAGGTATAAGCATCACCGCTGATGTAAATAACATCAGGGCTGCAGTAAACATGATTAATCCTGTGCCGTCTGGTTTCTGATGTCCGCTCTCTTCTGATGCTGGCAGAAACGCAGCACCGGTCAAAAGTACAATGCCTGAAAGCAGAGCTAACATGGCATACAACCATCTCCAGCCCAAAGCATCCGTAATGAAACCCATCAACACAGGGCCGAACGCCAGGCCCACGCCAAACATAGTGCCAAGTATGCTGAAGGCCCGTGTCCTGTCCGGACCTTCATAGAGACGGGCCAGTGCGGCGCTGCCGCTGGCCAATATCAAGGCCGCCGCAAGACCCTGCAGTGACCTGAACAACCCAGCCATAAAGATATCCTGAGTCAGGCAGATCATAACGCTGCTCAGGCAAAACAGGGCTGAGCCTGCGGTAAAAATGCGCTTTCTGCCAGTAACATCCGCAGCAACACCGGCTGACAACAAAAAACTGCCGAAAGTCAGCATAAATCCATTCGTCAGCCATGACAGCGCGGCAGGCGAGCCGCCAAGCGCCTGTTGTATTGCCGGCGTGGAGATTACACCACCGGTAAAGCTTAACGGCAGCAATATAGCCGCCAGATAGACAGAAAAGGCTGCCATATTCCTGGCCATTGGACTGGGTGTTCTGGCTGAAGTTGCCATTGGGTGACCTTATGTTTCCGAAAAGCGGATGGGTTAACAAACTTCAGTAATGTTATTGCAGACATCAGAGTGAATAAATACACTGAAAATCTCTTCTTAACGGACATTAAGTTTATAATCAATGGACAGTCTGACCTCTCTTACTTCGTTTGTCCGGACAGCGGAGACGCTGAGTTTTGTACAGGCCGCAAGGCTGCTTGGGATTTCTGCCTCAGCGGTCGGGAAGAATGTCGCCAGACTTGAGCATAAACTGGGCGTACGTCTCTTAAACCGCAGTACAAGAAACGTGAGTCTGACAGCGGAGGGGGCTGCTTTATTAATCCGCTGCCAGCAGATTCTTGAGCAATTACAGGAGGCGGAGTCAGAACTGACGAGCAGCTTAGCGCAGCCTTCCGGGAAGCTCAGGGTTTCACTTCCTGTCATTGGCTACAGGTTGATCCTTCCTCTTCTGCCGGACTTTTCCCGCCGTTATCCTCATGTAGAACTCGATCTCGATTTCAGCGACCGGCTGGTAAACATCATTGATGAAGGATTTGATGTAGCCATACGAAGCGGTGAACTGACGGACTCCCGACTGAAATCTAAAAAGGTTGGTGATTTTCGTTTTGTGCTCTGCGCCAGCCCTTCCTATTTGAATGAATATGGCGTACCCGGCTCGCCAGCGGATTTAACGATGCACAGGTGCATTTCTTTTCGTTTTCCCTCAACGGGGCTGCTCCAGCCCTGGGAACTGCGCGGTATGTGCCCGGGTGCTGATTTGAGGACAGCCTCTGTTCTGACCGTAAATAATATAGAGGCTTCTGTTCGCCTGAGCCTGTCAGGTATGGGGATTTGCTATGTGCCCGGTTTTGTCGTTCGCGAATCTTTGAACACGGGGCAACTGAAAGAGGTATTGCCAGGTAGCTGTACCAGGCAGGGGGTTTTCTCGGCACTCTGGCCAGCCAGCCGGTATCTCTCACCGAGAATACGCTGCTTTGTCGATTTTATTGGTGAGTCCGGCCTGTCTCTGTAATCTGTACCAGGCAGTTAATGCTTTCTGAAATCGTATGCACTTTTATGCTTATCTTAAAATCATGAACGTTCGCTCCTGAAAAAAAGGGGCGGGTAACAGTCAGATGTCCGCTAAGAGCGAAAAGCGGTCGTTGATTACGCGTAATACAGCGACCTGCTACAAGGCTTCAAATGGTTGAACCCTATAACAGAAGTAGATAATAAAGGTTTATGCTCAAGCAATATGTTACTGGTCTACGAGATGGCAGCTTTCTTTATTAAGGGGAACATATGAAAACACCTGCATTGGAAACTTCGCGCCTTTATCTTCGTCCACTTCAAGCCGAAGATGCTCTTCAAATCCAGAAGATTTTTCCGCAGTGGGAAATTGTTCGCCATCTTGCCGCAGGATTTCCCTGGCCTTTCCCTGACGATGGAGCCAGTCGTTATGTCAACATGCTCGCGCTACCTGCATCAGCCAAAGGATTAGCCTGGTTCTGGACCATAAGACGTAAAGAAGAACCATCAGCTATGATTGGGCTGATAAGCCTTTCAGATGAAAAGGATAACAACCGTGGATTCTGGATTGTGCCTGAGTGGCAGCGTAAAGGGTATATGTCTGAAGCATGTTACGTAGTTACTGATTTTTGGTTTAATACTCTTCATCGGGAAGTTTTGCGAGCGCCAAAAGCAAGCGCAAATAGCGCATCAAAAAAAATATCGTTGAATAACGGAATGCGGCTTGTTCAGAATTGCAAGAAACAATATATCGAAGGCGAACTGGATTCTGAGTTATGGGAAATAACCAGGCAAGAGTGGAACAGTCAAAAAATCTGACCAGAGGCATAGTGTAAAAAGAAAATCTTAACCTTTGTTACTCTGAGTCCGCTTCTGGCACAAAGCAGCCGTTCTGGCGGCGACTTAATTAAACAACACGGGGAACAGTTTATTCCCCGTGTCTGGCAGGAATAAAACCTGCCGCGCGTTCATCATGATTACGGTTGCTTGCTGTTACCCAGCACTTTATTAATCGCTTCGGTCCCACATTGATCGTCGGATTCCGCGCCGCCGGTGCCCGCCATGCCGATAGCGCCGATCCACTGGCCGCGATACTGCACCGGCACGCCGCCGCCAAGCAGCAATAGCTCATTAACCGTATTCAGATTGACGCTTTCCGGTGAGGATTGCGCCTTTATGGTCAGTTGTCTGGTTGGCGTTTTGGTGGAGAGCGCAGTAAACGCTTTACGCCAGGCTGCCTGGGTGTTGTGGGGACCCACGTTGTCATCCCGCATCAGCGTGACCAGATTTCCACCCCGATCTACCACGGCGACGACGCCCTGACGATTCATATTATGGCAGGCGGACAAGGCCTCCGTTGCCAGTTAATTACTCAGCGCCTGCGTCATGTCATAGACGGAGGCTGGCTCAGCAGCGAGCGCCACGGCAGGTCCGGTAGTCAGCATCAATGCCAGCAGTAAACGTTTCATTTATCTCAGCTCCCGCGATAGGTGGAATAACCGTACTGGCTCAGCAGCAACGGAATGTGATAGGTGGTAGTGGTATTGGTGATATGGAACTCCACCGGGATTTCGGGGAAGAAACTCTGCTGTTGATGTGCCGCAAAATAGTGACCGGTTTTAAAAATCACCCGATAGTCACCCGCCTCAAAGGGCTTTGCTGGCCAAAGTGCATCTATCCGACCCTGCTGGTTAGTATTGGCGGTATTCAGTACTTTCCAGCTTTCTCCCTGTTTCTGCTCAAGCATCACCTCAACCTCTGAGGCCGGCAGCCCGGTCTGCTGGTTCAGCACATGAACGCTCAGCGGATTTTTACTGGCCGCGAAGGTGACCGCGGGAACGGCAAGCAGCGTGGCGAGGGTCAGGGCAGTGAGGCTCTTTTTCATTTTTTAATACTCCGGTGTTAATCACCCCGCTGTTATACCTGTACGGTTGTTCGTTCTGCCTGTCAGAAAGATGACCATATTGTCATCTGGCGCTGAAACGCTGGGGCGGTCATAAATTTCATGGCAAACTGCGCCGATGAAACTATTACTGATTGAAGATAACCAGAAGGCGAGCGCCTGGGTGCGTAAGGGGCTGGAAGAAGCGGGCTATACCGTGGATTACGCCGCAGACGGCCGGGATGGCCTGCATCTGGGGCTGTCACATCCCTACAGCCTGGTGATACTGGATATTATGCTGCCGGGAATGGATGGGTGGCAGGTGCTGAAAACCCTGCGTACCGCCAGTCAGATTCCGGTGATTTGCGTGACTGCCAGAGACTCGGTGGATGATCGGGTGAAAGGGCTGGAACTGGGGGCCAATGATTACCTGGTTAAGCCGTTCTCTTTTGCGGAGTTGCTGGCTCGCATAAGGAATCAGCTCCGGCAGCAGCAGCCGCACAGTAGCGTCCTGCGGGTAGGCGATCTGGTGCTGGACTCAGCGCGCTTTCAGGTTGTGCGTGACGGTGTCACTCTTGCACTGACGCGCAAAGAGTTCATGCTGTTATGGCTGCTCGCCAGCCGTCACGGTGAGATTCTGCCGCGGACGCTGCTGGCCAGCGAAATATGGGGCGTTAATTTCGACAGTGAAACCAACATCGTCGATGTTGCTATCCGTCGCCTGCGCCGTAAAGTCGACGATCCCTTTCCTCAAAAGCTCATCACTACGGTAAGGGGCATGGGGTATTGCCTGTCAGAAAAAGGAGGCGAGGGTGACTAGCCCTTCTCTGACGCTGCGGCTGACGGCGATTTTTACGCTGATCATGGCGATGGCCTGTGGCGGCATCAGCCTGATTCTGTATAAAGCATTACGCAGTGAACTGGTCTGGCGGGACGATCAAACGCTGATCAACCGGGCGGCGCAGTTAAGACAACTGCTTGAAGATGGAGCCCATCCCAGCTCGCTACCGCTTTACTTCAATCGAATGGTCGATATCCATCAGGACATTCTCAGCATCCGCTCGCAGCATGAGCAAAACGTCAGTATTAATCATACCGGAATATCGTTGCCCGCAATCTCGCCCACGCCGGTCAGCATGCCACCCAGTGAGAAACAGCTGCACCGCTGGATCAGTGCGGATAAGACGGAAGCGTCGGCGTTAAGCCTGCAGGCAAACTCCTCGCTCGGGCCGGTAACTATTACGCTTGCCCGGGTCGCGCGGGAGCGAGCACTGATGCTGGAGCGTTATCGCCAGCAAAGCATTCTGGTTTCACTGGCGGCCATATTGCTGTGCGCCGCAGTCAGTCCGCTGTTGATTCGCAGAGGGCTAAGGGCGATCGGCCGGTTAAGTAAGATCGTGGCAGAAACGGCCAGTGACCGGTTAAATCAGCCCGTGCCGCTTCAGGCTATCCCGCAGGAGCTGCTACCGATTGGCAATGCGCTTAACGCTATGCGTCAGCGCTTATCCACGGACTTTATCCGTCTGACCCAATTTGCCGACGATCTGGCCCACGAAATCCGCACGCCCATTAATGTGTTACTGGGCCAGAATCAGGTCGCGCTGGGTCATGAACGCTCTGCCGCTGAATATCAGACGCTGCTCGAAGGCAACATTGAAGAGCTGGAGAGTCTGTCGCGTCTCACTGAAAACATTCTCTTCCTGGCTCGCGCCACGCACCACAATATCAGACTCAATAAACAGGACTTCCTGCTGCAGGACGCGCTGGAATCGCTGATCGACTTTCTTGAACCGGTTGCGGAAGAGCAGGAGAAGGCCATTGAGCTGAGCGCCGCAGGCAGCCTCACCGCGGATAAAATGCTGTTCCAGCGTGCGATGAGTAACCTGCTGATCAACGCCATTCGTTATTCGCCAGAAAAAGGCACGATTCAGGTCAGTACCTGTCATCACGCTGACTACGTTGAGATTGAGGTGTTGAACGCGGGCGAAGCGCTGGAGGAGCCTGAAAAATTATTTGAACGCTTCTGGCGGGGCGATAACGTCCGTCATACGGCCGGAAGCGGGCTGGGACTGTCGCTGGTAAGCGCAATCGCCGCTTTACATGGCGGAAGTGCTTACTACCGGCATGAGAACGGGCACAATATCTTTGGCCTGCGCCTGCCCCGAAAGTGAGTGTCTGTACGAAAAACCTCATCCGTGCTGCTTTAATGAAAGCAGAAGGGGATGGAAGCGAGCTGCGGAAGTCATAAAGTCAGACACAGCCACCCCCTTGCCTGTTACACGCTACCTAACCGGCACGGTGGTCAGGTAGCGTCAATTACCAGAATATACCTTGTCACTTTCTCGGGTAAATCCCGGCACCACTTTGCATGCTGATGACATCCTGCGGGCCCCAGGTCCGCTGGAGTCTGCAGCGGCACATGACGGAGAAGTGTTTAAAGGCTTGCCCCTTCAACCAGCACAAACGTCCCGTGCGCAGCCCCTGCACGCAACAGCCTGGCAGCCTGATACGCAGGGCTTTCATAAAAACCTTTGGCTTCGGCAAAAGATTCGAACTCAAATACCACATGCCGTTCATGCGCCTCTCCCTCCAGATTTTCATACTGCCCTGACCAGGCAACGATCTTCGGATTAAACGCCTGCATGGCTTCGCCTGCAGCTCTGGCATAGTCAGCGTATGCGACAGGGTCCGATACGGTCACGTGAGCGATTAAATAACCTTTGTTCATTTCTCTTTTCCTTCCTGACAGGGGGATAAAATCCAGCGTAAGGCAGCGCGACTGGCGTGCACCAAACCCGGAATGGGGGCTAAGCTTTCAAATCTTCCTTCGGGTCAACGGATTGAGTGGTGAGTAACAACCTTTTCACTGAGTGCTTCCCGATACCCTGGGTCATGTTTGTCGCGGAACCGACAGTGATCTGAATGATGCGGGGATCTGAGCCAGTGCTTATGTACATAAACCTGCATGGCAGTTCGCAACGGCGTTAAGCCGTCCGAGAGACGATTCACCTTCATAACGTTCAGATCGCGTTCTGCAATATCCGCGGTATGAAAGCAGTCTATTACCCATTAATATGGTGATAAATAACGTAAGAAATAACGCACTGTTACTCTGAAGGGGAACAATGAATGAAAAACCTTGAGGCGCTGATTATTTTCGCACGCGTGGCGGAAATGAAGAGTTTTACTCAGGCAGCTGAAAGCCTGGGAATTCAGAAAGGACGCGCCTCATTAGTAGTGCGCGAACTCGAAAGGGAGACAGGCGCCACGCTTCTGCATCGCACCACGCGAACAGTGCAGTTAACGGAAGATGGACGGGCTTTTTACTCACGCGCCCGCGATCTGTTATCGGAAGCCGAAGAATTACAGTCCATGTTCTCTCACGAGGGGATGTCACTGCGGGGCAGGATACGCGTTGATATGCCTGCCGTGCTGGCACAATGCGTGGTAATCCCCGCGCTGCCTCAGTTGCTGGAGGCACACCCTGAACTGGAGATCGAGCTTTCAAGTACCGATCGGCGCGTTGATTTAGTTCATGAAGGGTTTGATTGTGTCATCCGTCTGGGGCCAATCGTTGATGACACGCTTATTGCTCGCCCGCTGGGGCAGCTGCGCATGATCAATGCAGCCAGTCCGGGCTATCTGGCGCGCTTCGGGGTACCGCAGACGATTGATGATCTGCTCAATCAGGGACACCAGATGGTCTATTACCAGCGGAGCTTTGGTTCGAAGCCAGATGGCTGGGAGTATCCGGCGGATGACGGCTACCAATTGCTGATGTTACCCGGCGCCATAAGGGTAAATAGCGTACCGGCCTATCATGAGGCGGGACTGGCCGGGCTGGGCTTGATCCAGGGCGGTTACTCCACACTCGCGCCCTATATTGAACGCGGTGCGCTGGTTGAAGTCCTTCCCAATCTGCGTCCTGAGCCGCTCAGTGCCTTTTTTGTTGTCGCACACCGACGAAATCTGTCGCGGCGTGTCAGAGCCTTTATGCACTGGACAGAAGAAATTTTAAAACCTTATTTTGACTGATAGCACAGTGATTCTTACGCCAGATAAAAGTACACCAACAGGGTATGTGGCGAACCAAACCAGAAGTACAATTTTAACCAGCGCTATGCTAATATTTCCACGCTTATTAAGGCGTCCTGCCATGCGTAGAATTTTTGGGAACGCAGTATGATCGATAAATATCAAATTCATCATGACGTCGATGTGCTGCTTTTCATACGCCACATCTGCAAACTCGTTTATACGGGACTTATTTTGCTGCTGCTTATTCCTCATATTGCCAGTGCCGAAATAAAAGATGACAAAGCCAATGATATCGTCAGTGGTATTATCAGCTTCACTCAATGGACGGGCTTAAAACAACCGCCTCAATTATGTATTTTTTCTTCAGCCCGGCATCTCTCCTTGCCGGACACAGCCTCCTCTGCGGCATCCACATTCACCGTTGTTTATCTTGCCAGCGCAGGCGACCTGCCGTCGCACAGATGCGACGCCGTCTATTTCGGCGATCAGACGTCACAACAGCAGGTGGACCTTATTCAGCAGTTTAAGGGCAGAGCCGTTCTTACCCTCGCGGAGAACAATGCGGATTGCACGCGGGGCGCCGCGTTTTGCCTGATTTTTCATCCGGGCCACACGCTTTTTTCCGTTAACCTTGATTCGCTTGCCAGAAGCGGTGTCAGGGTGAGTCCGGACGTGCTTTTGCTGTCCCGCGAGAGAAGCGAATAAAATGAAATTCGATAAATTAAGAAATGACAAATCATCGATACGCAATAAACTGCGAAAAATAAGCACCATCAACGCTGCGGTGATATTACTGTTGTGCTGGCTGTTGCTCTCCTCGACGTCGCTGCTATTTATTAAAAATTACGAGAAGCGAAACCTTGAATTAATCGGCGCAACCCTCAGCACCACGCTAACCGCTGCGACCGTTTTTTCCGACAGTTACGATGCGCACAATAAGATTGCACGGCTCGGCAATGAAGGGATGTACGCGTCTGCGAAACTGGTCACTAAAGATCACATTGTTCTGGTCAACTGGCATGCTCAGCAGGAGCAGACGGGCTGGTATTCGCGGTTATTACGTGAGTGGATTTATCTTAAACCGCTTAACGTTAGTATCATTCACTCTGACGTTGCTGTCGGTACATTAACGCTGGAAGGCACCGTGACCGGCGCGGTGAGTTTCATTCGATACTCCTTCATGATTCTGACCAGCGGTATGCTATGTGTCCTGATTATCTCCCTTTTGCTGAGTGAATTTCTGCATCGGGGTATGCTCGCTACGCTGCGCAACATTACCAGTTCGATTCACTATGTGATTCATTCCGGTGATTTTTCCTTGCGTATACCGGAGAGCACGACGAGTGAGTTTCAGCTATTTTCAGATGATCTGAATTCGTTGCTGAGGGAAATGCAATCGCTGAAGGCTTCGCTTATGCGGGATAATCGCTCGCTGGCAGCCAAAGCGCTGGAGGACCCGTTAACCGGTCTTGCAAACCGCAGCGCGTTTGCTGCTCACCTTTCGCGGCTTCTCGACCAGCAATATGCTGAGGAGCGTTTTGCCTTACTCTTTCTTGATGGCGATCGCTTTAAAAGCATCAACGATAACTGGGGCCATGCCGCCGGGGATGAGGTATTAAAAGCGATAGCAGCACGGCTGTTATCACTGGCATCTGAACAGGATCTAGTTGCCCGGTTAGGTGGGGATGAATTTGCCATGCTGGTGAGCAGTCAGGTCAGTGAGGAGCAATTACAGCAACTCATGCAGGACATCCATGACCTCATCATGGAAAAAATCATCCTTGCAGAAGGTACGCCGATAAATACCTCGGTTACCATTGGCTACGCCTGGTCACAACACGGCGATACGGTTGAGTCTATTCTCGAACGCGCTGACATGAATATGTACAAAAATAAGCGAACAAATAAGGCTTAAAGATGAAAAAAAATATTTCCCTGATGCTGCTTATTTTGGCGCTGGTCGGTTGTCAGTCTAAAGAACGTTTTAGTGAGGCGCAGATCGCAGCGATGAAGCGTGCGGGATTCACTCAAAATAGGGAAGGCTGGGGATTAGGCTTATCAGACAAGATCCTGTTTGGTGTAAACGAATCAGAACTTACACCCTCCAGCAAAAGTAACATTCAGGGGATGGCAAAAAACCTGGCGTCGACCGGTATTAAGCATGTGCGAATTGACGGGCACACCGATAATTACGGCAAACCGGATTATAACCAACAGCTGTCGCTAAAAAGAGCTAACGCAGTCGCGTCACAGTGGGCGGAAGGGGCTGCTATACCGCGCGAAAATATTATCACACGTGGATTAGGCATGAGTGCACCGGTTACCAGTAACAATAGTGCACAGGGACGCGCGCAAAATCGGCGTGTGGCAATTGTGATTACTGCGCCGTGATAATGAGTTAGCAGTGAGCAGTGCTGCACGCTCAGGCCGGTATGACTCAATATCCTGCCTGGCGGCTTTATCCGGTTACCGATGATGCGTGAAGAGCCGCTGGAAAAGATGAAACGGAGGGGGAAATGCACGGCGGAACCCGCCGTGCAGCGTTGCTATCAGCGATAAAAAGCCGGTCTTGCTGGCATAGTGACCGGCACAATCTCACCGGAAGTCTGGGCCGCGACGCAGGCATCAGCGGCCACCGCGGCGGCGTAACCATCCCAGGCGGAGGGACCGGTCATCTCACCGCTGATGACGTTGTTGATAAATGCCTGTAACTCCACGTCATACGCATCGATAAAGCGCTTTTTCCAGTCAGTCAGAATGGTGGTGGAGAGCTTAGCCGCGCTGCGAAGCTGCACAGAGACCGGCTCCGGCAGACGAGCAATGCCGCTTTCACCCACCACTTCACACTGAATGTCGTAACCATATTCACAGTTCACGAAGATTTCGACATCAATGCGCGCCCCTTTGGTGGTCTCAAGCAGCACGATTTGCGGATCGCGCAGATGTGACGACGCCTTACGGGTTTTACGCGGGAAGATCACCTGCACGCTGGCATAATCATCATCCAGCAGCCAGCGCAGCACATCGAGTTCGTGGATCAGGGTGTCGGTGATCGCCATGTCGGTGGTGTAGCTGTCGCCCACTTCCGGGTTGCGGTGTGCGCAGTGCAGCATCAAAGGCTCGCCAATTTCGCCGCTGTCGATCACCGCTTTTAGTGCACGATAGCCGCTGTCATAAGGGCGCATAAACCCGACCTGCACCAGCTGACGTCCTGCCTTAATTTCTGCTTCCACAATGTTCATGCAGCCCTGCGCGGTAACCGCCAGCGGTTTTTCGCAGAACACCGCTTTACCCGCCTCAATGCAGGCCAGCACAAAGGCTTCATGCGTCGGGCCCCAGGAGGTGACCAGCACCGCATTGACCTGCGGATCGTTAATCAGATCAATCGCATTGTCATAAATGCGCGCTTCCGGCGTCAGCTCATTAACGATTTGCTGGCAGTTTTCACGGTTGATATCGTTAAGCGCCACCACGCGCGCATTCTGTAACACGGTGCTGCAACGGCGGATGTGTTCGCGACCGATTGCGCCGGTGCCGATGACGCCAATATTAATAGTCATGATAATTCCTTAAGCTGAGTGGTTTAACAGCTGGATGCTGTCGCGAATTTCGCGGGCAATGTCCGCTTCCTGCCAGCTGTTCATCACTGAGGAGAACGGCTCAAAGGCGTAAAGGCCGGTGTAACCCATCTTCTCCAGTCGCTCGACCTGCTGCTTGCTGCGCAAGCGGTCTTCCGCGCTGAGCATGATGCGTTCTTCGTCGGTTAGCTGATTAACCGGGCGCGGGTCGGTGACGCCGGAAAGGTGAATCAGACCGATCTGCTGAATATCGATCTCCTGTTCGAAAGTCTGTTCCGCATCTTCAAACAGATGATGATGGAAGGTATCGATCAGCAATCTGAATGGCACACCCGCTTCATGGATCAGCGTCTGAGCCTGAGTAGCCGAACGCAGCGAGCTTTGCGGAAAGCCCAGCGGCTCCACCAGCCCCTGAATACCTGCCTCAGCGAACAGCGGGGCCAGGGTTTTCAGCGCGCTTACGGTGTCTGCAGCGCTAATCGGCGTGCCGTCATTAAGCGGGCAGAGCACCAGCGATTCAGCGCCGACCGCCTGCGCATCACTTAACAGCTGGCGGGTGCGTTGCAGCACCTCTTCATTCAGCTGATTAAAGGGATAGAGCGCATTGATGGTCACAATCCGGATGCCTGACTCACGCGCCAGAGCTTTTACCTCGTCGCCGCTGAGATCGTCGGTGACGCGGCCGCTGGGCATATCATTACGCAGTTCGACATTATGGATACCGAGCTGGCTGACCAGTTTAAAGAACTGCGGAAGGGTGAGGCTGGGCGCAATTTTACGGTTGATGCAAAAGCGCGCGTTGGGAATATTCAGGCTCATAATAATTTCCTTGAATGTAGGGGGTACAGTGTTAATAGCAATCGGGTAGTCAGCGTAATGACGCGGGCCGTGAGTTTTTCAATACGGACGTTTCAGGCACTATTTCTTGCCGTTGCCGTTATAAAGCGCATAGAAATAGTGCTCGACCTGCTCAAGACTTCTTCCCCGGGTCTCGGGAATAAACTTCACAACAAAAACAGAACCGCCGATGCCGATAGCCGCGAATATAAAGAAGGCTCCGGCCAGACCAAATGCGGCTAATAACAGCGGGAAGGCCATGGAGATGGCGAAGTTGGCGATCCACAGTGAGAAGACAGCGCCACCCATACAGATGCCACGCATCCGGGCGGGGAAGATTTCCGACAGCAGCAGCCAGGTAACGGGTGACAATGCGCCCTGCTGGAAGCAGAGAAACATCAGCATCCCCGCCAGCACCAGATAAGCCCGCAGCAGGTTGACCGTGCCGTTGAGGTATTCCGGCATCAGCCAGCAGACCAGCCCGATAAAGAACAGGCAGCAGGTGCAGCCCATCTGTCCGATTAACACCAGCGGACGGCGTCCCACTTTGCCGATTAGCCAGATACCCGCCAGCGTCATCACCACGGAGATCACGCCATTGGCGATGGTGGCGAACAGCGCGGCATCGTTGCTCAGTCCGGCGGCGGTCAGCATGGTGGGGGCGTAATACATAATGGTATTCACCCCGGTCAGCTGCTGGATGGCGGCAATACCCACGCCCAGCAGGAAGATTTTCATCAGCCAGGGTGTGGCGAGATCGCGCAGGCGGCCTTTGCCACGCTGACGGTTCTCTTCAATGGTTTCCTCAATCTCTTCCAGTTCCCACTCGACATCGTCGGCGGCGCGGGTTTTTTCCAGTACCTCACGCGCTGCCTGACTGCGGCCTTTCATTACGTGCCAGCGCGGGGTTTCAGGCATAAAAATCATGCCGATCCAGAGCAGAACAGCGGGGACAATCGACAGCGCCAGCATCCAGCGCCAGGTATTTTCGCCGCCCCAGATATCGTTAAAGGTGGCGTTGGAGATGTACGCCAGCAGCTGACCGCTGACGATCATCAGCTCCTGCAGGGTGACCAGCTGGCCACGTTTATTGGCGGGGGCGATTTCTGCGATGTAGACCGGCACGGTCGCGGCAGCACCCCCCACGGCAAAGCCCAGGAACAGGCGAGAAGCGATCATCCAGGTGACATCAGGCGCCAGCGCCGAGCCGACAGCGCCAAAAGCGAAGATAAGCGCCAGCGCAATGATAATGCGTCGTCTGCCGAGGCCATCAGCCAGATGACCGGCTGCCAGCGCGCCGAAGGCTGCACCAAACAGCAGGGAACTGGTGACCAGCCCGGTAGTAAATGGGGTGAGATGCAGATCGCCGCGCATAAACAGCAACGCGCCTGAGACCACACCGGTGTCATAACCAAACAGCAATCCACCCAGGGTGGCGACCAGCGCAATAATCTTCACAAAAGGCTCGGTGCGGGTGGTGCTATTTGGACCGGATGCCGGGTTCGACGAGATATAAAGTTCTTTTTCCATGAATACTCCTGGTAATAACGGCAAAGACAAAACGTCAGAACATGAAGAAGACATCACCCTACTGATATTTTTATTTCGGGTTAAATTATATTTGAAACTTAGTTTTCATTATGTGAGCTCAACCCTTCCGCCATTTTTATTTTGATGGGATTCCATCAGGGCGAAAATAAAAACATTAAATTTAAGCGGGTTATAGGGGAGATCGATAAGTTACCGGCGGTTCAGGCAGGGAAGAACAGGGGGAAATCAGCGTGTAGAAAGATTAAATGATCGCAGTCAGGATGAAACATCCCAACCGCGATAAACAGATAGCAGGGTGGGTTAGCGGATTTCCAGCGCGGTGAGCGCCGATAACAGTGCATCGACCTTAGGCAGGAACTGTTTACGGCGTGGCCACACCACGCTCAGCGTCAGCCCCTCGGGCTGCAACTGCGGCAAAATTATCTCCAGATCGCCCTGTTTCACGGCATGCTGAATCAGCCACGAGGGCATTTGTGCCACACCCAGCCCGGCGATGACAGCCTGCAGCTGGGCATCGACGTCGCCCAGTGCCAGCCGGTACGGCACCTCGCGCCAGTGCGGCTGACCATCTTCGGTGGTGAACAGCCAGGGTTTGGTGCTGCCATCTACACGCTCATAAAGGATGGCGCGGTGGTTCAGCAGCGCCGCCTCATCTTCAGGTCGTCCTTCACGTGCCAGATAAGCGGGTGAGGCACAGAACTGCATCTGCTCGCGGCCCATATTGCGCCAGCCCAGCGAAGCAGGCAGGTCGGGCGCGCCGCCGATCCGTACCGCCACATCCACGCCCTCTTCAAACAGGTCAACAAAGCGGTCAGAAAAACTCAGGCTCAGAGCCAGTTCCGGGTGTTGCTGACAAAAGGGCATCAGCAGCGGCATCACATTGAGGCGGCCATAGGTGGTGGGCACCGCCAGGCGCAGGCGACCGGAAGGAATGGTTCGCTGTGCCGCCAGCACCGCTTCGGCTTCGGCCAGATCCTCCAGAATGCGCAGGCAGGTCTGGTAATAGGCGCTGCCCGCGTCGGTGAGGTGCAGGCTCCGTGTGGTGCGCTCCAGCAGTCGCGAACCTAATCGCGTCTCCAGGCGGCTGACGCTTTTACTGACCGCCGATCCCGTCACGTGCAGACGCTCCGCAGCGGCGGTAAAACTGCCAGACTCTACGCTGGCAACAAACGGCAGAATATCTTTGAGGCGATGATCGTGCATCGATTAATGAACTCAGGTTGAGAATGCTGTGAATAAATGCCAGAGATAAGAACTGAATTCTCTATTAGGCTTAGCATTACGCAAAACGAGGAGAAATCAAATGAAAAAGCATGCTTTGATTGTGGGCATCAGTGGCGTTATTGGTCGCGGACTGGCAGATAAATTACAGAAGGAAGGCTGGCAGGTCAGCGGTCTGTCACGCGGACGTGGCGCGGTACCTGAAGGTGTCACCAGCCTGACGGCCGATCTGACCGATGCGGATGCCGTCCGGGACGCGCTGAAAACAGAGAAACCGGATGCGCTGTTCTTTAGCGTCTGGGCGCGTCAGGAAAATGAAAAAGAGAATATCCGCGTTAACGGCGGCATGGTGCGGAATGTGATTGAAGCACTCGGTGACCGCTTACAGGGTTCGCACGTGGCACTGGTAACCGGACTGAAGCACTACCTGGGGCCGTTTGAAGCTTACGGCAAAGGCGCTGTGCCTGTCACGCCGTTCCGTGAAGAGCAGGGCCGTCAGCCGGTCGATAACTTCTACTACGCGCAGGAAGATGAAGTGTTCGCTGGTGCAGAGAAGTATGACTACCGCTGGAGTGTGCATCGCCCACACACCATCATCGGTTATGCCGTGGGCAATGCGATGAATATGGGTCAGACGCTGGCGGTCTACGCAACGCTGTGTAAAGAGAAAGGCTGGCCGTTTATTTTCCCTGGCTCACCTGAGCAGTGGAACGGTGTCGTTGATATGACCGATGCGGGTCTGCTGGCTGAGCAACTGCACTGGGCGGCGACCTCACCTAATGCCGCTAATCAGGATTTCAATGCGGTAAACGGCGATGTGTTCCGCTGGAACTGGATGTGGCCAAAACTGGCTGACTATTTCGGCATTGAAGCAGCAGAATACCCGGCGCAGATGATGCCGCTGGAAGATCGCATGCAGGAAGCCGCCAGTGCGTGGCAGGCGATTGCAGAGCAGCATCAGTTGCGTGAATCGGATGTCACCAGACTGGCTTCCTGGTGGCATACCGATGCCGACCTGGGACGTCCGATGGAAGCCTTTACCGATATGAGTAAGAGCCGTAAAGCGGGCTTCACCGGCTATCGCAGCACGCTTGACTCCTTTACTCAGCTGTTTGATAAGCTGAAAGCGGAAAAAGTGATCCCGCAATAACCCAGCAGGCGCCGCATCAGGCGCCTGTTTTGTTTCAGGCTGCTAGCTATACTCTGGCACTCAATCAGTAAATGGAGGATTGGATTCTATGGCGACATGTTTCATTATCGGCGCAGCGGGCAAAGTGGGCCAAAAGCTGACCCGTCAGCTGAGCAGTAAAGGCCATACAGTAACGGCGCTGCATCGCAAACCGGAACAGGCAGAGACGCTGCAGGCCGCAGGTGCTGAACCAGTGGCTGGCGATATTCAGCAACTGAGCGTGACGGCACTGGCAGATCTGATGACCGGTCACGATGTGGCTGTCTTCACGGCGGGTGCGGGCGGTGCCGGGATCGAGCTGACCAATGCCATCGACGGAGAAGGACTGAAGCTGGCGGTTGCCGCAGCAGAGCAGGCGGGAGTATCACGCTTTATGCTGGTTTCCGCTTTCCCGGATGCGGGCCGCGGTAAAACTCCCTCAGAGGGATTTGAGAATTACATGCGGGTGAAGCGTCTGGCGGATGCGGAGCTGGTAGCGAGTAAGCTGGAGTGGGTGATCCTGCGACCGGGTACGCTGACCGATGAAGCCGGTACCGGCCGGGTTCATGCCGATCTGGCGATTCCGTATGGTGAGATCCCGCGCGAAGATGTGGCGGCGACACTGGTCGGCCTGATCGAAAATCCGGCGATTAAGTATCAGATCATCGAACTCACCAAAGGTGATGTGCAGATTGATGTGGCGTTGCAGCGGCTGCAGCGAGGCTAAAAAACTGCCTCAAAAAGTTGGAAACTCAACTTATTCAGATGCAGTTCAGGGAAGAGTCCAGGCTCTTTTCCTGAATAACGTTTTACGGTAGTCAGACATTACCAGGAATAAGAGGGATGGCTACCGTGAAGCTGCTGCCCGTCATGTCGTTGGCGTAAGGTTGTTGGTCGCCGAATCTCTGCTCATTATTAGACTGTTAATCCCACGCCGTTATTCATCAATTATTTATCTGAAAAACAGCCAAATGCCAAATTGAAGGCTGAACGCCGATGATATGCCATGTAGTTATCCCGTCTGAAAATATCGCTCATGGAAATGGCCGGTCGTAGGCATTTTACAGCGTGACTGCACCGGTGGCAGCGTTAATCAAAAGAAGGCAATGAGGTAGCTGAATTTTATGTTAGCGGCGAAAAGCGTTAACTCTCTCCGATAATTTACCCCTTCAGTACTGAAGTCATGTCCGAAAGTCGTTCAGAAATTCCCGCCACGGCGCGAGTTAATAAATGTCAGTCAAGGCATTTACGCGGCTATCAGCGGCTGATTCACCTGTGCTTCATATCAATCTGCGGTTGCAGATCCAGATGACAACTTATCATTAAAAGCTTCGGTCAGCATATGTGGTGCAGATTCCTTCGTGTAAGTGAAACTGCTTTAATAACGCTATAGCTGAAAGCTTTTTCGTCACGCTTTAATCCCTGGACTTCATTCTGGAGGAGTCAGATAGTATTAGTTGTGCAGAGGAAGGTCATAGACACTGGGCTCCCCACTATAACTCTGAACGCATCAGTCTGCGTCTCATTAGCTTCAGCCCGGTTAAGTTCAGATTACAATAAAAGAGGGTGTCCTGAGGGCAAAGATAGGATGCGTGAGCAGACCGAAAATGGAGGAATATATGCGTTTTTATTGATTGCCATTAATTAAATGTCATTCAGCATTTCATAATGGGAGCGCAGGCGGAGGATACTATCACTCTTCATATGACAAAGGAGTGTGTTAAATGGCTATACCAGTATATCTGTGGCTTTACGATGAAGAAGGGAAATTAATAAAAGGCTCTGTCGATGTCACTGAACGCGAAGGAAGCATTGAGGTAACTGGGATGCAGCATAATTTATTTATTCCAACGGACGACACAACAGGTGCAGTGACAGGCGCGCGGCAACATGAGGCTTATACTTTTGAAAAAACTATTGATAGCGCATCGCCGCAATTGTATAAAGCGCTAACAACAGGGGAAACGCTAGCAAAAGCAGTGTTCAGCTTCTACCGCATCAATTACAACGGTCAGGAAGAGGAGTATTTCGTAACGAAACTCGAGTGTGTGAAGGTTTGTCACGTCGTGACGGTTATGTTCGATACTAAAGACCCGGATTTTGAAAGGCACGGTCACGTAGAGCATGTCGGGCTGCGTTATGAACAAATAGCTTGGCATTATACAGATGGCAATATTAAACACACCGATAGCCTGGAAGAGCAGAAAACAGCATAAGGAAATCACAATGGCTAAATGGATTTATAAACAAAGTACGGGTGAGTTATATCGCGATGGCAAGTTAATTGAAACAGGCTACTCTGGTATTCTTACAAACAAAAATAATCCTGACCGCGAGCAGGTTCGTGGTATGGGTCCAATCCCGCGAGGAACCTGGAGAATCGGCAGTGCCGGAACCAGCAAAGGCCCGCTCACAATTACTCTGGTTCCGCTCAGCGTCAACGCTTATGAGCGTGATATGGGTACATTCAGGATGCACGGAGACAAACGCCACGGCATCAGAGGTTTTGCCTCTGCTGGCTGCATAATTATGGGACCATCAACACGCTTACTGGTTAGTAAAGATTACGGCGCAATTCTGGAGGTGGTGCGGTGATTAATCATTATGTGCTGAGTCTGGCCCTGGCCCTGTTACCGTTCGCTGGTTACACAGCAGATACACCTGGCAGTGAATGCGCCGCTCGGGGTCATTATGCGGAGGAGATGCTCTTATCTGCTATAACCAAAGAAGGTGTTAATGGGATTGAGCGAGATAAAACAACAGTTGAAGTGCTAAATCTTTCCCTCGTTTCCGATGCGTTAGCGCATCAGTTTGCGCAGAAAGACGCTAAAACAGGTAAAGGTCTCTTGCTCAAAGATTACTTCGATATTTACCACAATAACGGCGCAATGAACCTGACGGTTAAATACACCTATACCAACGTGAAAGGCGCAAAAAATGTATATATTGTCTCCAGTATACTAAATAACGATGAGTGCTCTGTCCGATTCAACGGATATTTGACACTTTCCCGTGAGTTCTGAAGGGGGGTTAGCTATCCCGGGAAAAGTTGTCAGATAAAAGAGTTGCGAATTTATGTTGGGTTCCCCGGCCAACCTGAAATTGATTAGCCGGGGAAATTTTTAAAATCTCCTGCGTCCTGCCTTTCGGAGGCTGTTCGATTAAAGGTCTTTTTCGTTACTTAACGCATTTCGCGCAGTGCGCGCGCTCAATGTGCTGGAAGAAATCGTTACCTTTGTCATCGACCAGGATAAAGGCAGGGAAGTTCTCCACCTCGATTTTCCAGATTGCTTCCATTCCCAGCTCGGGATACTCCACGCATTCCAGACTTTTGATGCTCTGCTGCGCCAGCACCGCTGCCGGACCACCAATGCTGCCGAGATAGAAGCCGCCATGTTTATGACAGGCATCCGTCACCTGCTGGCTGCGATTGCCCTTGGCCAGCATGATCTTACTTCCGCCGTGCGCCTGCAGTAGATCCACGTAGGAATCCATACGACCGGCAGTGGTCGGGCCGAGTGAACCAGAAGCATAACCTTCAGGCGTCTTCGCCGGGCCAGCGTAATAGACCGGATGATCTTTGATGTACTGCGGTAATCCTTCGCCGTTATCGATGCGCTCTTTGAGTTTTGCATGTGCAATATCGCGCGCCACGATAATAGTGCCGGTCAGTGACAGGCGGGTTGAAACCGGATAAGCGGACAGTTGCGCCAGAATCTCTTCCATTGGGCGGTTGAGATCAACCTGCAACGCTTCACCTTCGCCCTGCTGACGCAGTGCTTCCGGGATCAGGCGGCCTGGGTTGGCTTCCAGTTTCTCAATCCAGATACCTTCACGGTTAATCTTCGCTTTGATGTTACGGTCAGCCGAGCAGGAGACGCCCATACCGATCGGGCAGGAGGCGCCGTGACGTGGCAGACGCACCACGCGGATATCGTGTGCAAAATATTTGCCGCCAAACTGCGCACCCAGACCGAGCTGCTGCGCCGCTTCCAGCAGTTCCTGCTCCAGCTGAACGTCGCGGAACGCCTGACCGTGCTCGTTGCCTTCAGTGGGCAGCCCGTCGTAATAGTGAGTTGAGGCGAGCTTCACGGTTTTCAGGGTGCTTTCTGCCGAGGTGCCGCCGATGACAAACGCAATATGGTAGGGCGGACAGGCTGCGGTGCCGAGGGTACGCATCTTATCTACCAGGTAATTTTTCAGCTTGCCCGGGCTCAGCAGCGCTTTGGTTTCCTGATAGAGATAGGTTTTATTGGCGGAACCACCACCTTTAGCGATACAGAGGAACTTATACTCATCGCCATCCACGCTGTAGAGGTCGATCTGCGCTGGCAGGTTAGTGCCGGTATTCACCTCTTTATACATATCCAGAGCGGCATTCTGCGAATAGCGCAGGTTATCTTCGATATAGGTGTTGTAGATACCCTGTGACAGCGCAGCTTCATCACCGCCGCCGGTCCAGACGCGCTGGCCCTTTTTGCCCATGATGATCGCGGTGCCGGTATCCTGACAGGTTGGCAGCACGCCTTTGGCGGCAATTTCAGAGTTCCTTAAAAACTGCAGGGCGACATATTTATCATTGTCGCTGGCTTCCGGGTCATCAAGGATGGAGGCGACCTGCTGCTGGTGGGCCGGACGCAGCATAAAAGAGGCGTCGTGGAACGCCTGCTGGCTGAGTAACGTCAGCGCCTGCGGATCGACTTTAAGGATTTCCTGACCTTCAAACTCGGAGACGGAGACATGCTCACGACTCAGCAGATAGTATTCGGTATCTTCGTGGGACAGCGGGAAAGGGTTCTGATAGACAAAAGGCTTGTTCGACATTTTTTCTCACTTAATGACCGGCTGAACCTCCGCGGACAGGCTGCGGGGCGCAACATCATAGGCGAATTAATTGTTTATTATGCTTCCCCACCGCGGGTGCGGTGGGGAAGTGCAGGAATGGTATCTTATAACGCGTTGATCTGCATGTTGTATCCGTCAGAACAACCACACCATCCACGGATAGGCAATCAGCATCATGGAGCCTAAGAAGATGGCACCGAAGATGGTTCCCAGACGCCAGTAGTCTTTGGTAGGCAGATAACCGCTGCCGTAGTAAATCGGGCTTGGACCAGTACCGTATGGCGTGATGATGCCCATCACACCCAGAGAGGTACACAACATCAGGCAGAAGACCGGCATATTGATGCCCGGAATGGAGGCTGCAATGGTCAGCATGGCCGGTAACAGCGCGGTGGTGTGTGCGGTGGTACTGGCAAAAAGGTAGTGCAGCAGGAAGAAGGCGATTAACAGCACCACGGCCGAAACCTGTGGGTCATAACCCTGCAGCAGCATGCCACCCTCTTTACCTAACCAGGTAATAAAGCCAACGCGGGCCAGACCATCGGCCAGTGCCACCAGGGTGGCGAACCAGGCAAAGGTGTTCCAGGCCGGTTTATTACTGGTGATGTCATTCCAGGTCAGTACGCCGGTCCACAACATCAGAACGACCACCAACAGCGCCGCCATGGCAGGTTCGATCCACGAGGTGGCGAAAATCCACATCAGCAGTGCACAGACTACAAACACCAGCAGCAGGATTTCATTGCGGGTCAGTCTGCCCAGTTTTTCCAGTTCAGCGATGGCCCATTTCGGCACTTCATCATTGATTTTAACTTCAGGTGGGTAGAACCAGTAAGCCAGCAGCGGCATGGTCAGAATCAGCAGCACACCCAGCGGCAGGAAGGCCAGGAACCACATGCCCCATGAGATATCAAAACCGACGATGCTTTTTACCAGTGCCAGTGCCAGCAGGTTGGGTGCCAGCGCAGAGAGGAACATGGAGCTGGTAATACAGGCCGCGGTAATCGCCACCCACATCAGATAGGAACCGATTTTACGGGCGCTCGGGTCGTTAGGTTTAGAGCCGTAAAGCGGCGGCAGGTTGGCAATAATCGGGTAGATGGTACCGCCACTGCGCGCGGTGTTTGACGGCGTAAAGGGCGCAAGAAGCAGGTCAGCAAAGGTAATGGCATAACCCAGCGTCAGACTGCGGCGACCCAGATACTTCACCAGAATCAGGGCCAGGCGGCGACCAAACTGCGTTTTGTCATAACCTGCGGCGAACATAAAGGCACCGAAGATCAGCCAGACCGTGGAGTTGCCGAACCCACTTACCGCCCATTTGAACGACTCACTGGCGACTTTGAATTTCGGGTTAGCCAGTTCAGCCGGGCTGAAGAGCAGAAACTGGCTGAACAGCGCGATGACTACCACGCCGGTCAGGCCGATCACCGCGCCTGGCAGGGGTTCAAAGATCAATCCGACAATCACGCCGACGAAGATGGCGAAGAAGTGCCAGGCGTAGGGTTCGAGTCCGGCTGGTGTGGGCACCAGCAACAGCAACACGGCAACGAGCACCGGCAGAGCAAGCATGATAGCTTTCTTTTTACCCGGCGCCGCAGGTGCGACTTTTGGGGGTTCAGTTACAGCTGAGAGTGGTTTCATAGTATTTTATCTGCAAGTTAAGAAGAATGCGATTTGCGCCCCGGACCTTCACTGATGACTTTCTTTCTTATTCTTAATAGTGTGAATAAACCGCGATGCACTGATTTTTTAATCGACTGCTTAGCTATTGAGCTGCATTTTTAAATCCATGTAAATATGATGCGATTTTTGCAAATATAGATTTTGATCCAGATCAAAGAAATTAATTCATTATTCCCCATTTTTAACATTTATTTTTTATTTATATTTACGGCATCGACATTTTGACAGTTATGTGAAGCTGGTCGACAAATCACCAGCTCACGCAAACTGAATGCCTTGCTTTAACTGCATGATGATAAACGATTTATTTTTTATGTAAACGAATGGTTGATTTTTGGTTACCCATGGTTAACAATTAATATAACTTCACTTTATGCATTCGGCAAATAAAAACTCTAAATCATTTAAAAGTTAAAAAAGTAAATTTATCGCTTATGAAAGCAAAGAAAAGGGTATATTAGTCTCATGACATCGGACCACTTAATTAAGCGATAATTTGCGTCCGCTAAAAAATTTCCAGACTTTTAAATCTTGGAGTTTATCGCAATGAAATCTCTCACCCCTATCCTTAATCCACTGACCCTGCCTAATGGCGCTGTGTTGAAAAACCGACTGGTAATGGCACCGATGACCACCTGTACCGGCTTTTATGACGGTACGGTCACCAGTGAGCTGGTCGAGTACTATCGCGCACGTGCAGGCAGCATCGGAACCGTGATCGTTGAATGCTGCTTCATTGACAACCGTGGCCCGGCATTTCCGGGTGCCATTGCTATCGACAGCGACAACAAAATCCCTGGTCTGAAACGCATTGCGGACGCGATTAAATCTGAAGGCTCTACGGCCATTTTGCAGATCTATCACGGCGGCCGTATGGTGGAACCGGAGCTGATTGGTGGCAAAACGCCGGTTGCGCCAAGCGCCATCGCGGCACCGCGTGAAGGTGCAACCAAACCCCTGGCGCTGAGCGCCGAAGAAGTCGAAACCATGATCACCAAATTTGGTGATGCGGTGAACCGCGCTATCAAGGCCGGTTTCGATGGCGTCGAAATTCATGGTGCTAACACCTACCTGATTCAGCAGTTCTATTCGCCGAACTCTAACCAGCGCGATGACAAGTGGGGCGGCAGCCGCGATAACCGCGCACGCTTCCCGCTGGAAGTGCTGGAAATCACCCACAAGATGGCTGAGCGCTTCGCCCATAACTCTTTCATCATCGGCTATCGCTTCTCCCCGGAAGAGATCGAAGTGCCCGGCATTCGCTTTGACGACACACTCTATCTGCTGGAAAAACTGGCGGCGCGTGGACTCGATTACGTCCATTTCTCGGTAGGTCAGCTGCTGCGTCCGTCAATTGTCGATACTCAGGATCCGACGCCGCTGATTGAGAAATTCGTCGCGATGCGTTCGCCTGTGCTGGCAAAAGTACCGGTGATTGGTGTTGGCGGCGTCGTCAATAAAGCCGATGCCGAGCTGGCGCTGGAGAAAGGCTACGATCTGGTGGCGATTGGTAAAGCCTGCATCGCTTACCCGAACTGGGCTGACCGCATCATCAATAACGAACACCTTGATCTCTACATCGACAGCAACAAACGCGAAGAGCTGCAGATCCCGGAACCGCTGTGGCGCTTCTCCCTGGTCGATGCGATGATCCGCGACATGAGTGAATCGGGCCGTAAATACAAAGCGGGCGTCTATCAGGAAAAAGTCGAAGCCGAAGCGCTGAAACTGAAAATCAACGTCACGCTGGATACTGACCGTATCACCGACATCTCGCTGGTGCCGGATGACACCCTGGATGTGGACTTCACCACCACCTTTGAAAGCCTGCGTAGCCGCATCCTGGTGGCTAACAGCCCGCACGTCGATGCGATTACCGGGGCGACTACCCAGAGTGAGGCGCTGAAAAAAGCGGTTTCACGCGCGCTGACCACCTCCAGCAAAGAGCATGTGATTGAAGAGGGCGGCAACCCTAACGCACCGCAGAATTACGATGTGGTGATTGTGGGCAGCGGCGGCGCCGGTCTTGCGGCGGCGATTCAGGCGCACGATGAAGGTGCGCGCGTGGTCATCATCGAGAAGATGCCGACCATCGGCGGTAACACCATTAAAGCTTCAGTGGGCATGAACGCCGCGGAAACCCGTTTCCAGAAACTCAAAGGCATCGAAGACAGCAAAGAGCTGTTCTACGAGGAGACGCTGAAAGGCGGTCAGTTTAAAAATAATCCGGTGCTGCTACGTGAGTTTGTAGAGCTGGCACCGGAGGCGATTGAGTGGCTGGCGAATCACGGCATTGAGCTTAACGACATCACCATTACCGGCGGGATGAGCATCGATCGTACCCACCGTCCGGCGGATCGTTCAGCGGTGGGTGGCTTCCTGATCAGCGGTCTGGTTAAAAACATCAACAGCCGCAACATCGAAGTCCTGCTGGAAACCTCAGTCTCAGAAATCCTCTATGAGAACGGCGCGGTAGCGGGTGTGAGAGTGGTCGATGAGTACAACGACAGCCGTATCCTGAACGCGAAAAGCGTGATTGTGGCGACCGGCGGATTCAGTGCGAACCGGGAACTTGTAGTAAAATATCGCCCTGAACTCGATGGCTTTGTCACCACCAACCACAAAGGCGCCACCGGCAGCGGTATTGCCATGCTGGAAAAAATTGGTGCCGGAACCGTGGACATGGGCGAAATCCAGATTCACCCAACGGTTGAACAGACCACCTCTTATCTGGTCTCCGAATCCATTCGTGGCGGCGGTGCTATCCTGGTCAGTCAGGCGGGTGAGCGCTTCTACAACGAAATGGAAACCCGCGATAAAGTCTCGGCGCAGATTATCGCCTTGCCAGAGAAGAGTGCCTGGATTGTGTTTGACGAGCAGGTGCGGATGAATAACAAAGCGGCTGACGAATATATCGCCAAAGGCTTTGTGGTCAGCGCGCCAACCGTGGCAGAACTGGCGGTGAAACTCAACATGAGTGAGCATCATACGCTGGAAGCCACGCTGGCCCGTTACAACAACTTCGTTATCATGCAGAAAGATGAAGACTTCGGTCGTCAGACCGCGCTGCGTCATCCTCTGAGTGAAGCGCCGTTCTACGCGATTCGTGTTGCACCGGGCGTACACCACACCATGGGCGGCGTCACCATCGACACCACCACTGCGGTGCTGGACAGCCAGAAACAGGTGATTAACGGCGCCTGGGCCTGTGGCGAGGTGGTTGGCGGCATCCACGGCGCGAACCGCATCGGCGGTAACGCAGTCGCCGATATCATTATCTTTGGCATTCTGGCCGGTGGTAACGCCGCCGCTTACGCCCGACGTTAAGGGTCGTCTCCGGCATCCGCGCTCTGCGGATGCCGCTCTTTTCTTTTTCAAGCAGAGTCGCCTATGTTAACTGATGCGCGTGTCTATGCTTACTCCGCTGTCTTAATGGGTTCACCCATCCTGCTCAAACTCTTCGACGATAATCAGACCCTGGCCGGACAGGTCTTCCGTCTGATTAAACAGCAGGAGAATCTCTTCACGGTTAACCGCGGGGCGTCGGAAGTGATGGCGATTAATCACGCGGCAGGGCAGCATCCGGTGGTCGTGAGTCAGCCGGTGTTTGACCTGATCGCCTGCGCGCATGCGGTGAGCCTGCTGCCCGACAGCCTGTTTAATCTGGCTATCGGCCCGCTGGTGAAGTGCTGGAAAATCGGCTTTCAGGGCCACCGTGTTCCATCAGAGACAGAACTTCAGGCGCGCATGGCGCTGACGAATCCGCATGATGTTATTCTTGATGACGTAAGCCGCAGTGTCATGCTGGCCCTGCCGGGGATGGAGATCGACCTGGGCGCCATCGCCAAAGGCTATATCGCCGATGTTGTGCAGGCTTTTTTGCGCCAGCAGCAGGTCAGCAGTGCGCTGATTAATCTGGGCGGAAACGTGCAGACGGTGGGTGCGCCGCCAGAAGAGGCGGGCTGGTCAATCGGCCTGAAAAAACCGTTTGGTGAGGCCGATGAGCTGATCGGGGTGATCGGGGTGAATAATCGCTCGGTGGTGACATCCGGTATCTATGAGCGTTATTTCGAGCTGGATGGCGTCTGTTATCACCATATCCTCGACCCGCGTAGCGGTTATCCGCTGGATAACGACCTGCTGAGCGTCACCGTGATCTCTGAACGTTCACTGGATGGCGACATCTACACCACACTGCTTTACGGCCTCGGCGTTGAACAGGGCATTGCCTGCCTGGCGGAGCAACCGGGCATTGAAGCGATATTTGTGACCCGTGACAGGCAGGTGATCTGCTCGTCACAACGTCACTTTTCTTTTCAGTTACTGGACACCGATTACCGGCTGGTTCACTGACAATATTGTTTGAGTAAAGTGTGATACTCCGGCTGCAGGCGATAGCGATAAACCGGACGGCCCGTGACCCCATAATGAATGCTGGTGAACAGAATATTAATCTGCGCCAGCCAGATCAGATACTTGCGGCAGGAGACGCGAGAGATATTCACCTCGGTTGCCAGTTCGTCGGTGGAGAACTCGGTACCCGGATGGGCGTCGATCCACAGACACAGCGTGCGCAGCGTCTGCGGTGTTAATCCTTTCGGCAGTCGCTTCTGCTCGCTGGCCCCCGGCGGATTGCCATGCAACAACTGATCAACGTCCGACTGCTGATAGAACTGATGATTATCCATCAGCGATTTTTTCTGTCGCCAGCCAGTCAGCGCCTCTTCAAAGCGGGCAAACTGGAAAGGCTTGATCAGATAATCCACCACACCGTAGTTGAGTGAGGTTTTGATGGTGGCGGCATCTGCTGCTGACGAGATAATAATCACGTCAACCGGACGTCCTGCGCTGCGCAGTTCCGGCAACAGGTCGAGACCGTTCTCCTGCTGCATATAGATATCCAGCAGGATCAGATCAACCTGAGGTTCGGCCTGCGCCAGCCGCTCTTTGGCCTGCTGTAAGGTTGAGGCGGTGCCGCAGCAGGTAAAGCCTGGGATCTGCCCGATATAACAGCGATTCAGCTCGGCTACCATGGCGTCATCATCGACAACTAACACATTGATCATTGGGTAATCATTCCTCTCTCCCACGGAAGTTGTACTAAGAATTGGGTGAATACACCCGGTTCCGACTCGACACTGACACTGCCGCCCAGGCTTTCGGTCTGCTGCTTAACCAGAAACAATCCGACACCGCGATCTTCGCCTTTTGACGAGACGCCACGCTCAAAAATGGCGCTGAGCTGCGTAGCGTCGATCCCGGGTCCGTCATCACTCACTTCACAGGCTAACCAGCCATTCTGATAATGCAGCATGAGGTGGATCTCCCCTTCGGTTTCCGGGTCCAGCGCCTCAAGCGCATTTTCAATTAAATTGCCCAGCACCGTAATCAGTACCGCGCTCTGCTCCTCGCTGCCGCAGTCGGGCAGAAAACTCGCCTCATCGATAATCAGCTGATGGCCTTCATCGGTCACCCGGTTGATTTTGCTGAGCAGGAAACCCGCAATGATGGGCGATTTGATCTTTTGCAGCAGCGAACCAATCTCCGTCTGATAGGCGTTGGCGGTTTTCAGGATGTACTCTTCCATCTGCGCATAGTTTTTCATATGCAGCAGGCCCAGAATGACATGCAGCTTGTTCATGAACTCATGGGAACGTTCACGTAACGCGTCTACATAGTTTACCATGCCGTCCAGACGCTGCATCAGCTGGCTGATTTCGGTCTTGTCCCTGAAGGTGGTCACCGCGCCGATAATGCGGTCACGACTGCGAACCGGCACGGTATTGCTGATCAGGATGCGATTACCCAGCGTCAGCTCCTGATCGTGCCAGGCTTTGCCCGCATGCAGCGCATCCTGCTGATGGCGGTGCATTACGCTCTCTTCAGCAATCAGATCGCCGCTTAATGGCATCTTGCGGGTGGTCTCATGCAGCAGCTGCTGCGCCGCGTGGTTAATCAGGCTGACGCGTGACTCATCATCTACCGCAATCACACCCTCTTTAATAGAATTGAGGATCGCCTGACGCTGCTCGAACAGGCTGGAGATTTCATGCGGCTCCAGCCCGAGCAATATGCTCTTCAGGCGTCTGACCAGAATAAGAATCCCCAGCAGACCCACCAGGCCGCCAAATAAGACAGTCCAGACGATGTTCCAGCGGCTTTTGGCAATCTGCGCCGCCACATCATTTAGTGCGATGCCGATCGCCACCACGCCAATCTGCTGATGCTCTGCGTTATAGACCGGGGTAAATACCCGCAGTGCCTCTACCAGCACGCCGTGATTTACTGCCACATTTTCCCGCCCGCTGAGGGCCGGATAGATATCGTTGCCGACAAAATGTTTGCCAATCACCGCCGCGTTCGGGTGTGAAAAGCGAATGCCACGCATATCCGTCACCACCACAAACAGCAGGCCGTTGCGTTTGCGCGCAGCTTCAGCCAGTGGCTGAATCTGGCTGCTGCCGTCCGGTAACAGTAACCCACGCTGCACTTCAGGGCTGTCTGCCAGAGTGCGTGCCACTGCCATCGCCTTATCTTTAAGATGCGACTGAGCAAAGTTATCGATCTGCACAAAATAGAGCAGATGGACAGCGAGCAGCACGGTGACGATAACCGCGGTCATCATCAGGGTGGTCAGGGTACTGAGTTTCATGGGTCGTTTAGTCACGGCATGTCGGTTCTGTGGTTGGCTTGTCATTGGCGTTCAGCACGGGTGGGAGATCGCCCGGAAACATACGCTAACTGACCGCATCAGTACAGTTTTAGCGGTCTGCGCGCGGGCAATCGCCGGAGAACAATATTTGTGTTAGGGGATTGTATAATTCAAAGGACACCCTTAATGTGTGGTTAAAATATGTGAGCAATTCGGTAAGCCTTTTGTAATTAAATTAAGGCTAAATTGCTATTTTTAATTTTATAACTATTTTCACATTAACTCACAAATAACATTATTTTAAACTTTAAGGACTTTTTTTAACCAGTACCGTCTGAGCTGTAGATTAAAATGATGAATTCAAAGAAAGTAATCCCCACTCTTTCCCTCGCGGCCTTGTTAGTTTCTTCAGCACTGCATGCTGAAACTTCACCAGAAAAAACCGACGTCCTGTTAATTGGTGGCGGCATCATGAGCGCCTCAATGGGCACCATGCTGGAAGAGCTGCAGCCTGGCTGGAAACAGATCATGGTTGAGAAGCTGGATGGTGTGGCACTGGAATCCTCTAACGGCTGGAACAACGCCGGTACCGGTCACTCTGCCAATATGGAGCTGAACTATACGCCAGAGCGTAAAGACGGCTCGATCGACGTGACGAAAGCGCTGGAAATCAACGAAGCCTTCATGGTTTCACGCCAGTTCTGGAGTTCGCAGATCAAAGAGGGCGTGATGCACGATCCGCGCTCTTTCATCAACTCAACGCCACACATGAGCTTCGTCTGGGGCGACAACGTCGACTTCCTGACTAAACGCTATGCGGCGTTACAGAAAACCGCGCTGTTCCAGGGCATGAAGTTCTCTACCGATCACAAGCAGATCGAGCAGTGGGCACCGCTGGTGATGGAAGGTCGTGATCCCCAGCAGAAAGTGGCCGCAACCTGGACGCCAGTTGGCACCGACGTAAACTACGGTGAAATTACCCGTCAGCTAATCGGCAGCCTGAAGAAGAATGACAACTTCCGTCTGGAAACCTCGTCTGAAGTCACCGATTTCAAACGTAACGGTGATAACTCATGGCACGTCACCATTAAAGATGCCAAAAACGGCAACGAGCGTGCAGTTGACGCGAAATATGTCTTTATTGGTGCTGGCGGCGGCGCGCTGAAATTACTGCAGAAAACCGGCATCCCGGAAGCGGAAAACTATGCAGGCTTCCCGGTCGGCGGTTCATTCCTGGTAACCGAAAACAAGGCGATTGCCGATCGTCACCTGGCGAAAGTCTACGGTCAGGCGTCTACCGGTGCACCACCGATGTCCGTTCCGCATCTGGATACCCGTTATCTGGATGGCAAACGCGTCGTGCTGTTTGGACCGTTCGCGACCTTCTCAACCAAGTTCCTGAAAAATGGTTCACTGTTTGACCTGCTGAGCACCACCACTACCCATAACATCGTGCCAATGACCGATGTGGGTATGGATAACTTCGAACTGGTGAAATACCTGGTTGGCCAGGTGATGCTGACAGAAGAAGATCGCTTCGAAGCGCTGAAAGAGTACTATCCGGACGCGAAGAAAGAGGACTGGAAACTGATTCAGGCTGGCCAGCGCGTACAGATCATCAAGAAAGATGCTGACAAAGGTGGCGTGCTGAAACTGGGTACAGAAATTGTGACCGATCAGCAGAAAACCGTGGCGGCACTGCTGGGTGCTTCTCCTGGTGCATCGACCGCTGCGCCTATCGCGTTAAGCGTGATGCAGAAACTGTTCCCGGAAGAGTTTAAGTCAGCGGAATGGCAGGCCAAAATCCACAAGATGATCCCAGGCTACGGTCAGAAACTGAATGACAATGTGCCGATGCTGCAGCAGGTATGGAATGACACCGCTGCAACTCTGCAGCTGACCACGCCGCCGGTTATCAACATGGATGGCAAAGCAGCCGAGGCGCCAGCAGCACAGCCTGAGCAGGCAGCGCCTTCAGCTAAGCACGACATGGCGCTGTAACAGCGACCTGACTTAAAAAAAGCCCGCACAGGTTATCCTGCGCGGGCTTTTTTATTGCTGCGTTTTCTGCCCGTTACTCCGGCTGGTTACCGCGCCAGTTGCCCCAGGGATCTTCTGCGGGTGCTTGATCCGCCTCTTCAGACGCTTCTTCGCGGGAGGCCGGTTCCTCTTTTAACGAGGCGAGATAAAGCGCTTCGACTTCAGCCCGCGCCCAGGGCGTGCGCCGCAAAAACTTCAGGCTTGATTTAACACTCGGATCGCTTTTGAAACAGTTAATGTTGATCCGTTTTCCCAGCTCCGCCCAGCCATACTGCGCGACTAAACTGTTTATCTGCATCTCCAGCGTTACGCCATGCAGAGGATCTTTTGAGGTTTGTGCGTTCATCATCTATCCGCCTGATTCATTCAATGCCGCACATCCTGACAATCGTAAAGCCGTTGTGCAAGGCGTGAAGGTGAAAAAGGGCGTGCCGTGGCGCGTTAAGCGCAGATTTCTGTGTCTGAGTTAACGTGACAGGCAGAAGAGTGCGCAGGCGTGCGGCGATTGTGCTAATCATAAGCGACTGATGATGCTCAAAAAGGATCCCCTGCCATGTCTGTGCCCGTCGATAATCTGCTCAGCTCCGCCAGCCGTAAACGTGCTCTGATAGCCGGTTCGGTAGGTAATTTCATTGAATGGTATGAGTTTGCCGTCTATGGCTTTCTTGCCACCGTGATAGCGCAGAACTTTTTCCGGCTGGAAGGGGAGTCAGCGCTGACCGGGCTGTTGCTGACCTATGCGTCATTTGCCATCGCCTTTTTCTTCCGTCCACTCGGAGCAATCATTTTCGGCCGGATGGGTGATCGCATCGGGCGCAAACCCACGCTGATTTTTGTGTTAATCATGATGACGCTGGCGACGGCGGCTATCGGCCTGGTACCCACCTATGCCCATCTGGGCATCCTGGCGCCGCTGATCGTGACCGGTCTGCGTATTCTGCAGGGCCTGTTCGCGGGGGGTGAGTATGGCGGGGCGGTATCGTTGATGACCGAGTTTGCACCACGCGGTAAGCGGGGCCTTTATGGGGCGTGGCAATCTTTTACTGTGGCGCTGGGATTACTGGCTGGCGCGGGCATCGTAGCGCTGCTCTCACTGCTGCTGTCGCCTGAGCAGATGCTGAGCTGGGGCTGGCGCATCCCGTTCTTCATTGCCCTGCCACTGGGTGTTATCGCGCTCTGGCTGCGGGTTCAGATGGAGGAGACCCCGGCGTTTATTCAGCAGCAGGCAAAACCCGTTACAAAAGTTGACGCCAGCCTTGGCGATACGCTGAAAACGATCCTGCTCGGTATCTGTCGGCTGATGGTCTGGTCGGCGGCCGGTTACACCTGGCTGGTGATTATGCCGACGTACCTGCAGGCATCGCTGCACACCGGCTTTAACCAGGCGTTGCTGATTGCGGTGATATCGAACCTGGGCTTTGCTGCCACCATCATCCCGGCCGGCATGCTGAGTGACAGGATTGGCCGCCGTGCGGTGATGGTGACAGCGGCGGTATTGCTGCTGGTGCTCTCTCTGCCGCTGCTTAACATACTTCAGGCAGAGAGCACCGGGCTGCTGCTGAAAGCGCTGGTGGTGTTTATCGCGGGCGGAGTGGTCGGGTTGCTGGCCGGACCGGGACCTGCGATGCTGGCAGAGATGTTCCCGACGCGGGTGCGTTATACCGGACTGGGTCTGGCCTATTCGCTTTCTAACGCGGTGTTTTCTGGCTGTGCCGGATTGATCATCACCGGGTTGATTAAACAGACCGGTAATCCCGATATCCCCGCCTGGTATGTGATGGCGACTGCGCTGGTCAGTATTGTCGCGCTGATGACCCTGAACAAAGATGATCATCTGCGGCTACTGGATGAGCCACCGTCGCGCTAAGTGTCGGCAAGCAAGCTGAGCGGGAAATTCAGGCTGCATAAGTGTTATGCAGCCTTTTTTACTGACAGGTCTGCCGGGAAGGGCAACAAACAAGCCTGCTTATCAGAAATGCAGCTGTAATATCACTGGCGTAACGTGCCGCTCTGTTCAGGCCGATGTAACAGGGTTTTATCCCGTAAGCGATTCAGCCGGATCAAAGTTTCTGGTCTTCACGCTTCATCAACACCGTCAACAGGTCTGAAGCCAAAGAGGATGCTGGGGAGAAGGATTCAGACAAGGTCATTCACTTTGCGATGATGGCAAACTGAAAACCTGATCACGGCAATTAACTTTATGAGCATGGTTGTCGGCAATAATGATGACAGCAGCCATAATCATACCGAGAAGAATGATAACTATTTTACGCAGGAGCATAAGCGTTAATTCCTGTGAAATTAAACTATTCTTATCTGTAATATGTTATTCACTGTTATCAGTGACTTAACGTAAGTGTTGATTAATTATGGCTGAAGTAACATCTTTATTCATTGATCGCGATGCGGTTTTCCAGACTCTGCTGAAATAAAGCCGTCATGCAAATTCTTAAATAAACGAAATCTAAATGAGGGAATAAAAGCTGTTATTTTATCTTGTGTCTGTTTGACTGAAAAGGGTTGAATCTGTATGGCAGCAGGCTGCGAAGATAAAAAGCTGAATAACGGCCCACAATTGAACACTGCGGGCAGCACGCTGGACCCGGTCCGGACTCATCCGACAACCGGATCCCGAGGGTGGCGGCAGTCATCACTAACTTTAAACAGATTACAGACTGAGAACGGTGTCGTCAGATTTCTGTTTCTCCGGCTGAGTGATGAAATCCTGTGCCAGATCGGCGACGATGGCTGCAACGGTTCGCACCGATTTGATCATCGAGATGCCGGTGCCTGTCGAAACGACGCCTTTGTCAAAATTGCCCAGTCGCATCGCCTGCCATAAAGAGTGGTAGCCATTCATTGCAGTGAACAGGGTTTCACGGTCAGCGCCGTGCGCATCAAGTTCTGCCAGCCTGGGGCTGAGCGGCGTGGGCAATGTACGGTAATAAGCGGGCAGGGTGCGAAAAAGTAGCAGATCTTCTGCGCTCGATGAAACAATCAGCTGCTTGACCTTCTCATCCGCCGGGTTCTCCTGCGCGGTTAAAAACAGGCTGCCTATCCAGACGCCTTCTGCACCTAACGCCATGGCTGCACGCACGCCACGCACATCCCCAATCCCGCCTGCCGCCAGCACCGGAATTTTCACACTGTCAGCGATCATAGGCACGATGCTGAACGTTCCGATAATGCGTGATGGCACGGTGCCGCCTTCATCAAATCCGGTGGCGACAATGATATCGGCGCCAAGCTTTTCAGCCTGCTGAGAATTCGCTACGTCAGGCGTCAGCGCACGATAAAGGATTTTGATGCGATGTTGTTTCAGAAAATCGAATATTTCGGCATCAAGCACTTCATTAACTAAAACGACCTCTACCTTCTCTTCAACAAACATTTCAGCTGTTGGCCGCCAGAAACTCATATCCGGCCCATTGATCAGGGTTGCCCCAAAAGGTTTATCGGTCAGCTGTTTGGTTTTTCTGATTTGCTCACGCATGCGCTCCAGCGCCATGAAACGAGAGTCTGGCAATGTATCCTGCCCGGCGTTGGGGCCAATTATGCCTAATCCGCCTGCGTTTGATACTGCGGCAACAAACGTTGCATTGGTCAGAAAGTACATGGGTGCCTGAATAATGGGATAGCGAATATTCAGAATTTCTGTCACACGGTTTTTCATCGCTTTTTCCTTATCCGGATACGGTGTAGCCAGACTTATTCGTTAAAATAAGAATTTTTTTACAGGCCGTTTTATTTTTATTCTCTTAGCCAAAACAGGGAGTTTAATAGTTGAAAATAAGAAGTAAATGGTCAGAATTGGGTACATGTTTGCCAGATATGGAAAGATAATGGATCTCAACGCGACAAAACTCTTTATTGCAGTCGTTCAGGCAGGCAGCTTTTCAGCGGCAAGCGAGAGAACGGCTATCCCCATCTCTACGCTGGTGCGGAAAGTGAACGAGCTGGAGCAGGCACTGGGTGTGCAGTTACTGGAGCGATCGAAGAAAGGGGTCAGGCCGACCTACAAAGGACAACAGTTCTTTGAGCAATCGCGACCTGGCCTGGAATTGCTGGAAGAGGCCACCAAAACGGTCAGGTCTGCGCACAAACTGGCGGGCAAACTGCGAATATCGGTGCCGCCTGACTTCACCATCTGGTGGGAATTGCTGCATGCGTTTCAGCAACGCTATCCTGATATCAAAGTGTTTTGCCACTCAGGCGAAAGAGTGGTGGATCTGTTTGAAGATGGCATTGATGTGGCACTCAGGCTGGGCGAGTTGCATACCGAGGATGTGATTGCGAAACCGGTTATGAATGTCGAGGCATGGTTTGTTGCCACGCCTGAACTGGCTGAACGCTTTGGTCATCCGCAGACGCTCGCGGCGCTGGCGACGTGTCCGATAGCCAGCTGGGAAGGGCTTAACAGTGGTTCCTTTGAGTGGGTATCCGGAGACGAGAAGGTAAAGTTTGAGCCGTTTTTTTCCTCCAACAATACGCACGGCCTGCGCCATTACGCACTGAGCGGTGCCGGAGTATCGCTGTTGTTTGATTTTTTAGTGAAACCTGATGTGGAGAGCGGGAAGCTGGTGCGGTTGTTGTCCGATTATCCGACTCACTCGATGCCCTTACATCTGGTCTATGTCCGGCACAAACATCCTTCAGCCATCACACTCGCGTATCTGGAGTTTTGTGCCGAATGGGTGAGTCAATACAAGATCGGATAGGGGCTACACAAAAGGGTCAGAGGCAGAGGTGTCCGGCAAACCAGCGCACAGGCACTGTAGCCTCACCGATGAATGAAAGGGATAAACACAGAAAAAGAAAAGGCGCCCTGAGGCGCCTCTGATAGTAACCCTGACGCCACTATTTACACCAGCTGCTGTGCCGTGGTTTCCACCAATGTCAGCAACACTTTGATATCTTCCAGCGTCACTGTCGGATTCAGCAGGGTCATCTTCAGGCAGGTCACGCCATCGAACTCGGTCACACCAACGTTGGCGCGGCCCGATTCCAGCAGGGCATCACCGATACGCTGATTCAGCAGCGCGATATCTGCACTGCTGAAGTGCGCCAGATGCGCCGGACGATAGCGGAACAGCACGCTGGCCAGTTGCGGTTTCATCACCAGCTCCAGCGCAGGCTGCTCATCAACGTACTGTGCAACCTGCTGCGCCAGTGTCACACCGTGATCGATGATTTCGGCATACTGTTTCTGACCCAGCGCTTCCAGGCCCATCCACAGTTTCAGTGCATCGAAACGGCGGGTGGTCTGAAGCGATTTGGATACCAGATTCGGCACACCCTGCGCTTCATCAAACTCAGAGTTCAGATAGGCCGCCTGGTAGCGCATCAGCTCATAGTGGCGTGCTTCCTTCAGCAGGAAAGCACCACAGCTGATGGTCTGGAAGAACTGCTTATGGAAATCCAGGGTAATGGAATCTACCAGCTCAATGCCATCCAGATAGTCACGATACTTTTCAGAGAGCAGCAGCGCGCCGCCCCAGGCCGCATCAACGTGCACCCAGATGTTCTCTTCGGCCGCCAGCGCCGCGATTTCGCGCAGGGGATCGATCGCACCGGCATCGGTAGTACCCGCCGTGGCAACAATCGCCAGAATGTTTTCACCGTTGGCTTTGGAGGCTGCCAGCTTATGGCGCAGGTCATCCATATCCATGCGGGCAAAGCGATCGCATTTCACCTGCGTCACGGATTGATAGCCCAGACCCAGCAGCGCCATGTTCTTCTGAACCGAGAAGTGCGCATTCTCTGAACAGAAGACTTTAATCTTCTTCAGATCGCCGGTTAAACCATCCTGCTGAACAGAATGACCCTGGCGGGCAAACCAGGCGTCACGCGCCAGCATCAGACCCATCAGGTTGCTCTGGGTGCCGCCGCTGGTGAAGACACCCGCGTCGCCGGGCTGATAACCGACCTGGGAACGCAGCCACTCAATCAGCTTCATCTCAATCAGGGTGGCTGAAGGTGCCTGGTCCCACGAATCCATACTCTGGTTGGTAGCGTTAATCAGCACTTCCGCCGCCTGGCTGATAACCAGGCTCGGGCAGTGCAGATGCGCCACACACTGCGGGTGATGAACCGACAGGCTGTCTTTGAGGAAGTACTCAATGGCGCGTTCAATAGCTGCCTGGTTGCCCAGGCCCTGAGGATTGAAGTCCAGCTTAATGCGCTCGCGCAGCTCTGCGACGGTTTTTCCCTGATACATCTCAGGTTGTTCCAGCCACTTCACGACGGCCGCGCTACTCTGGGCAATCGCCTGCTGGTAGGCCTCGGTACTTTGTGCTGAGGCCGCCAGAATCGGGTTTAACCGGGACATTGCATTCACTCCACTCAAACTGGTTTCACGCCAGCTGACAGCAGGGCGTTTTCAAATTTATCCATAAACACGTCCAGTTCTGCATCTGTGATCAGCAGGGAAGGCAGCAGACGTAATACGCTGCCGTGACGTCCGCCACGCTCCAGAATCAGGCCGTTCTCAAAACATTTTTTCTGTACCAGCGCGGAGAGCTCGCCGTCTGCCGGGAAGCTGCCCATGTGATCAGCGGCTTCGTCAGGTTTCACCAGCTCAATGCCGATCATCAGACCCAGACCACGCACGTTGCCGATCACCGGGTAGCGCTGCTGCAGCTCGCCCAGTTTGCCTTTCAGCCATTCGCCCTGTGCAGCGACTTTGTCAGCGATGTTGTTATCTTTCAGCAGTTTCAGCGTAGTCAGGCCGGTCGCCATTGCGAGCTGGTTGCCACGGAAGGTGCCGGTGTGGTGGCCAGGAGACCAGGCGTCGAACTCTTTCTTAATGCCAAGTACCGCCAGTGGCAGACCGCCGCCGACCGCTTTTGACATCACGATGATGTCCGGCTCAATACCGGCGTGCTCAAAGGCGAAGAATTTACCGGTACGGGCAATGCCCGCCTGCACTTCGTCGATGATCAGCAGAATGCCATGCTCTTTGGTCACTTTACGGATGCGCTGCAGCCACTCAGCCGGAGCCGGGTTAACACCGCCTTCGCCCTGAACCGCTTCCAGAATGACGGCTGCCGGTTTGCGAACGCCGCTCTCAACGTCGTTGATCAGGTTTTCGAAGTAGTAGGTCAGCGCTTTCACGCCCGCTTCACCGCCAATGCCCAGCGGGCAGCGGTAGAGGTGCGGATAAGGCATGAACTGCACTTCCGGCATCAAGCCGTCGACCGCTTCTTTCGGTGACAGGTTGCCGGTGACCGACAGCGCGCCGTGGGTCATGCCGTGATACGCACCAGAGAAGCTGATGATGCCGGAACGACCGGTGTGTTTTTTCGCCAGTTTCAGCGCCGCTTCAACGGCATCCGCGCCCGACGGGCCGGTAAACTGAAGGCAGTACTCTTTGCCCTGACCCGGTAATAACGAGAGCAGATACTCAGAGAACGCATCTTTTAACGGCGTGGTTAAATCAAGAGTATGTAACGGCAAGCCGCTGGTAATGACATTTTGAATGCTCTGCAGAACGTCTGGATGGTTATGACCCAATGCCAGCGTTCCGGCACCTGCAAGACAGTCGAGATACTGATTATTCTCGACGTCTGTGATCCAGACACCCTGTGCTTTCGCAATCGCGAACGGCAATTTGCGAGGATAACTTCGAACGTTTGATTCAAATTCAGCCTGACGGGCTAAATAGGTTTCATTGGTTGCGTTTAAGTTCTGTGCATTCAAACTATCAATACGGACTTTATCCGTCATCATATCTCTCCTACAACCGGGACGGGCGTAGCGTCGCAGTTGAATAAATGTATTTAAATGGGGGTATGTGTTTTAAGCGCGGCCAATATAGGTGTTTTTAAGGTCCGACTCAACGTTTAATTTTATCGGCAGATAACAGATTCTTTGTTATAGGAATCAATCATTTGGTGAGTTTGTGAACGTATACATTATTGCCGCTTCGCTAGTCCGTTGTTAATAAATGGCGTAAAAACACCAGCTTACCCGGCGGGGGGCGTGCTAAGTCAATGATAATAATCTGTGTAAATAGCTGTTTCCGGGGCAAAACGCTATCAAAAAGGGGCTTTTTCAGAGGGAAAAAGCATAAGTCAGTTTGACTGAAGAAGCTGCATTTATAGCGGGCTAAAAGCGCAGACCAATTAAAATAATAAACCTTTTATTAACATTTAATTAAAATCTGGCGGTGATAAAGCCTTTATAACGCGTCAGATCCACGTTATGACAGGAGATGATCAATAAACTGCGTTAAGTCAGCCATCCCTTCGCTTGCCTTTTTCTCCGACGGATTGATAGTCAGCAAATCGGCATAGCCGTTAAGCATCGCACTGATTTGCCGGGCGGTGCGCGGTATATCGGCACAACGCAGCGTTCCATCTGTGACGCCGTCACGAATTATCTCCTCCACGAGTGCCTGCCACGCAGCCGTCATCTCTTCTGCCAGCGCGGCATAGGCTTCGTGATGCGCAGCCATCTGCCAAAATGAAGCATAAAGTTGCCAGGTTGCATCCGGTGCGCTCGGCAGATGACTTTCGAACAGCGTCAGCAACCTCTGGCGGGGTGTGATTAGAGTCAGGGAGTCAGCAAAATTTTCTAAATCCACGTGCATAAAGCGTTCAAGCGCTGCCAGGCAGAGCGTCTGCCAGTTGCTGAAATAGTGATAAATATGACTGCGTGAAATGCCCACCGACTCAGTGAGTTCCCGAGTGGTCACTTTTTCGATCCCTTTCTCGATAAATAACACTATCGCGGCATCCAGGATTTTGGTTCTCAGTGCTTCAGCTGACTCTTTCATCTCTCTCTCAATGAGTGTCACGTTGACTTTGAGCAACTGCTCAAATAGACTGCTTTTCGTTCTTGAGCAACCGCTCAAGACTCATGATATCAGAAACAGAAACTATGCATTCCTCAAAAACGATCCTGCCGGTAGCAAAACCCCGCAGCGCTATTCTGACATTAAAAATGCTCGGCCGTCGCCATAGCCGCAAGCTGTTCCTCACGCTGCTGCTGGTGGTGGCGGAAAATGTCATGTATCTCCTCTATCCGCTGCTGGCGGGCTTCGCTATTAATGCGATTCTCTCCGGCAGGACCTGGCATGCGGTGCTCTATGCGGTGATGGTGTTTACCATGTGGGCCATCGGAGCGGCACGACGCAGCGTCGATACCCGCACCTTTGCCCGTATTTACGCCGGGCTGGCCGTGCCGGTGATTGTGGCACAGCGTAGCGAAAACCAGAGCGCGTCAACCATTGCCGCGCGGGTGGCCTTGTCACGCGAGTTTGTCGACTTTTTTGAGAAACATCTGCCGGTGCTGATTACCTCGCTGGCCTCTATGACCGGCGCCGCGGTGATGCTGCTGGCTATCGAGTTCTGGACCGGCGCGAGCTGTCTGGCGATCCTGTTGTTCTTCGCCTGTTTCCTGCCGGGATTTACCCGCAAAAACGATGCGCTGTTTGGTCGTCTGAATAACCGGCTGGAGAAAGAGGTGAGCTTTGTCAGCAACGCTAACGCTGCGTCACTGGACCGTCATTATGGCGTGCTGGCCAGCCTGCGGATCCGCCTCTCCGATCGGGAAGCCTGGGGTTATCTGGCCATCGGTAGCGTGGCGGCACTGCTATTTGCTGTCACCATTGCGGTAATGTCGAACCGTAGCGGGACCAATGCGGGTCACATCTATTCGGTGATGACCTATATGTGGATGTTTGCCATGAGCCTGGATGATGGCCCACAACTGCTGGAAAAATATTCCCAGCTGAAAGACATAGGTCGCCGGGTGAATACCGGCACACACTGATTTGGCCGATTCAGCCGCTGCCTTCTTTTGGGCGTTGTCTCAGTTGAGGGCTGAAGCAGCCGCCGGACGGGCCGGCGGCAACGGAGGTGAAGAATTAACGAGCCGACTCGGGACCGAAAGCGATCACGGCTCAGGGGAGGGGCTAATAATCCAGCTCACCTGGCGCAAATGCTCTGAAAGCGTTATCAGACGGCGTATAGCCCAGCACTTCTCGCGTCTGTGTCAGATCAAAGCGCTTAAAGCGGTTATCGGAAATGCCGTAGCCAATAAAGAAGGTGATCTTCTCTGCCTCGACAGCGCCAGTCAGCAATCTGACGGCATCTTCCGGACTCAGCCATGCGCTGTAATCCCGTGCATTATGCAGGCTGTTATCCAGTGCAGGTTCAAACGCCCCGATTCTTAATGCCACACAGCTCAAGCCGTGCTGGCTGGCATAGAAGGCGCAAAGTGCTTCACCATAACATTTGGTGACGCCATACAGATTCGCGGGAGAGACAGCCATGCCGGGATGTATCTGGACATCCGCCGGGTAGCCCTCAATGGTCTGCGCACTGCTGGCAAAGACCAGACGACGACAGCGGTGCTCAGCTGCTGCCTTGAGTATCCAGGTCGTAGAGAGAATATTGGCGGGCAGCAGATCGTCGAAACTGGCCTGCGCATCCGGGATACCGGCGAGGTGGATGACGGTATCGACAGGCTCTTCAGCCAGTAATTTCTCCGCCGCACCAGGTTGTGACAGATCCGCCACAATAAACCGATGGGGTGCGGGTATCGTGTAATCCGGCTCACGTAAATCGGTCAGGATAAAACGGTAGTTGTTCTGGCTGGCCGCAAAGAAAGTGCGCCCGATGCGCCCGCTGGCACCGGTAAGAAGGATAACTCTGGTCGTCATCTGCTGATCCTGTTATGCAAAAGAAGCGCTGAGAGGTCAGTTAAACAGAGATTCACGACTCAGGCCTGCGTAGCTTCCCGGATTGTGATCTTAAACAGGTCGCTATGCGCCAGAGTTGCACGGATAAAGACCCATGTTACCGCAGCCTTCACTGTGCGCCAGATCACATAAATGGGTTGCTAAGCGCAGCCTGACTTTTTATAGTCTGCCCGCTTCAACCGGACGGGAACACGCTCTGCTTTCTCTCTCCGCCTCACTTCAGTTTTTTCAGTTCTGGCCATTGGGAATCAATTTTGTTAAGAAAAAATCATAAAACCGACGATGCCGGTTTTGTCCGCTGGGCATTACTGGCCCTCGCGCTGGGCGGCTTTGGCATCGGTACCGGTGAGTTCATCATGATGGGCCTGCTGCCAGATGTTTCACGCTCCCTTGCGATTACCGAGCCGCAGGCGGGCAACGCTATCGCCAGTTACGCACTGGGCGTGGTGGTCGGTGCGCCGTTTATTGCGGTGCTGGCGGCGCGAATGGCACGTAAATCGCTGCTGCTGATCCTGATGGCGCTGTTCAGCATCGGTAATGTTGCCAGCGCGATGGCCGACAGCTATCACGGCCTGCTCGTGGCGCGTTTTCTGACCGGGCTGCCTCACGGCGCCTACTTTGGTGTGGCATCGCTGGTAGCCGCCTCGCTGGTGCCGATTGAACGTCGTGGCCGCGCGCTGGCGTCACTGATGCTGGGACTGACGGTGGCGACCCTGATTGGTGTGCCGCTGGGCTCCTGGATAGGTCAATTATTTAGCTGGCACGTGGTGTTCACCTTTGTGGGCGCAATAGGACTGCTGACCTGCCTGCTGATTGGCCGCTATGTTCCTTACACGCCTGGCGATGTGGATGCGCATCCGCTGCGGGAACTGGGCGCGCTGAAAAACGCACAGGTGCTGCTGACCCTGCTGGTGGGGGCGGTAGGATTTGGCGGGATGTTCGCCATCTTCAGTTATATCGCGCCGACGCTGATTAACATTGCTGGCATCTCCCCCTCGCTGATCCCCTGGGCGATGGTGGCGTTTGGGCTGGGAATGATCATCGGTAATCTGGTGGGAGGCCGTCTGGCTGATGGCCCGGTGCTGAATATTATTGGCTGGACGCTGTTATGGAACGTGCTGGTGATGCTGGCCTTCCCGGTGCTGGTTCAGCATGTGGCAACCGGCCTGCTGGCCACGTTCCTGATCGGCACCTGCTCAGTGCTGCTGCCGTCGTTGCAGATTCGCCTGATGGATGTCGCCAATGAGTCGCAAACCCTGGCGGCTGCCATGAACCACTCGGCGCTGAACATTGCCAATGCGATGGGCGCGTATCTTGGGGGCCTGACGGTGTCGCTGGGCTATGGCTGGATCTCCACCGCGTGGGTGGGTGTTGCGCTGGGCGTGGCCGGTCTGATGGTCTTTGTGCTCACGGCGCGTCATGCTGCCCGTCAGCAGACTCAACTGGCCTGATATGAGTAAAGCAGGGCGCAGCGATACTGTTTATCGCTGCGCTTTATTAGTACAGGGCCGCCGTATTATTTTTCAGCAATGATTAACCGCATTATTATTTACTCTCTGACCGTTCAGCGAAAATTATCATTCTGTCAGCCCTGATATTTCAAAATGCTCGGAAAATCAACAAGGGCGCTCCGGACGTCTGGATGTTAAAAGTAAATTAAAATAATGTTTGCTAATGTCGGTGAGGCGTGGCTTAATAGCGTCATCGGTTTGGAACACAGACCTTATCAAAGCAGTTTTAGTAAAGCAGTCCTCAGTGCAAGCGATATCACAAGATACCCTTATTCATGAGTCTCCTCCTAAAAGCCTGGTAAGTTACCTTCTGAAAGACAGGCCATCTTCGCCACTTTGTGGCTCATAAATTAAGGAATTATCGATGTCTAATAAAATGACTGGTTTAGTAAAATGGTTTGACGCTGGTAAAGGTTTCGGTTTTATCTCTCCTCAGGATGGCAGCAAAGATGTATTCGTACATTTCTCTGCAATTCAGAGCAACGATTATAAAACTCTGGACGAAGGTCAGCAGGTCGAATTCACTATTGAAAACGGCGCTAAAGGTCCTTCAGCGGCAAACGTTGTCCCTATGTAAGCCTTAATTATCAATAGTGCTTATCAACGCGTGATGCAATAGCCTCAGCAGATAAGCCTGATATTGATAATTAATTAAAACCCGCCTTGTGCGGGTTTTTTGCGTTTATGATTTGCCTGATGCTTACGCGATGTTTTTTGCCCGCGCCAGATATCGGCGCAGGCCAGTAAAAAAATGTTCAGCGCACGCTGGCGACCAGCCACTGCTGCAATTCTGTCAGCTCCGCGCGTTGCTCCGGAAAATCCGCAATAAGCTGATTCAGCACCGGTTCAAGGGCATCGGGCCGATAGGTCACACCCTGCAACCGCTGCGCCAGCGCTTCCAGCGGCGCAGGGTTGAGGCTGTCGCTGAAAATCTGACAGCGGCTGATCACGCCGCGTTCTACATCGAAATGAATCTCCACACCACCCCAGACAAAACGCTGGTCCAGCAGATGCGAGAAATCGGGTGCCTGACCGAAATTCCACTCCCAGCTACTCTGCTTTGCGAACTGCTCTCTGAAACCCGGCAGATCGGGCAGGGCGTCGGGAGAGATCCTCTCTGGCTCACAGCGCTCACCGTAATAGTTGAAAAATGCGTCCGTCACCGCGGAGCAGATCGCCTGATAGCTGATACCCGGCGTTAATTCCGCCAGATTGGTCACTCTGGCGCGCACTGAGGTAATCCCCTTCGCCTGCAATTTCTTCACATCCGGATTAAGGTAATCCGCCAGGCGAGAGAGGTCGGCATCCATCAGAATAGTGCCGTGATGGAAACCGCGATCCGGCGTTTCACGGTAGGCTGAACCGGATATTTTGCGCAGTCCGTCAGCGGTGTTCACCACTAAGTCGTTACGGCCAGAGGCCTCCGCGGGTACGCCAAGCGAAGTCAGTGCGCGCAGGATGATCTCAGTCGAGACGCTTTTATCATACTCTGGCTTGCCGGCCATAAAGGTAAAACAGCAATTGCCGAGATCGTGAAATACCGCGCCACCGCCGCTGCTGCGACGCGCCAGCCGGATGCCATCTTCGGCCATGCGTCGGGTGTTGCACTCTTTCCACGGATTCTGTGCCCGCCCTATCACCACCGTCTCCGCATTACGCCACAAAAACAGCACCCGCTGGGTGGCCGGCATCTGGCGGAAAATGCACTCTTCTACCGCCAGGTTAAACCAGGGATCGTTGGATTCAGATAACAGTAAACGCAGCGTGGACATCGGTGACTCCCGTTCCTTAAGAGAAGAGGCCCATAAAGCAGGGCAGAAGGCAGAGTGTACCAGCCGGGAAACGGGACTACATGCCTCTTCATGCCGTGATGCTGCGGCAAAAAAAGATAAAATGCCGTCTGCAGAGTAATCGCGGCAGATTGATGTACGACATTATGACAATATGGATAAGGAGTGTGCTGATTCCCCTGCTTATTTTCCCTTTGAGAGAACAAAAACCGTATGAACGCTTCCGCTGGCATAGCGATGAAGATCACCGCTACATTAAGTAGCACGCTGATGCTGGCCTGTGTAAAAGAACTCGATGGGGCGATACCGGTCGGCGAAGTAATATTTTTTCGCTCGCTGCTGGCACTGGTGCCGCTGTTAATCTGGCTGCGCTTGCAGGGCAGCGTGCTGGACGGCATTCGCACCCGCAATATTCGGGGGCATTTTGTGCGCGGGCTGGCCGGAACCGGTGGACTCTATTTCAGTTATCTGTCGCTGCTCTACATTTCTCTGACCGACGCCACGGCTATCAACTATGCCGCGCCGCTGTTTACCGTGCTGCTGGCGGCGCTATTTCTGCGCGAAAAAGTGCGTCACCATCGCTGGGTCGCGGTCTTTACCGGTTTCAGTGGCATTCTGGTGATGTTCTCCGGGCATCTCACACTGACGCGCCAGGCAACATTTTCCCTTTCTGCATCGGCGGGTATTCTGCTGGCGTTGATGGCGGCCTTCTGTACGGCCTGTGCGCTGGTGCAGATCCGCTTTCTTAACGGCAAAGAGAAGCCGGGCGCCATCGCTTTCTGGTTCGCTATCACCACGGCCTTAACGTCGCTGGTCACGCTGCCAGGCGGCTGGAAAGTGCCGCATGGCAATCAGCTGGCGTTACTGGTGGGATGTGGGCTGCTGGGCGGTATTACTCAGATTCTGATGACTCTGAGCCTGCGCTATGCTGAAGCGTCCTTGCTGGCCCCGTTCGACTACACCACCTTAATCTGGTCAGTGGCGGTGGGTTATCTGCTGCTCGGCAATCTGCCAACCTCCACCACGGTGATGGGTGCGATTCTGGTGGTGGCAGGCGGCCTTTACTCGGTGCTGTATGAGCGTTACCGCTTCCGTAAAGCGCGGGTAGTTAATGCCAGTCGCTGATCGGCCCGCCCGGCATCGCCTTGTTATTTACAGAGTGATAACGCAGAGTTAATAATTTGTGATCGCGGCGAAGGAACAGTCGGCTGCATTCGTTTACGTTGTGAGCAATCAGAATGTAATCGATTACTTATTCGTGAGGTTCCCATGATTGCAACAGTGCAGGAGAGAGCAGGCCAGCAGGTGCAGCATAAGCTGCTGGTGCCGCGCCTCTCTCTGATGATGTTTATGCAGTTCTTTATCTGGGGCAGTTGGTCGGTGACGCTGGGGCTGGTAATGACTCGTCACAACATGCCGTTGCTGATTGGGGATGCGTTTTCGGCCGGGCCCATCGCCTCGATTCTCTCGCCGTTTGTGCTCGGCATGCTGGTGGATCGCTTTTTTCCCTCACAGAAAGTGATGGCGGTGATGAACCTGGCGGGCGCAGCGATTCTCTGGTTCGTGCCCCAGGCGCTAATCGCGGAGAACGGGGCGCAGCTGATCGCACTGTTATTTGGCTATACGCTCTGCTTTATGCCGACGCTGGCGCTTTCAAATAACATCGCCTTTCACAGCCTCGCCAGCAGCGAGAAAAGCTTTCCCATCGTCAGAGTCTTCGGCACCATCGGCTGGATCGTGGCGGGGATCTTTATCGGCGTAACGGGCATTGCTGACAGCGTGGCAGTGTTCCAGCTGGCGGCGCTCTGTTCGGTACTGCTGGCGATCTACAGCCTGACGCTGCCACATACGCCGGCACCAGCCAAAGGATTGCCGTTAAAAGTCCGCGATCTCTTCTGCGCCGATGCCTTCGCACTGCTGCGATTGCGTCATTTCCTGGTCTTTGCTGTATGTGCCACCCTGATCTCTATTCCGCTCGGCACCTACTACGCCTTTACCGCCTCCTGGCTGGCGGATGCCGGCATTCGGGAAGTCAGCACCCTGATGTCACTGGGTCAGATGTCTGAAATTGTTTTCATGCTGATCATTCCACTGCTGTTCCGCCGTCTTGGCGTGAAAGTCATGCTGCTGATTGGCATGACAGCGTGGTTTGTCCGCTATGCACTGTTTGCGCTGGGCATGAGTGATGAGACGCGCACGCTGATTTACATTGGCATTCTGCTGCATGGCGTCTGCTATGACTTCTTCTTTGTGGTGGGATTCATCTACACCGATCGGATCGCCGGTGAAAAGGTTAAGGGGCAGGCGCAGAGCATGGTGGTGATGTTCACCTACGGCATCGGCATGCTGCTGGGATCGCAAATCTCAGGTGCGCTCTACAATCAGCTGGTGGCGGGTAACGCCAGCCCAGAGAACTGGGCAATATTCTGGTGGATCCCTGCCGTGGCAGCTGCGGTGATTGCGATTATTTTCTTCTTCTCATTCAAATACCGTGATTAAGCGGTAACTGAAATCAGGAGTCACAGATGAAAACAGTTAAGGGACCCGGCATCTTCCTGTCTCAGTTCATTACCACCCAGCCGCCTTTCAACTCGCTGACGGGGCTTGCGGAGTGGGCCGCCGGGCTGGGATACCGGGCACTGCAGATCCCCTGCCACCAGCCCGCTATTTTCAACCTTGAGCAGGCAGCGGTCAGCCAGACTTACTGCGACGAGGTGAGGGGAACACTGGCCGGTTTCGGGCTGGAGATCAGTGAGCTTTCAACGCATCTGGAAGGGCAACTGGTTGCCGTGAACCCCGCATACGATCTCGCTTTTGATAATTTTGCGCCTGCTGCGCTGCGAGGCGATCCTGCCCGGCGCACCGAATGGGCCATCGCTACACTGAAGCGTGCGGCTGCCGCGTCTGAAAAACTCGGCCTGCGCGCACATGCCACCTTTTCCGGCTCGCTCGCCTGGCCCTGGTTCTATCCCTGGCCGCCACACCACGAAGCCCTGTTTGATGAGGCGTTTGCTGAGCTGGCGCGCCGCTGGCTGCCGGTGCTGGATAGTTTTGACCATCACGGTGTGGACCTCTGCTATGAGATACATCCCGGCGAAGACCTGCATGACGGTGTCACGTTTGAGCGCTTTTTGTCAGAGGTGAATCACCACCCGCGCTGCAATATCCTGTTCGATCCCAGCCATCTTCTTCTGCAACACATCGACTATCTGCAGTTCATCGACCTCTATCATCCGCGTATCAAAGCCTTTCACGTTAAGGATGCGGAGTACCAGTTAAATGGACGCAGCGGAGTATATGGCGGTTATCAGCCGTGGCTGGCGCGCGCCGGACGCTTCCGCTCGCCGGGCGATGGCCAGATCGACTTCAGCCGCATTTTCAGCAAACTTGCCCAGTACGACTATGACGGCTGGGCGGTGCTGGAGTGGGAGTGCTGTCTGAAGGATGGCGAGACCGGGGCGCGTGAAGGGGCAGAATTCATCCGCCGGCATATCATCCCGGTGGCTGACCGCGCTTTTGATGATTTTGCTTTATCAGAGAACGCCCCTGCGGTGCGCCATCAGCTGGGTCTGGATCGCGACGTCTGAGGCGGCATGGATTCAAAGGTTTTCTGTGGGTGAGTTTTAAAAAAGAGGGATCGCTATGTCTATTCAGAAAATCGCCCGGATGGCGGGTGTTTCGGTTGCCACCGTTTCCCGTGTGTTGAATAACAGCGACAGCGTAAAACCGGCTAACCGGCAGAAAGTCCTTGAGGCAATCGAAGAGAGCAACTATCAGCCTAACCTGCTGGCGCGCCAGCTGCGTACGGCGCGCAGCTCGATGATTCTGGTACTGGTTTCCGATATCTCTAACCCATTCTGCGCAGAGGTGGTCAAAGGCATTGAGGAGCAGGCGGAGAGAAATGGCTATCGCATCCTGTTGTGTAACTCGGGCGCCGATATTGCCCGTTCGCGATCCAGCCTGCAACTGCTCTCCGGCAAGATGGTGGATGGCATTATCACCATGGATGCTTTCAGCAAGCTGCCGGAGCTGAGCCAGCTGATAGGCACGGCACCCTGGGTTCAGTGCGCCGAACATGATGATAATGGCCAGATCTCCTGCGTCGGGATTGATGATGACGTCGCTGCGCAGTCAGTGGTGCACTATCTGGCCGGACAGGGACGTCAGCGCATTGCGCTGATTAATCACGACCTCCGTTACCGATATGCCCGCCTGCGTCAGCAGGGCTACGCACATCAACTCAAAGAGCAACAACTCGCATGGCAGGCCATCGCTTACGCCTGTGAGTTAAGCTTCAGCGCCGGTAAAGCCGCGATGAATCAGCTGCTGGCGGGCGAGACACGACCGGACGCCGTGTTTGCGGTTTCCGATACGCTGGCAGCGGGTGCCATGGCGGCGATACAGCAGGCGGGTCTGCGGATACCTCAGGACATTGCCGTGGTGGGTTTTGACGGCAGTGAACTGGCCGACATGGTATCGCCGCCGCTGACGACTCTGGCTCAGCCCTCCAGGGAGATTGGCCGTCGTGCCTGTGAGCTGGTGCTGCAAAAAATCATCCGGCCAGACTCTCCGCCACAATGTGTGATCATGCAGGGAGAGCTGGTGATGCGAGCCAGTAGCTGAAGGATTAATCCGCAAAACCTGGCCCCGCTATAACCTCGTCTTTATTGTCTACTAAAACGCGACAGTCATTGCCAGTTCACGCCATTGTGTGACTACCTGGTTTACTTATATGCTGTTTCCATCGAAGGGCATTCGCACTTCCCGAATCAACGAAGGGGCAGAATATGATTGAGCAAAGATTGTCAGAGCAACGCGGCGTGGGCGATCACGGCTGGCTGAATTCACGTCACACCTTCTCTTTTGCAAATTACTGGGATCCAAAGCAGGCGGGCTTCTCAGATCTGCTGGTGATCAACGATGATCGGGTAGCCAAAGGTCGCGGTTTTGGCGCCCATCCTCACAGCAACATGGAGATTATCTCCTATGTCCTGGAGGGCGCGCTGGAGCATAAAGATTCTATGGGCACCGGCTCTGTGATTGTTCCCGGGGATGTGCAGTTGATGAGTGCCGGTAGCGGTGTGACTCACAGTGAGTTCAACCACTCGGGCACCGAGGGTGTTCACTTTCTGCAAATCTGGGTGGTGCCGGCAGAGAAAAATAGTCCGCCAGGCTACCAGCAGGTCTCCGTCAGCGAAGCGGATAAACGCGGTAATCTGCGACTGATTATTTCGCCGGAAGGTGAAAACGGGGCATTGCGGGTGCGCCAGGATATTCGCATCTATGCGGGACTGTTCCAGGGGGATGAGCAGCAGACAATCACTCTGCCGGACGACCGCTATGCGTATATTCATGTGGCGCGCGGCAGTGTCAGGGTAAATGGCCTGCAATTTAGTGCCGGAGACGGTGCGCGGGTTCGCAATGAGAAAACGCTGTCGTTCAGTCACGGTGAAGGAGCGGAGGTGTTGTTATTCGATCTGCGTCCCAACGAAGTGAATCATCCAACCCGTTAAAATGAAAACTGCGCGGCTGTCACCGCGCAGTTTTTTTGCATCACTGCGCGTTAAGAAACGCCAGCAGATCCTGATTCAGTTGATCCTGATGCGTCACCGCAAAACCGTGCGGCGCATTGTCATAAACCTTGAGTTCAGCACCTTCAATCATCTCCGCTGCCACTTTGCCGGTGGATTCAAACGGAACGATCTGGTCGTTGCTGCCATGAATCACCAGCGTCGGCACATTCACTTTCGCTACATCAGCACGGAAATCGGTCTCAGCAAAAGCGGTGACGCAATCAACAGTGCTCTTCAGCGAAGCGAGCAGCGCGATGTTCAGCGTCTGCGTCATGACGCCATCAGAAACGGTCTGTCCGGCATTGGTACCATAAAACGGCGTAGCGAATTCTTTGATAAACTGCGCGCGATCCTTAAGCAGGCCATCACGAATCCCTTCAAACACCGACATATCGACACCCTGCGGGTAGTCTGCCGTTTTGCCAAAGATTGGCGTGACGGCACCCAGCAGCACCAGTGCCGCGACGCGATCGCTGCCATAGCTGCCGATATAGCGTGTGACGTCGCCGCCACCCATTGAGAAACCCACCAGCGTCACATTCTGCAGGTCGAGATGGGTGATTAAATCGTTGATGTCAGAAGCAAAGGTATCGTAGTTATTACCGGTCCAGGGCTGATCAGAACGACCAAATCCACGACGGTCAAAGGCGATAACCCGATAACCGTGCTCCGCCAGGAAGTTCATCTGGCTGTCCCACATATCGGCATCCAGCGGCCAGCCGTGGCTGAACAGAACCGGCTTACCGGTGCCCCAGTCTTTAAAGTAGATCTGTGTGCCGTCGGTCGTTTTAAAGGTGCTCATGGTATTGCCCTCTGTATGACGTGATGGATGAAAAGATGGTGTGCCAGTCACGCTGGCGCCACCAGATAGCGAACCTCGGGTGAATGTTCACCCTGATGAAAAGCGAAAACCCGTCGCTCTATCTTTTTGTCGTTGATGGTGTAGCGCTCTTTCTGACGCAGATGCTCAACCCAGGAGCCGACGACAAAGGTCTCAACGAAAATGCCGGGCTGCAGAATATCTTCATACAGTGACCAGTTGATGGCGCCACCGCGACGCCTGACCCGCCGCATATCCTGCATGCAGACGGTAAAGGCATGTGCATCATCAATAGTAATCCGGTATTCGTAATTCACCATCACCGGGCCGCGTTCATGACGAATATCCAGTGCGGGCGCGTTAACGCCATCACCAATCATATCGAGATTGAGGTCGGGATCCTGGTCGAGACGCCAGCGCCAGACGGTGCTGCTGGCCAGCACCATGCCCAGTGCGGCGATGCAGAGCGACAGCGGAATGCTGAAGTGCGAGGCGAGCTGTCCCCAGAGTGCGCTGCCAGCGGTCATGGAGCCGAAGAACACCGTCAGATAGACCGCCAGCGCGCGGGCTTTTACCCATTTCGCGGCGCTGCGCTGTGCGCCGAGATTCAGCGTCGAGAGCACGGCAATCCAGGCAAATCCGGTAAAAAATTCAAACGCATTCAGTAGCCAGAAGTGGCGTACAAAAGCCAGCGCCAGCATGGTCAGGGCGAAAACAAGACTGGCGAGTACCATCAGGCGATCGGAGCTCAGGCGACGACGCAGACGTGGCAACAGCACCGCGCCGGTAATCGCGCCAACACCGATACAGGCCAGCATGATGCCGTAGCCGCCAGGGCCAAGGCCGAGTTCACGACGCGCCACCAGCGGCAGCAATGCCCAGCCCGCACTGCCAAACAGGAAGAAGGCAAAGGTTCGCACCAGCACGTTACGCAACACCGGTGCCGCGTGAACGTAGCGCAGTCCGGCACGCACCGCCGGAAAGAAGTGTTCGGGCGGGAGGCGCTGCACGCTCGGCTCCGCCTTCCAGCGCCAGAGCACCCAGGTGACGCCCAGCACTGAGAGCGCATTGAGCAGGAAGACCATCCAGGGACCAGTGAACGAGAGGATCAGGCCACCCAGCGCCGGGCCGATGGCTCGACTGATATTAATACCGAGTGAGTTAAGGGCAATGGCCGCGCCCAGCTCCGGTTTCGACACCAGATCCGGCACTACCGCCTGAAAGGGCGGTGAACTCATGGCGGCACCGGCGCTCAGCAAGAAGGCTGCCACCAGCAGCACCTCGGGAGTAACATGGCCGGTCCAGGCGAGCACCGTCAGTCCACAGGCGGCGATAAAGGTCCATAGCTGGGAAAACAGCAGATATTTGCGGCGGTCAACGATATCCGCCATCACGCCTGATGGCAGCGCGAACAGGAACATCGGCAGGCTGCTGGCCGCCTGCACCAGCGCCACGGCCAGCGGATCGGCACTCAGCGTCAGCATGCTCCAGTTCACACCCACATCGTTCATCCATGAACCGATATTGGAGACGACGGTGGCGATCCACAGCATGCGGAACACCGGCCTGCGTAGCGGCTGTAACGGCGAAATCTCGCCAGCGGCCTGAACCTCAGGCTGCTCCTGCTCCAGCTGGTGGATATCATTAACCTGCGCCATGACGAACCCCCTGATGTTTCACCGCGCCGATTCGCCAGCCGCCAGGCCCGGTCAGCGCCAGCGTGGTAAAGATAATCAGCAGCAGCCAGCCGAACTGGCCTTCCGCCAGTGACCAGCCAGGGTGTACCACCAGCATCGCGACCAGCAGCACCGCGATGATCGGCAGGCAGGCAATCCGGGTACCCCAGCCGAGAATAATAAAGATCGGGCAGATGACTTCTGCCACTATCGCTGGCAGCAGGCTCATCATCGGTCCCAGACCAAACGGGTCTTCTATACGCGTCAGTTCTTCGCTGAAATGCAGAATTTTCGGCAGTCCATGCACCTGTAACAGCAGCAGGCTGCCGGTCAGGCGCAGGAAGAACAGCCCCGCGTTGATGCGGGGCGATTGAGTGATAGCGTTATTCATGATTAAAACGCGAAGCAGCTGCAGCCGAGCGCGCCCCAGAAGGCGTTATCTTCGGCAACCGGAACGCTGGAACCACGGGCGATCTCATGCGAGTGGCGATGAACACCGCAGGGGCCGCTGCAGTGGTGCACGGCGGGCATCATACCCGCACGGCTCTGCACAACCGGCGGGGCGCTGCGATAGTGACCTGGCACATTCACCACCGGTGACCACTCTGGCAGAACCGGAATAGCGGGCGGCGCATCCGCGCTGAACGATCCGGCGGCATAGACAATATTGCCATCCACCACCGTCAGCACTGACTCAATGCCTTTAATTTCCTCTTCCGGCACGCTGAAGAAGTCTTTGCTCAGCACGGCCAGATCCGCCAGAAGACCTACCTGAATCCGACCTTTTTTATTTTGTTCGCTGGAGAACCAGGCGCTGCCCTGTGTCCAGAGCATCAGCGCCGTTTCACGGTCAAGGCGGGCATTGACGTCATACATCTGCATGCCGCCCACGGTGCGACCGGAAACCAGCCAGTAGAGCGCGGTCCAGGGGTTATAACTGGCGACGCGGGTTGCATCGGTGCCGAGTCCGACCGGAACGCCGGTTTCCAGCATTTTCTGAACCGGTGGGGTATGGCGGGTGGCTTCAATGCCGTAGCGTTCAGCAAAGTATTCGCCCTGGAATGCCATGCGATGCTGCACCGCAATGCCACCGCCCAGCTCTTTGATACGATCGATATTGCGCTGAGTGACGGTTTCCGCGTGGTCAAAGAACCAGTGCAGACCATTAAACGGGATATCGCGGTTGACCTTCTCAAAGACATCCAGCATCCGGCTGATCGACTCGTCATAGGTTGCATGCAGACGGAAAGGCCAGCGATGTTCCACCAGATGACGCACCACGCGCTCCAGCTCATCCTCCATGCCAGGCGCTAAGTCCGGACGTGGCTCCAGAAAATCTTCGAAGTCGGCGGCCGAGAACACCAGCATTTCGCCTGCGCCGTTGTGACGGAAATAGTCGCTGCCCTGGCCTGGCGTCAGCATATCCGTCCACTTCTCAAAATCTTCCAGTTCATGCCCCGGACGCTGAGTGAAGAGGTTGTAGGCGATACGCAGCGTCATCTGCTTTTTCTGATGCAGTTCAGCGATCACTTCGTAATCTTCGGGATAGTTCTGGAAGCCGCCGCCCGCATCAATGGCGCTGGTCAGACCCAGTCGATTCAGCTCGCGCATAAACTGACGGGTCGAGTTGATCTGCTGTTCCAGCGGCAGTTTCGGTCCTTTGGCCAGGGTGGCGTAGAGGATCATCGCATTGGGACGGGCGATCAGCAGACCGGTGGGATTGCCGTTGCTGTCGCGCTGGATTTCGCCACCCGGCGGGTTCGGTGTCTCTTTGGTGTAGCCGACGACTTTCAGCGCTGCGCGGTTGAGCAGGGCGCGGTCATAAAGATGCAGCACGAAGACCGGCGTGTCGGGGGCCGCCTCGTTGATCTCATCCAGCGTCGGCATCCGGCGCTCGGCAAACTGGAACTCGGTCCAGCCGCCTACCACACGCACCCACTGCGGTGACGGCGTGCGCAGCGCCTGCTCTTTCAGCATTCGCAGCGCATCGGCAACCGACGGCACCCCTTCCCAGCGCAGCTCAAGGTTGTAGTTCAGACCACCACGTATCAGGTGCAGGTGGGAATCGTTCAGGCCCGGTACGGCGGTGTGACCTTTAAGATCGATCACTTTGGTGCCGTCGCAGTGATACTCCATCGCCTCTGCCAGTGTGCCTACCGCAACGAATTTGCCATCACGAATCGCAACGGCTTCTGCCACCGGATTGCTGCGGTCAACAGTATGAAATTTGCCATGGGTCAGTATCAGTTCTGCTTTACCCAGCGTAACCATAGATCCTCCTCAACGGGGTTGTCCGACGTAGTGCGGGACAGGAAGTGCCGCAGATAACAGGGCACGAATAAGCCGGATTATGGTGAGCGGGTTAATGCGTCGTCTAGTTATACAGAGGGATACCTATACCTTCGTATAGTTATACGCAGAGATAATAGTTTGCCTTCGCCCGTCGCCCTACACTGCGACCAGACAGCCAGCAGCAGGACGTTAAACCTGCACTGACCGTCCTTTTGCTCCGCGCCAATTGGCGAAAATTCCGTTACATAACCTCTATGGGTGAACGCATGTCCAACGCTAAGCTTGAAGTCCTCACGCCACATAACAGCCAGATTATTTTCATCGACCAGCAGCCGCAGATGGCCTTTGGCGTGCAGTCGATTGACCGCCAGGTGCTGAAAAACAACACCGTTGCGCTGGCGAAGGCGGCGAAAGTCTTCAATATCCCCACCATCATTACCACCGTCGAAACCGAAAGCTTCTCGGGCCACACCTATCCTGAACTGCTGGATGTGTTTCCGGGTCAGGACATTCTGGAGCGCAGCTCAATGAACTCCTGGGATGACCAGAAAGTGCGTGATGCGCTGGCCGCGAACGGCAAGAAAAAAGTGGTGGTGTCCGGTCTCTGGACGGAAGTGTGTAACAACAGCTTTGCGCTGTGCGCAATGCTGGAAGGGGATTACGAGATCTATATGGTGGCGGATGCGTCAGGCGGCACCACCAAAGAAGCGCACGACTACGCGATGCAGCGCATGATTCAGGCGGGTGTGGTGCCGGTCACCTGGCAGCAGGTCATGCTGGAGTGGCAGCGTGACTGGGCCAACCGTGACACTTACGATGCGGTGATGAACATCGCCAAAGAGCATTCAGGTGCCTATGGCATTGGTGTGGATTATGCCTACACCATGGTACACAAAGCGCCGTCACGTCAGAAAAGTGAACACCGTACCCTGGCACCGGTTCACGCACCGGTCCGCTAAGGGGCGTCCTGCTGATCGGCTTACGTCTGCCGGTCAGCAGGCATAACAGGAGTCCGGTTATGAATCCTTTACTACTTTCTCTGGCTGCAGGGGTATTGATTGGCCTGCTTTACGGCCTGCTAAAGGTGCGTTCACCGGCTCCGCCCGCGATTGCGCTGGTGGGGCTGCTGGGGATGTTGCTGGGTGGGGCGCTGGTGCACGCAGTCTTGCCCGCAGAGCATGCGACCACCCTGCAGCAATCCGATGCGCCGTTTGTTACACCTGTTTCGCGGGTAAGCTGAACATGTTGAAATCCTACATTATTTCTCTCACGGTGGGGCTGCTTGCCGGGGTAATCTATGCCCTGATCAACGTCAACTCTCCGGCACCTCCGGTTATTGCTTTAGTGGGGCTGTTTGGCATGCTGGTGGGCGAGCAGTTGATCCCGCTGGGTACGCGTCTGTTCCGCCGGCAGCCGGTGACGCTGAAGTGGTTTCGCCATGAGTGTGTGCCAAAAATCAGTGGGACACCGCCACCCGATGGCGATAACCACCCTTAAGTCCTCGCGTGCCGTACGATGAGGCGTTTCAGAGGATAACTGCATGGCGCTGTCACAGCGTATTGTCATTGTGGATGATGAACGCGCGGTCCGCAGTGGACTCAGCAATCTGTTGCATTCAGACGGCTATTCGACCCGATTATTTGAGTCAGGTGAGGCGCTGCTGAGCGATGACGATGCGCTTTCAGAGGTGGGCATGCTGATCATCGATGTCGGACTCAAGGGCATGTCCGGCTTTGAGCTGTTCACTATTTTGAAACAGCGGGCAGGTCTGCCACCGGTGATTTTTATCTCGGCAGATCTGGAAGAGACCACCCTGTGGTATGCCATTGCCTTAGGTGCCGTGACTTTTTTGCGAAAGCCGATTGATGTTGATACGCTGCTGACACTGATCCGTTGCGAGTTATCTCAGGGAAAGGTGCGCTGATGAGCATGCTTTCGGTTAATTTTCAGGAGAGTGACGACGCAGGGATCGCGATTGAAGATTTCGACACGCTAACGCCGCTGGCGCAGGATGGCTGTCTGCTCTGGATGCTGGCGCGCCGTCACTCAGGTGAGTCACTGATAATCGCCACCGGACAGAGTGACGACGTCACGTTTCAGGCGACGCAGCGGCTGAAAAATGAACGAGCGCTGGCCGCTTATCTTTCGCCCCGCTGGGCCATCACCGCGACGGGCACCACCCGTTACCTCAACCGCTATGCGCTGATCTACCCCACGTTTCCGTTTCGCAGCCTGGCGAATAACCTCGCGACCCCTCCCGATAAAATCGCTGACTTCCTGCAGGTTGCATTGCAGCTTTGCTACACGCTCGGCCAGGCGCATCATCAGGGCATCGTGCATGGGGATATCAAGCCAGGCCATTTTTTTATCAGTGATGATGGCCGGTTCCGGCTGGGCGGGTTTGGTCTCGCCTCGCTGGCAGCGCAATCGGCGGAAAAAAACAGCCTGCGCGTCTCTGGCGGTACGCTGGCCTATATGTCACCTGAACATACCGGCCGCACGCCGCATCCGGTCAGTAGCCTCAGCGATCTCTACAGTCTGGGTGTCGTGCTGTATGAATATCTCACCGGTAAGTTGCCGTTTGGCTCACCGGATGCGGGGGAGGCGGAGTGGATTCATCATCACATCGCCAGTGCACCCCGGCCAGCCGGACAGGTCAGAGAGGATGTGCCGCCGATGCTCTCTGTGATTCTGCTGCGTCTGCTGGCAAAGTCACCTGCTGACGGGTATCAGACCGTGCAGGGGCTGATGGCTGATTTACGCCGCTGTCAGGCGACGCTGACCGCAGAAAACACTATTGCGCCGTTCACGCCCGGTCTGCAGGAGCGGTTCAGCACCAGTTTCCGGCCCGAGACACTGTTCACGCAACATCCGCAGGCTCGCGTGCTGCTGACGACGCTGGATGCAGTCAACCGTACCGGCACGCAGAGCCTGGTGATGCTGAGCGGTGCGCCCGGCTCGGGTAAGTCCGCCATTATCGCTTCCGCCCTGAAAACCCTGCAGCACCGTCAGATTCTGCTGGCCGCCAGCAAGGCCGATCAACATTCGCCTGCCGCACCTTATGCCGCAGTCGCCTCAGCGTTTCGCACGGTCACGCTTTATCTGCTGGGATTGTCAGCCCTGGAGCTAAGCAAATGGCGGGTTCGCCTGTTGCGCTTGCTGGGTGGCTATACCGATTTAGCCATTGAACTGGTGCCTGAACTAAAACAGCTGCTGAATATCCGGACAGTGCAGCCGGTGGTGCGCCATGCTCCGGACGCCCGCGAGCAGTTTAATCAGATGGCGTCTGCGCTTATCCAGGCCTTTGCCACGCCGGGCCGTCCACTGGTGATGCTGATTGATGATGTTCACTGGGCAGACAATGCCACGCTGCAACTGCTGGAAAATCTGATTACCCGTAATGAGCATCTGCCTTTTATGCTGGTGCTCGCCTTCCGGGAGGGTGAGTCGATGCCCTGTCCGATGATTGCCGGGTTTCTTCTGCGCCTCAGAGCGTCAGCGGCACGGGTCGTGGCGCTGACGCCGCAGCCGCTCAGCGTTAAGAGTATCACCCGCTGGCTGGCGGGGATGCTGCATACCCGTCCCGGCGGCAATCGTGAGCTGGCACAGATTATCTTTGAGAAAACCGGCGGTAATCCGCTCTCGATGCAGGAGTTCTTCCGTCAGGCGGTAGATGATGGGGTGATTGTCTATCGCCAGAACCCGCTGAAGTGGCATTACGACAGCCAGGCGCTGATTGCGCGTCAGTACACCGACAATGTGGCGACGCTGGTATTAAATCAGCTGGCGCGGATGCCGGAGGCAACACGCCAGCTGCTGGGTTCGCTGGCCTGTCTGGGGGCCAGCGGTGAACTGTCGCTGTTAAGTCATATCAACGCCACGTCCTTATCGCGGATTCAGCAGCAGCTTGAGCCTGCCGTCAGCGGCCGTTTTATAACCCTGACTGGCGGGAACTACGCCTTTACCCATGACCGGGTGCATAACGCGGCGTTTTTACTGCTCGACCTCCGGCAGCAACACTCTCTTCATCAACAGGCGGCGGCATGGCTGTCGGCCGCGGTTGTAAATGCCGATCACAGTGAGACGCTGTTCCGCGCGGCTTATCACATCGGCATGATTGCTGAACTGCCGCTTAGTGTCGCAGACCGTGAACGCTATTATCCCCTCTGTTTACGTGCTGCGCAGGGAGCGAAACGTGCCGGAGATTATCTCTCGGCGCTGCGCTATCTGCGCAGCGCCCAGCAACTCAGCCAGCGGATGGTGACCGGCAATGACTTTATGCTGGGCATCGATGAGGCGGAGTGCGAATTTCTGCACGGTAATCTGACGACCGCGCAAAAGCTCTGTACCCGACTGCTGAGTGAACCAGGCACGCTCAGTGAAAAATCGATGGCAGCCTGTCTCTCTGCCGAAATTCATATGCGCCAGTCCGATAACCATCTGGCGCTGGAAACTGCGCTCGCCTGGCTGGCAGTATTTGGTGTACATCTGAGGCGTGATCCGGACGACGCGGAGATTGACGCCGCCTGGCAGGCGATCAGGGCGCGGATTGGCGATTCCCCGCAAGCGGCTTTTTCCCGACTGCCACGCAACACCGATCAGGAAACTGAGTCGGTGCTGAACCTGATGGCCAGCACCATTTTTGTCTCCGCCTACGACTGCCCGCAGCTGCATCTGTTGCTGGTCTGCCGGATGCTGGAGATGACGCTGGATCACGGCGTGACCGGTGCTTCTGCGTTTGGTCTCGCCTGGTTCAGCGTGCTGATCAGCGAACGCTATCAGGCCTGGCATTTTGGCTATGCCTGTGGTCGGGTGGCCCGTGAGCTGGTGGAGCGGCATGACTTTACCCGCTATAAAGCCCGCACGCTGCTGCCTCTGGATCAGCTGGGGATCTGGACGCAGCCGCTGGATGTCGCCGTAGAAAGTGCCCGTGAAAGTTTTCGCGTCGCGGTGATGCACGGAGACCGTTCCTTTGCCTGCCTCTCGTTGCGTCATCAGATCATGAACACGCTGACACGCGGCGATCATCTGGAGTCGGTCATGACCTCCATTGAGCGCGGACTCGCTTTTACCCGCAAAACCTTTTATCCCGATGTTGAAAACGTGCTGGTCATGCAGAAGCAACTGGTGATGCAACTGCGGAACAGCAACGGGTTCAGGGCAGGCGATCGCGATGGCGCTTTGCCGATGGTGGCGGGCAGCGAGCCGGGCGTGATCTCTGGCCCAAAAGCGATGGTGCTGTTCTGGGCGGGGTTGTATCGGGGAATGGCACATTTCTTTGCGGCAGAATACCGGGAGGCGCTGCGCTGTTTTGCAGAAATTCGTCCGCTGACCAGCGCAGTGCCCGCTTACATCTACCTGATGGATATGCATTTTTACAGCGCACTATCGCTAAGCCTGCAGCCCGGTGCGGCTGACAGCAACACGCTGCGCTGCGATCTGGACAAATTTGCGGGCTGGGCCGACCTCAATCCCGGACTCTTTGCTGATAAATATGCCCTGCTCAGGGCAGAGTGTGCCCGTCTTGCGGGCAACACGGGCGAGGCGCTGAAACAGTATGAAAATGCGATCTGTCTCTCCCGCCAGGGGGGATATCTGCACATTCATGCGCTGGCGAATCAGCTGGCTGGCCGCTACTGCAAATCATTACAGCTAGATACCGCCGCCGATGCCTACGTTAAAGCGTCGATGAGAAGCTGGGAGAGCTGGGGCGCACTGGCGATGGTGCGCCAGCTTGAGCAGCACTATCCGCATCTGACCACGGCGATGCAAAACAGTGCGGTGGCGACCATTCCCTTTACGCAGGATGCCTCGTTCTACGACCTGGAGAGTGTGCTGACCGCCGTGCGCGCCCTGACGGAGGAGATCAACCTTGATCGGTTGATTCATACCCTGATGCGCATCCTGCTGGAGCGGGCCGGTGCCCAGCGCTGTCGGCTTATCCGGATTCTGGATGGTACGCTTCCGGAAACGCAGGCCTGGGCAGAAAGCACGGCTGATGGCGTGCGGGTGCAGATTGTCAAAGAGCGCCCCGTCGCAACTGACCTGCCGCTATCGGTACTGGCCGCGGTGATCCGTACCGGTCAGGAGATACGTACTGGCAAGCCGGAAGAGTTCAGTCCGTTCAGTCAGGATCCTTACCTGGTGGCCTCGGGCGCTGCGGTGTTATGTGTTCCGATGTTCAGGCAGGCCAATATGGTTGGGGTGCTCTATCTGGAGAATCGCCTGATGCCCGATGCGTTCACGGCTGAGCACTCCCACATTGTTAAAACGTTGAGTGCTCAGGCGGCGGTTTCGCTGGAGACGGCGCGCCTCTACGCTGAACTGCTGGAGGAGAACAACCATCGGCGACGGGTTGAAAAGCAGCTGCGCGCCAGCAAAACCTCACTGATGCTCGGCGAGAAGATCAGTCATACCGGCACCTGGCGCTGGGAAGTGGCAGAGGACATGATGATGGTGTCTGAAGAGTATGGCCGTATTCTGGGCCTGCCAGCCCATCAAAAAGGGTTGTCGATGGCAGATTTTCTGACCCGCGTTCATCCCGATGATTATGAGTGCATCAGCGAACTGGTGACGCACAGCGTCAGTCAGGGACGTAGTATGCAGGCTGAGTTCCGTGTGCTCAGGCCGGATGGTGAATGCCGTTATATCAAAGGCATCGGAGAGCCGGTAGAAAACTTCCCCGAGGTGAAAGAGTACTTCGGCACCATTTCAGATATCACCTTGCAGCGCCAGGCAGAAGATGCCGCGCGCATGGCACAGGCGGATCTGGCCCGTGTAACCCGCGCCACCACAGTCGGGCAACTGACTGCCTCAATCGCCCACGAAATTAACCAGCCACTGATGTCGATCGTGGCCAATGCCGGTGCCAGCCTGCGCTGGTTAAAGCGTGAACCGGTCATGCTGGAGAATGCCAGCAGCAGTCTGGATGAAATTATCAAAGAGGGAAAACGTGCCGGAGAGATAATTCGTGGCCTGCAGGCGCTGACCCGCAATCATGAATCGAGCTTTGCCTCGGAAAACCTGCATCTGATCGCCCGCGATATCCTGGCGCTCTCCAGAGTGGAGCTGGAGCGACGCGGAATTTCGCTGGAGCTGAAACTGAGGGCCGGAAAGGCGGATATCTATTGCGACCGCGTTCAGATTCAGCAGGTGCTGCTGAATCTGGTAATCAATGCCATCGATGCCATGTCCGACGATTTACCGCGCGCGGCGCTTTTGCGGCTGACGTCAGAGAACCCGACGCCGGACACGCTGCGTTTTGAGGTGCTGGATAGCGGCTGCGGCTTACCTGATGGCGTGCGTGAACGGATTTTTGAGTCGTTCTACACCACGAAGAAAAGTGGCATGGGCATGGGATTAACCATCAGCAAAGGGATTATCAAAAAGCATTGTGGTGAGTTAGGCGCAGAGAACAGGGCGGAAGGCGGCAGCCGTTTCTGGTTCACTCTGCCACTGGGATAATCGTATTCAGGACAGGTGTCTGCCTGGCCTTAGCGGCGTCGGGTATGATCAATATTGAGCCGCTCTGCCGCCCGCACCAGATCGGTGAGCGACCGTGCCTTCATCTTCTCCATCACCCGCCGCTTGTGGACTTTTGCCGTGATCTCACTGACGCCCATTTCGGCGGCAATCTGCTTATTCAGCAGGCCGCTAATCGCCAGCAGCATGACCTCGCTTTCACGCGGTGTCAGGGTCTGATGTCGCTCCAGTATCTCCCTTCGCTCCTCGGAAGAGGCCATATTCTGCCCGGCGATCTGTAAGGCTTCTGCAACCGCCTGCAAAATACGATCGGGATCGACAGGTTTAGTCAGAAACTCATAAGCACCGGTTTTCATCGCCCGCACTGTGACCGGAATAGTCCCGAAGCCGGTTAAGAAGATAGTGGGAATGGCGTAGCCACGATCGATCAATGCCTGTGCGACATCAAATCCATCTGCACCAGGCAGATTAATATCCAGAATCAGGCAACAGGGAAGGGGAGTAAAAGCGTGAGCCAGGAAATCATCAGCCGAAGAAAAAGAGATAACCGTGTAATCGTCGGCAGTGAGCAGATTACGCAGTGCAGCAGTCACAGCAGCATCGTCGTCAACGATATAAACGATGGGATTCATAGGGACCTCATTTCAGCCAGGTATTTACTGATAATTTAATTAAGCATGACGCGTAAAGAGGCCCTGATGAGAAAGTGTCGGGCAGGGTTAACAGGATATTACCATAACAGTTATCATTATCATCTTATAATTATCAGCTTGTTAAAATTAAGATAAATGGCTGATAGGTATGACTAAAATGTGAGCGTCAATTCTGGGGTGGAGCGCCACTGTTCTGGCCGTCAATGCTGATAACTGTCATTTGATCGACATAGCTATGCCATAAATTGTTCGCTCACTCACGGGCAGGAGAATAGTCCCGTTTAATAGCTAAAATAATCCATAAACCCGTTATCCAGATTAAATCGTTTCAGCCTGATATGTACTGGAATAAGTTAGTGGCGGTACGTAATTAATTCGGAAGTAGTCTGTTAACTCGCGGCGGTCCTGATAATTAATTTGCCTAAGGGCAAAACGACGGATTGATAAGCGTACCGATCTTTACCCTGCGTCTTATAGCGAAATAAGCTAGTTGGTTATATAGTTACAACATACATTATGTTTGGTTATTAACCCTAAACTTCACCATTGTGCGGCCAATGCTTATCAACGCGAAGCCTCTGTGCCAGATTCTGACGATTAGCCGGGTAAAACCTGACCCGTTTTTACCCGGTAAGAAGTCATTACATTTAAAAAAGCCTTACCTGTCAGCGAGTAACCTTGATAAGCGTAGCGGTATTCATGGCGTGGCTGCTAATCCTCACTAAGCTTGTGAAGCAACCCTTTAAATAGAGGGAGATTTTCCATTCGGTAGCTCGTCGCAATGTCGTCATGAGGCTTATATGAGTCAAAATTACTGCACCATTATCTACAATGGTGAACGGTTAAAAGGGTTAGCTGATCAACCGCTAATCGATTTTCTGGATGCTCAAGGGAAAAAACTACCTCATGTCTGTTACCACCCGGCGTTGCCGCCGCTGCAAAGTTGTGATGTCTGCTGGGTAGATGCCAACGGAGAGCGGGTTCGCGGGTGCACGCTCCGCACTGAAGAGGGGCTGGAGGTGCAGAGTGAAGGCAGTGCGCTTAAGGCCGCGCAGCAGGAGGGAATGGATCGGCTGCTCAATCGTCATGAGCTTTACTGTACCGTCTGTGAACACAACACCGGCGACTGCACGCTGCATAATGCCGTGGCAGATATGCACATTCCGATTCAGTACTATCCTCATGAGCCCAAGCCCTACGCGAAAGATCATTCCAATCCGTTTTACACCTACGATCCTGACCAATGCATCTTATGCGGTCGCTGTGTCGAAGCGTGTCAGAATGTCGAGGTCAATGAGACGCTGTCGATTGACTACACCCAGGCACATCCTCGCGTGCTCTGGGATGGCGGAACGGAAATCGCCGGTTCCAGCTGCGTCAGCTGCGGACATTGCGTCACAGTTTGCCCGTGCAATGCGCTGCTCGAAAAAACCATGCAGCCAGACGCAGGCCCCTTTACCGCGATGGATGAAGGGCTGAAGCGTCCGCTGATCGACTTTGTTAAAACGCTGGAAAACAGCATCGGCATGGAGCCGATTACCGGCGTTTCGAAAATCGATGTGGCGCTGCGCCAGTCGGAGATCAAACGCACCAAAACCGTTTGCACCTATTGCGGTGTGGGCTGCAGCTTTGAGATCTGGACCCGCGACCGCCATATCCTGAAAGTTCAGCCGGTCGCCGAAGCCCCGGCCAACGGCATCTCGACCTGCGTTAAAGGTAAGTTCGGCTGGGACTTCGTCAACAGCCCTGAGCGCCTGACTACGCCGTTGATCCGCGAGAATGGCCACTTCCGGCCTGCCAGCTGGGATGAAGCTTTGCAGCGGGTAGCCGAAGGATTACAGGGTATCGCTCAGAATTATGGAGGCGATGCGATTGGCTTTATCGGCTCCAGCAAGGCCAGCAATGAAGAAGCCTATCTGACCCAAAAAATCGCCCGTTTAATTTTTGGCACCAACAACGTTGATAACTCCTCGCGCTATTGTCAGAACCCGGCCACAGAAGGACTGTTCCGCACGGTGGGCTACGGCGGAGATGCCGGGACGATTGAGGATCTGCAACAGACCGATTTGATCGTGCTGGTCGGCAGCAACCTGGCCGAGAACCATCCGGTGATTGCTTCACACATCAAACAGAGCCACAAACATCGCGGTCAGAAACTGCTGGTCGTTGATCCGCGCCGTCATGAAATGGCGGAACGTGCTGACTGCTATCTGCGCATCCGACCGGGTACTGACCTGGTCTGGGCCTCGGCGATGGCAAAATATATGTTCGATCACGGTTATGCGGATGAGGCTTTTCTGGCCCAGCGGGTCAACCAGGTTGATGAGTACCGCGCCTCACTCGCTTCCTTTACGCTGGCCTTTGCCAGTGAGACATGTGGACTGAGTGAATCAGAACTGATTGAAGCAGCGGAAATGATCGGCCAGGCGGGCAGTGCCTGTGTGTTGTGGGCGATGGGAATTACCCAGCACAGCCACGGGGCAGACACCAGTACGGCGCTGTCGAACCTGCTGCTGGTCACCGGCAACTATGGCCGGCCTGGCACCGGCGGTTATCCGATGCGCGGACACAACAACGTACAGGGCGCCAGCGACTTTGGCTGCCTCAGTAATCTCTATCCCGGCTATGAAAAAGTCACTGACCCAGCGGTGCGCGAAAAATGGGCGCGCGCCTGGGGCGTCTCGCCTGAAGCGCTTTCCGATCAGCCTGGTGCAGATAATTTTAAAATGGTGCAGCAGGCCGGTGAAGGCAAAATTCGTGCGATGTATATCACCGGTGAAGAGACGGCGTTTGCGGATGCCGATGCCACTTCAGTGCATGCCGCCTTCAGCAAGCTGGAATTTATGGTGGTACAGGACATTTTCATGTCACGCACTGCCGAATTTGCCGATGTGGTGCTGCCCGGTGCGCCCAGCGTGGAGAAGGAGGGCACCTTTGTGAACACCGAGCGGCGGATCCAGCACTTTTCACCCGCCATGAAGCCGCTGGGTGATTGTCGGCCCGACTGGGAGATCTTTACCGATCTCGCCGCCCGTCTTGGTCATCCGTGGCATTACCCGAACCCAGGCGCGATTATGGCGGAAGCGGCAGGCATCGCAGAGGTTTTCGCGGGTGTCAGCTATGAGCAACTGGTCGGCTGGCAGTCCCAGCTCTGGCCCGTCAGCGCCGCAGGCGAAAGCACGCCGCGACTCTACACGGAACGGTTTAACTTTCCGGATGGCAAAGCGCGACTCTATCCGCTGAGCTGGCAGCCGCCCGCGGAGCAGGAGGATTCACAGTATAATCTGCTGCTGAATAATGGCCGGATGCTGGAGCATTTCCAGTCGATGAATCAGACCGGGCAGGGTGGCCGCATGATGTCGCTGTCGCCTAATGCCTTTGTTGAGATCTCGCCGGAGCTGGCCGCCGAGCGCGCGCTGAACGAAGGAGAGTGGGTACGCATTACCTCGCGGCGCGGATCGCTGGATGTGCCTGTCGTGATCACTGAGCGTGTGGCAGGAAACGTACTGTTTATGCCGATTCATCATGGCAAAGATGGCGTCAACGCCCTGACCGGCGAACATCATGATCCCGACGTCAACACACCGGCTTATAAAGAGATTGCCGTAAATATGAAGCGCGTTGATCGCCGGTCGCAGCCTAATCCGGTGCCACTACACAACTTCCGTCACGGCAGTCGTACGCCGCTGGATCACCTGCCGATAGAGCAAAAATGGCAGCAGGCTGGCTATCGGGAGCCGCCTGAACATGTCGAAAAACCGGAGAAATTCTAATGGCAGAACGGATGAAATATCAGGTCCCGCCGACACCTACCGAGCCGACCGCCCGGGAGGCGATGGATGAGCTAATCGAAAATCTTCACCAGCACGGTTTTCTGCGGCTGGCGAACGACCTGGTTAAATCAAACAGCGAGGTGGGGAAAATCCTGGTCTCGGGCCTTAATCAGCCGGGTACGCAGAACGCGCTACAGAATCTCTCGCTACTGATGATGACGCTGGGCAGCGTGCCGCCAGAACGGTTTAATCATCTGCTGTTGGCCGTTCGCGATGCCGCGATGGCCGTTAAACCGGCGCGCGATGAGGCCCGTCAGGAAAAAGCTGCGCCGGGCATCCGCGGCATTATCCGGTTACTCAATGATGAGGATCTGTGGCGCGGACTGCGCCCCATCTTCGCGGCGCTTGAAGTCTTCTCACAACAGATCGACCGTGAAGAGCAGAAGCCGATTACCCGCTTCAGTGGCAAGCCCACACGGGAGTAGTTCAGCCTGCGATCGTTCAGGATTGCGTGGGGGTGTAGATCAGATGACCGGCTACACCGCCCGCGCCGCCATCTTTTGGATGATTGATACCATCGGAGACCGGGACATCGGTGAAATCAAACGGCGAAACCCCCTCAAGGCAGGCGACATTCACCCCGAACTGATCGGGCTGTGAGCGGCTCTGATGAAAGGTGTAAATGCCGCAAACGGAACAGAAGTAGTGGCCCACCTCTTTGCTGTTGAAACGATACTCTGTGAGCTGCGCTTCACCGCGGGTCAGCTCCACTTTTGTCGCAAATACCACCACCGCGCCGCGCATCCGGCAAAACGAGCAGTTGCAGCGGCGCACCGTATTAAATCCATCCTTCAGCGTCACCCGGTACGCCACCGCGCCACAGTGGCATTGTGCTGTCATTTCATTTTGCATCGTGATCTCCTGTGTAGTGAAACCAGCCAGCTTTCAGCCTACGCCAAAGCCTGGGATTTGGCAGCATCGGGTGCGGATTTGTCGACTATTAGTACAACCAGGGCAGGGTGCGTTGATCGGGTTCGTCTGCGACACGATTTATTTCATCACCCCGTATCAGACAGTAATAAGCGTTATCTCTTCCGCTTCAAACGCCTCAAGCAGTTCTTTATCGAGCTTCTCTTCGACGACGAGCGTTGAGATTTCACGGCATTTCGCCACGCTGAATCGCGCTACTGCGGGGATTTTATCCGCTGTCAGCCCGACAATGATCTGATTGCTTTGCGCCATAGCGACTTTCTTAAATTCGCAATCCGCATAGTTAAAACCGGTCAGACCGGCCTCCGGGCTCATGGCACAGCCGCCAATAAACGCCTGATCAAACAGAATCCCCTGGATCTGGTTGATCGCGGTTTGCCCGACCGCGCCGCCGGTGCTCTTCTGTATCTGCCCGCCCAGCATAATCACCTCCGCAGCAGGATGGTTGATCAGTAGCGCAGCAATATCGGGTGCATTGGTGACGACGGTGATATTCAAATCTGGTGATAGCGCCTGTGCCAGCGCCAGATTGGTTGTACCGGCATCAATAAAGATGCAGCTATTGGTTTTCACCAGGCTGGCACAGCGCTGCGCGATCAGGGCTTTTGCTGCGTGATCGTGAGCTTTCCGGCTGACAAAGCTGCCCGCCTCCTGAAGCTGTAACACCGCACCGCCATAGACCTTTTTACATAAACCCTCTTTACTGAGTTCATGAAGATCGCGGCGGATAGTGTGCTCTGACACGGCCAATTGCCTTGCAAGGTCAGTGCAAACCACCCGTCCTTTGTCCTGCAATATCTCACGAATCAGCGCTTGTCGCTGCTGCGGGAAAGCTGCATAATCGAGCATATAAACCTCAAAATATTCACAATCGAGCTATAGTGAGCATAATCGTTCACTGCCGGGCAGGGAGTCAATAGCGATCTCTCGGTCCTGTCAGCTCTCCCCGACATCCCTCAAAGGAATGCAATGGCTAATAACGTCTCTTCCACGCTGGCAACACGCATCATCTTTTTTATAGCCGGATTTATAACCGCGACCTGGGCGGTGATTGTGCCTTTCGCCCGCGGCAATACCGGCGTTAATGAGGCGCAACTCGGCACCTTGCTGCTTTGTCTTGGCGTCGGCGCGCTGATTGCGATGCCGGTGACGGGCTGGCTGACCAGCCGCTTTGGCTGCCGCCGGGTGATTCTGGTCGCTGTCGCGCTGGTCATCATCAGTACGCCATGGCTGTCGGTGCTCAGCGACCCGCTGTTGCTGGCGCTGGCGTTGCTGGTTTTTGGCGTCGGCATCGGAGTAACCGACTGCGCCATGAACATCCAGGCGATCCTGGTGGAGAAGCAGGCGGAAAAGCCAGTCATGTCAGGCTTTCACGGCATGTATAGCGTGGGCGGCATTGCTGGCGCGGGCTTTATGACGCTGCTGCTGGCGATGGGATTTAGCGTGCTGACCGGCTGTTTGCTGGCGGTCGCGGCGGTGATTATCATGACGCTGGTCAGCGCATCGGGCTTACTGACCTACGCGAACCCCGCTGAAGGCCCGGTGTTTGCTGTTCCGCGCGGCAGCGTACTGATTATCGGCATCATCTGCTTTGCCGTCTTCCTGACCGAAGGCACCGTGCTGGACTGGAGTGCTGTCTATCTGACCGACGTCCGGGCCATTCCGGCATCACTGGGCGGACTGGGCTATACCTGCTTTGCCATTGCGATGACCGTGGCGCGTCTGACCGGGGATCGGATTATCTCATCGCTGGGACGTTTACCGGTTGTGCTGGGCGGCGCACTGATTGCCGCCGCTGGCATGGCGATGGTGACCTTTATCGCCTCCTGGCCGATGGCGTTGCTGGGCTACACCCTGGTCGGCGCAGGCTGCGCCAATATCGTGCCGGTAATGTTCTCAGCCGCCGGACGTCAGACGGTGATGCCGCAGGCGGTCGCCGTGCCTGCCATTACTACTCTGGGCTATCTGGGGGTCCTGAGCGGGCCAGCCGTGATTGGCTACGTGGCGCATTACACACATCTCGCTTTCTCGTTTTCACTTATTATGGCGCTGATGCTGGTTGTCGGTGCGGTCTCTCTGACCCTGGATCTGGGCCGTAGCCGCGCGGGGGAGAATGCATAAAATTACCCAATCCGCGCTCCTGACAGAATTTCATTGAACGGGGCGCGGAGTCATCTTCAGGAGGAACGGAAGCGGCGTGCCATTACTCTCCCAGCCTGACCCAGCGGCGGCCTGCCAGCACCGTCAGCGCCACGATGGTGATGCCCGCAGCCAGATGCATAGAAAAATCGATGGCGTGCAGATGGGTATCGTGGCACAACGACAGCAGCATCGATGAGGTAAACGCACTGCCGCAGCCGCTCAGCGCCAGACTGCGCGCCGGATAGAGGGATCGGGTGCGCTGCAGGGCGAACACGGACATCAGCATCATCGGGACACTGGCCGACAGCATAAACAGATAGCAGTGCATCCCTTCACCCAACCGGTTCGCGCCCGATGGCGGTGCTGAAGATGACATATTGATCAGATTCAGCCCCAGCCACATCATCGCCATCAGCAGCGGCCAGCGCAGGCTGATCGGTTTTCTGCCTGCAATACTCAGCGTAAAGGCTGCCGCCAGCGTGCTGCCCGCGATGATGAGTGACAGCAGCAGGGCAACCAGCGCGAAAAACGCGCCAGGCTGAGACCAGTCGGTGAAACGGCTGTGAAATGCCCAGCTGGTCAGCGCGCCACAGGGCAGGGCAAGGGCAATCCAGCCCGCAACGCGCCAGGCCGTGGGCCAGACGCGCTGCACCGGCTGGGCAGACGCGCTGAGCTGATTAATTAACTGGTCATGATTTCTCATGATGACCCCGTCCATATTTACGAAGGTTGACCATTGCGCGATGCAACAGAGATTTAACCGCAGAGAGCGACTGATTGGTTTCAGCTGCTGCCTGCGCCAGGCTCTGCTCGCGCAGATGCACGGATTCGACGATCTCTCGCTGGCGCAGCGGAAGGTTATCCAGATAACCGGAGAGGATATCCGTATCGGCTGAGGACTCTGCACTTGCAGCGGGTTGCCGTTGCAGCTCTTCCTCATCCTGTACTTCCTGGCGACGGCCGCGATGGCGCAGCGCATCTATGGCCCGGGCAGAGGCGATGGCAGCAACCCAGGGGAGTATCGGACGCTGCGGATCGTAGGTATGCCGCACCCGATGGATCGCCAGCAGCGTCTCCTGAATCACATCCTCGACCAGTCCCTCATCACGGATTTTTTTGCATACCAGTGCCCGGATGGCCGGAACCATCGCTTTCAGTAACTGGTTATAGGCAGCTCTGTCACCCGCCTGCGCCCGGGCCATTAATGCTGGCCACTGCTGTGCGCGTTGATCAGTTTCTGGCATCGATCATCAGCAGTTCAGCACGCTGTCGCCGTGCCCTGACCACGCGCCAGGCAATCGTTTCATCAGTAATCTCAGGATTTATTTCCTTTTTCTGTTGCCTGATTCAGCGCTGAAATCACAATGCCAGGCGTCAGCACCTGCGGCAGTACCTCAGGTTTACCGCCGTCAGCCGGATAGACCACGTAGAGCGGTAATCCACCGCGTCCGAAATCGCTCAGCGCCTGTTCAACATCGGGATTGTATTTGGTGGAATCCGCGACCATATAAATGGTGTTGGTTCGCGCCATCGCCGCTTTTACCGCCTGCGTCGAAAGCGAAGTACGATCGTTAACCTGGCAGGTAATACACCATGATGCGGTAAAGTTCACCAGTATTGGTTTGCCCTGACCTTTGATGGCATCAACGTTCTGGGGCGACCAGGCCACAGCGGCGGCAGCCTGTGAGGCGGTTGCCGTTTCAGCCGGAGCTTCGGCAAACCTGTTCAGGTTCAGTAACGGCACTACGACCAGCGCCAGGAAGAATGCGGTCGCCACATGCAGCACCCAATGACGCTGTCCCATCATACGGCGTTTCTGCGCCATGCCATACAGCCAGGCGGCGAAACTAAACAGTAAACAGCAGGCCAGAATGGCAGCCAGCGCCGCCGATCCCGCCTGACGTTCAAGTACCCAGATCAGCCAGCCCACCGCGCCCAGCATGGGAAACGCCAGCCCCTGCTTTAAGGTGATCATCCAGGCACCCGGTTTTGGCAAAATTCGCGCCAGCACCGGGAAGAATGAGATGAGGGTGAAGGGCGCAGCAAAGCCCAGCGCCAGTGAAATAAAGATCACCAGACTGATCAGTGGAGGCTGGGTAAGCGCATAGCCTACCGCGCTGGCCATGAAGGGCGCGCTGCAGGGAGTCGCGACAATGATGGCCAGCGCGCCAGTCAGTGCTGAACCGACTAAACCACCGCGATCGCCTCCCACTTCACCAACCCGCTGTACCGATAATCCTACTTCAAACAGACCGAGCAGGTTCAGTGCCGACCCAAGCATCACCAGAATCAGCGCGGCGATGACCAGCGGCGATTGCAGCTGGAATCCCCAGCCCACCGATGCGCCGCCCGCCCTGGCCAGCAACAGAACTGCGGTCAGAGCGACCATCGTCACGACTACGCCCAGCAGAAAGGCCAGGCCTTCGGCTCTGGCGTGGGAAGGTGATTCGTGATGGCGGATCAGGCTCAGTGCTTTCAGCGAGATCACCGGAAACACGCAGGGCATGAGGTTCAGAATAATGCCGCCCAGGAAGGCGGCTGCAATCGCAGTCAGCATGATGTACCTGCTCTGAAGATGAAGTTATGCCGGATTGGCCTGACGGTATTTTTTAACGGCATCCATCGCTTTCTGGATATGCGTATCAGGATTTTTATCGGTGAAGCTCAGCAGGATTTTGCCATCGGGCGCAATCACGTAAGAGGTGCGGTCTGAGAGTTTCTGACCTTTCATCTCCATGGTGCTCTTATATTCTGCCGCCACTTTGGCACCGGGATCGGCTGCGACGGTGAATTTGTCACGGCATTCAAGCTGAGAGAATTTCGCAATCTGATCGGTATTGCCCGCCGTCACGCCAATGACTGTCGCACCCTGCTTTTTAAATTCATCGGTCGCTTCAGCAAAATCGTGTGCTTCCAGCGTACAGCCTGCACTGAAAGCAGCAGGGAAGAAGTAGAGGACAACCGGGCCTTTCTGCAGCGCCTGTTGCAATGAGAAGGTGGTCGATTTACCGGCCAGCGCGGCTTCCAGTTTAAAGTCCGGCGCTTTTTCACCGACCTGTAACGCTGCAAAAGCAGATGTTGCCGGAACACTCAGTGCCAGCAGCGTAGCGACGGCCAGGGTTTTCAGGGTGTTTTTCATTGGCTTTACTCTCTCCATTGACGAACAGACGGAGTTGTCTGACGTCCCTGATAACAGGTTCGTTTAAAAATGGAAAAAGTTGCGCGGTTGAAGATTTTTTTAAATTATTTTTTAAATAGCGCTTCATCCGCCATCTTTTATCAGATCCCTCTTTTTGAGCTGAATCGAATAAAGCTAATGTCAGCAAATTTCACCTGGTTCGCTGTATTTATTCCTCTCTGGCCGTAATCACTGTGATTTGGCCCACAATAATAGGGCTAACTCGCTGCCTTTTCTCAACAGGTGAGCATCATCACGTTTATCTTCAGTCCCATTAAGTAAATTTCCCTTACGCAATGAAAAAACGATTCAGCTAATGGGGTGAAGGATGAAGATTAAACTGGCGTTAACGGTACTGGCAGTGCTGGTTTCAGGCTCTGCAGCGGCGAAAACCTGGGTGCTGACGAGTGCTGAACAGGGCACTGAGCAAGGAAACTGGAAGATTTCGAGTAGTGAGCTGAAGTCTCAGAGCAAACCGTTCAGCATCGAGCAGAAAGTCCTGCATGGCGGCAAGCAGGAAGGCAGTAAAATTCTGACGATCCACAGTGAGGATGGCCTGACGATTACGCTAAGCCCGACACGTGGCATGAACTTACTGCGTGTTGAAGGCTTTGGCACCCGCATGGGCTGGGATTCACCGGTTAAAGAGGTCGTCAATCCTGCCTACATCAATCTTGAGAGCCGCAACGGTCTGGGCTGGCTGGATGGTTTCAACGAGATGATGGTGCGTTGCGGCTACGAATGGACCGGCCATCCGGTCACCGATGAAGGCCGAATCTATACGCTGCACGGTAAAGCAGGGAATACGCCGGTTTCTCAGCTGGAAGTTGAAGTGGCAGATGCGGCACCACACGAAATTCGTATTCGCGGCCTGATTAAAGAGAGCACCTTTAAGAAAGCTGATTTGCAGACCATGACCGAGCTGCGTTACGTGCCAGGCAGCAACAGTTTCAGCCTGCATGATGTGTTAACCAACCACGCCGACTATCCGCACGATTACCAGATCATCTATCACAGCAACTTCGGCAAACCGATTCTGGAAGAGGGCGCACGCTTCCTGGCGCCGATGTCCGGCATCAGCCCATTCAATGACTACGCGAAAGCCGGGTTAAAAGAGTGGCAGACCTATAAAGGTCCGACCAAAGACTTCGATGAGATGGTGTTCAACATCAAGCCACTTTCAGACAGCAATCATCAGACCGTCGCTGCGGTGATAAATAAAGCGGGCAACAGAGGCGCATCCATTCAGTTCGATACGCGTCAGCTCCCGATGCTGACCTTATGGAAAAATACCGACACCCTGAAACAGGGCTACGTGACCGGCATCGAACCTGGTACCAGTTACGCCTATCCGGTCACCATTGAACGTGAACAAAAACGTGTGAAGCAGCTGCAGCCGGGTGCGAGCACAACATTTGATCTGACGTACACCTTGCTGCACAGCAGCGAGCAGGTTAATGACGTTGAGAAACGCATTAAGGGCATTCAGGGCGAAACTAAGATTGATGTAAGCGAGACGCCGATAGCGAAAGAGTAACTGGAATGAATGAAATCCCGATGACGTGAAGTCGCGTGTCGGGATTTTTTTTAGATTTGAGAACGGATTTTATGACTTACAGGCTGCCGCGCCATGGATATTGCTGGTCGTGAGCGGCACCATAAAACTGAAGCAGACGGATAAATAATCACTGATTTTGCAAATTTGAAGACCTGGATCGTGTAAGAGGACGCATTCGTACGTTGTGGCAGATTACAAACAGGTCTTCATTTATCACAGCAAGGCATCAATGATGTTCAGAACAGTGTTTATAGCAGCATCGGTATTACTTTTCTGCTGGCAGGTCCAGGCATCCCCGGGTTTTCGCCAGATGACAGTGTCAGACACCAAGGGAGATCCTCTGAAAGTAGCGGTGTGGTACCCGGCGATTCAGAATGGAGTAAGTGAAACTGTTGGAGAAAATGTCGCTTTTGTCGGCGTTGAGATTATCCGTAACGCCACACCCGTTTCGGGAACGCATCCACTTGTAGTGATTTCACATGGATTTAATGGAAGCTGGAAAAATCTTTCCTGGCTTGCTGCAGCGTTGGCCGCTCAGGGATACATTGTGGCTGCGCCTGATCACCCCGGTACGACAATCTTTAATCAGAATCCTGAAGACACCAGAAAACTATGGCGTCGTCCTGGTGAAATATCCCGGGTAATTGATTTCGTCGGTCGATCTTCTGACTTATCTGGCGCAGTAGATGATAAGCGCATTGCGGCTATTGGGCATTCTCTTGGAGGCTGGACAGTCATGTCGCTGGCTGGAGCGCGTTTTGATCCTTCGTTGTTCCTGAATGACTGTCAGCAGCATGTCCTTCGCGGTGACTGTAAGCTGACGACCAAACTTGGAATAGATGACGTTACTGCGCATAAACTTTTGTCATCTGACAATCTTGATACAAGAATCAAAGCCGTCGTGTCACTTGATGCTGGATTAGCGCCAGGTTTTACCCCTGCTAGCCTGAGCAAAATTAACATACCCGTGCTTATTCTCGCGGCCAGTAATGACAAGCTGGGTCAGTTGCCTGCTTCTGAGGAATCTGAGTATCTTGCTGATAAAATGCGCGGATCATTGCGACAATTCAGTATCATCAAGGGGGCGACTCATTTCAGTTTTATGCAGTTATGTAAACCAGGTGCAGAGAAACTTATTGACGATGAAACGCCGGGCGATGGCATTGTTTGTCAGGACGACAAGGGTGCTAGCCGATCAGAACTACATCAACTGATAACGACTAAAATCACACTTTTTCTGGATTCTGCACTGAGTTATCACGCGCCTGCTGACGAAATAGACTAGGGGAGAGGCCTGAAAGGCGCTGGAATTCACGATTGAAATTAGACTTAGTCATGAATCCGCACTCCAGCATGATATGAGTAACGGGCAAAGAAGTGTTAAGCAGTAGCTCTTTTGCCCGTTCAACCCTGAAACCATTGATCCACTGCGATACATTACACTGTTTAACCGAGTTAACGGCTGCAGAGAAATTACGGGCGGGTATGCCGGTTTTCCTTGCCAGTAGAGCAAGCGTCAAATCGGGATTCAGGTAGAGCTCTGTTTCATGGACCTGTTTTTCGAGCATCATATATAACTCAGTCATATCTGCCGCTGGAGCTTGATCATCGATCTTGTCTGTTTTTTGCCCGATAACAGGTTCAAAGCGCTGGGATGAGTTTAAAAAGCCGAAAATAATCGTGCCGACAATGGGCAAGAGCGCAAGTTGAGTGATGAGGATGATCGAAGTGGCATGTTTTCCACCGCTGATACCAAAGTCAGTTGCAATGAGAAGGTCTGTCAGCGCGGAGAGACACAGAAAGCCGCCTGCGAAAAAAGTCAAAGTATGATGCTGAGCTATTGCGCCCAGAGTATTGAGCCTTATAGGTTTTCCACTAATCACTGCTTTTTTTAGCAGGGCGAATCCATAGCTGAAAAAAAGCATACTGAGGATGAAGTCAGTAGCAGGTGCCCATACCAGCCTGATCACTAGCGATACTATTGCGGGTACAAGCAAAATCAGTAAGTCATGTTTACGTCTTTCTTCACTTAGCGGGACGAAACTGTGCCATGCAATGGCAGGTAAAAGCATTGCAAACACACTCTGCACATTTCTCAAAATCTCAGAGTCATACTCCCAGCGGATCGTATTAATCGAAATAAGAACGATGCAGGCAGAAAGAAAACGCAGCGTGCCGTTGTTACGTTGTTTTCCGGAATAGATTGTTGCCATCAGCAACAGCAGAGAAAGAAGTGTAATGACAGGAAAAGGCACTGAGAGCATGGGTGCAGAACCAGAGCAGCAAATTTCCTGAATGATTACACAATTGCCCGCGGGTTGTCTTGTTTGACAGGGGGCGTCAAATGCGGAGCTGGTGCTTCCATAAAGCGAGATTTCGCCATTATTTCAGCACTATCAAACTGATTAGCAGCAGACAGGATAAGAGGGGATGACTTCGTTAGTGTTAATTTAACATAAGATAGATTATGCGCACTTTAGGTAATGCGGTAACATAGAGGCTAAAGCTCTAAGCTAACCTTATTCGGGCGCTTCAGACAACCTGCTGAAGCCCCTGTATGACGGCCTCTGGTGCGGGATTTTCGCGATCAATAAAGCCGTCGCCTCACCACCGCTGTATCTCTCACGGCGATCGGTTCAGGATAGACAGCGGCAATCATCGCTGGTTTAAGAAACGCGGTTCAGCCTGCACGCTGTTGCTCTCAGCCCGTCGCGCCCTGACACACTGCGAATCGACAGCCTCTATCACTGCGGCAATGAAGTCTCGTGCAGATGTCGCCACAAAACCTTGCCAGCATCATTTACCTCGAACACAACCGTAGAAAACCGCAGCGTGGCCTCCTGACCCGGAAGCTGCTGCAACTCCTTATATACCACAGTGGCGTTTCCTTCACTCTCAGCAACCATCTGCATGTCGCAGATATCAATCGCTAAACCCGGACGTGCACCGCGCTGAGTGCGGAAAAACCCATTTAGTGTCGTGAAATCCAGTAAGGCACCGCCCGGTGTCACCATGGAATATGCAGGACTAAAACGCGCTAAAAGTTCCTCACAAACCTCATCATGTGCTTCTTTGTTACCCAGCCAGTTGCGAATCAATTCGTGGGCGTCCAGTACTTCCTTAAAATAACGGTTCATTTTTGGTCCCTTTTAAGCATAGAAATAACCTTCTGATTTGAAATGCGTAAACAGCACAGAAGCGGAATCACAGCGCTGAATGCCGCTATAACAAAACAGAGGTGATAAGCGTGTTCTTCAGGCATGCCGCTATTCGCAATCAGATTGAATAGCAGGCTGACCAGCGTAACGCCGAGACAAAAACTGAGCTGGCGATTGATATTCCAGAGTGCGCTGGCATCAGCAAGTTCGCTGTCGGTGATGTGAATAAAAGCAGAACTCTGGGCCGTGCTGCTGCACAGGCTGCCGCCAAATCCCATCAAGGCGAAAGCAAGTACAAAGACTAAGGTGTCCGATGTCTGGCCAGTCAGCGCCAGCAGGCCAATACCCAGCGCCTGAAACAGACAGCCGGTGATAAATAGCGGGCGTGGTCCCCAGAGGTTGAACGTCTTACCTGTCAGACTAATTGCCGCAAAGGAAGCCAGAGACCATGGCAGCATGAGCGCGCCGACAATGCTGGCATGCATACCTAATTGATTTTGCAGGTATAGCATAGTGATCATACTGACGCCGGTGAACACGCCTGGTATAAACTGATAGATCAGCATTGCGGTGTGTAAGAGCGGATCCTTTATCAGATGCAGGTTAATGAGTGGATGGCTTTTTCGAAGTGCGTCCCACACATAGCCCGCCAGAGTAAGGACGCCAGCAAGCAGCATCATCGCCCCCTGATAAAGCCTGTCAGCATCGCCCAGGTATGTCAGTCCGAGAAGGATCAGCGTGAGCGCGGCACAACCACTGACTAAACCCACCAGGTCCAGCGGGTCAGATGAGTTCGCCGGTTTGTCTGCTTTGAGCCAGCATCCCGCCAGCAGCAATGCCGCAACCGCGAGCGGCAGGCTCACAAGAAAAACCCAGCGCCAGCTAAGGCTCTCAACCACTATTCCACCAACAGCTGGCGACAAGGCGGGTGCCAGCAATGCAATCAACATCACGACTGACGATAACTTCGCACGTTCATTGCTTCTGTATAACGCATAGGTCATCGTCTGACCGATGGGGATCAACAGTCCGCCGCCGATGCCCTGTATCCATCGGAAGGCGATGAGCTGAGAAACTGACGCTGATGCCCCCACACCACAGGTGCCCGCAATGAAAATAAGAAGTGAGAGCATGAACAGACGTTTTGCGCCCATGCGCCGTACCAGCCAGCTACTGAGCGGTATGACCAGCGTCAGGCCTAAGATGTAGCCATTACTGATCCATGCCAGCTGGCTAACGGGGGCATCAAAATGTCTGCCAATCTCTGGATAAGCAACATTGGCGATAAACATGTTGACCAGATCAACAAAAAACCCCAGCAAATAGACACTGGCTACGCGCACACGATAGCTCATTTTTTTCCCAGACAGATCAGCGTAAGGCGCGCAGTATAGGTGCTTAAATTATCGGGATAAATTCACTTTCCGTTGTTACACTGTCAAAGATATTTTGACAATGAGATGTCGTTAACGGAGTTCACGATGATCAATATGCAACGGCTGGGGATCTTTGTCGCGGTAGTCGAGGCAGGCAGTTTCACAGGTGCAGCTCAGACACTCGGGTTAACTAAAGCCGTTGTGAGTTTCAATATTAAACATCTCGAAGAGGAGCTGGGTGTCTCGTTACTCATCAGGAGCACCAGACGTGTTTCAGCCACGGATACGGGTGAAAGATTTTATCATCGTTGCCTTCAGCTTCTTCAGGATGCGGAAAGCGTATTAGAGGATGTGAGAAGTGATCACGCTGGATTAAGCGGGACACTCCGGATCACAACCACTCTGGAATATGGCGCTCGTGTGATCGTCCCTGCCCTGGCTGGCTTTGCAGCCCAACACCCACAGTTACGCATACATCACGTCTCATCATCAAAAAACGACGACCTGATTGCCGGCCGCTTTGATGTGGCGATACGACTTGGGCATCTTGCCGATTCCAGTCATCACGCCCGCCTTATCGATCAGTTTGATATCCTGGCGGTCGCTGCACCTTGTTATCTCAACAGCCTGAATGAAGCGTCTATCCGGGATCTTTCACATCTCGCGTCAGCAAAATGGATTGCGCATAGCCGTTTATCGACGCCACTCAGCTGGCAGGTGATCACGCCCGAAGGCGAGTCTGTGCTGATGAGCGCATTTCAGCCTGCCATGATCACGGCTGACAGTGCCTCTTCTTTACTCGCTTTTGCTTTAGCCGGTGCTGGCGTGGCGATTCTGCCCGCCTGGCTGGTGCAGGATGAGATTGATAAAGGTGGATTAGTACGGCTACTGCCCGATCATCAATTCCCCCGTCAGGGAATTTACGCGCTCTACCCTAATACTCGTCATGTGCCAGAAAAAGTACGCGCGTTTATAGATTTCCTGCATGAACGTTTAGCGCTGTACAGCAGAAAATAAGCGCATCCATCACATTATTCTGATGGGCTAAGCGTTAATTTATCTCAACTGATTTAAATCCCATAAACTTTATTTTATGCAGGGCGGGAAGGTAAATATTTACTGTCTGGCTAATGACAATTCAGTTTAACGCAGGCGCATTACTTAATTCCCTGTCATGATAAATCACTGCTGCGCGATAATCTAAAAACTGGCGCTGGGGCTTGTCTTGTTATCCCATCCCCAGCGCCTGCGGCTTCAGGCCCGGACCTGCGCCACACCCTGGTATGGCTCAGTCATTTGATGCACAGTATTAAGTAAAAATTAACGCCGTATAAATAATTCGCACAGTACCTTAATAACATAAGATTTTAATCTGGATGATTGCGGTTTATTCGCTGGCAGGAAAACAGGTCGCATGTTATTAAATTTGAATGTCGCGCTTAAATTCATTTGCATCCGGGAATTAAAACATGAAAAAGAGCTTATCCCTCGCATTACTGTTTTCGCTCACAACAGTTAGTCACGCGGCACTGGCGCAGCAGACCCTGCGCTTTGGCGTTGACCCTACGTTCCCACCGTTTGAATTCAAGGCGGCTGATGGATCATTGCAGGGCTTTGATGTTGATCTGGGCAATGCCATCTGCGTTCAGGCAAAGGTGAAGTGCCAGTGGGTGCAAATGGGTTTTGATAGCAGCATCCCTGCCCTTCAGGCGAAGAAATTTGATGCCATCCTGTCAGCGATGTCGATGACCGATAAGCGTCGTCAGCAGGTGGCTTTCAGCGATATGTTGTACAACACGCCCAGTGCTTTACTGGCACCGGCTGCCAGCACGCTGACGACCGATGTTGCCTCATTGCGCGGTAAGACGATCGGTGTGGCACAGGGCACCATCCAGGAAACCTATGCCAAAACCAAATGGGAGCCGGAGGGCGTTAAAGTCATCTCCTATCCTAACCAGATGGAAGTTTATCCGGATCTGGTCGCCGGGCGTCTTGATGGCAGCCTGGCCAATGCGGTCTCTGCTGAACAGGGATTCCTGACCTCAGCCGAAGGCAAGCCGTACGCCATCAAAGGGACCCTGGTGGATAAAGTGATTTTTGGTGATGGCGTGGGTATCGCGCTACGCAAAGGAGATGAGGCAAACCTGAAGATGATTAATGCGGCACTGGCGGAGATTCATAAAAACGGGACTTATGACCAGCTCACCAAAAAATATTTTAAATTCAATGTTTATCCCTGATCCGCACAACGTGAAGAATCGCAGGAGTATGAAGACTATGGCGTTGCCCGAATACCACGTTCAGCGCGCGCGCTTTATGGCAGCGACGCAGAGCAAAGGTGCTGAGACGACCTCTTATCCGCATCCTCTGCCTGGTCCTCTGGGAGAAGCTCTGTATACAGACGTGGCACGGATAGGACCGGCCAGCGCATCACGTCTGATGCTGGTCGTTTCCGGCACTCACGGCGTTGAAGGCTATTATGGTTCCGATTGCCAGATAGCCTGGCTCGAGACCCTGGATGAAAAAGCGTTGCCCGCTGATACCGCGCTGTTGCTGATTCATCTGCTCAATCCATGGGGCGCGGCGCATTTACGGCGCGTGAACGAAGACAATATTGATCTGAACCGTAACTTTATCGATTTCAGTCAGCCACCTCCTGCTAACCCGGATTATGCACAGTGGCACGGTATTTATCATGGCGACCGTGCCAGCGCCGATCGGCAACTGGCCGACGCAGTCGAGGGCGCAGGCTGGCAGGCGGTTAAACGTGTCACAGAAGCCGGACAGTATAGTTTTGCTGACGGCTTTTTTTTCGGCGGTGAGAAGCCCTGCTGGTCACACCTTACGATGGCGGCGATCGTTGACCAGCATCTCTCTGTAGCGAAAACCATCATCAGCTTTGACCTTCATACCGGGGCTGGCGCATGGGGGCATCCGATGCTGCTATCTATTGCGGAGCAGCGTTATCCGGCGCATGAGTGGGGCAAAGCCATTTACGGTGAGTGGCTGACCTTATTGTTTACTGGCGCCGGACGTGACAGCGTAACTGGTGTGACAGCAACGGCAACAGGCTATCTGTCGCACTATCTGCTGACATCGCTGGCTGACACCCGGATTTTGCCTCTGGTGGTGGAATGCGGGACTTACGATGGGCAGGATATGCATCAGCGGGTGCGTGAAGATCACTGGCTGCACCTCTATGGCGATCCTGCCAGTGCGAGCGGCCAGGTGATAAAGCAGCAACTGGTCGAGGGGTTCTGGCCAGAAGATGCGGACTGGCGTGCATTGGTGGCTTTCCGCACGCAGCAAATCTTTCTGCGCGGCTGGCGTGCCCTTGCAGACACGCCATGATGTCATAGTCTGCCGTAAAAGGTCATACGCGCGGTTTCGGACAACGCAATATCCGGCTGCGTATTGTAAGCCAGCACGGCCAGCATCCGGGTGACCTCGCCTTCAGTTGGGGTCACGCGGTGCAGGGAATTACGGCCGCGAAACAGCACCAGATCCCCGGCATCTATCTCCAGCGCGTCAACGGTCTGGCGTTCTTCCAGCACTGCGTCGACACCGGCAAAGTTCATCTCACCGGCATCGGCATCCCGCAGATCTTTCACATACTGAAACACGCCGCCCGCCAGCGGTTTCTGTACCAGTAAGGTGATGGCAAATGAGGAGTTGTCGAAGTGCCAGCCCAGCTCCTGGCCGTGTGATGCATAGTGCAGGTTGATCGAGGAAAGCGGGTCAGCATAGGGATAGAGCGCTTTTTCACCCAGTACATCGCACAGGAAATGTTTGAACAGCTCATCATTATAAAGCTGACGCAGCGGCGAGTCGGCAGCGATAACATCATCAGTGATGCAGCCTTTGGTGCTGATCACATCCCTGTTACGCGGATGCTCAGCACTGAAAGCGTCATCAGGTTTCATCAGATAGACATTGTGCATGCTGCGGGTGTGATAAGCCTGGTGACGTTGTGCATTGCCCTCTTCGATGATCGCCTCTAAAGCGTGTGGTTTTAAAAACTGACGCAGTACCAGCGCGCCGGACTGGTTTAACTGCTCACGACAACGTTGACGCCAGCCATGATCGGCCAGTGGATGAAGATCGAGACGGACAAGGGAACCAGACATAGCAACAATTCTCATGATGAGCAGGTGTGATGTTACTCTACCGGTCGCCTGCAACGCTGCGTAACGATAAAAACTTAATACCCTGATAAGGAAGAGTTAATGCCTGCCCAATTGCCAAGGTTGCCAAAGATCAGCGTCATACAGTCATTTAAAGTGGCTGCCGAACTGGGCAGCCTGGCAAAAGCGGCCGCTCAACTGGCCTTAACCCCGGCGGCAGTCAGTCAGCATATTCGCCAGCTGGAGGAGCAACTCGGCAGTGCCCTGTTTTTACGTACGCAGAGCGGCGTGATGCTGACCGAAACCGGCAAAGAGTATCTGCGCTATGTCACTGAGGCGTTTGATATTCTGCATCTCGGTCAGCAAAACATCCGCCATGCGGCCAGCGCGCCAAAACTCACGGTTTACACATTGCCGGCGCTGGCGTCCAAATGGCTGTTGCCCCAGCTGGCGAGCTGGCGCGACCATTGCCCGAATATCGATCTCTCGTTACACGGTACGCATTCTCAGGTCGATTTCACCGCGATGCCCGCCGATTTTGTGATCTGCTTTGGTGAGGATCGTTACCCGCAGTCAGATAAGCTGAAGTTGTTTCATGATGACGTGCTGCCGGTGGCTAGTCCTGCTCTGTTACATCGCTTTACACCGGAAACGATCTTAAGCCAGGCGCCGCTGATCCACCTCGACTGGGGTAATGAAGGCCGTTTTCTGCCGGACTGGCGAAGCTGGTTTCAGGCTAAAGGCATGGACGAACCTCTGCCGCAGCCCGCGTTCAGCTTTAATCTGACCTCGCTGGCGATTGATGCGGCCGTCGCGGGAGCTGGTGTGCTGCTGGGGCAGCGACGCCTTATTGCGGCGGAACTGGCACGGGGCGATCTGGTAGTAGTGGATGATCTTTGCCTGCCGCTGAGCAAACCCTATTACCTTGTCTGGCCGCAACGCACCCTGAGCCAGCCAGGCAGTGAGGCGATGATCAGCTGGTTAAGCCAACTGGGCGCGAACTGCGGATAGCCCGTCGCCGTGATCGGACTCGCCTGCGCCCGCCAGTCTGGAACCATCAGCGGGCGCAGGGTCAGATTATCACTGCGCCACCAGGTGACCAGGTGTCATCATCCTTCCGCATTATCCTCAACAATCACCGCCACGCATTGCCCTGCACGTACAGCGCTGCCTGGCTGCACGCTGACCTGCTGAACAATGCCGTCGCACGGCGCCAGAAGCGGGATCTCCATCTTCATCGACTCCAGCACCACCAGAATATCGCCTTCCCGCACCCGGCTGCCCGCCGTCGCCTGCACCTGCCATAAATTGCCGGAAACCGGGCTTTCAACCCCCTGCTCGCCCGGTTGCAGCGGCGCGTCGCCGCCTTCATCGGCCACACTTTCCTGGCTGTCGAAATGGGCCTGCCCGCTGGCGATCCAGCGGTCACGTTCCGCATTGAACGCGGTTTGCTGGTGATCGCGAAACAGACCGATGCTCTGCGCTTCACGGGCGAGGAAATCCTGATATTCCGCCAGCCGCAGCGTGCTGTGCTCGATGCGCAGCGGATAGCGACCGAGGGGAAAATCGCGGCGAATCTGCAACAGCTCACTGGCTGAAACCGGATAAAAGCGGATCTGATCGAAAAAGCGTAGCAGCCAGGGTTTACCGCCAAAATCAGCGACTTCATGATACCGGTTCCACATCTGCAGCGTGCGGCCGACAAACTGATAGCCGCCTGGCCCCTCCATGCCATACACACACAGATAGGCACCGCCGATGCCAACCGAGTTTTCCGCCGTCCAGGTGCGGGCCGGATTATATTTTGTCGTCACCAGCCGATGCCGGGGATCCAGCGGCGTGGCGACCGGCGCGCCGAGGTAGACATCGCCCAGCCCCATCACCAGATAGCTGGCTTCAAAGACCATGTTCCAGACAGCCTGCTCATCCGGCAGATCGTTTATACGGCGGATAAATTCAAGATTACTCGGGCACCACGGCGCATCCTGCCGCACGGTGGTCATATATTTTTCGATGGCCTTCTGACAGGCCGGATCGTCCCAGGAGAGCGGCAGATGCACCACGCGTGTGGGAACCTGAAGGTCATCACTCATGCAGACCCTCTCCCACTCACCGCGCAGCCACATCAGCAGCACGTCGGGCGTCAGCGTCTCTGGCTGAAAGTGGATTTGCAGCGAGCGGATCCCCGGCGTGATATCAATAATACCGTTGCGGGATTGCGCTTCCAGCGCCTGCATCAACGCATGAATGCGAAAACGTAACACCAGATCCAGTTCCGGCTCGCCAGCCTCCAGCAGCAGATGCGTATCACCAGAGAGGCGCGCCACCAGGCGTTTATCCGCTGCGCCGCAGGTCATCACGATGGGAGAAATCAGCGGCGCAGGCTGCCAGTCTGTTTCCTGTGGCTGGAGCGTGGTCAGCTCGGTGCGTCGGCCCTCTGCCAGTCGGCGGGCGGTAGGAATATCCACCGCGACAAACTGCACTTTGTCACCGGCTTTGAGCTGTCCCAGTTGCCAGAGGTCAGCCTCGATTACCGTCACCGGGCAGACGAACCCGCCAAGGCTCGGGCCATCCGGCCCCAGGATCACCGGCATATCACCGGTAAAATCGACCGCGCCGATCGCGTACGGGTTGTCATGGATGTTTGAGGGGTGCAGCCCTGCTTCACCGCCGCTGTCGCGGGTCCAGATTGGCTTTGGCCCGATCAGGCGAACGCCGGTGCGGCTGGAGTTAAAATGCACTTCCCATTCTGTGGCAAAAAACGTCTCGATATACTCCGGCGCAAAAAACTCAGGCGCACCGTGCGGACCATAAATGACGCGCAGCGTGCGCACCGTGGCAAGCTCTGTTTGCAGTCCGACGGGCAGTTCCGTTCCGGTTGCGCTCGCAGAACGCGGAGCGAGATGCAGCACGTCACCGCTACGCAGTGCCCGTCCGGCATGTCCGCCAAACTGACCAAGGGTGAAGGTGCTTTTGCTGCCTAAATAGTCCGGCACCTGAATGCCGCCGCTCAGACAGAGATAACTTCTGACGCCCGCGCCACTTATCGCGCCCAGCTTCAGCGTTGCCCCGGCCGGAATGGTAAAAACAGAATTCATTGACTGTCCGACGCCATCCAGTGTGACAGTGAGCGGCGCGCCAGAGATCACCGCCTGAATCTCAGTGTTAAATTTCAGGGTGGGTCCATTCAGGGTGATTTCCAGCGCGGCGTCACCCTCCTCATTGCCCAGCAGACGGTTGCCCAGACGCAGTGCGCGATCATCCATCGGCCCCGACGGCGGCACGCCCACCGCCCAGTATCCCAGACGTCCAGGATAGTCCTGAACGCTGGTCTGGGTTCCGGCACTCACCACTTCAACCGTTGCCGCCTGATAGGCGAGCTGCTCCAGGCAGCGGGTCCAGGGTTCGCCAGCCGTGAAGGGCGAGAAGGCCAGAATCTGCAACAGATAGAGACGATTGGTTTCTACGCCATAGAAACGGGTCTCAGCCAGCGCCTGTGACAGGGTGGCGATGGCTTCCTCGCGGGTGGGGCGCCAGGTGATAACTTTTGCCAGCATCGGGTCGAAGAATGGCGGGACTTCGCACCCCGCTTCCACCCAGCGGTCAATACGCAGGGTTTTACCGTCGGCTGCCGGAAAGAGGACCTGGGTTAACAGCCCTGGCGAAGGCTGGAACTGCCGCCCCGGATCTTCCGCATAAATTCGCGCCTGCACGGCATGGCCCTGAGGATTCAGCGCGGCGGCTAACGCATGAAGCGGAGGAAGATCGCCTGCTGCCAGCTCAATCATCCACTGCACCAGGTCAACGCCCCACACCTGCTCCGTGACGCCATGTTCAACCTGCAGACGGGTATTCACTTCAAGGAAATAGAACTGCTGCGCCACGCTGTCATAGACAAACTCAACCGTTCCGGCGCTGCGATAGTTCACCGCTTTTCCCAGCGCGATAGCCGCCGCGCATAAAGCCTCCGCCATACCTGCGGGCAGATTCGGCGCTGGCGTCTCTTCGATCACTTTCTGGTTACGCCGCTGTACCGAGCAGTCGCGTACGCCCAGCGCGATTACCTCGCCCTTGCCGTCACCGAAAATCTGCACTTCAAGATGACGGGCGCGTTCGATATATTTTTCGAGAAATACCCCGGCATCGCTGAAGTTGTTCTGGCCGAGGCGCTGGACCGTTTCAAACGCCTCTGACAGCGCATTCGCATCACGACAGACGCGCATACCGATGCCACCTCCGCCCGCGGTGCTTTTGAGCATTACCGGATAGCCGACCCTCTCTGCGGCGCGGCGGGCTTCGCTGATATCCGCCAGCAGTTCACTGCCTTCCAGCAACGGCACCCCTTCGGCTTCCGCCAGCGCGCGGGCCGTGTGCTTCAGGCCAAAGGTCCGCAACTGCTGCGGTGTGGGGCCGACAAAAATCAGACCAGCAGCCTCGCACGCCTCAGCAAAGGCGGCGTTTTCCGAAAGGAAACCGTAGCCAGGATGAATCGCTTTCGCCCCGCTCTGCTGCGCGGCGGCGATGATCTTTTCCGTCACCAGATAGGTTTGTGCAGCCGGGCCTTCGCCAAGGCTTAGCGCCACATCCGCCTCGCGGATATGTAAACTGCTCAGGTCGGCTTCGGAGTAAACGGCGACCCCTTTCACCTGCATGACATGCAGCGTGCGCAGGATGCGACAGGCGATAGCACCGCGATTAGCAATCAGTAAGGTATCAAACATAAGCGAACTCTCAGGGATGCGGGTCGTCCCGCAAAATTCGATATTCCCTGGGGCCGTCCCCGGGGCTGACCGGCACGTAACAGGCGTGCGCCGGTGGTGTGTTGAGAGGTCTGACGCAAAAGGCTGAGAAACTCAGTCCCGCTTGTCGCCATGGCAACGCTGACTCAGTTCCACACCAGCACTTCAGCGGGCGTCGGGTTCCAGCCGTTACAGGGGTTATTCAGCTGCGGGCAGTTGGAGATCAGCACCATCACATTGCATTCGGCTACCAGCTCAACGTATTTGCCGGGCGCCGATAGCCCATCCTCAAAGGTCAGACCGCCTTCCGGCGTGACCGGAACGTTCATGAAAAAGTTGATGTTGGCACCGATATCACGTTTGTGAAGGCGGCCATCGTGCAGGCAGGCGCAGAGAAAGTTATCCCGACAGCTGTGCATGTAGCGCTTATCCTGGGCATAGCGCACGGTGTTGCTCTCCTGCGAGCAGGCTCCGCCCAGGGTATCGTGACGACCGCAGGTGTCGGCGACGATAGTCAGCAGCGGATTGCCGAGATTCGAATAGAGCACGCTGCCGGTGGTCAGATAGACGTTTCCCTGACGACGCAGCGTGCGCTGAGGATCGTAGCGTTCCCGCGGGTTATCGCTGTTATAGAACAGGGTATCAATTGCCTGATTCCCTTCGAGGTCGAGCAGGCGCAGCGTCTGCCCTTTTTTCACTTCGAACAGCCACGGCTCGCCTGCCGGTATCACGTGGCGATAGACGGCATCTTCAGGACGACGATCAGAGTTGATAAGGGTCATCGCAGCCTCCTTACAGGGCAAAAAGTTGGGTGTTATGAAGCGCGCGCTGGTTTTCACCACGCGTGACCATCGCTTCGCTGACGGCCTGCATATCGTCGGCCTGATACCAGCTCAGCTGGACCGGACGCGGGAGATAGTCAGCGGCGGGATCCTGCGGATGTGGCAGCGCGGTCAGCACCATCAGCACGTCCATGGGTGCGTACAGTTCAGTGAAATCGCCGGCGCGGCTGTTGCCCGCGCTGAACCGGAAGCGGCCCTTATCATCAACCGTGACCTTGCTGAAAAAGTTGACGACCATCAGCAGATCTTCCAGGCCCAGATCCCATTTGCCCATCTCAACCAGCAGATTATCTGTGCCGTTGCGGTAGAAGCCGTTGCGCAGCTCCTGATAGCGTCCGGCTCCATACTTATCGTGCGCTTCCGCCGCGTTGAGAACGCCGCCAAACGGGTCGTGCCAGCCGCAGCTATCCGCCACGATCGCGGCCAGTACGCGTCCCATGTCGGAGTAGAAACAGTGCCCGGTGGTCAGGCGAGCCGTATGCTGGCCTTTCAGGGTATCCGGCAGATTCAGACGTTCACTTTTCTCGTGGGGATTGAGCATCATCATGCTGACGTTCGCGCCGCCCTCGATGTCGGTCAGGCGCAGGATTTGCCCTTTGCGCAAAATCAGCGAGGTGTGCCCTCCGCCAGGCAGCTGCTCTTCGCGCAGGCTCGGAGCTGAATGAAAAAGTGCGGTCATTGAGCGGTCTCCTTGAAGGGATAAATGTTGTTTTTACTGCCGGTTGCCAGCTGCGACAGCCGCGTTTCATTAAGCGGGATGTCGTAAGTGATACGCGCGCCCCAGGCATTGGGGGCCTGAGGATCGATGCGCACTTTGTCGAAAACCAGCAGCCGGGTGCCAAGATTGAAGCCTTCGGCAAGGTCGTGAGTGACCATAAACACCGTCATGCGGGTTTCGCTCCAGAGCTGGAGCAGCAGCGCATGCATATCTTTGCGGATGCCGGGGTCAAGCGCGCCGAAGGGCTCATCCAGCAGCAGTACGCGCGGCTGCATGACAAAAGCCTGCGCAATCGCCAGCCGCTGCTGCATCCCGCCCGAAAGCTGCGCCGGATATTTATCGAGAGAATGGCCCAGCCCGACTTTCTCCAGCATCTGTTTTGCCTGCTCACGGGCATGGCGTTTTCGGGTGCCAAACAGCCGGCCAGTAAACGGTGAAGCCGGTAGCTCGAGGCCAATGGTGACGTTATCCAGTACGTTGAGATGAGGAAAAACCGAATAACGCTGAAACACCACGCCACGGCTGCGATCGGGTTCCGCGCGCAGCTGTTCGCCATCCAGCGTGATTGTTCCCCGTGTCGGCCTTTCCTGCCCCAGCAGCAGGCGTAAAAACGTCGACTTACCACAGCCGGACGCGCCCACCAGCGAGCAGAATTCACCTTCTTTGACCTGCAAATTGATGCGTTCCAGCACCACGTGGTCGCCATACTCCTGCCAGATATTTTTGATATCGATAAAACTCATTCCCGGCCTCCTTCCGCCCAGGGGAAACAGGCTTTGTGCAATTGACGCAGCGCGAGATCCATCAGCCACGCCAGCAGCGTTATCCAGATGACATAGGGAATGATCACATCCATCGCCATATAGCGACGAACCAGGAAAATGCGATAGCCCAGTCCGGCGGTTGCGGAAATGGCTTCGGCGGAGATCAGAAAGAGCCATGCGGATCCCAGCAACAGCCGCAGCGAGGTGATCAGCCGCGACAAGAGCTGCGGCAGCACAACCCGCAGCACCACCGTCCAGCTGTTCGCCCCCAGAGTTTGTGCTTTGATAAACAGCTCTGCGGGGATTTCCCGCGCCCGATGTTCAAGGTCGCGCGCCAGCATCGGCGTAATCCCGATAACAATCAGCATCACTTTTGACAGCTCATCCAGCCCGAAGACGATAAACAGCATCGGCAGGAGCGCCAGCGGCGGGATCATCGACACCACGGTCATAAAGGGTGACAGCGCCGCGCGACTCATCGGGAAGACGCCCGCAGCAACACCGATGCAGAGACCAATCAGTGAAGAGATAGCCAGGCCGGTCAGCAGACGGCTTAAGCTAATCCACGTATCCGCCCACAGCAGATATTCACCGCTGCGCTTGTCCGGCGTGAAGGCCATCCGATCAATAGCGGCGATCATCTGTGACAGGCCGGGCAGCAGCTTGTCGTGTGGGTTGGCTTCAAGACGCACCGCCGAACTGATAAACCAGACGGCGATCAGCAATACAAAAGGTAATAGCATCAGCGTCAGGCGCATTCCCTGCCGGGGATAGCGGTTGATGTGGCGCATGGCAAATACTCCTGAGATCGGTGATTACAGCTTGCCCGCAGCGGCCATCTTCAGATAGCTGTCGTCAAAGCGCAGTTTGATGTTCGCTGTATCACCGACGGTGATGTTGCCAGGGAAGCTCATGCCGATGAAGTCAGCGCTTTGTGCACCCTCGCCCAGTAATCCCTTATCAAAGGAGAACGCGGCGACGCGTTGCATGGTTTTCGCCAGATCGGGGGAAGAAACAAATGTCTGGGTTTCGGCTGGGGTCCAGAACAGGTGGGTGGTTTTCAGCTGCGCCTTGTATCCGGCGAGGTCAGTACCGGAATCGGCAGCCATCGCGCTCAGCGCCTGCGCATCTCCGGCCTGCATTTTCGCCATCATCTCAAACCAGGCCCCGGTCAGTGCCTTACCCAGCGCGGGGTTATCTTTCAGGGTCTCTGTATTCACCACCATCATGTCAATCAGTTCGCCCGGTACGGCCGAAGAGCGGAATACTTCTGTGGTTTGCGGGGTTTTCTTGATCACTGAAAGCTGCGGATTCCAGGCAACCGCCGCCTGCACGCCGCTGGTACCAAAGGCGGAGACGATATCGGCATCGGAGGTGTTCACGACCTTAACGTCTTTTTCCTGTAAACCGGCCTTCTCAAGACCGCGAACCAGCAGGTAGTGCGAAACCGACAGCGCAGGAAGATAGACAGACATCCCTTTCAGGTCGCTGAGTTTTTTGTTTACGCCTTTCAGCACCACTCCGTCATTACCATCGGAGAAGCTGCCGGTGATCAGCGCTGTGGAATCAATGCCGCCCGCCGCAGGAATGGTCAGCGCATCCATGTTGGTCATGGTGCAGCCGTCGAACTGACCCGCGGTGTACTGGTTGATCGACTCAATATAGTCATTGAGCTGGGTGATATGAATTTTGATGCCGTATTTGCTGGCCCATTTATCGATGATTTTCTCGTTGCTGATGGTGCCCCAGGGCATCCAGCCCGCATAGATGGTCCAGCAGATATTGAACTCTTTTTTGACCGCGGCGAAAGATGGCGCGCTGACCAGCAGCGTCAGCGACAGAATAAGCGTCAGGAGGGGTGATTTCTTCATGGTTGACCTCTGGTTGGCACAAAAAAAACGGGAGCAGCGCAAGACACCATTTGGTGCCGCTGTCTCCCGGGCTTTTGTCCCGCCGTGTAACCTCGCAGAGGTCGCCAGCTCTCGGACCAGACATTCACCTGCGTGAACCGGAACCCTAGCCAGCTATTTGCTATCAATTGGGTCGAACGCTGCTTACTGTTCAGACTTCAGCAAATGGCGTGCCAGAAATTAAATCATGATAAATCAGATAAATAGAAGGAGAAAAATCAAGAAGGCACCGTGATGGTGAGTCAGTAACGAGCGTTGCACATTATCAGTGCCGGACAGGCAAGAGATATCAGAACCCTCAGTCAGTCTCTTTTCGTACTGAACATCTATACCGGAATGCAGACCCGGACCGTGACGCCCATCACTTATCGCTATATAATCCACTGCATAACGAATTTTGAGGATAGTTAATGAAGCGTTTCTGGCAGGCATGCACACTCGGTTTACTGATACTCCTTCCGCTCTCTTCCCAGGCATCGCGCCAGATAACCGATCAGACAGGCCGCCAGGTCACGATTCCTGACCGTGTTGATCGTATTGTGGTGCTTCAGCATCAGACGCTGAACCTGCTGGTGCAGATGAACGCGACCGATAAAATCGTTGGTGTGATGGCGAACTGGAAGCAGCAACTTGGCGACAGCTATGCCCGCCTGGTTCCTGAGCTGAACCAGAAAGCGACACTGGGGGATCTGACGCATGTTGATCCCGAAAAACTGGTGGCGCTGCATCCGCAGGTGGTGTTTGTGACCAACTATGCGCCGCATGAGATGATCGACAGCATTACCGCGCTGGGCATTCCGGTGGTGGCTATCTCACTGCGTCATGACGAGCCGGGTGAAAAGGCAAAAATGAACCCCTCTATCCGCGACGAGGAAATGGCCTATGACAAAGGACTGCGTGAAGGGATTACGCTTATCGGCGAGATCATCAATAAACCGGCAGAAGCAAAAGCGCTGATTACGGCCATCGATGAGGGCCGCAAAATCGTCAGCGACCGCCTGAAGGATGTTCCGGCGGAAAAACGCATTCGCGCCTATATGGCGAACCCGGAACTGACCACCTACGGTTCAGGGAAATATACCGGCCTGATGATGCTGCATGCGGGCGCGGTCAATGTCGCCGCAGCGACCGTAAAGGGATTTAAAACCGTGTCGATGGAGCAGGTCGTCGCCTGGGATCCACAGGTGATTTTTGTGCAGGACCGTTATCCCTCAGTCGTGAATGAAATCAATAGTTCACCACAGTGGCAGGCTATCGACGCGGTAAAAAATCATCGCGTCTGGCTGATGCCGGACTACGCCAAAGCATGGGGTTATCCAATGCCGGAAGCGATGGGGATTGGCGAATTGTGGATGGCGAAAAAACTCTATCCGCAGAAATTTCAGGATGTGGACATGAATAAGCTGGCCAATAAGTGGTATCAGCGCTTCTATCGCACCGCTTATCAGGGAACAGAGTGATGCGCGTACTGGCGGCGGGCAGCCTGAAAGCGGTCTGGCCCGCGCTGATGGCGTACTTTCCTGAGCCAGTTGAAACCCGGTTTGGCCCCGCCGGTCTGCTTCGCGAACGGATTGAAGCCGGTGAGCCCTGCGATCTCTTTGCTTCAGCCAGTGAGGAGCATCCGCAAAAATTGCTGAACGCTGGGCGAGCGCTGGCAGTCATACCGTTCACGACTAATAAACTCTGCATCACGGTTCGCAGCGATCGGCTACAGGTGGGAGACGACTGGTATCAGCTACTCACCCGCGACACACTGCGGATCGCAACCTCTACACCCACAGCCGATCCCTCTGGCGACTATGCGCAGGCCCTTTTCACCCGGATGGGCAAAGCCGGTGAAGCGGTGCGCCAGCGTGCAAAGGCACTGGTGGGTGGGCGTGACTCTGCACCCATTCCCGCAGGCAGGCTGGCGGCAGAATGGATTATCCTGGAGGATCAGGCGGATCTGTTTATCGGTTATGCCAGCTATCGGGCGGCCCTGAGTCAGATTGCCGGGCTGACAGTCGTTGATATTCCTGCGGTTTTCAATCCTGTTGCGCGCTACGCCTGTGCAGTCATTACGCCAGAGGCGCGTCGGCTGGCGGATTTTTTAGAATCGGAGCAGGCAAAAAAGGTACTGCGGGAAGCGGGGTTTGGCGGGGAGTAAATGCCTTTTCTGTCGCGGATGACTTTGCGCCCTGTCAGCATGTCGCTTTAAGGGCGCGAAAAACAGCTCATTAAAGCTTAGCGAAATCCACCTTAAGCTTGTGACTGATATGTTCAGCCTGCTCGGTAGCACTATCAGCCTCGCCAGTCAGGATAAAAGCGATCGCGAAGGCGAAATCAAACGCCGCGCCCAGATCCTGTCCACTCAGCAAATTGCCATCTTTCACTACCGAGGCATTAACGTAAACGCCATCGGTGACACCTTCTGATGACGTCCCAGAACTGACATAGCGACGCCCCCTTAAAAGACCCTGTGGCGCCAGCACTCTGGCCGCTGCGGAGCAGATTGGGCAGACCAGGCGGCCCGCCTCATCATGGCGGCGAATAAAATCTATCACTGCCGCATTTGCCGCCAGATTTTTGCTGCCGTCAGGACCACCCGGCACAATCACCGCATCAAATAATCGCTCCCGATTCGCCTCCAGCAGCTCATCGGCGACAACCTTCACATGATGATAACTGTTCACTTCGCGATAGGGCTGACAGGCCAGGGTTGTAACCTGAACGCCCAGGCGTGAGAGGATGTCGAGAGTGATAATAGCCTCAGCTTCTTCAAAGCCAGGGGCAAGCAGCAGAGCAACATTCTTATCCATGAAAATTCCTTTTTAATTGGTGTGGATGAAGCAGAGAGCGTTTAATCCTGGTCTGTGCAGGCGCACCCTTTACTGATCCGAATCAAGTCTGAGCAGGGTTTTTAAACGGCAGCGGGCGACACTACCGTGGTGCGTCATGAAGTAAGTGCGTTTAAAACTCTTCCGGCTCGCCCGGCAGTGGCTCGGTCAGTTCCTGCCCCTTTACACCGGCATAGGTAATCACCAGTTCGGCTGGCTCATCCAGTGTGTAACCGCGATGCGCACTGTTGACCGTCTCATTGAGGGCTTCACCCGCATGGAAGGTGCGCTGTTCGCCGCTCTCTTTATCCTCAACAATCAGGGTGCCGGAAAGAATAAACGCCGCATTCGGCATTGGATGGGTATGCCAGGGCAATGACGTATGGGCAGGTAGCGAGAGCCGCATAACGGTCAGCTCAGGTTCGCCGGTGGGATAGGCCTCGAGAACGTCACCGTTCCAGGCCTGGCTGCTGCGCATTACTTCAACCGCGTTAATCCCGTTATCTTGCTTCGACATGGTTAATCCCTGTTAATAATCAATAGAATGCCAGTAGTGACCGATAAGTAAGCTTAGAAGAAAACTGTGTTGATGCCCGCCTGCGTTTTAATAAGCCTGTTAACAGGAATTTTCCGCCAGCGAACAAAAGGATGAAAACCGGCCATTAGCGGACTGGCTGAATTGCTGATTAATTAATGTTCAATATTCGCGTTGTGGTTATAAGATATATTCCTCAGTCAGTACGCAACCTGTGAGTTCTGTATTATCTTTGAAGCCATCAACCACCTGAGGGATTTCTGATAATGAAAGGTCTGTTTACGGCATTACTCGCCAGTTCTGTTCTACTATTATCCGCCTGCTCAAAAGATGACGATAACAAAGTTAAAGTAGCGATTAATACCGGGCCTGATGAAGCAATCTGGCAGGTGGTAAAGCAGGTGGCGAAAGATAAATACAAGCTGGATGTCGAAGTGCTTAACTTCAATGACTATGTGCTGCCAAATGAAGCGCTGAATAACAAAGAAGTTGATGCTAACGCTTTCCAGAGCCTGCCTTATCTGGAATCACAGTCTAAAGAGCGCGGCTATAAGTTTGCGGTAGTGGGTAAAACGTTCGTCTTCCCGATTGCTGCCTATTCGCACAAAATCAAGAACATCAGTGAGCTGCAGAATGGTGCCACTATCACCATCTCTAACGAAGCCACCACGCTGGGACGCAGCCTGCTGCTGCTGCAGGCGCAGGGTCTGATTAAACTCAAACCGGATGTGGGGTATTTACCGACCTCACTGGATATCATCGAAAATCCAAAAAACCTGAAGCTGGTTGAAGTGGATACCCCACAGCTGACCCGCACCTTAGACGATCCCAACGTGACCCTGTCGATCATTAATACTAATTTCTCGGCTCAGGCTGGATTATCAGCGCACCGCGATGGCTTATTTATGGAAAGTGCCTCATCGCCTTACGTCAATGCGCTGGTATCACGTGAAGATAATAAAGACAGCGATAAAATTCAGAAGCTGAAGTCAGCGCTGCAGTCACCGGAGGTGGCGGCCAAAGCCGAAGAAGTTTACAAGGGTGATGCGATTAAAGGCTGGTGAGTTGCCCGATAATCGATCATTAACGATCCAAAAAGGCCGCACTCTGTTGCGGCCTTATTTTATATCTGCACTTTTACAGGCACATCTACTACCTGCACATCTGCCAGCACTTATACATCCGCGCCAGCCCGCAAGATCACAGGAACGGTTACGCAGCTGCGCCTTTTGGCTGAGCAGAGAGGTGCCCTGCCCACAGACTGGCGACCCATTTCACCCCTTTAGACGTAAAACGTGCCTGAGAGAAAGCGTGCTGATTTTCGCCCGTGCCGGTATGCAGCGTAAAGTAGCCGGCCTGCATATGGTAGTGCTGCGGCGTCAGGGTGCCTTTTGCGCGATACATGATGTTGCGCTCCAGCAGAAACTGGCGAAACTCCGGTTCTTTCACTTTCAGCATTTTGCAGAGCTGCCGAAAGCCCAGCGAGTCATCAACCTCAACGAAGTTATCAAAGAACGCCGCCTTGGGTGCCGAGAGAGCCAGTTGCTGCTCCGCCGCCTGACGCTGTTCAAACTGCTCAGCCCAGGCGCGAGCGGCTTCAGCCGGATTGGTAAAGTCAGGCAGATGGGTCGTCTTCTCACGGTCCTGCCAGCGATCCAGCACTTCTGCAGTGAAGCCTGGCGACAGGCGTGCCACGGCCAGCAGCGAGTCACGCTTGCACAGACGGTACTCCTGACGCACTTCCCCTTCCCGCTCATACTCATTCACGCTGAGCGGCTGGGAGAGACGCTGAGCCGTCTCCAGACTTTTGATTAACCGCTTCACTTCTCCGTGTGTAATACCGGTCATCTGAGCCAGTTCACGACTGCTCATTGTGACCGATTGTTCCAGAGATTTGAGGCTTTCAGTTGAAATCATCATGGGTTCACCCCTCGCTAACGCTACCAATACCCGGCGGGCAGTCGATTAATTATACAAACACCTGTTCAAATATCCAGTATTTTATTTTAGCAATAACGTAACTGGAAGCTGTTACGCAAACAACAGGGTGTGAGGCGGTTTGGCGGGCTGAAGAGTGCGTGCTGAATGCCTTGCAGGAGGCGTTGCGGGCTTTTGCGGCAGCATAAGCAGGTAATCCATCGCTAAGTTATTTACATATAATCACAATGATGGACACAGACTCTTTACATTACAGTATAGTGAAGGCTGTCAGCAGGTTACTGGCCTGCCGGGCTCACTATTTTGATTCGGGGTGCAGGGGCGAAATCTGGCCCGTTACCACTGAATGTCACCTTTTACTGGAGTAAGTCATGCAGCCGTTGAAAGTCGCCTTTATTAAAGCTAACTGGCACAGCGAAATCGTTTCTCAGGTTCTGACAGGATTCGAACAGGAACTGGAAAGCCGCGGTACCTCATATGAGATTAAGACATGGGATGTTCCGGGCGCTTTTGAAATGCCGCTGCTGGCGCAACGCCTGGCGCAGACCGGCAACTACGATGCGATTGTCTGTGCAGCACTGGTGGTGGATGGCGGCATCTATCGCCATGATTTCGTCGCGCAGGCTGTGGTAAGTGGTCTGATGCAGGCACAGCTGGCAACCAATGTGCCCGTCTTCTCGGTGTCACTCACGCCGCACAATTTCCAGCCATCGGCCGAGTTTATCGACTTCTATACTCAGCATTTCGTGAAAAAAGGTCAGGAAGCGGCGCGTGCCGTCTGCCAGATTCACGCCCTGGAACTCTGATACGACTGTAACGAATGCTGACAATGCGTTTGCCTGCGCTGTTAAGGAGAGAAAGTTGGAAAATACACGTCCGCCTCTACCGCCATTTACCCTGGCTGCACAGGCGATTGAAAAAGTCCGGCTGGCTGAGGATGGCTGGAACAGCCGGGATGCGGAGCGAGTCGCTCTGGCCTATTCAGCGGACAGTAAATGGCGCAATCGCGATACCTTTCTGACCGGCCGGGCAGAAATCATTGCCTTCCTGCAGCAAAAATGGCAGCGGGAGCAGCAGTATCGGCTGATTAAAGAGTTGTGGAGTTTTGACCAGAACCGGATTGCGGTGCGGTTCGCCTATGAATGGCATGACGAGCAACGGCAGTGGTATCGCTCATATGGCAACGAGAACTGGGCCTTTGATGAGCAAGGTTTAATGCAGCAGCGTTATGCCAGCATCAATGATCTGAAAATCAGTGAAGAACAGCGGCTGTTTCACTGGCCGCAGGGCCGACGCCCTGACGACCATCCTTCACTGAGCGAACTGGGATTATAGTGCCAGCCCTTCCAGCGGAGAGCGCAGCTCTCCGCCGTCATCCACTCAGCCCTGCTCGTCCTTGTTCTCAACAAAGGTCGCTTTGTTGCGTGTGACCGTATAAGCCACTTTTTTAACATCTTCCGGTGACGTGGTCACTTCTACCGGTGCAATGGTCACCCGACCCATACCAAACAGAGTGGGTACATAGCCACCGACCTGGTGTTTTCCGGCCGGAACATGCAGCAGCATGCTTTCGCCGTTAGGCAATCTGCCGGCGTCTTTACCATCTACAGTCAGGAATACACTGGAGCCATCATCTGCGCGGGTCTTGATGTGTGAGACATCAATCTGCGTTGGGCCAGCAGCAAATTCATCTGGCGCATCGCTGGCGGCATGTTTTGCACAGCCAGTCAGTACAGCAGCAACCGTTACAACGGCGAGACTAAAACGATAACGCATTGGACACTCTTTCTCCTGATCATCAGAACCCGCTATTTTAGCGATTTAGCGGGAGGATGTAAGGGGGATAAGAGTCGGCATGCTCTTAAAAGAGGCTTAAAAGTACCGATTTCCCGGTATATTTGCGTAAAGAATATTTACTGAATAAATAAACAGTATTTTTATTGCCTGATCGCAGCGCTTTTAACCTGCTGATCAGCATAAATTTAATCGGAGAATAACAACGAATAAGCGTAGCGTCACAGGCACATAGCGCCGATTTGCCTTAACTCTGCCTCTGTTAATTGGCTGTTATAAGGTTCATAGTGGTGGTTCATCCCCGGTTAATCCCGGCGGCCTTCCCCTCTACAGAGGGCACGATATGCATTCTTATACCACCGATACTGTTTGCGCCATAACCGGCACCCATCCCGCTAACCTGAAGAGCTGGATGAAGCAGGGATTACTGACGCCGCAGCAGTATCAGGAACGCTGGAGTGATCATCACCTCAGTGAAATCCAGACCCTGGTTGGCTTAACAGCCACTGGCGCGACGCTCGACGAAATCTGGCAAGGTCAGCAGGCTGCTTCGACGGTCACCACCTATGGCTGGGCGGCGCGCAAAGGCGACCTGCTCTGGCAACTGGAATTTGGCACACCGCTGTCGCTTTCACGCCAGATGCACACGATGTCCAGCCACTATAGCGGTGATGATTTCGTCATTAATCTGCTGCGGCCACTGAGCGCCTGGCTTTACGCCGATCTCCGTCGGGGAGCGTCACGTCGCCTCAACCGTTTTGAGCAAACCGTGCAGCAGCAGGCGGATAAAGTCATGCGCGCCTCATCGCGAAACGAATCTTCTATTCCTCTGTTTCTGGAAGCGGTGAGCGTACTTGATAAAACCGAAATCTGGCTTGAAGCCATTCGTCTTACTGCGATGGGCTTTAATGTCGAGGTTGACTCGCGTGCAACCGGGCTGCCAGCCGTTAAAACCGACCTCCATCAGCATCATGTGATGTGGTGTGGTGCCGGCATCAGCCAGCAGATGCAGGACTATTTTGAACAGCAGAGTCTGGATGGCCATCCGGTAATGCTCAGTGGACCTGATTGTAACCTGCAATTTGCCCAATCCAACGCCTCCAGCGCTGCCTGACAGCAGGCAGCGCCTTCTTTACCCCTGTTTTTCCGCGCCAGTAAATAATTTTTTTCGTTAAGAATCTCTTAAGGTGGTTCCGTATACTGGTGCCACAACCCTGACTCATTGACGAGACTAAGATGAAAAAGACCTTACTGACCTTCAGCCTTCTCCTGTTACCACTCACTTTTACTGCTGCTCACGCGGCCTCTGACCTGACCGGTTGTGCAGCCAAAAAGCAGGAGATTGAGACCCAGCTCTCTTTTGCCCGCCAGCACAATAATACCCATCAGGTTGCCGGCCTTGAAAAAGCGCTGAGCGAAGTAAATCAGAACTGTACCGAAAGCAGTCTGTTAAAGCAGCGTCAGGAAAAAGTGGCAGAGAAAAAGTTGAAGGTACAGGAACGCGAACAGGAACTGGCTAAAGCGAAAGCTGAAGGCCGCAGCGCCAGCAAGATCCAGAAGCGCGAAGATAAACTGGCTGACGCTCGCCAGGAACTGAAAGAAGCCGAGCAGGCTCTGCATCAGTAAAACTCATTCTGGCCAGCCACTGCGCTGGCCCGTTATTCTCCCTTCCCCAGCCCTGACCCTCTCTCCTTTCTAAATACCTGATTAGCCTGCGCTATTAACGTTCAATCCATTACTTTATGTAATCCTTTGATTACTTATTCTCATGCACTTAATTGGTGCAGCAAAGTCAACATGGTTACGATCAATTATTTAACTTTTTGAACGCCCTCAAAGATTTGAAAGATAGCGATATTTCCTGTCCTATGCAGAAAATACGCACTCCACGCGCATCTTTATTCGTCTGTAAGGGGTCAGCAATACTAATCTATTCACTCACCCTGCCCCAAAACAGGGCATTACAGCGATGTGGCATGGCTGATGCCACATCTTATTTGTTTCAGTAGTGTTAGATTATGTCGGCGCAATGCAATGCGCTCTCAATCCACGGCTCCACACAATAAATAACTTCATTAAGAAAGGTTTTTTATGGATAAGTTATCTTATGCGTCTGAAAGCAGCACATCTGCCTGGTCCACCTATTTACAGCAAATCGACCGGGTTGCGCCCTATCTGGGCGATCTTTCACGTTGGATAGATACTTTGCGTCATCCAAAACGTGCGTTGATTGTTGATATTCCTCTCCAGATGGATGATGGCTCAATTCGCCATTTCGAAGGCTATCGCGTTCAGCACAACCTTTCGCGCGGCCCAGGAAAAGGCGGTATTCGCTACCATCCGGATGTCGACCTTAATGAAGTGATGGCGCTCTCCGCATGGATGACCATCAAATGTGCGGCGGTTAACCTGCCTTATGGCGGCGCTAAGGGCGGTATCCGCGTTGATCCGTTCAAACTGTCCGACGGTGAACTTGAGCGACTGACCCGCCGTTACACCAGCGAGATCGGCATCATCATCGGGCCGCAAAAAGATATTCCTGCGCCAGACGTCGGGACCAACAGCAAAGTGATGGCGTGGATGATGGATACCTACTCCATGAACCACGGCACAACGATTACCGGCGTTGTCACGGGCAAACCGATTCATCTGGGCGGTTCACTGGGGCGTGAAAAAGCCACCGGTCGCGGCGTGTTTATTACCGGACGCGAAGTGGCACGCCGTGCAGGTATTGAAATTGAAGGCGCACGCGTTGCGGTCCAGGGTTTCGGTAACGTCGGCAGCGAAGCGGCACGCCTGTTTGATGAGGCGGGTGCTCGTGTGGTAGTGATTCAGGATCACACCGCGACGCTGTTTAATGCCGATGGCATCAACATGGCTGCCCTGACCGAATGGCAGATCGCCAATAAGCAGATTGCCGGTTTCCCTGGTGCGCAGAGCATTGATAAAGAGGCGTTCTGGACCACAGGGATGGATATTCTGATCCCGGCGGCACTGGAAGGTCAGATTACCCGTGAGCGTGCTGAAGTCCTGAGTTGCAAAATCGTGCTGGAAGGCGCAAACGGCCCGACCTATCCGGATGCCGATGACATGCTGGCCACCCGCGGCATTATCGTGGTGCCGGACGTGGTCTGTAATGCCGGTGGCGTGACCGTCAGCTACTTCGAGTGGGTTCAGGACATGGCCAGCTTCTTCTGGAGCGAAGATGAGATCAATCGTCGCTCAGACAAGATCATGACGGAAGCGATGGTACACGTCTGGGAAAAGTCGAAGGAGAAAGATTGCTCGCTGCGCACCGCGGCCTATATCGTGGCCTGTGAGCGTATTCTGATGGCGCGTAAAGATCGCGGTATCTACCCGGGTTAATGCCTGTGGCGCTGTTGCCTGCAGCAGCGCCCTTTTCCCTGCCTACTTCATCAGCACCTGAAACTTCGGATTAAATTCATCGAAAATCGGTAAAGCGGCGGCGCCGAGAGCGGCTGTATCGCTGCCGGTCATGCCAATTTTTAGTCGCATATCGTTAAGATAGCGTCCGCGCACCGACTGATAAAGCGGCGGCAATCGCTGCACCATCTGCTCCAGCAACGGCGCAGGCATCATCCCGCCAATAATTACCGCCTCAGCATCAAACACCGACTCCAGAATATTGATTGCCTGACGTAACGGCGTCGTCACATTCTCAATCCATGCGGTAAAACGCGCGGGTTCAATCTGTAACAGATCTTCGGGCAGCGCCCGCATTGGATCGAGACCGCAGAATTCATAAGCGGCCTGCAGCGAGACGTAGCGCTCGAGGCAGCCCTGATTTCCGCAGTAGCAGTCGCGACCGCCCGGCTCGACCACAATGTGTCCGATTTCGCCCGCATTATGAGCGTGGCCGGTATAGATATGACCATCGGTGAAGATCCCCGCGCCCAGGCCGGTGCCGATATAGAGATAGATAAAGGAGTTCAGGTGGCGCGCTGTGCCGTGAAAGCGTTCGCCTATGGCGGCGACCGTAGCATCATTTTCCAGCGTCACCGGCAGACCGCTAATGGTGGCGAGTTCAGCCTCGATATCGACCTGCTCCCAGCCGTTCAGCGTGGTCGGCCCCACTGATGAAATGCCCTCCACACCAAAAGGCCCAGGCATCACCACGCCAATCCCCAGCACTTTCTGCCACTGAGTACCCAGGAAGGCGCGCATCTCCTCCAGCACGCTGGCAATGCACGCCAGGGTGGCAGCAGGCTGAGGCTTTTGCACCAGAACGAGGCGGCGGAAACGCACTTCGCCGCTGAGATCGACCAGAACCAGCAGCAGCGTCTGGTGATCAAGATGGATGCCGATCGACCAGGCACTGGTGGGATTGAGCGTAACCGGAATTGAGGGCTGACCACGCCCGCTGCGGCGCGGCTGGCGGCTGGTCAGCAGTTCGGCCTGCTCCAGTTCCGCCACGATATTCGAGACGGTCTGCGGCGTCAGCGCCGTCATGCGGGCCAGTTCGGCACGGGTCAGTTCACCGTGCAGACGAATAGCTTCAATCACCACACGCCGGTTGTGCGCCCGCGCATGTTCAAGGTTGGTACCCGAGGTTTTCATGTTGTTTTCCATTTCAGCGGGACCCGACAGTATTGGTCTCCGAATGCATTCGGGCAAACAATATCTTTGATGCTGCACGCAATTCTCGCGCATCAGGATAGGCAATTTTGCCATAAAAGCGCAGTCTGAGTTTCAGCGTTGTTACGGCTTTGTTGCTATGCCCTCCGGCACTGTGGCACGCCGTTTGCTTAGATTCAGACAGGTCAGTTCACCCACTGACCAAAATTACGCCCCCGATTAAATCAATCAAATTGATTTAATTAACCGACAGCCTGTTGCTGCACAGTGGAGAAGACCATGTCACAGCGTTACACACCCCAACTAAAAGCCGGTTTTGCCGCCTTACTGATGTTAAGCGCAGGCAGCGCGGCGGCGGCCAGCCAGATCAATGCCCTGTTTATGACCCAGGCGGCTTACAGCGAAAATGATATCCGCGCGATGACGCAAAATTTTCAGAAGCAGCACCCGGATGTCAGCGTCAATCTGGAGTTTGTTCCTTATGAGGCGCTGCACGACAAGATTGTGGCGGCGCGTGGCGCGGGCGGCAATGGCTATGATGTGGTGCTGTTCGATGCCATCTGGCCAGCGGAATTCGCCCGTTTCGATCTGCTGCAGGATGTCAGCGCACGCATTACGCCAGAGGATAAAGAGAAGGTCTTCCCGGGCGCGATGAACACCGTGGTTTACAAAGGTAAAACGCTGGGTATGCCGTGGATCCTCGACACTAAATACCTTTACTACAACAAAGCGATGCTGGCTAAAGCGGGCATCACCACGCCGCCACAGACCTGGCAGCAGGTGCTGGATGACGCGAAGATCATCAAGGATAAAAAGATTGTCACCTGGCCGCTGGTCTGGAGCTGGTCCCAGGCTGAGGCGCTGGTGTGTGACTACACCACGCTTGTTTCAGGCTTTGGTGGTCAGTTCTATCAGAACGGCAAACTTAACTTCTCCAGCCCGGCTTCACTCAAGGCGCTTAACCTGATGAAAAGCTCGCTTGATGAGGGCCTGAGTAACCCGGCGTCGCGTGAATATCTGGAAGAGGATGTGCGTAAATCGTTTTCTAATGGCGATGCGGCTTTCGCGCTGAACTGGACCTACATGTACAACATGGCCAACGATCCGAAGCAGAGCAAAGTGGCGGGCGACGTTGGGATCATGCCTGCGCCTGGCGATGCACCTGGTAAAGTCGGTGCGGTGAACGGCTCAATGGGGCTGGGGATCACCAAAGGCAGCACCCATGCCAACGAGGCGTGGCAGTACATTCAGTACATGACCTCACAGCCGGTACAGAATCAGTATGCGAAGCTCAGCCTGCCGATCTGGAAATCCTCTTATCAGGATGAAGCAGTTAAAAAGGATCAGGAGAGCCTGATTGCTGCGGCGGACAAATCGCTAAACGTGATGCTGTCACGTCCGGAGACCGCTGACTATTCCCGTCTGTCGAACCAGCTGCAGCAGCAGTTACAGCAGGTGTTGCTGGGTAAAGCCCCGGTGCAGGACGCGATGGCGACGGTTGATAAAAGCGCCGCCCGGCTGCGTTAAGGAGTCACGATGCTGAGTTTGCGTCAACGCGAACAGCGTCAGGCATGGGTGCTGCTGGCACCCATGTTGCTGGTGATGCTGCTGTTAACCGCCTGGCCTCTGCTGCGTACCATCTGGCTCAGCTTTACCGATGCTGCGCTGATTGGCAGTGGTGAAACGCCTGCCTGGATTGGGCTGGAAAACTATCTCTATGCGCTTAGCGATCCCGACTTTCGGGCGTCGATCTGGCGCACACTCTATTTCACCCTTGTGTCTGTCACCGTTGAAGGGATTATCGGCGTGCTGGTGGCGCTGCTGCTGAATCAGAAATTCATCGGGCGCAACGTTTTGCGTGTACTGGTGATTCTGCCGTGGGCGCTGCCGACCATCGTCAATGCCATGATGTGGCGGCTCAACTTCAACCCTGACTACGGCAGCATCAATGCCCTGCTCAGCCAGCTCGGTATCATTGACGGTTATCGCAGCTGGCTGGGATCGCCGGAGGCGGCGCTCAATGCGGTGATGTTTGCGGATATCTGGAAAAACTATCCGCTGGTCACCCTGCTGGTGCTGGCGGCGCTGCAGTCGATCCCCGAGGATCTGTTTGAAGCGGCACGACTGGACGGTGCCTCCGCCTGGCGGCGTTTCCGGGCGATTACCTTCCCGGCGATTGTTGCACCGCTCGGCGTCGCGCTGGTGTTACGCACCATCGATGCTTTCAAAATCTTCGACATCATCTACGTGATGACGCGCGGCGGCCCAGTGGACAGCACCAAAACCCTGAGCTTTTTCGTTTATCAGGAGTCGTTCAGCTATCTGCGTGCCGGCAGCGGTGCCGCCTACGCGATACTGATGACCCTGATGTGCGCCCTGCTGATCACGCTCTATCTGCTGATGTTATGGCATCAGCGCCGCCGGAGTACCGCTTATGAAAACTAAACTGCGACGGGTCCTGCGTTACGGGGCTGCGCTGCTGGTCGCCGTCAGCATTCTGGCCCCGATGGGCTGGCTGTTTCTGATGAGTGTCAGTTCTGCCAGCGATCTCTCCCGCGTGCCGCTCGAGTGGCTGCCGCGTCAGTGGGATTTCAGTCGCTATCAGGGGCTGGTTTCGCTGGCACCGAATCAGCCCGGCAACGTTTTTCTGCACGCGCTGGGCAACAGTTTGCTGGTAGCGACGGTGGCCACAGCGATCTCGCTGCTGCTGGCGATACCCGCGGCGTTCAGCTTCTCACGCTACAGTGGTCGTGATGCCTGGCTTTCCGGCGCTCTGGCGATCTATATGGTGCCGCCCGTGGCGTTTGTGCTGCCGCTCTACTTTCTGCTGCAACAACTGGGACTGCTCAACACTCGTCCCGGCCTGGTGATGGTCTACTGTTCGCTGATCCTGCCGTTTCTGACCTGGATGCTGAAGAACCAGTTCGACTCACTGCCACGTGATATCGAACAGGCAGCACGGCTTGATGGCCTGCGCTTCTGGCAGGTTCTGCTGCGCATTACGCTGCCGCTGGCAAAGCCGGTGCTGGGCGCTGCCGCGCTGTTCGGCTGGCTGCTCGCCTGGGATGAGTTTTTCTACGCGCTGCTGTTTACCAGCAATATTTCGGCACAGACCCTGCCGGTCGCCATTGCCGGTTTTACCGCTGGACGCGCGACCGATGACGGGCTGATCGCGGCTATCGGCATTCTGGCTTCGGTGCCGCCACTGTTTATTGCCATCTGGTTGCAGAAGACGCTGGTCAGCGGTCTCACCAGCGGCGGAAGTAAGGGATAATTATGGTCACTACCCTCACGCCCACCCTCTATGTGGTGGGCAATATAAATGTTGATTTAATCATGAGTACGCTCAGCGACTGGCCGCAGCGCGGCACGGAAGTGATGCTGCAGCACAGCGAGTTACGTCCCGGTGGGTCCGCAGGTAACTGTGCGCTGGCGCTGGAGGCGATGCAGGTGCCGCATCGGGCCATTGCCAATCAGGGCGACGATGGCTTCAGTCACTGGCTCGCCAGTCACTTTCCTCATAGCGCTGCATACTGGCCGCGCTATGCCTGTGAGACCTCGCTGACGGTAGGCGTGACCCATCCCGATAACGAACGCTCGTTTCTCAGCAATCACGGCCATATTACCGTGCTGACCGCGGACGATGTGCTGGTCCAGTTGCCGTCGCAGGCGACGCCGGGCGACATCGTACTGCTGTGCGGCACCTTTCTCTGTCTGGAACTCTATGATCACTACCCGGCGCTGCTGGCCGCACTGCAACAGCGTGGCTTCTGTGTCGCCGTGGATACCGGCTGGCCGCCTGCGGGCTGGAGCGATGGGCTTCGCTTACAGATTGGCAACTGGTTAGCGGACTGTGACTGGCTGCTGCTGAATGAGGTGGAAGCGCTGGGCTTATCGGGCGCAGAACTGCTGGATCAAAGCGGTAAACAGCTGGCGGCCCGGCTCAGTGGTCGCGGCGGCTGTGTGATTAAGTGTGGCGCAGAGGGCGCACGTCTCTGGTCTGCCGCCTCTGTGCAGTATGCTGCTGCCCAGCCGGTGACGGTGGTAGATACCATTGGTGCCGGTGACAGTTTTAATGCCGGTTTTCTTACTGCACTGCTCTATCACCAGCCATCGCACACGGCGCTGCGCTGGGGCATTGAAGTGGCATCACAGGCGATAAGCAGCTCTCCGCGCCGCTATCCCAGCTGGCAACAACTCCAACTATCAAATGAGGTGCGCTGACCATGGCCAGTGTTGAACTTGTACAGGTGGCGAAGCGCTACGGTAAACAGAGCGTGCTGCACCCGCTGGATTTAACCATCCCTGATGGCAGTTTCACTGTGCTGGTTGGCCCCTCCGGCTGCGGCAAATCAACCCTGCTGCGGCTGCTTGCCGGTCTGGATACCGTCTCTGACGGGGCGATCATGCTGGATAAAAAACGCATTAACGATCTCGATCCTGCTGACCGGGATATCGCCATGGTGTTTCAGAGCTATGCGCTCTATCCGCATCTCACCGTCGCGGAGAATCTGGCGTTTCACATGCAGGTGAAAAAGGTGAAGCGCGAGGAGCAAAAAAGCAAAATCGCCCGCATTGCCGGCATTCTCGGCATCGATCAGCTGCTGCAGCGTTATCCAAGAGCGTTGTCGGGTGGACAGCGGCAGCGCGTGGCGATGGGCCGCGCCATGGTGCGCAATCCGCAGGTGTTTCTGTTTGATGAGCCGCTCTCTAATCTTGATGCGCAGTTACGCATGGAGCTGCGGGCCGAGATCAAGTCGCTGCATCAGCGTTTCAAAACCACCATGGTCTATGTTACCCACGATCAGGTCGAGGCGATGACGCTGGCAGATCAGATTGTGGTGATGAAAGAAGGGGTCATTGTGCAGCAGGGTGCACCGCTGGCGATTTATGACCGCCCGGTTAACACCTTCGTGGCGCGGTTTATCGGGTCACCGCCGATGAATCTGCTGGATGCCCGTTTCCAGACACGCGATGGGCTGCCTGGCGTCTGCTGTTGCGAGCAGTGGCTGCCGTTACCGCGTCGCTGGCACAGTGCGGCACAGCAGCAGGCCGATCAGCCGGTCACGCTTGGCGTACGTCCGCACGATCTGATTTTTGATGCCAGCGGGCAACCCGCGGTGGTCAATATTGTTGAGATCACCGGCGAATCGACCCTGCTACATCTGAACTGGCAGGGTTTCCCGCTGCATATGCAACTGACCGGCCGTAGCGATGCCGTGCCTGGCGGCACGCTGCCGGTGACCGTTAATCCGGATAAAATGCACTTGTTTGATGCCAGCAGCGGTGTGCGGCTGACGGAACAGTGATAAAAATAAACCCGCCAGCGGCTAATGCCAGTCAGTTAAGCGACAGATGATAACGCAGTCTGGTACCGGGCAGGGGCCTGCTCTGAAACTTCAGTGTGTATTGTTAAAAAAGGGCACGAGAGTGGAGGCCTGAGCGCCTCTGCTGCTGAAAGGGCTATCCGCAGCGCTGAGGCGTGACGGTGGGCCAGAAGTCCACGCCGGGAAGCGTGGACAGGTCGGGGCCGGCCAGGGAGGGCCGATCCCCGAACGGTTCGTCGGCACGACGTCAAAGCCGAAGGTACCGCGTGAGCGGCGCGAGGACGGCCCGGCAGCAGCAGAGGTGCGCTGGCCCGCACTGCGGCTCGCTCGCCCGGAAAAAAAGGCTGTCACGTTTAACCGTGACAGCCTTTACAAATCTAATCTTAACTGATCAGCATTACGCCAGCGGCGAGTTTTTTATTTTGTGAAGCAGAGTCTGGATCAGGAAACATACGCCTCATTACGCCAGATGAAACTGCTCTACCGTCTGTGACAGCTGCTGCGCCTGATCCTCCAGCGAACTGGCGGCAGCCGACATCTGCTGCACCAGCGCGGCATTCTGCTGGGTGACGCCATCCATTTCATTGACGGCAATCGTTACCTGGCTGATGCCACGCGCCTGTTCGCTTGATGCTGTGACAATCTCACCGATAATCCCCTGCACCGAATTCACCGCCTGCATCATCTCCTGCATGGTTTTACCGGCATCATTTACCAGCCGGACGCCGCTCTCGACCCGCACGCTCGACTCTTCAATCAGTGCGCCGATCTCTTTCACCGCGTTCGCGCTGCGCTGGGCCAGATTACGCACTTCAGAGGCCACCACGGCAAAACCACGTCCCTGCTCACCGGCGCGTGCAGCTTCTACAGCCGCGTTCAGCGCCAGAATATTGGTCTGGAAGGCGATGCTGTTGATCATAGTGGTAATGTCGCCGATCTTTTTCGAACTGTCATCGATCTGCGCCATGGTCTGCACCACCTCACCCACCAGCGAGGCACCACGACTGGCGATGTGGGTAGCGTTTTCAGTCAGGCTGGTCGCCTGCTGCGCGTTATCGGCATTCAGGCGAATCGTGGCGCTGATCTGCTCCATGCTGGCTGCGGTCTGCTCCAGTGCGGCAGCCTGTTGTTCGGTGCGTGACGCCAGATTGAGGTTTCCGCTGGCAATTTCACCCGCTCCCTGGCGTACTGATTCACTGGAATCTTTAATCTGCCCGACAATCTGCCGGAGCTGGCTTTGCATGGTATTCAGAGCGAAAAAGAGGCTGCTGCGATCGCCGTTTTTCACCACAATCGCGTTATCCAGCTTGCCATCGGCGACGGCCAGCGCAATATGCGCCGCTTCAGCCGGCTCGCCACCAATCGGACGCAGCACTTTACGGCTGAACAGCATGCCCAGCACCGTCCCGACCAGCAGAACGCTCACGACCATCAGGATCACCGCCCACATCAGCTGCCGGTTTGAGGCGGCCATCACCTGACTGACCGGTGCCACCACGCCCAGATACCAGGGTTTGTCACTGTTACCTATCATCACCGGCTGCCAGGTGACTAAAGCGTCTTCACCCAGCACGGCATCAAATCGCTGGACGACTTTTGACGTAAAACCCTCTTTTTCGCCTTTCCAGGGCTTCCCGGCTTCATCTTTCACCGGCGAAGAGACCACATTCCCGCCGTGAGAAAGCAGCAGCGCATAGCCGCTTCCCTGCCAGGGTTTGATCTGATTCACTTTCTGTTGCAGTGATGCCAGTGAAATGTCAGAGGTAACGATCGCCTTTAAGGTGCCCTGATCGATAATCGCGGCGGCGACGGAGGTGAGCAATGTTGGCACGCCGTTATAGGCATAGCTATAGGGTTCGGTGAGCGTATCTTTTTGTGTTTTTTGCGGGATCAGATAGTAATCACCCTGACCCGGTGTCAGATAGGAGAGCAGCGGATGCATCGAGTAAGTACCTGATGCGTCACGATCGACAAAAAAGGCATAACGGCCCTGCGGTGCCTGACCCGGCTGTGAAGCGAACTCGGCATCACGGCCATCAAACGCATTCTGTTCAAATATCACTGACATCGACAGATAGTCAGGGTTAGCACGCAGCGCATACTCCATCACCTTATCGGCCGCTTTGCGATCGGTAATGCCAACGTGGGGCAAGGCAATCAGACTTTGTCCAAGGTGACTCGCGACATCACGGGCATGGCTCAATTCCTGCTGCACCTGTAAGGCACGGCTCTGCGCAATCTGCTGCAGATATTGTTCGGCCAGCGCCTTCTGCTCTTTACCGGATTGCCAGCTGAGAACCCCAATCGTCACGGTAAATCCCAGCACTATCGTTAAACCACCCATGATCAGCATCTGGGCACGGGTACTCATTCTTTTCTTATGTGTTAACTGACTGACCATAGTGCTTCCCCTGAAATTTACCTGGCTCAATACCTCCTTGTAGTTATGGTGCTCCTGAGATCATCTATCGGCGGCGTTTTTTTGAACTTTAATGGCCATTTCCCCGCCGTGATGGGGGTCTCACAGCGCGTGATTACGGGAAGTTGATCGCAAAGGGATTATGGCGCTGCGAATGAACGGCCTTTTTTTGATCTGCAACAATACTGGTGCCCGCCATTACTGTCAGTTTATGTCAACAGTTGCTGTAGCCCCCTTATCGCAGTGGAGATAGAACAATGATCGGTAAATCAGGATTAGCTGTCGGGATGGTTGTCTGGCTGGCGTATGTCGCCTGGATCGTTCACTACTATTCAGACACCTTTATGCAGTTCTCCCGCTAAGCAAACAGGACCTTCGTGTCCTTTTTTTTGCCCTCACTTCAGCCGGGTTGGCCTGTGAGCCAAATATTCGCTATTATCGACTCATTCTGTGAGCCGAATAACCTCCTTTATTCGGCTCATCCACCCTTAGCGTGAGCCGATTATGAGCGTTACCTGGATCTGGCAACAGCCGAACTGGCCCCGTTTTCAGTGGCAGGACGCCGTGCTGTTACCGCGCCTGCGCCATCTGCAGCAGCAGCGCGGATTGCTGCTGGGCCGTGCCAGCCTGCATTCAGACAGTGAAACCCAGACGCTGGATACCCTGCTCAGCAATATCCTCTCCTCTTCCGCGATTGAAGAGGAGCGGGTCAACGTGCAATCGGTCCGCTCATCGCTGGCGCGTCGGTTAGGCGTGACGGAAGAGCAGCCCTATCCGGTCTCCGATCGTTCAGAAGGCCTGGCTGCCATGATGCTCGATGCCATCAACAACCGCAGCCAGCCGCTGACGCCTGAGCGTCTCTGTCAGTGGCATCGCTGGCTTTTCCCGGCCGATGAGTGGACGGTGCAGCGCCTGAGCGTCGGCACACTGCGCGGCAGTGAGCCGATGCAGGTCATCTCAGGTCGCATCGATCGTCCCACGGTGCATTTTGAAGCGCCGCCGCGACAGGGACTGGAGCCGCAGCTGGCGCAGTTTATTGAGTGGTTCAACAGCAGTCAGCATGATGTGATGCTGGACCCGTTGCTGCGCGCCGCCATCTGCCACCTCTGGTTTGTCACCCTGCACCCTTTTGATGATGGTAATGGTCGTATCACGCGTGCGTTAACCGATCTGGCGCTGGCGCAGGCCGACAGTCAGAGCATCCGGCTTTATGCCATGTCACCCGCCATTCTGACGCAGCGCGCCGGTTATTACCGCATCCTTGAGCAGACGCAGAAAGGCGGCCTGGATATCACCCACTGGCTGGTGTGGTTTCTTGATATCCTGGATGAGAGTCTGCAACAGGCGATGAACGTCATCGATCGCACTCAGATGAAAGCGCGTTTCTGGCTGCGGCATCAGGGAATGGGATTGAGTCCGGAACAGGTGAAAGTGCTGAACCGGCTGCTGGATGGCGGCGAGCAGGGTTTCGAACTGGGGATCAGCGCCAGCCAGTATCAGAAGGTCGCCAAAGTGAGTAAAGCCACCGCGACCCGTCATCTGGCCGATCTGGTTGAAAAAGGCTGCCTTTACCGGCTCGAAGGCGGAGGCAGAAGTACCCGCTATCAGGTTACCACCCGCGAGACGCCCTGAGCCAGGCTGTTTTAACTGCTAACCGGGAGTACATCGCGATCGTTGTGATCTACTCCTGAGTGCGGGAATTACTCTTTAAGTGAAGCCCCGTTGGTCGCAATGACCTCTTTATACCAGTAAAAGCTTTTCTTCCGGCTGCGGGCCAGCGAACCTTCCCCGGTATCATCGCGGTCAACATAAATAAAACCGTAACGCTTAGACAATTCGGCATTTGATGCGCTGACAAGATCGATTGGCCCCCAGCTGGTATAACCCATGACCTCCACGCCATCGTCAATGGCCTCACGCACCTGAACCAGATGATCGTTGAGGTAGCTAATGCGATAATCATCCTGCACGACGCCCGTTGCATCCGGTATGTCTTTGGCGCCCAGTCCGTTCTCAACAATAAACAGCGGCTTCTGATAACGATCCCACAGCAGATTCAGTAAGGTCCGCAAGCCCACCGGGTCAATCTGCCAGCCCCATTCAGAACTCTGCAGGTGAGGATTTGGCACCATGCTCAGAATGTTACCCCGCATCTGCTGATTCAGTGCTTCATCGGCGGTAACGCAGCCGGACATGTAATAGCTGAACGAGATAAAATCGACGGTCGAATGGAGTATCTGACGATCGGCATCCGTGATATCCAGCTGAATATTATTCTCACGAAAGAACCGCAACATATAGCCCGGATAAACACCACGGCACTGAACATCGCCAAAAAATTGCCATTTCCGGTTCTCCTGCAGCGCTTCCAGCACATCATCAGGCTTACAACTGAGTGGATAGACCAACCCTCCCAGCAGCATATTGCCAATGCTGGCGTCTGGGTTAATCTCGCGACAGGCTTTCACCGCCAGCGCACTGGCGACCAGTTGATGATGAATTGCCTGATACACCTCAGCTTTGCTGCTGGTTTCCGGCAGACCCACACCGGTCATCGGCGCGTGAAGCGACATGTTAATTTCGTTAAAGGTCAGCCAGAGTCTGACTTTCTTCCTGTAGCGGGCAAACACCGTGCGGGCATAATGCTCAAAGAAGCCAATCACCTGACGGTTACCCCAGCCACCATACTGCTTCACCAGGTGCCAGGGCATCTCATAATGTGACAATGTAACAATTGGGGTGATGTGGTGTGCGGCCAGCTCGTCGAATAGCCGGTCATAAAAGGCCAGACCGGCCTCGTTGGGTTGTTGCTCATCACCGTTCGGGAAGATGCGCGTCCAGGCGATTGAAACCCGCAGACAGCTGAACCCCATCTCTGCAAACAGCCTGATATCGTCCGGGTAGCGGTGGTAAAAGTCGATCGCGATGTCTTTGAGGCTTTGGCTGCCCTCAACGCGCTCCGATACCGGGCCAAAAATTCCCTGTGGCTGAACGTCAGAGGTCGAGAGGCCTTTGCCCTCTTCACGCCATGCGCCTTCTACCTGATTAGCGGCAACAGCACCGCCCCATAAAAATGAATCCGGGAAAGTTTTCATCCTGTTCTCCTTTTATTGACGAGTGACGCTGAGTAAAGGCGTACCTGCAGTGACCGCGGTCCCTGCCACAGTCATCACCTCAGGATACTCATCGCTGTTAGTGATAATGATCGGTGTTGCCAGGTCATATCCGGCATCAAGAATGGCCTGACGATCGAACTCCAGCAGCAGATCGCCGGCCCTGAATGTGTCGCCCACTTTTACATGTGCCGTGAAAGGTTTGCCGTCGAGCCTGACGGTATCGATACCCACATGGATCAACAGCTCAATCCCGCTGTGACTCAGGAGTCCTATGGCGTGTCGGGTCTGAAACAGGGAGGCCACCTCACCCGCAAAAGGCGCAATGACTTTATTATCAGAAGGGATGATGGCCACACCCTGTCCCAGCAGGCCACTGGCGAAGGTTGGATCGGGAATCTGACCAAGCCCCAGAACGGTGCCCGTCATCGGTGACAGAATGTCATCTTCGCCAGGGGTAATCGGGAGCGTTGCGTCTGGCGCCGTGTTTCGGGGCATGCCCGCTACCAGCGTCATGCCGCAACCCAGTATCAGCGCGAGTAGCGTCCCGGCAATACCGCCCCATAACGTGGAATCCACACCGCCAGGTGGGATCATCTGTGCGATGGTAAAGATGTTGGCAAAACCAAATGAATAAACGTGGGTGCTGCTGAGGCCGACAATGGCACCGCCAATAGCGCCCGCCACGCAGCCAAAGATAAAGGGACGGCGCAGCGGCAGATTAACGCCATAGACAGCCGGTTCAGTGATACCAAAGATCCCTGCGGTCACGGATGAACCCGCCAGCATCTTCTGTCGTGCATCCCGACTGCGCAGAAACACCCCCAGCGCCGCGCCAACCTGGCCCATGACAGCAGGCAACAGCATAGGCAGCATTGAGTCATGCCCCAGTACGGCAAGATTGTTGATCATCAGTGGCACCAGTCCCCAGTGCAAACCAAAAATCACACAGACCTGCCACAACGCGCCCAGGGCAGCACCAGCCAGCCAGGGTGCCAGCGCATAAATCCACTGGTAGCCGTTCGCCAGTATCTGACTTAAGCCCGTGGCCAGTGGGCCAATCACCAGGAAGGTCAGCGGCACGGTGACGCTCAGACAGATCAGTGGCGCAAAGAAGTTTTTCATGGAGGCTGGAAGTCGCCGGCTGCTCTGCTTTTCCAGCCAGCAACTTACCCACGCGGCGAGAATAATCGGGATAACGGACGCACTGTAATTAAACCAGGTTACAGGGATGCCGAGAAACGCGTCCGTCATTTCACCGGACTGCTGGCTGGCATTAAAAGCTGCAATCATCGTCGGGTGGGTCAGCGCCCCACCAATCACCATGGTAATAAAGGGATTGCCGCCAAATTTCTTCCCGGCGGTGTAGCCCAGCACCAAAGGAAAGAAGAAAAACAGGGCATCACTGGTTGCAAACCAGATTTTATAAGTTCCACTTTCAACAGAAAGCCAGCCACAGACCACGGCCAGCGCCAGTAAACCTTTTAGGATCCCTGAGGCGGCGAGAATGCCGATAAACGGGGTAAAAATACCTGACACAATGTCGATCAGATGGTTGAAAACATTACCCCCGGTCTTTTCCCCTTCTGTTGCTGCAGAAAGCTCATCAGCCAGCCCAGCTTCACTACGCACAGCCTGCCAGACATCATGAACGTGGTTGCCAATCACCACCTGAAACTGCCCGCCGCTTTCAACGACCATAATAACGCCCGGATTTTTCTTCAGTCCTTCAGCATCGGCTTTATGGTTGTCTTTCAGTTTGAAGCGTAACCGGGTGGCACAATGAACCAGACTTACGATGTTCTCCCGGCCACCAATATGGCTGAGGATATCTTGTGCCAGCGTGTGATATTCCATCTCGATTTCCTTACAACCGATGCCTGCGGACATCAGTTAACTGAGCCAAAAATGAAAAAAACCTGAGAACGTCCTCCTTTCAGAGTTCGCGCTCAGGTTTTGCCTGCGTTAAGCAGTAACAATCCGGTTTATAGAGCTTATTGCCCCTCTTTTCTCACCCGTTCGATGTTAATGGCGAGAAACATAATCTCTTCCGCGGTCAGCTCACGCTGATAGCTTTGTTGCAGATGCTGCGCGATTTTCACCGCACATTTCCAGGCTTTGGGATAGTTATCTTTTACTGCTGTATGCAGCGATACATCGTCATCGTTCACCACGGTACGCGTCAGCATCCGCTGAGCAAAAAACTTCAGATGAGTGACAAAACGCTGGTAACTCAGCGACGATTCGATGTACTCCAGCTGCAGTTGATACTTCACCAGTTGCAGAATCTCCTGCATAACCCGGGTGACATGCATCACTTCCGGCATTTCATTATTGAGCTGCGCCGTCACCAGATGTAGCGCGATAAAGCCGGCTTCATCCTCCGCCAGTTCGACATTCAGACGACGTGAAATGATAGCCCTGGCCTCCTGACCCAGTTCGAACTCTTTGGGGTAGAGGCGTTTGATATCCCATAGCAACACATTTTTAATTGCCAGACCTTTTTTCTGCCTTTCAATGGCAAAGTAGCAGTGGTCGGTCAACGTGATATACAAGCTCTCCTGCAATGTCCCCAGACGTTGTGTTGCCAGATCAATAATGCGGTCGCAGGTGGTCATCACTTCAGGAGGGATCTGGTGTAACAACTCCTCCAGACGACGTACCAGCAGATCACTTTGCAGCGCAAATACCTTCTCAATGTGCGCAGCGTTGAGACTGTCACCGATGCGCTTCTGGAAAGCCAGTCCACGCCCCATCACGACCTGTTCGCGTCCCTGCTCATCCTGAACCATCACCACGTTGTTATTAAGAATTTTGGCGATTTTCATCGGAACCCCAGAAACAAAAAAACCTGACATCCGACAGAGGCCAGAAGTCAGGTTTTGCCTGCCTAAGCAGTAACAATCCAGTTCGGGAACTCTATCAGTTTTAGTCGTGACCTCAATCTGTCAGGGCAAAAAGCGTGACAGCGATCGAAATCCTCTTATTAACTTAAAAAGTGACTACCGTGTTGAGTTCAGTCACCCAGGCATCCTGCGTGTGGCGATACCCGCCGGACGAGACCAGTATTAAAGCCCGGGGTGCGGTTCCGGGCAGCAAAAGGGGTATGACGCTCAGTGGAATGAAAACTCACGTTATGGAAGGAAGATGGTCATGCGAGGAAGGTCGTCTGAAAAATCGACTAATGGACTGCAGTGTTCATTAACTGCCATTTAGCGATTAAAAACACACCGCTTTGAACGCTTTTGTCACTATCACAATGTTTTGATTTATCGGACGGAAAGCCCTTAATGTGTGAAATCGTTCTGTTGAGCGTCAGAGCCCGTTATGCAGGGTAAAAGAGTGGAAGGAAGACTATCTGTAAGAAGTTAGCAGGAGAACAGCTCAAACCGCTATTCAGAAACAGCAACGCCGGAAGGTTCGCTTCCGGCGCTGTTGAGATTACGCGGCTTTAACGGCGCGCACTTTCTTTGCAGCAGGCTCTTCCTGCGGCTCATCCGCGCTATCGTCTGAGACAGCTTCTGGCTGAGAGACGGCTGCTGCTGCCGTTTCTGGCAGTTTGCTGGTGCGCAGAATACGCTGAACGGCATCTTTCTGCTCTGCAATCAGCAGGCCCAGCGTTTCCGCCTGAGATTCTTCCATTGCAGGTTGATGCTGTAACAGCCAGTCGGTGAAGGCTTCGGCCATATCGAGCATTTTGTCGTAGGCATCGGCCTCTTTCTTATTGGCAAACGTCATCTTCTCTTCACCCTTTCTGACTACTACAAATTTTGTTTCAACAGCCATCTTCTCGCCCTCAGGTACTGTGTATGCATACAGTATATCATGCCGATCCTGCTTTGCCAGCAGAGAATAGAGTTTATCGGTTGTGCACGGGCTAACCTTAACCTGGCACAGGCTTTTTTCATTTTTCCTGACACATTCTCCGCCGCGAGGGCCGGCGGCTACACCAGCAGCTCTTCAAGAAACATCGCCAATGCCTTACGGGGATCGTCCTCTTCCGAGACGATCACCTCAATCCCCCACTGCCCCAGCACCTCTTTGGCCACCGGGTTGTTCCGGTTAGTGAACAGGTACGATTTTGGCCGGGCGGTTGCCAGCCCGGTGCGGCCCCACATCTTGGTCAGACGGTAAAACAGCAGGCGAATATTGAAATCACTGATGCTGTAGCCGACAAACAGTACTGAGTTGCCCATCACATCGTGAGTCAGTTTGATGTCGAGCGGCGAATCAAAATAGAGGCGTTCAAAATAGCTGCTCTCATCGAGCACGATTGAGGTGTCATCATCAAAATCACCGTGCAGCTTGATGATGTGACGCTTATCTTCAGTGAGAGAAACCAGGTCCGCGGCGTTTGCCACTTTATAATAGGGTACGCCGTGCGCTTCATGCGCCGCTTCCAGCCAGCGATCGTAATTGGTGGTGTAGATACGCGAAAAGTTACCCTGGGTAATCATGGTATGAATTTCAGAAGAGCGGACATCAATATCGGGGCGATGCCATTCGCGATCCATCCAGCTGCGCAGCGGGCCAAGCGAACCTTTTTTCTGTTTGTAATACTCCGCCAGCGACAGGTGCGTGCCATAGGTATTAAAGATTTTTGGATCGTAACCCAGCTCATTAGCAAGATGCGCAATCAGTTCATGCCACTCGGGCAGGCCAAAATTGCGCGAAATACCGGCACCGGCAAACAGAATCAGTTTGCCGGAATCATAGGCGCGTTTGAGTTCAGGTTTCATGCCATGCCCCGCGAGGTTTTTAAAAAGGTGGCGAAGCGATCCAGCGCGATGCGCCGCATCGAGATCTCATTCTTGAGTTCGCCCATTTCAGCAAACGTCTGCTCATAGCCTTCGGGAATAAAGACGCAGTCCCACTGAAAGCCACGCGTTCCGGCAGGTTTCGCGGCGATAGTGCCGCGCAGTTCACCCGAAAACTGGTACATTTTGCGGCCATCGCAGTAGCCCAGCACCGTTTTGGCCGTCACGGCCTGGCTGTCGAGCCCCTGCACCAGCGCGGTAAAGCGCTCAGCGTCCAGGCGGTTCCAGAAGATGCGGGTCAGACCGGCGGGCAGGCCATTGAGGCCATCCAGATAGAGGCCGGTATGCTCTACAAATAGCGGTCGCCCAATCAGCGAAAAGGCTTTGGTCAGTTTGTCGCGTACCAGGTCGAGTTCGTTTTCAGTCTGAATTTCTTCGATGCGACGGGCGATGGGCAGAACTTCGACCCCGACAGGTTCGAGTATTTTGCGCACCTCCGCCAGCTTTTGCTCATTGGCAGAAAGGAATCTGATTTTCATGGGGCTTCCAGGTCAATTAATCCGCCACGCAGTGAGGATTTTACGGAAACAGGCGGGCAGGATAAATCACTAACGCTGGAGAGTGTAGTTCAATTCTGTGCTCATCAGGTTGAAGTCCGCAGAACCGGCCGCAGCAGGCGAGCCGGTTCTGCAGACTCAGTAAACAATGCCGGGTGGATTCACCGTGGACTGAGTGATGGCCTCATCCTGTTCGCCCCAGCGTGCCAGCACCTGCTGATACTGCCCGCCTGCGATGGTGCCATCCAGCGCAGCCTGCAGCGCGGGTGCCAGGCCATTGCCCTTTTTGGTGGTCACGGCTACCCAGGCGCGAAACGGTCCGCTGCCAACCAGCTTTGTCTGTCCGCGTGACGCCACTTTCCAGGCCGCCATCGAGTGAGGGCCAAACATCGCATCTGCCCGTCCCGACAGTAGCGTCAGCGTCGCGGAGGCATCATCAGTCAGGTAAATCGGCGTTACCGCAGGCAAACCTTTAGCCCGGTTCTGCTCATCCCAGCTCAGTAAAATACGCTCCTGATTGGTGCCCGAGGCGACGATAATCCGCTTACCGGCAATATCCGCCGGACTATTAATCTTACTGATATGACTGTCGCTTTTCACCGCAAAAGCGTGGTTGTCGGCGCGATACGTCGCAAAGTCGAACTTCTTCTTGCGCTCTTCGGTCACGGCAATATTGAACATCGCAACATCATAGCGTCCGGCGCTGATGCCCAGCGGCCAGTCCTCCCAGGAAGCCGGAACCAGCCTGAGTTTCAGCCCCAGGCTATCAGCAAGGAGTCGGGCGATATCGGGATCGCTGCCGATCCGCGTGACGTTATCAGACGCCAGCAGCGACAGCGGCGGCGAGTTGGTCGCCGAGGTAGCGACCGTCAGGGTGCCCGGTTCAATAAAGCGGTAATTGTCCGGAATTTGAGCAATAGCCTGCGGATTGGCCGGGGCATGAATCGGCGTCTCGTTTTGCAGGACATCGAGCTTCTCTGCCGCAGAACAGGCCAGCGCCGGAAGCAGCGTCAGAATCGTTAACGTTAATGCCCTCATAACACGCGCGCCAGAAAACGGCGGGTGCGCTCATGACGCGGATTATTAAGCACCTGGGTGGTGCTGCCCTGTTCCACAATCCGGCCATCCACCATAAAGACCACGTTATCCGCCACTTCCCGGGCAAAGCCGATCTCATGCGTCACAATCACCAGCGTAGTGCCGGAACGCGCCAGCTTTTTAATTACATCCAGCACTTCGCCCACCAGTTCAGGGTCCAGCGCCGAGGTCGGCTCATCGAACAACATGACCCGTGGATTGAGCATCAGCGCACGCGCAATCGCGATGCGCTGTTGCTGCCCGCCCGACAGGTGACGCGGCCACGCATCGGCTTTATGCCGCAGCCCTACAATATCCAGCAGTTCGCCCGCACGCTGTATCGCTTCCGGTTTCGTTAACTGACGATGGGCAATCGGCGCTTCAATCAGGTTATCCAGCACGCTGAGGTGTGGGAACAGATTGAAGTTCTGGAACACGTAGCCGACGTTGATGCGCTGGCGCAGAATCGCCTTCTCTTTCAGTTCATACAGCTTATTGCCGCGCTGCTGATAGCCGATGTAGTCGCCATCAATCTGAATAAATCCTTCGTCGACCCGTTCCAGATGATTGATGGTGCGCAGCAGCGTGGATTTACCGGAGCCGGACGGCCCGAGGATCACCGTGACGGACCCCGGTGCCAGTGACAGCGATACATCATCCAGCGCTTTATGTTTACCAAATCGTTTACTGACGCCGGTGATGCTGATGGCACCGGTAGTGTGTGAGTTGCGGTAATCAATGGCTTCGGACATGGCTGATCTCCTCGGTCGGATGAAGTGGCGTGACGCGGTTGCGCCATTGTCGCCAGCGCGACGGTTGCGGTTCACGGGTGACGCTGCGGGCCATCCAGCGTTCGGCGTTGTACTGAATCACGGACAACACGGTGGTGATAATCAGATACCAGGCGGCACCGACCATCAGCAGTGGGATTACTTCCTGATTGCGGTTGTAGATCATCTGGATGGTGTAGAACAGCTCCGGCATCGCCAGCACATAAACCACGGATGTGCCTTTCGCCAGACTGATGATCTCGTTGAACGCGGTGGGAATAATGGCGCGCAGCGCCTGCGGCAGAATGATGCGGAAGGTGCGGCGTGTGGCGGAGAGACCCAGCGCGGACGCGGCTTCCACCTGACCGTGATCGACGCCGAGGATCCCGCCGCGAATAATTTCCGCGCTGTAGGCCGCCTGCACCAGCGTCAGACCGATAACGGCTGCCTGAAACTGCCCCAGCACGTTAATCGTCTGATACGCCCCCCAGGAGAGGCCGGTAAACGGAATGCCGACAGACAGGGTGTCGTAGAGATAGGAGAAGTTATAAAGAATGATCAGCACCACAATCAGCGGCAGTGACCTGAACAGCCAGATATAACCCCATGCCAGCGTGCTCAGCAGCCACGATGAGGAGAGACGTGCCAGCGCCAGCAGACCACCCAGAAACAGACTGAATATCGTACCCAGCAGCGTCAGCAGCAGCGTCTGGCCCAGACCGTGCAGGATCACCGGGTCAAAGAACCAGCGGGCAAACACGCTCCATTCCCAGCGCGGATTAAAGGCCACTGACTGCACCACGCCTGCCAGAATAAACAGCGCAACGATAGCCCCTGCCGTGCGTGCCGGGTAGCGTGCCGGCACCACCTGCAGATGTTGATGTTTGCTCATGGTCACCTCTTAACTTGCCGCGGCGACGTTATAGACGCCGATCACTTTGATAAAACGCAGTCGTCCGTCGTGCGGCGGCTGGCCATAACGCTCCAGATCCCCGCTGAGATCGAACTGTGGCTGATAACCGTGACCGGTATAGAGCCGCACCGCCTCCGGCTGACGGAAGCCGGTGGTGAGAAACAGCCGCTGATATCCCGCCTGTAAGGCGCGACGCTCCAGCTCCTGTAACACCACCAGCGCCAGCCCCTGACGCCGCAGATCGCTGCGGGTCCAGATGCGCTTCAGCTCGGCGGTCTGCGGGTCATAGGGTTTATAAGCGCCCATCGCGATGATCTCGCCGTCACGCTCCAGCACGATAAACAGCCCCTGCGGCGGCAGATACCATTCGGTCAGCTCCTGTTCCAGCTCGTTACGACGGGAAAAATAGTCGCCATAGCGTGCGGAATATTCGCCAAACAGGCCGCCCAGGATCGGTTGCAATTCCGGCGCGTCGGGTGAAACTTCGCGAAAAGTGGATTCACTCATGGTCAGCTCCTTAGTCGCCCAGCCCGGCGGGATTGATTTCAGAACGATCGATCTTCTCAACACCTTCACCCCAGCGGTTCAGCACCTTCTGATAGTCACCGTTGCCGATCACGCCGTTCAGCGCGGTGCTGATCGGTTCCGCCAGGCCGCTGCCTTTCTTCACGGTAACGGCAATGTGCGCCGCTTTGGGCCAGCCGCCATCGACGCTGCCGACCAGACGGGTTTTACCGGTCAGTGCCGCTTTCCAGGCACCAATCACATTGGGACCAAAGTAGGCATCAGCCCGGCCAGCCTGCAGCGCCAGCGTCTGTGCGGCATCATCTTTGGTATAAACCGGCGTAAAAGCTTTCAGTCCCTTTGCCTGATTCTCTTTATCCCACGCCAGCAGAATCGCCTCCTGATTGGTGCCGGATCCCACAATGATCCTCAGCCCGGCAATATCTTCTGCTTTGGTCAGTGACTTTATCGGGCTGCTGGTTTTGACATAAAAACCCAGTGAATCTTTGCGGTAGGTGGCGAAGTCGAACTTCTCTTTACGATCTTTGGTCACGGTAATGTTGGAGATCGCCGCGTCATATTTGCCCGAGGCCACGCCCAGCGGCCAGTCTTCCCATGAAGCTGGCACCACGTTGAGTTTTAATCCCAGGCTGTCAGCCACCAGCCGGGCAATATCCACTTCGCTGCCAAGCAGGGTTTTATTGTCATCGGAAAACACCGTCAACGGCGGGGAGTTCAGCGCTGCGACTGCCACGGTAAAAGAACCCGGCACCACAAAATGGTGACCCGCAGGCAGTTGCGCGATCGCCTCCGGATTCTTCACGGTATTGATCGGCGCTTTGTTAGCTTCAAGGCTGACGCGCTGGCCGTTATAGGAGACGCTGGTATCTTCAGCCAGCGCATGGCTACTGGCCGCCAGAATAAGCAGGGCGATAAGACGCGATGTTTTGTTCATGGCTTGTGCTCTTATTGTGAGGTGAACTGATTAACGGGTTGTTTCAGGGCGAAGCTGTCACGAAGCGTGCTGCCCGGATAGTCGCGGCGCGTCAGGCCGCGAGCCTGCAAAATCGGCACCACGCGGTCGACAAAACGTTCAAAGGTATCGGGCGTGCCGCCATTAATGATGAAGCCGTCAGTAGCCTGGGTTTCAAACCAGAGCTGCAGGCCATCCGCCACCTCTTCCGGCGTGCCGTGAAACAGCGGGCGTGGTGTTGCCGCTTCCAGCGCGGCCTGGCGCAGGGTATGCCCATGCTGCTGTGCTTTGCGTTTGATCTCGTCGGTGGTGCTGCGGAAGCTGTTCTGACCGATGTCACCGATATCCGGGAACGGCTGATCCAGCGGATACTGTGAGAAGTCGTGATGGTCGAAGAAACGCCCGAGGTAGTTAAGCGCATCGGTAATCGACACCAGCGCCGCCGTGGTCTGATACTGGCGCTCCACGTCCTCTGCATCATCGCCAACAATCACACTGACACCCTGGAAGATGTGCAAATCGTCTGGCTGACGGCCATTCGCCACCAGTTGCTGTTTCACATCCTGGTAAAATGCCTGCGCCTCTTCACGCGTCGGCTGATGGGTGAAGATGGCGTCAGCATGACGCGCCGCCAGTTTTTTACCGTCGTCGGACGCGCCCGCCTGGAAGATAATCGGACGACCCTGCGGCGTGCGGGCGATGTTCAGCGGCCCCTGTACCTGGAAGAAATCACCGTGATGATCGAGCGTGTGCAGCTTCGCCGGATCGAAAAATTGTCCGCTGGCCTTATCACGCACAAAAGCATCCTGCTCCCACGAATCCCACAATCCTTTCACCACCTGCAGATACTCATCGGCAATGCGGTAACGCAATGCGTGCTCCGGGTGCTGCTGACGCGAGAAGTTTTTGGCCGAGCCTTCCAGCGGTGACGTCACCACGTTCCAGCCCGCACGCCCGCCGCTGAGGTGATCAAGGCTGGCAAACTGACGCGCCACGGTGAAGGGCTCGCTGTAAGAGGTCGATACCGTGCCAACCAGCCCCAGATGTTCAGTGACGCCCGCCAGCGCTGAGAGCAGCGTCAGCGGCTCAAAGCGATTCAGAAAGTGCGGGATCGACTTTTCATTAATAAACAACCCGTCGGCGACAAACAGAAAATCGAGTTTGCCCTGCTCCGCCTTGCGGGCGATTTTTTTGGCGTAATCCAGATTAATACTGGCATCGGCCTGCGCCGCCGGATGGCGCCAGGCGGACATGTTTCCCGATGCGCCATGCAGAATGGTACCCAGCCGAAGTTGTCTTGTGGTCATGATGCTCTCTCTTTTTTAGTCGTAGCGATGCCCGACGACGGTGGTCAGAACCGTCGTGCTTTAGCGGGTTGCAGATGAATTCAGTTCAGAATGGCTTCCCGACATCGCGCGTTAAGATGTTGCAGCGCCTGGCGGGCCAGTCGGGCGAAGTAGTCGGCGGCGGGCGCAATCAGCGCCTCATCCGGGGTAAAGCTGGCATGGTGCAGACCAAAGTCACTGGCGCTGCCGATGCTGACAAACGCCCCCGGCACCTGTTGCAGATAGAAGGCAAAATCCTCACCCAGCAGATGGAGATCGGCGGTCTGCACCCGATAGCCCGCCTGCTGCGCCACTTCGCTGCTGAAGGTCGCCCAGTGCGCATCGTTGATCAGCACTGGCGGGCCAGGATGCCAGCTCAGGGTTGCCTGCGCGCCATTGGCGTCGGCGAAGTGCTCAACCAGCGTGCGCACCCGCTGTTCCAGTTCGGCGCGCACCTGTAAATCGTGGGTTCGGGCCGTGCCGCCAAACTCAACGCCGCCGGGTAATACATTCCAGCTTTTGCCGCCGTCGATGCGGGTAATGCTCAGTACCAGACTGTCCAGGGCACTGAAACTGCGGCTGGTGAGTCCCTGTAACGCCTGGATAATCTGGCTGGCCGTCACAATGCTGTCGACACCCTGCTCCGGATACGCGGCATGTGCGCCTTTGCCGGTGACGCGAATAATAAATTTGTCAGCATTGGCGTAGAACGCCCCGCTGCGGGTGGCAAAGGTGCCGACGGGCAGCGAAGGCTCGTTGTGCATCCCGAAGATAGCCTGCACCTCATCCAGTACCCCCGCCTCAATAAACTGACGCGCACCGCGTGCTATCTCTTCAGCGGGCTGGAACAGTATGCGCACCCGGCCAGGTAATAGATCGGGCTGTGCGTTGAGCTTTAACGCCGCGCCCAGCATGACCGCACTGTGCAGGTCATGACCGCAGGCGTGCATCACGCCAGGATGGCGGGAGTGAAAACGCACCCCGCTCGCCTCATGGATCGGCAGCGCATCGATGTCGGCGCGCAGCGCGATCACTGTCTCTCCGCTGCCAATTTCTGCCACCAGGCCAGTTTCCAGTGGATAGTCCAGCAGCCGGATACCCGCCGCCTGCAACCAGCCCCGCAGTCGCGCGGTGGTGGCGAACTCCTGACCCGACAGCTCCGGCCAGGTGTGCAGTTCGCGTCGCCATTCAATCAGTTGTGACTCAGGGTTCATGATGACTCTCCACTGACGGGGATTCAGGCTGCGACCAGATGATGCGTGGCCAGCAGTTCAAGTGACTGCAGACGTGCAACCGGCTCGGTAATCGGCGTGTCGATAACAAACTCATCAATGTCAAAATTATGATGCAGCGCGTCCAGCTGTGCATGAACCTGCGCCGCCGTGCCTTTCAGAAGTGACGGCGTGCGAGGCTCAATCTGATAATCGCGGTATCCACCCTGACGCACATAGCGCTCCGCCTGTTCCAGACTGGCGACGTTGACGCTCGGGCCATCTTTCACCGCTACATGGTAGTGACGAAGATTGGCTACCAGCAGGTCAGCCCCGGCGGGTGAGTCGGCCACCACCACCTGCACGGCCACCAGGGCGCGCTGACCCTGGCTCAGGCGGGAGTAAGTACTCAGTGCGTGCTCCAGCAACTGGCGGTCGCCATTGAGGTGAGCGGCAAAGACAAACTGCCAGCCCAGACTGGCGGCCAGCCGGGCGCTCTCTTCACTGGCACCCAGCAGAAAACGGTTCGCCGGACGTGGCGGCAGTGGCGTGGCGGCTAAACCCTCATCGTCAGGATCAGCCTGACCGGGCTTCAGCCAGCTATCCAGCAGCTGAAGCTGTTCGGCAAAGCTCCCTTTTTTAGCGGCATCAACACCCTGTTGCAGCGCATGGGTGGAGAGTGGAAGTCCGCCCGGCGCTTTGCCCACGCCGAGGTCAATGCGGCCCGGCGCCAGCGAAGCGAGCAGATTAAAGTTCTCTGCCACTTTATAAGGACTGTAGTGCTGCAACATGACCCCGCCCGATCCGACGCGAATATGTCGGGTCTGGGCAATGATCCAGGCAATCAATACCTCAGGTGATGGACTGGCCAGCTGCGCGGTGTTGTGATGTTCCGCCAGCCAGAAGCGGTGATAACCCCACTCCTCTGCCCGCTGCGCCATCTGCAGCGTGCGCTGCAGCGCCGCGGTGGGTGATTCACCCTGCAGCACGGGCGCTTTATCTAACAGACTTAATCGATATGCCATTCACCTGGTCCTTGTTCATTCCGGTTGCAGACCAGTGTGCTGCGCAGTCGATCATTGGTAAAACATCATATTGTTTTATGCATTATTGATTTCGTCATAATGGAGAACAGTGAGAAGTGAAAGAGGGAAAACGGGCACTGAAACAGAGAATCAGGTAGATATTTTGCGTATAACGCTATTCGTTGCCTGATATTAAGGTGAGTAAAATCGGTTTGATGGCAAAGGTTTGCAGAAAATCGTCTTACGTATGGAGAGATGACAGCTGTTGTTAGCCGCGACTGCAGAAATTTCAGACAGCCTGAATTCATGGCATTGAAATACATTCTTCACAGGATGTTGAAGCACGGGTCGCCAGATAGATAAATAAGCATATGAAGAATGCAATTGAGTCAGAGATAACTCATTGCAACTGCCAGATGATTTACAGGACCTTATACATTATCCGGAATTAAGATCCTCTACTGTAATGAGAGGTGTAAACCGGGCAGGAATCTGTCTGATAGGGTCATATCCGGGCACAGCAAAGCATTGAGCCCAGAAACAAGATTATTTTTCTAAGGCCGTTGCGAATATTGTTTCAACGGGAAAAATCGGGTGTTGATAAGCGCCACATTCACTTCACATGGAACGCCGTCGTCGAGATAAACAGTTTCATTAAGCTGAATGACAGCATCCCCTTCTGCTAAATTAAGCAGAGTAAGCGACTGTGTATCCGTAAGATTGACGGCCGTTAAATGCTGGTCCCTTAGCTGCACTTTCTTACCGGTAACTTCTTCAATGTAGGCATATTTTGATAGTTCCAGCTTGCTGAACTCCATGCTGCTAAACATATTAACCGGCAGGTGAATATGTTCCAGAGCTACCGGGATGTCATCGAAACACATCAGGCGTAAAATTTTATAGATCTGATCGCTGTTTTTAATACGCAGCGCCTGAGCGATATCAGCAGAAGGAACCTTGATTATGCTGACCGATATGATTTTTCTTACACCTTTATGACCATTTCTTTGCGCCTGATAATCAAAAGGTGAAAGCACATGATATCGGTTCGCCTGGCTACTCATCTCCGTGGAACCGACAAAAATACCCGACCCTTTAACCCGGTAAATTCTCTGCTGCTCCACCAGAATGCGTGTGGCTTCACGCACCGTTGCGCGAGTAATGCCGATACTTTTGGCAATTGATATTTCGGTATCCAGTTTCTCTCCGGGTCGAAGGCCATCATCCTTAATTTTATTGAGGATGTAATCAACAACCTCTTTTTGTTTTTCAGTAATGCCATCAACCATTGGCTTTCTTCCCGTTTGAGTGAAGGACAGACTCCCTCTAATCCGTGTCAGTACAGTTCTGCCTGACATTGCCGGATGAGTACCACTTCCGCTAGCTGAATATGTGATCAACTTATCAAATTGGCACTGATGTTAAGCCTGATAAGCAATATTTTAACTTTACATGTTGTGTCCGTACACGTCGAAGGACATCATCAGGATGACTAGACACCTTTAACATGTACAGATGTGATGACCGTTGTGAAATATAACCCCATCTGAACAATGAGAAAATATTTTTTTAATAACTACATGAAAATCATGACTTTTAAGGATGTTACCTCCTTTTACTACATTCGATTTTTGTCTCGCTCTGCTGACAGAAAGTTTATCTAAAAAAGTGATAACGGGGGTTTTGAGGGAAACTGACTGTACATACTCAGGAATTTATGAAAAATCGGAATGCATAACAGGCCCTGTTCCGGTTGAGAAAATTTTATATGAGATGGGTTATGCGTAACCGGGAGCAGGCAAACGCCACACGGTTTATGCGTTTAGTTAAATTTTATTGCGCATTTAAACAGGAGGAGTAAGACGATGTCACACCTGGCTAAGTGGTTAAATAACGAGAAAATCCAGTACGTCGAAAGCGTGACTGACTGGCAGGAAGCGTTAGTTATTGCGGGACGTCCTCTGCTCAGTGAGGGCGCAATATCGCAGGATTATATTGATGCGATTATTCAGCAAAAAGAGGAGATCGGCCCCTTTTTTGTCATCGCGCCCCAGATTGCCATGCCCCACGCACGCCCGGAACAAGGCGCACACAAACTGGGGTTGTCGATTGTGCTGCTGGGTACAGCACTGAAATTTGACTCCGAAGAAAACGATCCGGTAAAGGCTATTTTCATGTTTGCCGCACCGGACAGTAATAGCCATATCGAAATGATCTCCCAGCTGGCGGAAGTGCTGTCCGATGAAGAGATCATGGCGCAGATATTCAATGCGAGCAGCAAAGAAGCGCTCATGACGATTTTATCAGGCGTTTAGTCTGCCCGTTGAAACGCGACTTTTAATCATTAGTTAATGAGGTTTGATATGAAAATTATGGCGGTGTGTGGTTCAGGTTTAGGCAGCAGCTTCATGATGGAAATGAACATCAAGAAAGTGCTTAAAACGATCGGTGTTGAAGCTGAAGTGGAACATTCGGATCTCGGCTCTGTCACCCCCGATGTGGCAGATGTTTTTGTTATGGCCAAAGACATTGCTTATAGCGCAAACCTTCCTGAACAGAAGGTCATCATCATTAATAACATCATTGACCTGAAAGAAGTGGAGCAGAAAATACGTGAGTATTTTGAGAAAAAGTGACGCTAATAATTAGATAAACACCTTACCCTCGAGGTTAATATGTTTACTCAAAATCTTTTGCAGTTCGTCGTCGACGTGCTGAAAGTGCCCTCTATATTAGTCGGACTGGTGGCATTTTTCGGACTGATTGCGCAGAAGAAGCCGTTTCCTGATGTTATCAAGGGCACGGTAAAAACTATTCTGGGCTTCCTGGTGCTGGCAGGCGGTGCGACCGTTCTGGTCGGTTCACTGACGCCACTGGGCGACATTTTCAAACATGCGTTTGATGTTCAGGGCATCATTCCTAATAACGAAGCGATGGTCTCTATCGCTCTGGCAAAATATGGTGCGCCTACCACGATGATCATGGCCTTCGGCATGGTCGCCAACATCGTTGTCGCCCGCTTCACCCGACTGAAATATATCTATCTGTCAGGGCATGTGACGTTTTATATGGCCTGTATGATCGCGATTATTTTATCGGTTGCCGGTTTTGAAGGTATTCAGCTTATTTACACCGGGTCACTGCTGTTGGGCATTCTGATGGCCACCTTCCCGGCAATCGCCCAGCCCTATATGCGTAAGATCATTGGTGGCGATCATGTCGCGCTGGCGCATACCGGGACAATTGGCTATGTCTTATCAGGCTGGATCGGCTCTTTGGTAGGTAAAGGATCTAAATCCACCGAAGAGATGAACATGCCAAAAAACCTCAGTTTTTTGCGCGACAGTACCATCTCAATATCTCTGACGATGATGATTATCTACTTAATCCTGTCGGTATCTGCCGGTAAAGACTATGTAGAGGCTAATTTCAGCAATGGTCAGAACTACCTGGTTTACTCCTTTATCCAGGCCATTACTTTCGCGGCGGGTGTCTTTATCATTCTGCAGGGTGTGCGCTTAATCCTGGCTGAAATTGTCCCTGCCTTTACCGGCTTTTCAGAAAAACTGGTTCCGGAAGCCAGACCGGCGCTGGATTGCCCGATTGTCTTCCCCTACGCCCCGAATGCGGTGCTGGTTGGCTTTATCTCCAGCTTTGTCGGTGGCCTGGTGGGGCTGTTTGTTCTCGGTCAGCTGCATTGGGTATTGATTCTGCCGGGTGTGGTTCCTCACTTCTTCTGTGGCGCTACGGCTGGCGTGTTTGGTAATGCGACCGGCGGCAAGCGTGGTGCGATTTGCGGTGCCTTTGCTCATGGCCTGTTAATCACCTTCCTGCCTGTCGCCCTGCTGCCGGTACTCGGACAGATAGGGCTGACCAACACCACCTTCTCGGATACCGACTTCGGCGTCACCGGCATCCTGCTGGGTAATATGGCTCACTTTATGGATAAGGGAACCATTACTATGATTATCACCGGCATTTTTGGCTTGTTAGTGATTTATAACTTTACGGCTAAAAAGAAGGTGCCTGTAGAAACGAATGCAGGGTAATAGTAACGCTTAATGGCAACCAGAAAGGGCAATGAGCGCTTTCTGGTTGTTTGCGGAATACCTTCATCATTCAGTTTCCAGAAAAAAAACCGCACTCATATAAGTTCAGGCTAAGTTATTCAGCGAATGCTTCAAACGGCAGGTTAAAACGCGCTGCCAGTCGGGCTTTATGTTTATCCGTCAAAGGACGATCACCACGCAGGATACGACTGACATAAGAGCGCTGCCCTATTTCATCCGCAAAAGAGGATTGAGTCAGGCCGTGCTGATCCATGATGACTCGCAAAAGTGCTACTCCGCGCGGAATAGCATCAGTACGCGCGTTAAACGCAGCGAACTCAGGGGCGCTGTTTTCGTATCGGGCGACTTTATCAGACAGTATCTCTACTAACGGGCTGTCCGGCTGGTGCTCAACCAGATATTCAACCAGTTCCAGCGCCTGCTCGTAGTCCCTTTTATCGGTACTGCCTCCCAGAAAGGGAACAATTCTGACCAGGTCATTGGTCGCCTGGATTGCTTCGGTAATCATTCTTTACTCTCCCGGTACTTCTTCACCAGCTTGTCATATTCCGCATGCGTCACGATGTGTTTGATAAAAATTTTGCCGCGATCAAAGTCAGCATAAAACATGATTCTCAGGCTGTTTCCGCCCACATCGATTACCCACCACTTTTCCCGGTACTTCATGCGGTCAAGGCTCTGAAAGCGAATTTTCAGCGCATCTGGCGTGGCAAAGTTTTCGTCCCTTAGGACCAGATAAGCCGCATCCAGTGCGGAGGCATGATTTGGATAAATTATTGCCGCTTCCCTGAACGGCCCTCTTGAGATGATATGCATTTTTCTCTCAAACTTTCCATGTTGGAAACATTCTAACCCACAAAGCTAATGTTTCCAACATGGAACACACGCAGATGAGTTCTGAATGAATTGCTGGCGCTAAACCTAGTAAAAAAAGGATTATTCCGATCCAGAAAAGTGATCAACATCACACTTTCAATATTAGACATACTAATAAATAAAATTTAACAACAAAACATTTGAATGATAATGATTAACATTTACACTCTCATCCGCATATAACAAAGCGTTTAACGCTGCCAAATCCACAAATAATATGCGGTATTTACTCTTTTTAAGGTGAAAACACTAATCCATTTAATGGTCAGGGTTTTTATCTGGTTAGTTAGTTTTATGTTTACTGGAGTTGTTGAGCGGACATCCAACGCTGCTGACCTTACGTCGGCAGGGTCACTGGTATTAACGCACAGGAACTGAACATGCTTTTACGCTCATCCACTCAGGCGGCACAGGATCTCGCGCCAGCATCCAATGCCAGCGGTGCCGAAACGGCTATTTTTAACGATCAGCAACTGGCGGCCTGGTCGCAGCAGACTCAGGAGGTGCTGGCGCTGATGACCCGTACCGTTACCGGCGTTGAGAAGCCTTTCAGCGGTATCCTGCCCCATGAACTGGCGGCGGAATTCAGTGAGGTCGATCTCGATCGTCCGCTGGGTAACAACGATGACGCTCTGACAGAGCTGAGTCAGCTCTATCTGCGTGACGCCGTCTGGTTTCACCACCCTAAATATCTGGCGCACCTGAACTGCCCGGTCGTACTGCCCTCTCTGATGGCTGAGCAGATTATGGCGGCGGTGAATAGCTCGGTCGACACCTGGGATCAGAGCGCAGGCGGTACGCTGATTGAGCAGAAGGTGATCGACTGGACGCTTGGCCGCATCGGCCTGCCTGCCGGATCTGATGGGATCTTCACCAGCGGTGGCACCCAATCCAACCTGATGGCAATGCTGCTGGCGCGTGATAGCTGGTGCGCGGCACATCATCCGGGGCATCTGATTAAGCATCGCGGCCTGCCTGAGACCGCGTCGAAATGGCGAGTGTTTACCTCAAAACTCAGCCACTTCAGCATCCAGAAATCGATGGCGATTTTAGGGCTGGGCTATGACGCAGTTATCGCCGTTGATCACGACGCCCACTACCGTATGGACGCAGCGTGCCTGGCTAAGGAGATCGAGAAATGTCGCAGTGAAGGGCTGATCCCGATTGCTGTGGTTGCCACCAGCGGCACCACGGACTTTGGCAGCATCGATCCGCTGCCGGAGATTGCCCGTCTCTGTGACAATTATGGTTTGTGGATGCACGTTGACGCCGCTTACGGCTGTGGGCTGCTGGTCTCAGAGAATCATCGCTCACGCCTGAATGGCATTGAACGGGCTGATTCGGTCACCGTCGATTATCACAAATCTTTCTTCCAGACCGTCAGCTGCGGTGCGTTCTTTGTGCGGGACAGCCACAATCTGAAGCATGTCACGCACCATGCAGATTACCTGAATCCGCTCAGCGCCCAGCAGGAAGGCACGCCGAATCTGGTCAACAAAAGCATTCAGACCACCCGCCGATTTGATGCGCTAAAAATGTGGCTGACCCTTCGCGTGATGGGTCCGGCGGCGCTGGGAGACGCTTTCGATACGCTGATAGAGCTGACACAGGCGGCTCATGAGCGGTTAACTGCGCATCCTGCTATCGAAGTGCTGCACGCGCCTGAGCTGACCACCCAGATTTTCCGCTACGTGCCCGGCAAAAACGCCAGCGACGCACAGATCGACGAAATCAACGCCGCTATCCGTAAAGCGCTCTTCCGCTCCGGCAACGCAGTGATTGCCGGAACCAAAGTCGATGGGCGTCAGTACCTGAAATTCACCCTGTTAAATCCCACCACGACCATCGCCGACATCGAAGATGTGCTGAGCCTGATCGCGCACTATGGCCGCGAGCAGGTACGTGCGTCTGCGCTGAACGCGGCGAAACAGTGAGAGCTCTGAAATGAATAATTCCGTTTACGATTTTATTGGTATCGGTATCGGCCCTTTCAACCTGAGTCTGGCCTGTCTGAGTGAGCCGGTTGAGGGACTGAACGGTCTTTTCCTGGATGAGAACCCGGGCTTTGACTGGCACACCGGCATGATGCTGGAAAATGCCCATCTGCAGACGCCGTTTATGGCCGATCTGGTGACACTCGCCGATCCGACCAGCCCTTACAGCCTGCTTAACTACATGAAGGAAAAGGGGAAATTATACTCTTTTTATATCCGTGAAGACTTCTTCCTGATGCGCAAAGAGTATAATCAGTACTGCCAGTGGGCCAGTTCACGGCTCTCTAATCTGCGCTGGAACAGCCACGTTGAGTATGTCAGCTACGATGAGGCGGCTGGCGTCTATCAACTCCAGGTGACCGACACCCGGAATGGTCAGAAACAGAACTATCTGGCACGACATCTGATCCTCGGCACCGGGCCTAAAGCCTGGATGCCGGAGTGCAGCCAGCCGCACCGCCAGCGCCTGACGCACTCAAGCCACTATCTGGTCAACAAAGCGGAACTGCAGCAGAAGCGTTCCATCACCGTGCTGGGCAGCGGCCAGAGCGCGGCAGAAATCTACTACGACCTGCTGACCGATATCGACCGCTTTGGCTATCAGCTCAACTGGATCACCCGCGCGCCGCGCTTCTATCCGCTGGAGTACACCAAGCTCACGCTGGAGATGACCTCGCCGGAGTGGGTCGACTATTTCCACGCGCTGCCCACCAGCACCCGGGACGAACTGAATGCGCGCCACAAGAATCTCTACAAAGGCATCAACAGCAGCCTGATTAACGACATTTATGACCTGATGTATGTAAAACAGCTCGATGGCGATCTGAACGTTAACCTGTTTACTCACTCGGCGCTGACCGCTATGCGCTGGCTGCCACAGGGAGAGTTCGAGCTGACGCTGCATCAGGAGGAGCAGGATTGCACCTTCACCCGTCGCACCGAAGGACTGGTGATGGCGACCGGCTATCACTACCAGCCACCGATGTTTTTAGAGGGCATCAACGCCCGCCTGCGCTGGGATGACAAAGGCCGCTACGACGTGCAGCGCAACTACAGCATCGATTATCACAATCAGATCTTCGTGCAGAACGCCGAACTGCACACCCACGGTTTTGTTACGCCGGATCTCGGCATGGCCTGCTACCGCAACTCGGTGCTGCTGCGCGAACTGACAGGACGCGAGGTCTACCCGATCGAGCGTCAGATTGCCTTCCAGACCTTCCCGGCTAAATCGGAGCACTGAGATGAGTTCACAAACACTGTTCAGCGCCGCCCGCCCCGCAGGCCAGTTCACCCTGAGGCCCATGCTCGCCAGCGATGCGCCGCTGATTCATCGCTGGGTCACCCGCGATTACGCCCGCTTCTGGGGCATGCAGCAGCAGAGCCTGAATCAGGTCGCTGAGTTCTATCAGACGCTGAGTGCAGCCGATCCCCATGCTGCGCTGATTGGTTGCTGCAACGACAAGCCGGTCTGCCTGATTGAGTGCTATCGCGCCTGCGACGATGAGGTCGGCAAATTTTATCCTGCCGCACCCGATGATTACGGCATGCATATTCTGATTGCCCCCGCCAGCCAGCCGATCAGAGCCTTCAGCTGGCAGGTCTTCACGCTGGTGATGGACTACATGTTCAGCCGCCCCGAGGTGCGCCGCGTGGTGGTAGAGCCAGATGTGCGCAATGAGAAGATTCACGTGCTGAATAAGCGTGCCGGGTTCCGCTATCAGCACACCATCGACATGGGTCATAAAACCGCCTGGCTGGCCTTTTGCCAGCGGGAAGATTATCAACACGCGTTACTGCAGGAGTCGCAGACTATGAACACCCCCTCTTCGCTGATGAACGGTACACATCTGACGGGCGACCAATGGGCGCAGGCAAACCGCATGCTGATCCGTAAAGCGATTGCCGAGTTCGCGCATGAGAAAATCATTACGCCACAGGAGTCGGGCGACGGCAGCTATCAGCTTGCGGTGCCAGGCGGTGAAGCGAGCTACCATTTCCGGGCGTCGCGGCTGGCGCTGGATCACTGGGAAATCGACGCCGGCTCACTGCGCAAGCAGGAGAACGGTCGTGATCTGCCGCTGGATGCGCTGAAATTTATCGTGGAGTTTAACGGGGAGATCGGTATTACACAGGCACTGCTGGCGACCTACATGGAAGAGATCAGCAGCACGCTGTGCAGCAGCGTTTATAAGCTGCAGAAGAATAATCCTGACAGCCAGGCGCTGGTCTCAGCCGATTTCCAGACGGTGGAAGCGGCGATGACCGAAGGCCATCCCTGCTTTGTTGCCAACAACGGGCGTATTGGCTTCGATGCCCATGATTATCTGGCGTATGCGCCCGAGGCCGCCGCGCCCGTTCACCTCATCTGGGTCGCGGTTCATCGCCGCAACGCCCATTTCTCCAGCCTCAGCGAGCTGAGCTATGAGCAGTTGATGCGTGATGAACTGGGCGACACCACCCTGGAGCAGTTTACTGCGCAGCTGGTGAATAAAGGGCTGGCGGTTGAGGAGTATATCCTGATGCCGGTGCATCCGTGGCAGTGGCAGAACAAGCTGCTGACCGTGTTTGCGGCGGACATCGCCAGTCACGATATTGTTTATCTCGGCACCGGAGACGATGCTTACCAGGCGCAGCAGTCGATCCGCACTTTCTTTAACCGCAGCCAGCCCGCGAAGCGCTACGTGAAAACCGCCCTGTCGGTGCTGAACATGGGCTTTATGCGCGGACTGTCCCCCTACTATATGGCGACAACGCCCGCGATAAACGGCTGGCTGGAACAACTGGTTGCTGGCGATGCGTGGCTGAATCGCTGTGATTTCCGCATCCTGCGAGAAGTCGCGGCGGTCGGCTATCACAACCGCTACTATGAGCAGGCGATCAAAGGCGACTCCGCCTATAAAAAGATGTTCGCTGCGCTGTGGCGGGATAATCCTGCGGCCAGCCTGCAGCCCGGCCAGCGTCTGATGACCATGGCCTCTTTCCTGCACGTCGATCACCATCAGCAGGCACTGCTGCCAGCGCTGATAGCGGATTCTGGTTTGCCCGCGAAGCAGTGGATAGAACGCTACCTGACCTGCTATCTCAGCCCGCTGCTGCACTGCTTCTATCAGCATGACCTGGTGTTTATGCCGCACGGTGAAAACCTCATCATGCTGCTGGAGAACAACGTGCCGGTCAGTGCATACATGAAGGATATCGGCGAAGAGATCGCCGTGATGAATCCGGATGCGGTGCTGCCGGAAGGCGTGCAGCGTCTGGCGGTGGATGTGCCGGAGAACCTGAAGCTGCTCTCGATATTCACCGATGTGTTTGACTGCATCTTCCGCTTTATCAGCGCGATTCTGCATCAGTCAGGAACGCTGCCGGAGGAAGCGTTCTGGCAGGCGGTGGCGCAGTGCGTGAAGGATTACCAGCAGGCGCACCCGGAGCATGCCACTAAGTTCGCGCGCTATGACATGTTCGCGCCGGAATTTACCCGCTCCTGTCTGAACCGCCTGCAGTTGGCGAATAACCAGCAGATGATAAACCTCGCCGATCCCGCTGAGAACCTCAAGTTCGCCGGAACGCTGAATAACCCGATCGCCCGCTGGCGATAAGCGTTACACCGTCACGCTGAAATTATGCGGTCACCCTGGTGGCCGCTTTTTTAATGGCTTTATCGCAGGTATCCGTAATGGTTTCTTTCGAACCGGTCGCGCAACTGACCCGACGACATCTGATCTTCCCGCTGTCGCTGGTGTTGTTTGAGTTCGCTACCTATATCGCTCACGACATGATCCAGCCCGGCATGCTGCTGGTGACTCAGGAATTTAAGGTCGGGCCGGAGTGGGTCTCTACTTCGCTCACCGCCTATCTGGCCGGTGGCATTATGCTGCAATGGCTGCTTGGCCCCCTCTCTGACCGTATCGGGCGGCGTCCGGTGCTACTTAGCGGCGTGGCCTTTTTTATGCTCTCGTGTGTGGCGACGCACTGGGTGCAAAGCATTGAGCAGTTCGTCCTGCTGCGTTTTCTGCAGGGCGTCAGCCTCTGTTTTATTGGCGCGGTAGGCTACGCGGCGGTGCAGGAGGCGTTTACGGAATCGCTCAGTATCAAAATGATGGCGCTGATGGCCAACGTCGCCCTGCTGGCCCCGCTGGCCGGTCCGCTGGCGGGCGCGGCTTTTCTTACCGTGGGTGAATGGCGCACCCTGTTCTGGCTGATTGGCGCTATTGCGGCGCTGGCGCTGGCAGGTCTGTGGTATGCAATGCCCGAAACCGCAGGTGACCGGCAGAAACCGCTGTCGCTGCGATCGATTATCAGCGGTTACGCGGCATTGCTGAAGGATCGTCAGGTGATGCGCGGCTCGCTGGCCATCGGGCTGGTCACCGTGCCCTGCATCGCATGGGTCGCATTGTCGCCGGTGATATTAATCCACGATGCGGGACTCAGCCGCATCGGCTATGCGTTGTTACAGCTGCCGGTCTTCGCCGCCATGATTGCGGGCAACCTGACGCTGGGACGCTTATCCAGCCGTCTGCCCATTGAACAGCCGTTACGGCTCGGTGCCTGGCCGGTGGTCTGCGGGCTGGCAATCGCAGTAACCGCTACCGTGCTAAATCCGCAAAGCTATCTGTGGCTGACTGCCGGAATTAGCCTCTACGGCTTCGGTGCCGGGCTGGTCAGTGCCGGACTTTATCGCATGACGCTTTTTTCCAGCAGCGCCGGAAAAGGCAGCGTGGCAGCGATGCTCGGCATGGTGAGTATTCTGATCATCGCGCTGGGCATTGAAGCAGCCAAAACCGCGTATTTTAGTTACGGCACCGGCGGCTTCAGTGTGGTGAACCTGATCTGCGGTCTGCTGTGGCTGGTTCTGGTCAGCGCTTTTCTGCGTGCAGGCCAGCGGAAATTGTGCGCGGAATAGCGGACCCTTATGAATCCGCTGTGTGCCGTTGATAAAACATAACCCGGCAGGATGGCAGAAATTTATTTGCCATCCTGCAACTTAAATAAACAGATTAAATCCCACCCAATACCCTAATGCCAGTCAGTTAAGCGACAGGTGATAACGCAGTCTGGTGCCGCGCTGGGGCTGGCGGTCCTCGCGCCGCTGCGCGGTTCCTTCACTCCATTCCTCTGCCTGACGGACCGCCGGGGATGGCACATCCTGTGCCGCCCCGCCTTTCGCCCGCGTCCTGCGGGCTCTCCTGGCAGACTCATTCTGTTCAGCGCTGCGGATTGCCTGCCCCAGCCCGGCCCCGGCCTGCTCTGAAACTTCAGTGTGTATTGTTAAAAAGGGCACGAGAGTTGAGGCCAGCGCGCCTCTGCTGCTGAAAGGGCTATCCGCAGCGCTGAGGCGTGACGACGGGCCAGAAGTCCACGCCGGGAAGCGTGGACAGTTCGGGGCCGGCCAGGGAGGGCCGATCCCCGAACGGTTCGTCGGCACGACGTCAAAGCCGAAGGTACCGCGTGAGCGGCGCGAGGACGGCCCGGCAGCAGCAGAGGTGCGCTGGCCCGCACTGAGGCTCGCTCGCCCGGAAAAAAAGGCTGCCACGTCTGACCGTGACAGCCTTTTACAAATCTAATCTTAACTGAGCAGCATTAACGCTAAGCGGCCCTTTTTTTGGCAAATATCGTCTGTCAGGATGATTCTGCCGGTGGCTGATTAACGCTGGGCTTCGCCGCCCAACGCTTCTACCAGATTGCTGGTCAGTGCGGCCAGTTCGCTGGTCATCAGAATAAAGTCCGCATCAAAGCGCTGTGCAAAATCTTCGCGGTCAATATCGTCGTTCTGGTCGCGCAGGGTGTCGCTGAACTTCAGACGCTTCACTGAACCATCATCGGCCAGCACGAACTGAATGCGCTCCTGCCAGTCGAGCGCCAGTTTGGTTACCAGCTTACCCGCTTCGATGTGGTTGGCGATCTCATCGCACACCAGATCCTGTTTCTTGCAGCGGATAACGCCGCCATCTTCCAGCAGCGCTTTCAGCTCCGCTTCATCCATCAGGGCGAATCCGGCAGGCAGCTCGCCTGAACGTACCCATTCTGTCAGGGTCAGTTCAATCGGGCTTTCCAGCGTCAGCGGCACCACCGGCAGTGAGCCCAGGCTTTTGCGCAGTAGCGCCAGGGTATCTTCCGCTTTTTTTGCGCTGGCACAGTCAACCATAATCAGGTTGTTGACCGTGTCGATCCACAGGTAGGTCTGGCTGAAACGGCTGAAGGCGCGCGGCAGCAGGCTGTGCAGCACTTCATCTTTCAGCGAATCTTTTTCGGTCTTTTTGAGCTTGCGGCTCTGCTCAGATTCCAGCTTGTCGATTTTCGCTTCCAGCGCCTGTTTCACCACCGGCGAAGGCAGGATTTTCTCTTCTTTGCGGGCGCAAATCACAATCTGGCCTTTGTTTTCATGGGTCAGCGCATCGCTGCGGTTGCCCATCGGCGAGACCCAGCCGGTCTTGCTCATATCCTGACTGCCACACGGTGAAAACGTGAAGGCGTCGAGCTGCTTTTCCATCTCATCTGCGGACAGTGGAATGTCACGATTCAGACGATAAACCATCATATTTTTAAACCACAACATCGGGATTCCTTACCGTGGCGCGATCGGGCGCACAAGTCTGCGAGAGTCAGCGCGCATGATAGCGAAACATCGGAGTGGTTTCATTGCCTTTCCGGCAGACGCCTTTTACTGTATCTCTCACCTGAACGAATAACGAGGACGTAATCTTGCGCATAGGCATAGATCTGGGTGGCACCAAGACAGAAGTGATCGCATTGTCGGATAAGGGAGAGGAGCTGTTCCGCCACCGGGTGAATACCCCGCGTGATGACTATCAGGCAACGGTACAGGCGATTGTCGATCTGGTCACGCTGGCGGAGCAGAAAACCGGCGAAACCGGCACGGTCGGCCTAGGTATTCCCGGCACGCTTTCGCCTTACAGTAAGCGGGTAAAAAATGCCAACTCCACCTGGCTCAACGGTCAGCCGCTGGATAAAGATCTGGCGCAGGCGCTGAACCGGGAAGTGCGTATCGCCAACGACGCCAACTGCCTGGCGGTGTCGGAAGCGATCGACGGTGCCGGTGCCGGACAGTCGCTGGTGTTTGCCGTGATCATCGGCACCGGATCGGGCGCCGGTGTGGCGATCAACGGTGAGTCGCGTATCGGGGGCAACGGCAATGCCGGTGAGTGGGGCCACAATCCGCTGCCGTGGATGGATGAGGATGAGCTGCGCTACCGTCAGGAAGTGCCCTGTTATTGCGGGCAGCAGGGCTGTATTGAGACCTTTGTTTCAGGCACCGGTTTTGGTATCGACTATCAGCGGCTGAGCGGCGTACATCGCAAAGGTGCGGAGATCGCCTCGCTGCTGGCGCAGCAGGATCCGATCGCCGAACTGGCGATGAGCCGCTATGAGTTGCGGCTGGCAAAATCGCTGGCGCAGGTGGTAAACCTGATCGATCCCGATGTGATTGTACTGGGCGGTGGGATGAGCAATGTGGATCGTCTCTATCAGACCGTGCCGGTGCTGATGAAGAAGTGGGTATTTGGCGGGGAGTGTGAAACGCCGGTGCTGAAGGCGCAGCATGGCGACTCCAGCGGCGTACGCGGTGCGGCGTGGCTCTGGCCGCTTAACGGCTGAGTTACCCGAGCATCCGCTGACGATTCAGCGCCAGAGAGACCCGGCGCTGAATCGTTAACCCAAGGCACTCACCCGCGCCGCTTTTATTCGCCGACCAGCATACTGTCCTGCGGCGCCCGATCGCGCTGCGCTTTGGTGGCGAGGAAGTAGAGATAGCCTGCCAGCATGATGGCGAAAAACAGCGCGCCTATCACCGGATTAAACCACAGCATCGCCAGCAGACAGACCACCGACAGCAGCAGGGCGATGCCCGGAACAATCGGATAGCCCGGCGCGCGGAAACTGCGGACCATCTCCGGCGCGCTGCGGCGCAGTTTAAACAGGCTCAGCATACTCATGATGTACATCACAATCGCGCCAAATACCGCCATGGTGATCATCGCCGCCGTCAGCGTCATCCCCTGCAGATTAATCACACCATCGCTGTAAATTGCCGCGATACCCAGCACGCCGCCGAGAATAATCGCCCGATGCGGGGTCTGGAAACGCGAAAGTTTGGCCAGAGAAGGCGGCAGATAGCCCGCGCGTGCCAGGGCAAAAAACTGCCGTGAATAGCCGAGGATGATGCCGTGGAAGCTGGCAATCAGGCCAAACAGTCCAATCCACACCAGCATATGCATCCAGTTAGAGTGTTCGCCGACAATCATTTTCATCGCCTGCGGCAGCGGATCGTTAATATCGGCAAGTTTGCGCCAGTCGCCCGCGCCGCCCGCCATCAGCATCACACCTATCGCCAGCACCACCAGCGTCAGAATTCCGCTGATGTAGGCGCGGGGAATGGTCCGGGTCGGATCTTTCGCCTCTTCGGCCGCCATCGCCGCGCCTTCAATGGCCAGGAAAAACCAGATGGCAAAAGGAATGGCGGCGAAAATGCCGGAGAAGGCGGGCAGTCCGAAGCTGTCACTGCCTGCCCAGCCGTGTGCGGCGAAGTTCGCCAGGCTGAAGCCGGGTGAAACCACACCCATAAACACCAGCAGTTCAATCACCGCCAGCACCGTCACAACCAGTTCAAACATCGCCGCCAGTTTTACGCCGAGAATATTCAGCGTCATAAACACCAGGTAAGCCCCGACCGCCGCAGTCTTCGGGTTCAGTTCGGGATACTGCACGTTGAGATAAGCCCCAATCGCCATGGCAATCGCCGGTGGCGCAAAGACAAACTCAATCAGCGTCGCCAGACCGGCAATCAGTCCGCCGGTTTCGCCAAAGGCGCGGCGACTATAGGCAAATGGCCCGCCTGCATGGGGGATCGCGGTGGTCAGTTCGGTGAAGCTAAAAATAAAGCAGGTATAGAGCGTGGCGATCAACGCGGTGGTGACCAGAAATCCCAGCGTGCCCGCCACGGCCCAGCCGTAACTCCAGCCAAAATATTCGCCTGAAATGACCAGGCCAACCGCAATCCCCCACAGATGCAGGGTGCCCAGAGTGGGCTTGAGTCTGTTTGTCATACTGTTATCCCCGTCGTTGTTGGTCTCACGCGGCGTTACACCGCCATTACGCTACAGTAAGGGGATAATGCCGTTGCATTACTCGCCACGACTTGACGCGGGCGCAGTGACTTCTGTCCTCCACGGTCAACTCACAGGCAACAACCGGGCCAGCTGCACGCTGCGGTCAACTTTGTCTCTTCCGGAGTCAAGCAGCTCACCTTCTGGCAACGCATGCTGAGATAACGCAAGTGACAAGGAGCCGGACTGATGAGCGCTAAACAATATGACAACCTGACTGATTCCCAACTCACCCTGATGGCGCAGCAGGCGCTGGCCTGTTATCCCGCCGCGCTGCAGGGCCAGCTCAGCCTGCTGTGCCGCTCAGAGAACGCCACGTTTCTGCTGCAGGCGGCAGGCGGGCGTTATGCGCTGCGACTGCATCGCGGCGATTATCATCAAAAAGCCGACATCGTCAGCGAACTGCTGTGGCTCAATGCGCTGCGCGAAACCGGCATTATGGTGCCGGAAGCGGTGCCGGACAAAGAGGGCGAAACCGTGCTGACGCTGCGGCTGCCGGAGGGCGGTGAACGCTACGTGGTGCTGTTTCACTGGATCGACGGAGAGATGCCGACCACCGACGTCGATCCCCGCGCTTTTCAGCAGCTCGGCCAGATCACCGCGCGGCTGCATCAGCACAGTAAACAGTGGCAGCCGCCTGCGGGTTTCCAGCGCATCATCTGGGATCACCACACCATGACCAGCGCAGAGAGTCACTGGGGACGCTGGCAGGATGCGCCGAATCTGAATCCTGCCGATCACGGCGTGGTAGAGCAGGCGATAAGCCAGGTCGGCGCGGCGATGACGCAATTCGGTAAAGGATCGGATCGCTATGGCCTGATCCACGCCGATCTGCGGCTGACCAATCTGCTGCTGCACAAGGGCGAAACGCGGGTGATCGATTTCGATGACTGCGGGCTAGGCTGGTATCTGCACGATCTGGCGGCGGCGATCAGTTTTGTTGAGCATCATCCGCGCGCGCCAGAGTGGATCGATCACTGGATCCGCGGCTATGAGCAGGTGGCGCATATCAGCGATGCGGAGATGGCCATGCTGCCCGCGCTGTTAATCCAGCGTCGTATCCAGCTCACCGCGTGGGTGGGATCACATGCCGAAACCGAAATGGCGCGCAGCCTGGGATCGGCGTGGGCCAGCCACTCGGTCCGCCTCTGCCGCCGTTATCTGGAAGGTGAGCAGCTGCCGGTCGGCGTCTGATGCACCAGCGGCGGGCGCCGCTGCGCCGCCGCAGTGCCCTGCGCGTAACCTGCACGCCGCCCGGACAGCCCGCAGGCGGCGCGTCGGGCATCAGGGACCTGGTATGGAAATTGCTCGGATAGGAGTAACGGGTGATCCACCTGAATTCTGACTGAGGCGACCATGAATCCGACACTGATAAAGCCCGATGCGTTTGCGGCCTGCTCGGCAGCGGCGGGGGCAGGCAATCACGGCGTGCTGGCAGCGGCGGCGACCGGCTTAGGCGACTTTATTCATACCCAGGGCGGCGATGTTGATCGTATCTTCGGCATCAGCGGCATCGATCCGGAGCGCCTGGCCAGTCCGACGCTCAGCCTGGGGCTGGTTAACTACTGTCGGGTGCTGGAAGAGGCGGCGCGTCACTCCGGTTTTGATAACTTCGGTTTGCACTACGGCAGGCAGTTTAAACCGCAGTCATTAGGCCTGATCGGCTACATCGGTTTGTGCTCCGCCACGCTGGAACAGGCGCTGCATAATGTGGTCAACGCATTTCCCTGGCATCAGCACGACACCTTAACCCGGCTGGTGGATAAGGGAGAGTGCTGGCGGCTGGATTATCAGGTGCGACATGGCGCGATCCTGTCGCGCCGACAGGATGCAGAGCTGACGCTGGGGATGTTTATGAATCTGATCCGCCACGTGGCGGGCAGACACTGGGCACCGCGCGAAGTCCACTTTGAACATCCGCGTCCCGGCCAGTGGCACGATCACTGCAAAGTGTTTGATGCGCCGGTCTGGTTCGATCAGCCGTTTAATTCACTGGTGATCCCCAAGCGCGATCTGCTGCGCGCCATGCCGGAGAGCGATCCGATCCTGTTAATGGTGATGCAGGATGCGATCCGACGGCTTAACCGTGGGACGTCACAGCAGAGCATGATTGAGCAGGCGCGTTCGCAGGTTAATTTATCGCTGATGCAGGGTGAGCCGGTGCTGGAAGAGGTGGCGGATAAGCTCGGACTGTCGAGCTGGTCACTGCAGCGGCGGCTGCGCGAAGAGGGCAGCAGCTTTACCGCGCTGGTCGATCAGGTGCGCTGCGAAATGGCGACATACTATCTGCAGCAGAAGCAGCTGCCCATCTCTGAGATGGCGCTGCTGCTGGGCTACTCGGAAGTCAGCGCGTTTTCACGCGCGTTTCGTCGCTGGTTTGGCATCAGTCCGCGCCAGTGGCGTCAGGAAGGTCTGGCCAGCTAACCGCGCGGCGCAAAGCCGAACCACGCCGGTTGTCCAGGCTCCGGCGGCGGCGGCAGATCGCGGGTCTGCGCGACCAGTTGCCAGGCGCGCAGGCAGAGCGCTTCATCACCCTGCGTCTGGGTCACCGCATAATGTCTGCTGTGTGGTTGCCACTCCATCCGTACCAGACATTGCTGACCGGCGTAACGCGCCGCATCGCTGAACTGCCGGTTCAGTACTGGCTGCATTTGATTAGTCCAGTGACAGGATTGACTGTCAGGATCTTTCGACGGCTGACAGAGGTTTGCCACGCTATCCCGTTGCTTTGCCACAGGATGCTGACAGGCGCTGAGCGACAATGCAATAATCACCCCCGGCAACATTCTCATCGTTATATTAATTAAATTCATTTAACTGGCCAACTTTCCTTAAAGATCTTCCGGTATGCTGCCGACAGTCTACAGACCGGCATCATGAATGCTATGGCATTACTCCGACTGTCGACAGAACCAGAATTTACCGCCCTGGCGCCCGCTATCCCTGCGGCAGTTCCAGCTGGCTGTAACCCAGCCCATTCATCTTGCGTACTTTAATCTGAACCGGAATGCGCTCTTTCATCGCTTCCACGTGGCTGATCACCCCAATGGTTTTGCCACTGGCGTTGAGTGCATCGAGTGCGTCCAGCGCGGTGTCGAGCGTCTGCGCATCCAGCGTGCCAAAACCCTCATCCAGAAACAGCGATTCGATGCGCGTTTTGTGGCTGACCAGATCCGACAACGCCAGCGCCAGCGCCAGACTCACCAGGAAGCTCTCACCACCCGACAGCGTGCGGGTATCGCGCGCCGCATCGGCCTGCCAGGTATCGACCACATCCAGCTCCAGCAGATCCTGCGCCCGTCGCTGCAGCAGATAGCGGCCATGCAGCCGATCGAGCTGACGGTTAGCCAGGGCCACCAGGTGATCCAGCGTTAAGCCCTGGGCGAAGCGCCGGAATTTATCGCCGCTGGCGGAGCCAATCAGATCGTTGAGCAGGCTCCACTGCGCCAGCGTCACACCATCCTGTTCAATCTGCGTCATCAGGCTTTGCTGGCGCACACGAAGGCTGGCATCGCTCTGTAGCTGCTGCTGAATCTGACCCTGCTGGCTGGCGTTGTCGCGCAGTGCCAGCCGTAACTGCTCCAGCTGTTGCGCCAGCGCCTCGGCGGATTCCGGCATCGCAGCGGGTTTCGCCTGCTGATGGAGACTGAGCCGCTGACGCAGATCCGCCAGTCGCGCCTGCTGCTGCTGGCATTGCTGATCGAGCTGCTGCAACTGCTGACGCAGTTGCACTGCGGTCTGCTCATCCAGCAGCGCCGCGCGCAGGCTGGCTTCATCCGCGAATCCGGCGCTCTCCAGTGCCTGCTGCAGCGCGCTTTCCGCCTCTGCCAGTTTGCTATTGAGCGTCTGCCGCTGATTTTCCAGTCCCGAAAGCTCACCCTGCAGGCGACTGACTTCGGCCTGTGCCTGTTGCAGGGCGGTGAGCTGCTGTGCCAGTTGTTCATCAGCCTGCTGAACGCGGGCCTGCATCTGCTGACGGGCGAGGGTGACCTCGCGATCGCCAAACAGCACCAGACGGGCACGGCGCATCTCGCTGAGCTGCATCTGGTTCTGATTTTGCTGCTGCTGATGGGTAGTGAGCTGCTGCTGCTCCAGTTCTGCCTGTTGTTGCAGGGCAGTGAGCTGGGTTTCCCCCTTTAACAACTGCGGTTGCAGGTTAGCGAGCAACCGCTCACTTTCCTGCCAGCGCTCCCAGCGCCGCTGCTGTTCTGTCAGCCACGCATCGCGATGGGCAGCGTCGGGCAGGGCAAGGTTGTGTGCACTGAACTGCTGCTCCAGACGACTCTGCAATTGCGCCATGGCCTGCTGTTCCTGCTGCTGACGCTGTTGCAGCGCATCCAGCGCCTGTTGCAGGCTGGACAGCGACTGCTGCGCCAGCTGTTCTGCCTGCAAATGCTGCTGCCAGGCCTGTGACTGCTGAAGATAGTAATCTTTTGCGGCCTGACGCGCCTGTTCGGCGGCTTCCTGCGCCTGTCGCTGTTGCTCAAGCTGGCTTTCACGTTCGCTTTGCTGCTGCTCCCACGCGGTTAAGGCATCGCGATCGGCGAGCGGGAAGGTAAGTGCCAGCTCACTGCTCAGCGCCTGCCATTGCTGCTCAAGCCGATCGAGCTGTTGCTGCATCTCCGCAATCTCATCGCGCAGGGTCTGCTGCTGCACGGCTGACTGTTTCAGCTGTTCGCTTTTTGCCGTGCCCGCTTCGCGCAATGCCTCGGTTTGTTGCTGCAGTGCAGCCCGGCGCTGCTGGTTAGCACTTACTTCCAGCGTGCTGTAGGCCTCAACGGCGGGATGCGTGCAGGAGCCGCACAGCGGACAGGGCTGATCGGCGGCGAGCCGGGCGCGGTAATCGCTGAGATCGACAATCTGCTGCTCCAGCGCGCAGATTTTTTCGACATCATCCAGCTGCTGTTTCTCGCGTTTCCACGTCTCGCGCAGGGCCTGGAGTTCCGCTTCACTCTGCTGATGCGCTTTTGCGAGCGTAGCCAGCCGCTGCTGGCGCTGGCCCAGCTGCTGGTGCAGCGGCTGCCACTGAGTTGAAAGCAGCAGCAGTTGCTGACGAGCCGGACGGCTGTTCTGCAACTGGCTTAATGCCTGACGCAGTGCGGCAGGCGGACGCTGTTCCTGTAGCGAAGTTAGTACTTGCTCCGCCTGCGAGAGCGCCTGGCGGGCCTGTTGCTCCGCCTGCTGGCGCGGGAGCGCCTGTTCTGCCTGCTGCTGCTGTTCCGCCTGCTGGGCAGCGATCTGTCGCTGCTGCTGCTCGCGCTGTTGCGCCAGTCCGGCCAGGGTCGCTTCACGCTGCGCCAGCAGGGCAAAGTTCTCCTGCCACACCGGCAGCGAAGCGCCCCATTGGGCGAGATCGGCAAGCTGCTGGCGTAACTGATGCTGTTCGGCAATCGCCTGCTGCCATGTCTCAACCTGGCGCTTCTGCTCTGCCAGGCTGGCCTGTGTCTGATCAGCATGCTGCTGCTGTCGGGCATTTTCCTGCTGCTGCTCTGCAAGCTGCTGCTGCAGTGCGCTGATCCGCTGATCCAGCGGCAGAACCTGTTCTGTCAGCAGACTTTCCTGCTGCTGCTGTTCCTGCAGCGCCTGCTGGCGGGCACTTTGGGTCGTCGCGTAGTGCTGTTGATGCTGCTGCTGTTGGCTCTGCGCCTGCTGCTGCGCCGCCGTGAGTTGCTGACAGCGGCTCACGACCTGCTGCTGATCGGTGCGTAACGCGTCGCGCTGCTGCAGTTTTACCCGCAGCTTTTCAGCCGGTTCGCTGCGTGCAAGACGATGACGATCGGCTTCTGCCGCCAGGGATGCGGCCTGGGCCTGCTGCAGCGCGACGTCAGCCTGCGCATCTTCCTGCTGTAACTGCTGCGCCTGCTGTTGCCACTGCTGCTGTTGCTGCGCCTGCTGATAGTGCGCGCTGAGCTGCTGTTCCGCATCGGTCAGATCGGTGAGCTGCTGTTGCAGCGCGGCGCGTGCGTCGCTATCCAGCAGCGCCATCGCTCCCGCCTGGCTGCGCAGCAGATCCAGCTGGGTTTTTGCCTCTTTGTGGCGCTCGTAGATGGCGGCGGAAATCAGACCGTAAATTTCGGTGCCGGTCAGCTCCTCAAGCAGTTCCGCGCGCTCACTGGCTTTGGCGTTGAGAAAGGCGGCGAACTGGCCTTGTGACAGCATCATCGAGCGGGTAAACCTTTCAAAATCGAGCCCGGAGAGGGTTTCGATCAGCTTCAGCTTGTCACCGACTTTATCGGCAACAATGATGTTGTCGGCGCAGCGTGCCAGCTCAACGCGCGGTGCCTGAAGTTTGCCGTCAGCAGTGCCGCGCGCGCGGTTCTGGCTCCAGAAGGCGCGCCAGGCTTCTCCTTTGATCTCAAACTCCACCTCGGCCAGACATTCGGCACAGTCGCGGGTCATCAGCGCATTCTGGCTCTGTGAAATCGCGCCCAGGCGCGGCGTCTGGTGATAGAGCGCCAGGCAGATGGCGTCCAGCAGGGTGGTTTTACCGGCGCCGGTGGCACCGGTAATGGCGAACAGGCCGTTGCTGGCAAAAGGTTCGGCGCGGAAGTCGATGAACCATTCACCGCGCAGGGCATTGAGGTTTTTGAACCGTAGCGTGAGGATCTTCATTGGGTCTCTTCCATGGCGGCCAGCGTCTGGCGGAACAGGGTGGTCATCTCGGCGATTTGCTCTGGTTGCAGCTCCTCATCCAGCGCCAGCCGGCGGGCAAAGACCTCCTCCACCTTCAGCTCACTCAGGGTTTCGTTGTCGAGCCGCGCCAGGCTCTGTTGCCGCTGTTCACGGCTGCGGCGGAGCAACAGGACTTCGACCGGCAGCGTGGCGGTCAGGGTTTCTACCTGACGCTGCAGATCGCTGAGGTACTCCTGGGTGGTGACTTCGATGTCGAGCCAGGTCGGCTTCTCCTGCTCTGCCGTGCTGAAGGCATTTAACTGCTCTGCAATCTGCGCCAGCGATCCTTTCAGCACCTGCATCGGCTGCGCCTGTGGCACCACCAGCGGCGTGACTGATTGCAGGCCGCTGGTGGTGAGTTCCAGCAGGAAGACGCTTTTTTCTGTGCCCAGCTCGTCAAAGCTCAGCGGAATCGGTGAGCCGCTGTAGCGGATATGCTCGCTGCCCGCGACGCGCTGGGCGCGATGAATATGCCCCAGTGCGATATAGTCAGCCGCGGGAAACGCGCTGGCCGGGAAGGCATCCAGCGTCCCGATATAGATGTCGCGCACTGAATCGCTCTGGCTGACGCCGACGGTGGTGAGATGGCCGGTGGCGATAATCGGCAGTGCATGGCCCAGCGCCTGGGCGGCGGTGAATCGCTGCTGATAGTGGTGGGCGATCGCTTCCAGCAGCGAGGTCTGCTTGTCGCGTCCCGACTGACCCGCCCGGCTGCGCAGGATATCGCGCGGCCGCAGATAGGGAATCGCACACAGCAGCGCGCCCGGCTCGCCCTGGCGGGTGTTGAGCAGCAGCACATCATCCTTCTCCTGCGGGGTGGCGATCACCCGGGTATTGAGACAGGCGAGCAGCTCACGCGACTCATTCAGCGTGGCAACGGAATCGTGGTTGCCCGCCAGCACAATCAGCTGACAGCCGCTGGGCTGCAGCGCCACCACAAAGCGGTTGAACATTTCGCGGGCGTAGCTGGGCGGTGTACCGGTATCAAACAGATCGCCTGCGATGATCAACGCATCCACCTGATGCTGTTCAATCTGGATCAACAGCCAGTCGAGAAATGCCTGATGTTCGGCTGCCCGACTTTTGTTGTAGAAGAACTGCCCCAGATGCCAGTCCGCAGTATGAATGATGCGCATGATGAGTCCCTGCCGTTGTGATTCGCCCGGCGATTATACTGGCTCTGCGGCCAAAGCAAAAAATTGTCGCTGCGCTGTCATAAATGATTACCAGTGAGGTTACAGGCAGGTTATGTTTTTCATAAAAGTGTCACAAATCTGACGCATAATGGCGCCGCGAATCTCAGTGACATCCGTCATAATCAGCAGGAGTAATAATGGCTAAGCGCATTTTGGTTGTGGAGGATGAAGCCCCCATCCGTGAAATGTTGTGTTTTGTTCTGGAGCAGAACGACTATCAGCCAATCGAGGCGGAAGATTATGACAGCGCCGTTGGCAAGCTGATTGAACCCTGGCCCGATCTGATTTTGCTGGACTGGATGTTACCCGGTGGCAGCGGTATTCAGTTTATCAAACATCTGAAACGCGAGGCGATGACACGCGATATCCCGGTGATGATGCTCACCGCGCGCGGCGAAGAGGAGGATCGGGTGCGCGGCCTGGAAGTGGGTGCCGATGATTACATTACCAAACCCTTTTCACCTAAAGAGCTGATGGCGAGGATCAAAGCGGTGATGCGCCGTATTTCGCCGATGGCCGTGGAAGAGGTGATTGAGATGCAGGGGCTGAGTCTGGATCCCTCCTCACATCGCGTGATGTCCGAAACCACGCCGCTGGAGATGGGTCCGACAGAATATAAGCTGCTGCACTTCTTTATGACCCACCCGGAACGCGTTTACAGCCGCGAACAGCTGCTGAACCACGTCTGGGGCACCAATGTGTATGTGGAAGATCGTACTGTCGATGTTCACATCCGCCGTTTACGTAAAGCGCTGGAAGTGTCCGGCCACGATCGCATGGTACAAACCGTTCGCGGAACAGGGTATCGTTTCTCTGCCCGCTACTAAACGGAGCCTTTACCGTGCTGGAACGCCTCTCCTGGAAGAGATTACTGACAGAACTGCTGCTGGTCTGTCTGCCCGCAGTGCTGCTGGGCCTGCTGTTCGGCGGTCTGCCCTGGTGGCTGCTGCTGAGCGTGCTGACGGTGCTGTTGTGGCATTTTCACAATCTGATGCGGCTGTCGCACTGGCTGTGGCTGGACCGCACCATGACGCCACCGGCCGGGCGTGCCAGCTGGGAACCGCTGTTTTATGGTCTTTACCAGATGCAGCTCCGCAACCGGCGGCGGCGGCGTGAACTGGGCAATCTGATTAAGCGTTTCCGCAGCGGTGCCGAGTCGCTGCCGGATGCGGTGATCCTGACCACCGAAGAGGGCACCATTTTCTGGTGTAACGGCCTGGCGCAGCAGCACCTGGGTCTGCGCTGGCCGGAAGATAATGGCCAGAACATCCTCAATCTGCTCCGTTATCCGGAGTTCTCGCGCTATCTTCGCCAGCGCGATTTCGACAAGCCGCTGACGCTGGTGCTGAACAACAAACTTCACATGGAGTTCCGCGTCATGCCCTACAGCGAAGGGCAGTGGCTGCTGGTGGCGCGTGATGTCACGCAGATGCATCAGCTGGAAGGGGCGCGCCGCAACTTCTTTGCCAACGTCAGCCATGAATTGCGCACACCGCTCACGGTGCTGCAGGGCTATCTGGAGATGATGAACGACTCGGTGATGAGCGAGCCTTCGCGCAGCAAAGCGCTGCACACCATGTCGGAGCAGACGCGCCGCATGGACAGCCTGGTCAAACAGCTGCTGACGCTATCGCGCATTGAAGCCGCGCCCGCAATCGATCTGAAAGAGAAGGTCGATGTGCCGGTGATGCTGAAACTGCTGCAGCATGAGGCGGCAACGCTGAGTGGTGGCCGTCACGACATCCATTTCCATACCGATCCCCATCTGAAAGTGTTCGGCAACGATGAACAGCTGCGCAGCGCCATCTCCAATCTGGTTTACAACGCGGTAAACCACACACCGGATGGCACGCGAATTGATATCAGCTGGCTGCGCGGCAAACAGGGGGCCATTTTCCGGGTGTGCGATAACGGGCCGGGCATCGCCTCAGAACATATTCCGCGTCTTACCGAGCGTTTCTACCGGGTCGATAAAGCCCGTTCGCGTGCGACCGGCGGCAGCGGGCTGGGACTGGCGATAGTGAAACATGCTCTGAGCCACCATAACGCGCGGCTCGATATCACCAGCGTGCCGCACAAGGAGACCTGTTTTACCTTTACGCTGCCAGCGAGGTTGATTGTCAGCAGCGTGATGCAGGAGAATGCCGTTCATTAATTGCTGCCGGATCTCCCTGATGCGCATCCTTCTTTTGTTGATCGTTACTCTGCTGCCGGGCCTGGCACTGGCCCAGCCCGGCGCGCTCTCCGGCAATCTCAGCAGCGTCGGATCCGATACGCTGGGCTATCTGATGACGCTGTGGGGCGAAGATTTCAGTCGCCAGGCGCCGGGCGTCAATGTCCAGGTTCAGGCCTCCGGCTCTTCTACTGCGCCGACCGCGCTGGCGGCGGGTGCAGCACAACTCGGTCCGATGAGCCGCCCGATGCAGGCAGATGAACGCCAGGCCTTTGAGGCGCGCTACGGCTATCCGCCGCTGGCGGTTCCGGTGGCTATGGATGCGCTGGTGGTAGTGGTGAATCAGCGCAATCCGCTACAGCAGATTGAACCGCGTCAGCTCGATGCCATCTTCTCGATTACCCGTCTGTGTGGCGCACACAGCGTGCCGCTGCGCTGGGGCGATCTCGGCTTAACCGGCGCGCAGTGGAGCAAACGGCCGATTCAGCGCTATGGACGTAACTCCGCCTCCGGCACATGGGGTTTCTTCAAGCAGCAGGCGCTGTGCAAAGGTGATTTTCGCAGCGACGTGGCGGAGTTTCCCGGCTCGGCCGCAGTGGTGCAGGCGGTGGCCGGTAATTCTCGCAGCATCGGCTACGCCAGTTTTGGCTTTCATCTCAGCGGCGTAAAAATGCTGGCGGTGATGAATGATCAGGGGCAGGCGATTACCCCGGATGCCGAGGCCATCCGCAGTGGCCGTTATCCCTGGGCGCGCCCGCTCTATCTCTATGTGAATAAAGCGCCCGGCAAACCTTTGCCGCCGCTGGTGGCCGCGTTTCTGGAGCAGGTACTTTCGGCGCAGGGACAGCGGCGGGTCAGCGAAGCGGGCTATCTGCCGCTCTCTGACAGTCAGATGACGCAGGCGCGCGCCGCGCTGCGCTAATCCCCCGAACGTGAATTTTTTTCATCATCACTGAATTTTCTTCAGTTGCAGAAGAAAGCCGCCCATGCCACTCTGTGTTCAGACATGTAGCCATCCAGATGGCTATTTATATCAGGATGCAACTATTTCCTGCCGTCATTACCGGCAGGGGAGACAGGAGTGATCATGCAAAGAGAAACCGCCCCGTTCCGTGCCGATACCGTTGGCAGCTTTCTGCGTCCCACCGCCATTAAGCAGGCGCGCGAACAGTTTGCAGCCGGAGAGATTGATGCGGCGGCCCTGCGCCAGGTTGAAGATGAGGCGATTCGCGATGTGGTGGCGAAACAGCGGGAAAATGGCCTGAAAGTGGTCACTGATGGCGAGTTTCGTCGCGGCTGGTGGCACTTCGACTTCTTCTATGGCCTGAATGGCGTAGAGCGCTATGAAGCGGAGCAGGGCATTCAGTTTAATGGCGTGCAGACCAAAGCGCATGGCGTGAAAGTGGTGAGCAAACTCGGTTTCCCGGCGGATCATCCGATGCTGGCGCATTTCCGCTTCCTGCAGAGTATTGCCGGTGATGCGGTGCCGAAGATGACCATTCCCAGCCCCAGCGTGCTGCACTTCCGTGGTGGCCGCAAGGTGATCGACGCGGAAGTCTATCCCGATCTGGCAGACTACTTCGACGATCTGGCGCAGACCTACAAAGCAGCTATTCAGGCGTTTTATGACGCGGGCTGCCGCTATCTGCAACTGGATGATACCGTCTGGGCTTACCTCTGTTCTGAGGATCAGAAGCGCGATATCCGGGCGCGTGGCGACGATCCTGACCAGCTGGCACAGACTTATGCTCAGGTGTTGAATAAAGCGCTGGAAGGTAAACCTGCCGATCTGACCGTGGGTCTGCATGTCTGTCGCGGCAACTTCCGCTCAACCTGGATCTCTGAAGGCGGCTATGGGCCGGTCGCAGAAATCCTGTTCGGCAGCGTCAACGTGGATGCCTTCTTCCTGGAGTATGACAACGCCCGTTCCGGCGGTTTTGAACCACTGCGTTACATTAAGCCAGGTCATCAGCAGGTGGTGCTGGGCCTCATCACCACGAAAGTGGGTGAACTGGAAGATCCGGCGCAGGTGAAAACCCGGCTGGAAGAGGCGGCGCAGTATGTCAGTCTGGATCAGATCTGCCTCAGTCCGCAGTGTGGTTTTGCCTCAACCGAAGAGGGCAACAGCCTGACCGAGGCGCAGCAGTGGCAGAAGATTCGCTTAGTGGTCGATATCGCGAATCAGGTCTGGTAGTGCTGTAACGTTGTGCAGACAGGCGCGTAAAACGCGCCTTTTGTGTATCTTCAGGCCCGTTTATGCGGGGATTTCTCGCGCTCTGTCTATTATTTAGGCACATCATCTTGTGTGCCTGCTGCAAAAATTAACGCTATCCACTGCCTTTTGAAAAAATGGCGGCATAACCTTCTGGTTTTCCGATCCCGTATTGCCTTTCACCGCTATAAACGTTTTACTTAGCGCCGTTGTCGATCCATCCCTCTGTGAACAGAATAAAAGCAGCTTAAATCACCTGCGCTTTACCCTGCGACGAGCATAATGCGCTGACATTGTCAGCCTGGTCGTGGTTTACACGCAGCGAGGGGACAACACTAACCCAACTTCCACCGCAACATCAGTGACAGGCCGTATGACACATCGTTTAACTTCGAAGGACATTCTCGCGCTGGGCTTTATGACATTCGCCCTGTTTGTTGGCGCGGGCAACATCATTTTCCCGCCCATGGTCGGTATTCAGTCTGGCGAACACGTCTGGACTGCCGCGATTGGTTTTCTGATTACCGCAGTCGGTCTGCCCGTGATGACCGTGATCGCGTTGGCTCGCGTCGGCGGCGGCGTGGATGCGCTCAGCACCCCGATTGGCAAGGTCGCTGGCATCGTGCTGGCCACCGTTTGCTATCTGGCTGTCGGGCCGCTGTTTGCCACACCGCGTACGGCAACGGTCTCGTTTGAGATGGGTATTGCCCCGCTGACCGGTGATGGCGCGCTGCCGCTGTTTATCTATAGCCTGATTTACTTCACGCTGGTGATTGGCGTATCGCTCTATCCCGGCAAGCTACTCGACACGGTAGGGCACTTCCTTGCGCCATTAAAAATTATTGCGCTGACCGTGCTGGGCGTTGCTGCCCTGGTGTGGCCTGCTGGCGGCACGGTTCCGGCTACCGCTGATTATCAGCGTGCGGCCTTCTCCAGCGGTTTCGTCAATGGCTATCTGACCATGGATACGCTGGGCGCGCTGGTATTTGGTATCGTAATTGTCAACGCCGCCCGTTCGCGTGGCGTCGATAATGCCGCGCTGCTGACCCGTTATACCGTGCTGGCAGGGTTAATCGCCGGTCTGGGCCTGACGCTGGTCTACCTCTGCCTGTTTAAGCTGGGCGCGGGCAGCGGTGCGCTGGTGGATCAAAACGCTAATGGCGCAGCGATTCTGCACGCGTATGTTCAGCACACCTTTGGCAACATGGGCAGCTTCTTCCTTGCCGCGCTGATCTTCGTCGCCTGTATGGTGACCGCCGTTGGCTTGACCTGTGCCTGTGCGGAATTTTTTGCGCAATACCTGCCGTTATCGTATAAAACGCTGGTGTTTATTCTGGGTCTGTTCTCCATGGTGGTGTCGAATCTCGGCCTGAGCCACCTGATTCAGATCTCCATCCCGGTACTGACGGCGATTTATCCGCCCTGTATCGTGCTGGTGGTGCTGAGTTTCACTCTCAACTGGTGGAATAAGAGCAGCCGGATTATCGCGCCAGCCATGTTAATCAGCTTGCTGTTCGGTATTGTTGATGCGATTAAAACCACCGGGTTTAAAGATTTGCTGCCCGCTTTCAGTCAGAATTTGCCGCTGGCCGATCAGGGTCTCGCCTGGTTGCCGCCGTCGTTGGTGATGCTGCTGATTGCCGCTGTTGTTGATCGGGTGAAAGGGCCGGAACAGGTGACCGTTCACTCGTAGCAGAGAGCACTGATTTTTCTTTAACCACGGGCCTGCCCGTGGTTTTTTCATTTCACAGGTACAGGTTGTTATGCAAGAAACCAACAAGCTCAAACGCGGACTGAGCACGCGCCACATCCGCTTTATGGCGCTGGGATCGGCGATTGGCACCGGGCTGTTCTACGGTTCCGCTGACGCGATAAAAATGGCCGGACCGAGCGTGCTGCTCGCCTATATCATCGGCGGGGCAGTGGCTTACATCATCATGCGCGCACTGGGTGAGATGTCCGTTAACAATCCTCAGGCCAGCTCCTTCTCACGTTACGCGCAGGACTATCTTGGGCCGATGGCAGGCTACATCACCGGCTGGACGTACTGTTTTGAAATCCTGATTGTGGCGATTGCGGATGTCACGGCGTTCGGCATCTATATGGGCGTCTGGTTCCCTGAGGTGCCACACTGGATTTGGGTGCTGAGCGTGGTGCTGATCATCGGTGCCGTCAATCTGATGAGCGTGAAGGTGTTCGGCGAAGTGGAGTTCTGGTTCTCCTTCTTCAAAGTCGCCACCATTATCGTGATGATTCTGGCCGGTTTCGGCATGATCATCTGGGGGCTCGGCAACGGCGGCCAGCCGACCGGCATCCACAATCTCTGGACTAACGGCGGCTTCTTTGCGCACGGCGTAGTCGGTATGCTGCTGTCGCTGCAGATGGTGATGTTTGCCTATGGCGGTATCGAAATCATCGGTATCACCGCCGGTGAAGCGAAAGATCCGGAGAAGTCGATTCCGCGCGCCATCAACTCGGTGCCGTGGCGCATTCTGGTGTTCTACGTCGGCACGCTGTTTGTGATTATGTCGATCTACCCGTGGAATCAGGTGGGCACCTCGGGCAGCCCGTTTGTGCTGACCTTCCAGCATCTGGGCATTGCGGCGGCCGCCTCTATCCTCAATTTTGTGGTACTGACCGCGTCACTCTCGGCGATTAACAGCGATGTGTTTGGCGTGGGCCGCATGCTGCACGGGATGGCGCAGCAGGGACATGCGCCGAAGGTCTTTATGAAGGTCTCTTCGCGCGGGATTCCGTGGGTGACAGTGGTGGTGATGATGTTCGCCATGCTGATTGCGGTTTATCTCAACTACCTGATGCCGGAAAAAGTCTTCCTGGTGATCGCCTCGCTGGCGACCTTTGCAACAGTGTGGGTCTGGATCATGATTCTGCTGTCGCAGATCGCGTTCCGTCGCAAAATTGGCAAAGAGGCGGCCAGTAAGCTGCAGTTTGCGCTGCCAGGCGGCAGCTGGACTGCTGGCGTCGGCGTAGCCTTCCTCTGCTTTATTATCGGTCTGATTGGTTATTTCCCCGATACCCGCATTTCCCTCTATGTCGGTATGGTGTGGATAGTGGTGCTGCTGCTGGGCTATAAGCTGGTTCGTAAAGTCTGCTAAGGATGTTTTCCATGCTGGCTGGAGTGAGACTGTTGAAGCCCGGCTGCAGATAATGCTGCGGCTGGGGCTGTTTTTTTGGCCTCCCTGATCGGGTTTTGTCTGAAGGCGTTCGTCAGCGCCCGGAGGGGAATTCTGGCCGCGAGCCTGGCCACTGGCGCAGGGGAGTGAAAGTAATGGTCATCGGGCGTTAGCGGGACTATCGTTCAGGCGCGCAGACGGGCGTAACCGGCCGTCCATCTGTAGTGATCGATATCGATGTGGCGCTTATGACAGTCAATCCGCGCTTTATTTCGCTGGATTGACGCCTGCAAATGCGTCTCAGGCTCTATTCGTATCAACAATAATGCTGATTTACTAATTGCCTGACCGCCCCTATCTTGTTAACTGTCCGTGCCAGCATTAATTCGGCAACACAAATAACAAGTCATTCAGGGACAAACCATGTTCAACAAGCCCTCACTAAAGAGTCTGCTGTGCCTGCACTCTGTGTGCTGCATACTCCTTACAGCAATTCTGCTTTCCACAGTGACCGGCTTTGTGCTGAGGAACCAGGCAGAACAACGTCTCCTTGAATCCAGCACTGCATATGCACGTAAACTGGCCAACACTGCCGATAACATGTTCCGGACGGCCCAGAAGGAACTGGCTTTCAGCGCCGCACAGATAACCAGCTACAGGGATTTGCAGGTTCTGCAGCATGAAACCGACAGGCTACGTCTGCAGTCAGACATGTTCAGTTCCGTGCTGGCCCTGTCGCCCGAGGGGCGGGTCGTGGCCGCTTCTCCCTTAAATTTCATTCCATCCGGTACGTCGCTGAGTGTGGCGTCCGGGCAGCTGGAGGCCGTAAAAAAAGGCCCTTTTGTTTCTGACCCACTCACCCCCTATACGGGAAACTATCTCGTCTTTTTGTCGAACCCGGTCTATTCGCCGTCAGGCGAATATCTGGGGTATCTGGCAGGCTCAATCTATCTGACCAGGAGCAGTATGCTGAGCCGTCTTCTGAACCAGCACTTCTATGCTGATAAGACGACTGTCAGCATTGTTTCCGATACCGGTGAAGTGGTTTACTCCGCGGATGAGGCTCTGACCGGAAAAAGCATCAACCTGAGTGCGGATCTGTCGGCGCAACTGAAACAGAAAAAATATGGCGCAGTGAAAACCCTGTTTAATCAACAGAGTTGCCTGCTGGGTTATTCGGACGTTGTGAAAACGAACTGGCATGTATTCGTCTGCGTTTCATCTGACGTGACGAGCGCAATTCTCAACCGCATCGTAAGTGATGTGATCCTCTACGGGCTGGTGCTGGCGCTTCTGTTGGTCATTGTGAGTCTTTACATCTCCGCCAGAATTTCACAGCCACTCGAAAATCTGGCCCGCCTGACCAGCTCAGGCGCGATCGGGCGATTATCAGGAAAAATGGACGGAATTAAAACGTGGTACAAAGAAGCTGACAGGCTAAAAAAAGCATTTCAGGCTTATTCAGCAGCCATCGATAAAACATTTTCTATACTGCGCGATGATGCTCTGACGGATCATCTGACGAAATTACATAACCGGCGGGGCTTCGATCAACTCACGGCACCTTTTGTCGGGGGACAGGGTTCACACAGCCTGGCTCTGTTTGATATCGACCACTTTAAACAGGTTAATGATCAGTTCGGACACGATACAGGGGACGAGGTACTGGTGGCCGTATCAGATCTATTAAAAAAAGGATGCCGTACTCAGGACATCATCTGCCGGTTTGGCGGTGAAGAGTTTGTCATTTTTTTTCCAGACACAACGCTGACCGAAGCCGGATTGGTTGTAAACCGTATACGTGAAAACATTGCAAACGCGCAGTTTCCCGCAGTGAAGCACATTACGATTTCAGCAGGCGTTTGTGAGCTCGCTCACGATGGCGATGACAGAGAAAAAGCGCTGGTTGTGGCAGACCACCTTCTGTACAGGGCCAAGCATGAAGGCCGGAACCGGGTGGTGACCCAGGCACATTCGGTTCACTCACCCTGAGGTACGTTTTTATGATCCGCTTCAGTCGAATGCAGAGTCCGCGTGTAGTTACCCGTCAGCCTGGCCGTTAATTGCTTCTCTCACAGATGAAAAGCGGTGTGTTTTCGGCATAAAAAATCCAGGCATCTTTACCATAAGGCCTGATCTTGAGTACCAGCGGCATATTGTTATCTGTAAAAAAGTCGGGTAACCATTTCTTCTGATCGGAAAGGCTCATCGTCATCTGAGGGGAGTTCATGATCAGCTCAGACCTGAAGTAGTAAAAAAATTGGTTCTGTAAGTATGAAAATGAAATCGTTTTACTCAGATAAGATTTTGTTTCATTTTTATCATATAAGATCCCAGACATTGAAAGAACGCCTTTTCCGTCAAGAAGGGTTTGCGTAATAAGTAAGTCCATCCGGTCCTGCTTCCATTGATAGGACACATCAGCTGTACAAGAAATGGTGTTTTCACCGTTCCTGCTGAATGGCGCGAAAGAATAGATGACAATGCACAAGATAATCAGGAGGATAACTTTAATCATTATTCAGTTTCTTCACAAAGTAATACGAACGGCAATTTGCTCTGACATGTCCATTCAACGGATGCTCGCAGTTAAAATAAGAAAGACTGTCTGCATGTTTGAATGCGGTAAGGTAGATATAAGGTGCTATACTGCAATTTAATTTCATCTCATCAACCTGTTCCTTCACCTCATCCTTTATCAGCCACCCATCCGCATTATTGAAGATTATGCAGCCTTTGTAGTTAGTGCTGTAAATAAACACAGTGTCATTATGATTCGGTCCGGATCTGAAATATAAAAAAGACGAAAAAAAAAGTGCCAAAAAAAGCATAAAGGTTGCGATCATCATTTTTTTTGACTTAAAAAAAGCTGAAAAAAACGGATGTTGTGTCAGGGGTGAATATGAAGAAATCTTGTTTTCAGAATCTGATTTTTGCTCATTCTGAGTATTCCTCATTCTTTCATCAGGGAGGCTGTGCTCTGGCATTTCATTGCCGCCGGCGGAGAGAGAGTGGGCACTTTCCGACTCAGTGCTGACAGATGTAAAGGAAAAAAGACTTTCTCTCTCAACGGTTGTCTGTGGAGAAAGGAGAAACCCCTTCCGCGGCATGGTCCGGATGATATCTTCCTGAAGACCGGCTTTATTCAGCGCGCGTCTCAGCGCCGAGATATTCTGATAAAGAGTCGTTGAGGCCGGTTCCGTACCAAACCGACGCCATACATAGTCATAGAACTGTTGATGTGTGACAAGTTGCCCTACATTATCAATGAGAAGTTCCAGACACAGTGATGCGGATGCGCTGATAACCGCCGGGTTGCCCCTGCCGGTTATTCTTTTTTTATCCGGTTCAAATATCAGAAAACTGTTAAGAGTGATTTTTCTGCTCAAAGCATTCTCCACCAGTGAAAGAAATAAAGACCCCGCATAAAACATACGGCTAATGCGCAGGTGAAAGTTTTGTGAAATAGAAAAATTGTAAGCCTGAAGCTAATCAGATCAGTTTAAATAAGTATATCACATCTTTTTATTGCAAATTTATTTTTATGTTTTGCATGATTTTTTATGTGGGTACTGCAAGTAACTCATTGTTTTTTATGAAGATAATATTGAATATAAAATTCATATAAATTTAAACAAGATTAGAGAAATTCAAAGGTGTGTTTATCTCACTTCGCTCGTAAGATGCTTTCGCTGGCTTAATTGTGTCTATGAATTTAAGTGCCCTGACAGTATTAACCATGTTGGATTTTCTCTCTCCTGGTTTATTTACTCAGGCATCAGTCAGCATGTCTATTAACAGAAAAAAATTTCAAGGAGTACTGGAATGTTTAAAAAAACTTTATTGACCGGGTTCGTTGCCCTGACCGCATTATCGGCCAGCAGTGTATATGCAGCACAGGAAAACAGTATCCGCTTCAAAGGTGAAGTTTCTGCCCAGACGTGTAACGTCAGCGTCAACGATTCAACTTCAGCTGCACCTGTTATCTTGCTGCAGACGGCAAAGGTCAGCGATCTTTCCGCGACGGGGAATACGTCTACACCCACAAATTTCAGCATGAAGCTGACAGGATGTACGGATCCTAAAACAGCGGCTCAGGACATTAAAATTCATTTTGCATCATCCAATGTTGATGCTTCCGGTAACCTGAAAAATATTGCAACTGACTCTCCGGCAAGTAACGTCGCGATTCAGTTACTGGACCCTGACAATAATGTCATTGATTTAAAATCAGGCGAAGCAACTGCTAAGGCATTCTCGCTCAATCCGAATGAAACCAGCGGAGAAGCACAGTATACCGCTCGGTATATTGCTACCGGTGGGGCTGCAACAGCCGGTAAGGTTGAAGCGACCGTTCAGTACGCTATCAGTTATCTTTAAAAACTGCGCCCCGCGTTTTCGCGGGGCTGGAATAAATTATGAAACTTGTGACTTATCTGAAAATAATTTCAGTTTTCTTTTTTTTAATCAGTGGCGTAACTCAGGCTGCGGTAGTCATGAATGCTTCGCGTATTGTGATGGCGGGTACGCTTGAGAAGACCATTATGTTTGATAACACCAGTGACAATCCGTTTATTGTTCAGGTTGAATCGGATAATAAAGACAAACCAGATTTTGTTGCCGTGCCGCCTGTTTTTAAAATTAAAGAGAAAGGGGGGCAGACGGTAAAAGTTAAACTGTTATCCAGTGAGTTGCCTCAGAATAGAGAGTCGCTCTTTTATCTGGACTTTACTCAGATTCCGGGCGTCAGGAAAAATGAAAATGACGATGACCGGCTGAATATCATCATCCGGAGTCGGCTGAAAGTTATTTACAGACCGGCTGCAGTCAATGCTTTTTCTTCGAAAGATGAAAATAAAATTTCATACCGATTGCAGGGAGGAGCTTTAGTGATCAGCAACAAATCGCCGAATATTCTATCCATCAGAGATATCAGCAATGGAAAGCGGATCCTGGCAGAAAAATTGACGCTATTGCCGGGTGACGATTATTCCGCAGTCCTCAAGGGCGATCGTCTTAGTGGTCCGCTTAATGCGGTGATGATCAATGATTATGGCACGCCAGTAAATTTCCTGATTAAAGATAAATGATGTGATGTTGTTACGAAAATGAAAATCAGAATTTATTACCTGCTTATTTCTCTCTGCTCGTTTTCTATTTATGCGGAAGAATATGAATTCAGCCCCGCCATGCTCAGTGCGGGCGGCCTGAGCGATATTTCCGCATTGTCAGGAGAAGACACATTTTATAACCCCGGTGAATATGACGTTTCTGTTTACATAAACAATAAATTATTTTCAAAAAAGTCGCTGACTTTTGAACGGAAAGGTAAGTCGCTGACGCCGTTATTTACAGGTGAGTTTATCAACAGTTTACCTCTTAAAAATAAGCCAGAAGCCCTGGTTAATGACAGACAATACGCGCTTGAAGCTGTTCTGCCGGAGGTAAAGACTTCGCCCGACCTTTCTTCTCTGCGGGTAAACATTACTGTGCCTCAGTCTCTGCTGATATACCGTCCGGATGATTATATTCCCTCAAGTGAGTTTGAGGCAGGCAGTACCGCCTTATTTTCGAATTACACGGTCAACCAGTATGAGTCACATAGCACCCATACAGGCGGAGTGAGTTCGACGTATGTTGGACTTAGCAGCGGCTTTAACGCAGGAAAGTGGCAGTTCCGGCAGCAGGGGAATTTCAACCGTAACCGTTTTGGGTCCAGATGGCACTCCTCACGCCTGTACGCCAGTCGGGGCTTGCCGTCACTGCGAAGTGAGCTGCTGCTAGGCCAGCTCAGTTCGGGCTCTGATGCATTCAGCGGGCTCGGTTTTACCGGTGTAAGTCTCAGGACCGATAACCGCGTGTTACCCCCTTCCATGGTTCAGTATGCGCCGACGGTGAGAGGTACAGCGAGAACCAATGCGAAAGTCGAAGTCTTTCAAAAAAAATACAAAATCTATGAGACGACTGTTCCACCGGGTAACTTCAGAATTGATGACCTGGCACCGGCTTTCTACGGTGGAGACCTCAATGTCAGGGTGACGGAAAGTGACGGAAGCCTCACTGAGTATTCAGTACCTTACTCTACACTACCGGGTTCCGTCCGCCCCGGACGCCTGGACTATAGCTTTTCAGCCGGCGAGATCAATGATTACAGCCGTGACAACCAGTTTACCGAGCTTTCCGTCAAGTATGGCGTTTCTAATGCGGTAACGGCAAACAGCGGGTTACGTATCGGCAGTGGTTATCAGGCGGCCAGCGGTGGGGCCATCTATTCTTCGTCACTCGGTGCATTCGGTTCTTCTGCAACCTGGTCCAATGCGCGACTCAGAAATGGCAGCGCCACGCAGGGGTGGATGGTGAATACCGAGTACAGTAAAACGCTGGGTCCGGTTGGCACCACCATCAGTTTTGCCGGCTACCGGTATTCCACCCGTGGCTACCGGGATCTTCAGGATATCGTTGCCCTGAACAACTCGGACACCCCGCTGTCGTCGGTGGAGGGGGGAACGTACATGCAAAAAAACCGTCTTCAGCTCAATGTCAGCCAACCGCTAGGTTCACTGGGCAGCATTTACGTTTCCGGCTCATCGCAAAATTACTATGACGGACGAAACAAAGACACCTCTTATCAGGTGGGATACAACACGGCATTGCCTTACGGCATTCACATGGATTTCAGTATTTCCAGACAGTACCGCACCCGGATTTCTGACGCGCAGAGATGGGGAGTACCTGACGAAAAACGGCACAAGGAATATTACAAAGACACCCAGTTTGCGCTGAATTTTTCTGTGCCTATCGGGCGTGATACCCGTAATACAACCCTGTCTGCGTCATACATCAATAGTAATAGTGAACACAGCTACCAGACCTCGCTGTCCGGCAGCGCAGGTAAAGACAACACGACCCAGTGGGGTGTGAATTACAGTCGCGACCGCTCAGGAAACAGTTCGGGTCTGAATCTGGCGACCATTCTGCCCAAAGCCAACGTGAGTGGAACGGTCTCAAAATCTCCGGGAAACTGGCAGGCATCCGGTTCGATGAGCGGTGCCATCGCGTTGCACAGTGGCGGGATCACACTGGGGCATACCGTGAGTAACACGTTTGCCATTGTGGAAGCAAAAGGGGCAGAGGGCGCCACGGTACTCAATGGCCAGAACATTAAAATCGACAGTTCAGGTTATGCAATCGTTCCTTCGCTGATGCCTTACAGACGTAACAACATCAACCTTGATGCGCCGGAAGGGGCATCCGCGGATGTCGATATTATTGACAGCCAGCACGTTGTGACGCCATACGCGGGTTCCGTCAACCGGGTGGTCTTCAAAACGCGCCAGGGCATACCGGTCATGATGCAGCTCAGGCGGGCGAATGGCAGCTATGTCCCCCTGGGGTCAGATATTTTCGATTCCGGTGGAAATAACGTTGCAACGGTAAGCCAGGCCGGTAATACCTATCTGCGGCTGGAAAACCGTCAGACACTGACCGCCCGGTGGGGCAGCGCGCCCGATGAACAGTGCACCATCCGTTATACGCCTGTAGATACTCAGTCCACGAAAGCGCTGAATTATATTACCGCAGTCTGTCAATAAGGCCTTATGCATGAAAAAGTATGCAGTCATTTTTTCCCTGCCGATCGTGGCGTTTTTTACATCGTCAGCCTTCGCCACATGCCAGCCTGTCTATAAAGCCAGACAGGGCGATGACAGTAAAGGCGGTGTGCCTCTGATTTTTGGTTCAATAAAACTTCAGCCCGCGGAGTTTATGCCAACTGGACTGATTGGCTCCACTACGGCCACGGTAGGGCAGGCTCAATCCTTGCCTGAAGGGGAGAACCAGCTGTTATACACCTGTGATCTTGCCGATCAGGGACAGACCTATGAGTATTTTGCCACTAACGGCGACAGTAACGTGGGGGGCAATATCAGCGCGGGAGAGGGCGTCTATCAGACCTATTTTCCTTTTATCGGCATCAAACTGATTCGTGACAGTGACGGTAAGGTGTTCTCAAGGTACTGGCAGCATTCACCAATTGAAGGGCACCGGGAGGGTAACAAGCTCAACTTTTATGCCCGTGACTTCAGCGGTGTGACGGCAGAAATTTACCGCTTACCATCCACAATGAGAGGAGGCGATCCGGTTGCGCATTGGGGATGTAATGGCCCTGCGGATGATTCCGCCAGCGGTATTGCATATACCTGTCCCCAGCCCAACGGCTATACGGTTTTTGTCGGGCCGGGCTGGAACGACAAAAAAAATATCACTATCCCAGGTGCTGACAGTAACACGAACTGGGACGGGTTCAGTAACTGGAACTGGATTGGCTTTGGGATGCAATACTCTACGGCAAACACGTTCGTGCAAACGCCCTGGGGATGTCGCGTCTACAGCTATACAAATCCTGTCATTTTACCGCCAGTCACTGTCACTGCGTTGAAGTCTGATTTTGAAACAATAGGTAAGGACTTTACTGTAACCTATCGGTGCGGTGGGGCGCTCGTTAATGGCTTTATCAACCGGAATGCAGGTGTTGGACCTGATAAAATTTCGGTCGCATTCAGCACTGATCATCCTATGTCCGGGAACAACGTTTTGTGGTCACGTTATGCGTTATCGGATAATTATGGACAGGATGGATATGCGTCAAACGTCGGCATAGGTGTGTCTGTTGCCGGTAAGACGGTCGGATTTATAACCAACGCATACACTAATGATTATACAAAAGGCTGGTTTTCTCTTCTGGATGGGGAAATCTCGCGTTCTCAAAATACCCCCACTCAGGTAGATATCACGTCTCAGTATTTCGCATTCTATGGCATCGTTGACCCCGCAAAACCTGTCACGCCTGGGAAAATAGATGCGACGGCGCATATTATTGTGAGGTACTGGTGATGAGATATTTTTTATATTGGGTGAGTTTTATTTTTCTGTTTAATGCGGCGGAACTCCATGCCACGATTATGCCGTTGCAGGACAGGGTGCTGTTCAGCAGCAAGGACAGCGGCAGGCGCCTGCTCATCGTCAACAACGACAGTCAGGCGCCGGTGTTACTTCAGAGCTGGGTTGATGATGGAAGCGCCGGCGATATTAATAAAGAAAAAAATTACCCTTTTGCTATTATTCCAGCAGTCGCCAGGATGACACCGGGTAAAATTCTGAACCTTAAGATACTGCCGACGGAAAAAATACTTGATTTACCCCGTGATCGTGAGTCCGTATTCTGGATGAATCTCTATGAAATTCCGGGTGTCAAATCTTCTCAGCAGGAGAAAACGGCCAATAAAATAGAAGTCGGATTAAACACCCAGCTGAGAATTACCTATCGGCCTTTCAATAGCAGTATGGACATTAACAGTATTGGCGGCGCTATAAACGTCCGCATTGCCGACAACGGTCATTCACTCGAGCTGAGTAATCCTACGCCCTATTTTGTGACGCCTGTTTCATTAAAAGTTACGTCATTGGCTGGAGAGCAGTCACTAAAACTGGGCATGGACAGAATGATTGCTCCTTATGACAATAAAGGTTTTAGTTTGCCTGAAGTAATAAAAAATAAAAAAATGACCGTTGAATACACGCTGGTCGATGACGTCGGAAAAGAGGCCGTTTTCACTAAAAACCTGAATTAGTTTTCACCTTATATACGCTGGTTCCAGACTGGCAGAATAACGCTGTTTACAGCTTTTACAACATTATTTAATCCGTTTTAAGCAATGGAGGAACTGTGACGTTTATGGATAATACCCAACGCTGCATGTCATTTACTGAGAATGAAGTCGCTGTCACCTGGTTCTTTATGACCGGCATGACCCTGAAGCAGATAGCCGAATGGTTAGGGCTGACTGAGAAGTCCGTTAGTTATTACAAAAGAAGGGTGATGAGGAAAATAGGAGTAAAAAACAATAATGAATTTATTATGTGGTATCTGGGGAATCGATCGATATATCAGGACAGTGCCGCGGAATTCAGTATTCTGCGCCGAAGTGTTCCTGACTCCCGTAATCAGCAGGTAAGGGATTAACAGGTTGATTTTAAGGAGGCAATTAAATTCAACCTTACTATTTTCCAGGCCGGGTATGTAGCTTCAGGCGAGAGCGCGTGTGGGTACATGGGCACAGGGGGAGAAGACAGAAAGAGAGAAATAAAAAACGGCGAAACCAGTCGCCGAAATACTCAAGAATTACAGGAAAATAGTTAATAAAGGGATGATTGACGGGTCTATCGTAAAACAAAACGAGTGGCGCCGATAGTCAGGCGATTTAAATAAGAAAAGGTCGGAATGGCGTTAATTAACAGCGGTTAACATTATTCAGGCCGCGTTGATGCTGCGGCCTGAATTTGATTAGCCACAGACTCAGGGCAATATAACCGAAACCGGCAGCACAGCGCTGTTATCCAGCTTTTTTCGTAGCTGAGTCAGCGTGGATTGATAAGGGCAGAGCAGGCCGACATCGGTGATTCTGCAGTCATGCTGATGCCACTCCTGACGTAATAACGGATGTTTATCATCAATCGGTTGCAGCTGACGAATCCCATCCAGACTCTGCGCCTGGAAATAGAGCCGCAAAAAACGTTCGCCGCTGTGGGTGTCGCGCCAGCGCTCCAGCACCAGACTACTGCCCGGTGGAATGTTGCCGCGTGAATAGCCTGGCAACTGCCAGCTAAAGCCCATCAGGGTGCGCACCATCGCAATATTGGTGTCATGTGCCACCAGAATCAGCCAGCGGCCCGGCGCGCTATCGGAAGCAATCGCCTCCAGCAGGGCGTTGAGCAATATTGAGCCACGGCGCTGTGCCTGATAGAGCACGTCGTTGCTGAGATCGTAGTTTGCGGTCAGCAGCGGCAGCAGCGTGGTGATCTGCGCGGCCGAGGTGATGTGTCCCCAGGCGAGCTGGTCCAACGGCAGGTTTTCGCTGTAGCCCAGTCGCAGCGTCTCCACCATGCTTGCCATCACACTCAGCCCGTAAACGTATGTGTTGCCGTTACGGGTTTGCCGGAACGACCAGGGCGCATCAAAGAGGGGGCAGTCAGTCGCGGGCGGGCAGACGGCGGCTTTCAGCTGCTGAATGGCGGGTTGCAACTGCTGTTGCAGCCGCGCCAGATCGCCCGCTTTCTGCTGCTTAGCCGCCAGCTCCTGAGCAGGATCGCTCTGGGTGATCGTCAGCTTTTCACTCTGAAACAGGGGATCGACTTCGCCCGCTACGTGATGCACCGGCACGCCGCAGCCGGGAAAGGCCCCGTCAGTCAGCGCTGTGGCCGTGGCACGGGTGCGCTGCAGCGGACTGGCGCGCACGTAGACCTGTGCCGCATCAGGACAGCCCGCGCCCAGCAGGCCGAGCTGGCGATAGTGCTCGCCTTGCCAGCGTCCTTTATTGACCACCGCGCTGTAGCCATGACCGGTCAGCTCACCATCGGCGGTGGTCCACTGCGTCCAGGGTTGCTGGCTGGCGGCTTCAATCTCTTTACGATTGCCGGGGGTGGGCGGACGGACACCGTGACGGCTCAGTTCGACCACCTTCTCCAGCTGGTAATCCGCCGCCTGTGACACCGGACTTAACAGCCAGAGAGAACAGAGGATTAGCGCGCAGCGGTACAGGCCTGGCAGCGTCATTTACTCCTCCAGCGCGCGATTACCGGTCAGCGCTTTGATTTTTGGATAAAGAGTCGCATTGGCCAGCAACACCGGGTTGCCGTTTTTTAGCCCCTCGTTGCGCAGATAATCATTAGTGACGCCGCCCGCTTCGCGCATCAGGACGATGCCCGGCAGACTATCCCAGGGATGCATATGCGCTTCATAGTAGCCAATCAGTCGCCCGGCGGCCGCCCAGGCGCTGGTCAGCGCGCCAGAACCGATGCGAATAAACATGCCACCCTGTTCAGTTAAGCCGCTAATCAGGCGCGAGACGCTTTCGGCAGGGGTGCGACTGGAGTTGCTGATGCCGAGCAAACCCTCGTTGAGATGCGTCGCGCCATGAACCTGGAGACGGCTCTCATTAACCCACGCACCCTGACCTGCTCGTGCGTGAAACAGCTCCTGATGATTGGGATCGCAGACCACGCCGATCACCGGTTCGCCGTCACAGACCACCGCCAGCGAGACGCACCAGTTAGGCAGGCCGTTGACGAAGCAGGCGGTGCCGTCGATGGGATCGACCACCCAGATAAAGGGCGCGCCCTGAACCTCACCACCGCTCTCTTCGCCATAGACAGCATCGTCAGGAAAGCGCTCAGCGATTAATGTCTTAATCAATGCCTCAACGTTACGATCAGCCTCGCTGACCACGTCCTGCAAATCCCTTTTGTGTTCCACCACCAGTGTCTGACGCTGCTGATACCACGAATAAGCCCGGCTGGCCGCCGCACGGGCGATGTCGCAGGCGTAACGGTAACGCGCGTCAATTTCAGAATGCGAAGCGGATGACATCTTTTCCTCTTATGTCTTTTGGTCAAAACGAACGGAAGGCACGCCTGAACAGGCGGTCTGGCTGTGATAGTTACTTAACTATTGTTAAGAAAGGCTTCATTAAGCCGCAGATAGGCAGCAATGGCAAGATGGTGCGGGGTCGGGTGAGGCGCTTTCCCGGCGGGCGAAAGCTGGCGTCCGCCAGCCCGGCAGCAGAGGATCGGGTTTTACAGGGTTCTGCTGGTCGCCAGCGCCATTAAACGCGGATAAAAAACAAAAAACAGCGCTTCCAGCTGATCATAGTGTTGCGTGAAATCGTGGTAGGAGTCGCGCAGGGCTGCCAGGCGTGGACGGCGGCTTGCCATGCCGTGCAGCACCCGCTCCAGCCGCGCGGGCTGGGCATAATGCTCAAACCAGCGCTCGCGCCACATCACCGCGTTGAGTTCCTGAAACTCGATGGGGGTGTCTGCCAGTTGCGGCATGATCTCGCGCTCGGCGGCGGCAGAAAAGTGCACCAGCGTCTGGCCGGGCGTGAAGTGCTGCCAGTGCCGGGCCAGAAAATGGTCCCAGATGACGTCCAGCGTAATGGGTGCCACGCGATAGGTTTCGGCACGGAACAGCTGACGGGCGCTGCGCACTTCCGGCAGCGCATCGGTCATCACATCGAGACGACGGTGCATCAGAATGCCGTCCGCGACGGGCGCAGACCAGTACTGGTGCGGGTTGCCACGCACAAAATCGGCCATTAAATTGCCGAGTAAGGAGCTGTCGGCCAGCTTAGCCAGATGGAGATGAGCAAGAAAGTTCATGCCGCATTATAGGCTGAACTGCCTTTGCGCAGCCAGTTGTTCAGAATTGGTCGATTTTCCGCTAAACTGTGCCGCCTGTTTTTGCCTGAGAAAGAACTCTTTCATGCGTGTCGCCGATTTTGCTTTTGAACTGCCCGAATCCCTGATTGCTCACTATCCCCCGGCGCAGCGCAGCGGCTGTCGTCTGCTGTCGCTCGATGGTCCCAGCGGGACGCTGTCGCACGGTGTGTTCACCGACGTGCTGGATAAGCTGAATCCGGGCGATCTGCTGGTGTTCAACAACACCCGTGTGATTCCGGCGCGCGTCTTTGGCCGCAAAGCCAGTGGCGGCAAAATCGAGATGCTGGTGGAGCGGATGCTTGACGACAAGCGTGTGCTGGCCCATGTGCGCGCCTCGAAAGCGCCGAAGCCGGGAGCAGAACTGCTGCTGGGCGAAGACGAGAGCGTCAAAGCGACGATGGTGGCGCGTCACGATGCGCTGTTTGAGATTGTGTTTGATGATGAGCGCGCGGTGCTCGACATCCTCAACAGCGTTGGCCATATGCCTCTGCCGCCTTATATCGACCGTCCGGATGAAGAGGCGGATCGCGAGCTCTATCAGACAGTTTACAGCGCCCGTCCGGGTGCCGTTGCGGCACCGACCGCCGGTCTGCATTTTGATGAACCGCTGCTGCAGGCGCTGAAAGAGAAGGGCATTGAGATGGCGTTTGTGACGCTGCATGTCGGTGCGGGAACCTTCCAGCCAGTGCGCGTCGACACCATCGAAGAGCATCACATGCATGCTGAATATGCCGAAGTGCCGCAGGAGGTTGTTGATGCGGTGCTGGCCTGTAAAGCACGCGGCAATAAGGTGGTCGCTGTCGGCACCACCTCTGTCCGTTCGCTGGAGAGCGCCGCCAAAGCGAGTCAGGATGCCCTGATTGCGCCGTTCTTCGACGATACCCAGATTTTCATCTATCCGGGCTATGAGTATCAGGTGATCGATGCGCTGATCACCAACTTCCATCTGCCCGAATCGACTCTGATTATGCTGGTCTCGGCGTTTGCCGGTTATCAGCACACCATGGCCGCGTACCGCGCAGCCGTGGCTGAGCAATATCGTTTCTTCAGTTATGGCGACGCGATGTTTATCAGCAAAAATCCGCAGGCGCCGCTGGAAAAAGTGGGCGACTGATTTATTAACCGATAGCCGGAATCGACTGAGAGCGACTGAAGGTTATCTGCATCGGACTGTTTCTCCGATGGAGGCTTTGTGAAATTTGAACTTGATACCACAGATGGGCGCGCACGCCGTGGCCGTCTGATTTTTGATCGCGGTGTGGTGGAAACCCCTGCGTTTATGCCTGTTGGCACCTATGGCACCGTTAAAGGCATGACGCCGGAAGAAGTGCAGGAGACCGGCGCGCAGATCATTCTGGGCAATACCTTCCACCTCTGGCTGCGTCCGGGCCAGGAGATCATGAAACTGCATGGCGATCTGCATGACTTTATGCAGTGGAAAGGGCCGATCCTGACCGACTCCGGCGGCTTCCAGGTCTTCAGCCTGGGCGACATCCGTAAAATCACCGAAGCGGGCGTGCATTTCCGTAACCCGATCAACGGCGACCCGATCTTCCTCGATCCGGAAAAATCGATGGAGATTCAGTATGACCTCGGTTCCGACATCGTGATGATTTTCGATGAATGTACGCCCTATCCGGCGGACTGGGACTACGCCAAACGCTCGATGGAGATGTCGCTGCGCTGGGCGCAACGCAGTCGTGACCGTTTTGACAGCCTGGGCAATAAAAATGCGCTATTTGGCATTATTCAGGGCTCGGTTTACGAAGATTTACGAGATGTCTCGGTGAAAGGTCTGGTAGAGATTGGCTTTGATGGGTACGCTGTGGGCGGCCTGGCGGTGGGTGAGCCTAAGCAGGACATGCACCGTATTCTTGAGCACGTCTGTCCGCAGCTTCCGCAGGATAAACCGCGTTATCTGATGGGTGTCGGCAAGCCAGAAGATCTGGTTGAGGGCGTCCGTCGCGGCGTCGATATGTTTGACTGCGTGATGCCGACCCGTAATGCCCGAAATGGTCATCTGTTTGTGACCGAGGGTGTGGTGAAAATCCGCAACGCCAGATACAAAGATGACACTGCGCCACTGGATGCGGAGTGTGATTGTTACACCTGTCGCAATTATAGCCGCGCCTACTTGTATCATCTCGACCGTTGTAACGAAATACTGGGCGCGCGTCTGAACACTATCCACAATTTGCGCTATTACCAGCGCCTGATGGCAGGTTTACGCCAGGCCATCGAAGAGGGTAAATTAGAGCGCTTTGTAAACGAGTTCTACCAACGGACGGGCAAAGAAGTTCCGCCTTTAACGTCTGATAATTCATCAATGAGGGAAATTTAATGAGCTTTTTCATTTCTGACGCCGTGGCCGCAGCAGGCGCACCGTCTCAGGGAAGTCCGTATTCTCTGGTGATCATGCTGGTGGTGTTTGGTCTGATTTTCTATTTCATGATCCTGCGTCCGCAGCAGAAACGTGCGAAAGAGCACAAGAAGCTGATGGATTCTATCTCTAAGGGTGATGAAGTGCTGACCAGCGGCGGCCTTGTAGGCCGCGTAACAAAAGTCTCTGACACGGGCTACGTAGCTATCGCGCTGAATGACACCAATGAAGTCGTCATTAAACGTGATTTCGTCGCCGCCGTGCTGCCTAAAGGCACTATCAAGGCGCTGTAATTCTTTCTTCCCTAAGGGAACTGCCGTGTTAAATCGTTATCCTTTGTGGAAGTACGTGATGCTGGTCGTCGTGATTCTCGTCGGCCTGCTCTATGCGCTTCCCAACCTGTATGGTGAGGATCCGGCCGTTCAAATCACTGGTGCGCGCGGAAGCGCCGCCAGTGAGCAGACGTTGGATCAAATTCAGTCCGCATTAAAACAAGACAATATCCAGAGCAAATCTGTTGCGCTGGAAAATGGTGCGATTACCGCGCGCTTCAATAATACGGATGTTCAGTTACGCGCCCGTGAAGCGATCATGAAAGCGTTGGGTGAAAACTACGTTGTTGCGCTGAACCTCGCGCCAGCCACGCCTCGCTGGCTGTCGATGCTGTCAGCAGAACCGATGAAACTCGGTCTCGATCTGCGTGGTGGTGTGCACTTCCTGATGGAAGTGGACATGGACACCGCGCTCGGCAAACTGCAGGAGCAGAATGCTGACTCGCTGCGTAGCGACCTGCGCACCAAAAGTATCCCTTACACCACCGTCAACAAAATCGCGAACTACGGCGTGGAAATTCGTTTCCGTGACGCAGCCAGCCGCGATGCGGCGATCTCCTGGCTGACCTCGCGTCATCAGGATCTGGTGATCAACAGCAGCGGCAGCGATGCTCTGCGTGCCACCATGAGCGATGCCCGTCTCAGCGAAGCGCGTGAATATGCGGTTCAGCAGAACATTACTATTCTGCGTAACCGTGTGAACCAGCTGGGCGTGGCCGAACCGCTGGTACAGCGTCAGGGTTCCGATCGCATCGTAGTTGAGCTGCCGGGTATTCAGGATACGGCACGCGCCAAAGAGATTCTGGGTGCGACGGCGACGCTGGAGTTCCGTCTGGTGAACACCAGCGTCGATCCAACCGCAGCTGCCAGTGGTCGTGTGCCGGGTGACTCTGAAGTTAAAGACATGCGTGATGGCCAGCCGGTGGTGCTCTACAAGCGGGTGATCCTGACCGGTGACCATATCACCGACTCGACTTCCAGCATGGATGAGTACAACCAGCCACAGGTGAACATTTCACTGGATGGCGCAGGTGGTAACATCATGTCGAACTTCACCAAGGACAACATCGGCAAGCCGATGGCGACCCTGTTTGTGGAGTACAAAGACAGCGGTAAGAAAGATGCCAATGGCCGTTCAATTCTGGTGAAACAGGAAGAGGTGATTAACGTCGCTAATATCCAGTCTCGTCTGGGGAACAGCTTCCGTATCACCGGTATCAATAACCCGAACGAAGCGCGTCAGCTCTCGCTGCTGCTGCGTGCCGGTGCGTTGATTGCGCCCATCCAGATTGTGGAAGAGCGTACTATCGGGCCGACGATGGGTCAGCAGAATATTACTCAGGGTCTGGAAGCCTGCCTGTGGGGTCTGCTTGCGTCGATCCTGTTTATGGTGGTGTTCTATAAGAAGTTTGGTCTGATAGCGACCAGCGCGCTGCTGGTTAACCTGGTGCTGATTGTCGGCATTATGTCGCTGTTGCCGGGTGCGACCCTGACCATGCCGGGTATTGCCGGTATCGTGTTAACGCTAGCGGTGGCGGTGGATGCCAACGTGCTGATTAACGAACGTATTAAAGAAGAGCTGCGTAACGGGCGCTCGGTTCAGCAGGCAATTCATGAGGGCTATAAAGGCGCCTTCTCCAGTATTGTCGATGCGAACGTGACCACCCTGATCAAAGTTATCATTCTTTATGCAGTCGGCACCGGTTCGATCAAAGGCTTTGCTATTACCACCGCAATTGGTATCGCAACCTCAATGTTCACCGCGATTGTCGGTACCCGTGCCATTGTTAACCTGGTTTACGGTGGCAAACGCATCAACAAGCTGTCTATCTGAGGAGTGCGTTGTGGCACAGGAATATAACATTGAGCAGTTGAACCACGGGCGTAAAGTCGTCGACTTTATGCGCTGGGATAAGCTGGCCTTCATCATTTCGGGACTGCTGATTCTCGCCGCGATTGCTATCGTGGGTGTGCGTGGTTTTAACTGGGGCCTCGATTTCACCGGTGGTACGGTGATTGAGATCGCGCTGGAAAAACCGGCCGATCTTGAAGTCCTGCGTGGTGATCTGGTGAAAGCGGGCTTTGACGAGCCGCTGGTGCAGAACTTTGGCAGCAGCCGTGACGTCATGGTGCGTATGGCACCGGTTACCGGCCCGGCGGGCACCGAGTTAGGCAATAAAGTGGTGTCGGTGATTAACCAGACCACCCAGCAGAATGCTACCGTTAAGCGCATTGAGTTCGTGGGTCCGAGTGTGGGCAGCGACCTGGCGCAGGCGGGTGCGATGGCGCTGTTGTCCGCGCTGATTGCGATTCTGATCTACATCGGTTTTCGCTTTGAGTGGCGTCTGGCGCTGGGTACCGTGCTGGCGCTGGCGCATGACGTGATCATCACCTGCGGCCTGCTGGCGCTGTTCCGCATTGAAATCGACCTGACGATTGTTGCCTCACTGATGTCGGTGATTGGCTACTCGCTTAACGATAAAATCGTGGTGTCGGACCGTATTCGTGAAAACTTCCGCAAGATCCGTCGCGGCAGCTCTTACGATATTACTAACGTGTCACTGACCCAGACGTTAAGCCGTACGCTGATTACCTCGCTGACCACGCTGGCGATGATCCTCATCCTCTTCGTGTTTGGTGGTGCGCTGCTGAAAGGCTTCTCACTGACCATGCTGATTGGTGTGACGATTGGTACGATTTCATCAATTTATGTCTCTTCGGCGCTGGCGCTGAAGCTGGGCATGAAGCGTGAACATATGCTGGTGCAGAAAGTCGAGAAAGAGGGCGCCGATCAGCCTTCTATCCTGCCTTAATCGCCGCAGAGAAATAAAAACGGGCAGCCATGTGGCTGCCCGTTTTTATTTTGCACCTGTGATCAGGGTGCAGCAGGGGAGGTCTGCGCAGGTGCGTCGCCGGTGACGTTATGCACGCGGACATAACCTGATTGATCCGGCGTGAGGCCGCTGAGTTGCAGCGGTATGCTCACCGAATGCTGGGGCAACAGCGAGGCAGGGACCGCTATTGTCTGACTCAGACTGCCGTTACTCAGTGGTTTACCGGTTGCCGGATCGAGTTCGCCCCAGTTCACCGTAGCGTGCAGGGCGGGCAAAGGGCGATCGTCCATTGAGAGTACCGTCAGGGTTGCCCGCGAGCCGCTGGCTTCAGCGGTGACAGGCGAGAGCGCCAGTCGCAGCGTGCCGAGCTGGGTTTGCAGTGCCACCGGCGTGTTCGCCTGCGGGATCAGCCACGCGCCTTGCTGCGAATGGCTGTTTAACTGCCCCTGAATCTCCAGCGCGCTGGCCTGCGTGGTCAGGTGCTGCATCTGCTGATTAAGCTGACTCACTTCCTGATGCAACTCTCTGACCTGCGGGTTGCTGGCGCTACTGCTGCAACCGCTCAGCATCACCAGAGAGAGCGCCACCGGAACCCAAACCATCCTGCTCATAAGTTATCCTTGTCCGTTATTTTGGAATACGTAAAACCTGGCCAGGATAGATCTTATCAGGATGAGAGAGCATTGGTTTATTCGCTTCGAAAATCTTGTTGTATTCGTTGGCATTTCCATAAACCTGTTTGGAAATTGCGCTCAGCGTGTCGCCTTTTTTCACGGTGTAAAGTTCTGACTCGGCCGCGCTGTCTGTCACGGTCACCTTATCTTCCACTTTGGTGATGCCTGCAACGTTACCGGCTGCGATCAGAATCTTCTCTTTCAGCTCCTGGGAAAGGCCATCGCCCGTCACGGTCACGGTATCGCCATTGACCTTCACATCCACTTTGTCGCTGTCGGGTAACCCGAGCTTGTTGATGTGATCCTGCAGCTTTTTATTCTGGTCATCGCCGCCATTCACGGCATCCCATAATTTTTCACCGGCTTCTTTCACAAAATTAAACAGACCCATACAACCTCCAGTGTGTTAGTGGATATACGCCGTCTTTCGGCTCTATAAGCGTAGACCCTTTTGCCGTCGCTGATATTTAACATCATTTATGCTGTGCGTGGTGGCACAGGAAAGGCACGGAAGAGATTTTGTTGATTCGCAGTTCGCGTTACACTGTCTGGCCCATCTCTCTCGCGTCAGGAAACGTCATGCATTGCCCATTCTGCTCCGCTGTGGACACCAAAGTGATTGATTCTCGTCTGGTTAGTGAAGGCTCTTCGGTGCGCCGCCGCCGCCAGTGTCTGATGTGTCATGAGCGTTTTACCACCTTCGAGGTGGCGGAACTGGTGATGCCACGCGTGGTGAAAAGCAATGACGTGCGCGAACCCTTTAATGAAGACAAAATGGCCAGCGGGATGATGAAAGCGCTTGAGAAGCGTCCGGTCAGCGCCGATGCGGTTGAAAGCGCCGTAAACCATATTAAAACCCAGCTGCGTGCCACCGGTGAACGTGAGATCCCCAGTAAGCTGATCGGCAATCTGGTGATGGATGAGCTGAAGAAGCTCGATAAAGTCGCCTACATCCGTTTTGCCTCGGTTTACCGCAGCTTTGAAGACATTCGTGATTTTGGCGAAGAGATCGCCCGGTTACAGGATTAAACCATGGATGAACTTTACATGGCGCGTGCGCTGGAACTGGCGCGACGCGGCCGCTTTACGACGATGCCGAACCCCAATGTGGGCTGCGTGATTGTGCGCGATGGCGAGGTGGTCGGTGAGGGCTGGCATCAGCGCGCCGGTGAACCGCATGCTGAAGTCCACGCCCTGCGCATGGCGTGCGAGAAAGCGCGTGGCGCAACCGCCTATGTCACGCTGGAACCCTGCAGCCATCATGGCCGTACGCCACCCTGCTGTGATGCGCTGATCGCCGCTGGCGTTACCCGTGTCGTGGCCGCCATGCAGGATCCGAATCCGCAGGTGGCGGGGCGCGGACTGCACCGTCTGCATCAGGCGGGCATCGAGGTCAGCCACGGTCTGATGATGCCGGAAGCGGAGGCGCTGAATCGCGGTTTCCTCAAACGCATGCGCACTGGCTTCCCCTGGATCCAGCTCAAGCTGGGTGCCTCACTGGATGGCAGAACGGCAATGGCCAGCGGCGAAAGTCAGTGGATAACCTCGCCGGCTGCCCGTCGTGATGTGCAGCGCCTGCGTGCGCAGAGCGCCGCCATTCTCAGCAGCAGCGCCACGGTGCTGGCGGACGATCCTTCCCTGACGGTACGCTGGTCTGAACTCAATGCGGAGAGCCAGGCACTGCTCAATGAACAGCAACTGCGTCAGCCGGTGCGGGTGATTATCGACAGCCAGAATCGCGTGACGCCGCAGCATCGGCTCATTTCGCAGCCGGGCGAAACCTGGCTGATGCGTCATCAGCCCGATGAGCAGAGCTGGCCCGCTGATGTGACGCAAATCGCTGTTCCGCTGCGCGAACAGCAGCTGGATCTGGTGGCGATGATGATGCTGCTGGGACAGCGACAGATTAACAGCGTCTGGGTTGAAGCGGGCGCAACGCTGGCCGGTGCCCTGTTGCAGGCCGGACTGGTCGATGAACTGATTGTTTATCTGGCGCCTAAGCTGTTAGGTCATGAAGGACGCGGGCTGTGTCAGCTGCCGGGACTGAGCCAGCTGGCTGACGCACCTGCCTTCCGTTTCAGTGATGTCCGCCAGGTCGGTGACGATTTACGCCTGACCCTGACACCACAATAACACGGTCGGAAAAGCGAGAGCACGCCGCCCAAGAGTATGATAGAATCCGCCCCCCTGCGCGGGGCCAACCAAACCCCTGAAAGGATAAGTATGAAAGTTATCGAAGCTGCTGTTGCAACGCCTGAGGCCAATGTTGCCATCGTTATCGCGCGTTTTAACAACTTCATTAATGACAGCCTGCTGGATGGCGCAGTTGACGCCCTGAAACGTATCGGCCAGGTCAAAGATGACAATATCACCGTAGTCTGGGTGCCTGGTGCATACGAACTGCCTCTGGCAGCACGCGCGCTGGCCAACACCGGCAAATATGATGCGATTATCGCACTCGGTACGGTTATTCGTGGTGGCACTGCGCACTTCGAATATGTGGCGGGTGAAGCCAGCTCCGGTATCGCCAGCGTTGCCATGAACAGCGAGATTCCTGTCGCGTTTGGCGTGCTGACCACTGAAAGCATCGAGCAGGCCATTGAGCGTGCCGGCACCAAAGCGGGTAACAAAGGTGCTGAAGCGGCTCTGACTGCGCTCGAAATGATCAACGTATTGAAAGCCATTAAAGCCTGATTTTTGTAAGGGGAATTTTGTGAAACCTGCTGCTCGTCGTCGCGCCCGTGAGTGCGCTGTTCAGGCGCTTTACTCCTGGCAGTTGTCGAATAACGACATTGCCGATGTGGAATACCAGTTTCTGGCGGAACAGGACGTCAAAGACGTCGACATTACCTACTTCCGCGAACTGCTGTCCGGTGTGGCGACCAACAGTGCGTATCTGGATGGACTGATGAAGCCCTATCTGTCGCGTCAGCTCGAAGAGCTGGGCCAGGTAGAAAAAGCTATCCTGCGCATCTCGCTGTATGAGCTGAGCAAACGTAATGATGTGCCTTATAAAGTGGCCATCAACGAAGGGATTGAGCTGGCGAAAGTCTTCGGTGCCGAAGACAGTCATAAATTTGTTAACGGCGTGCTTGATAAAGCCGGTCCACAAATTCGACCCAATCGCAAATAAACAAAAAGGCCGGCTTGCCGGCCTTTTTTCATGAAGGGTTAAGCGGAACGCAATTATGTCTTGTGGTGAATTTGAACTCATCGCACGCTACTTCAACCGCAGAACACGCAGCCGCCGTGATGTCGAACTCGGCATCGGTGACGATTGTGCGTTACTTAGCGTGCCGGAAAAACAGACGCTGGCGATCAGCACCGATACCCTGGTCGCGGGTGTGCACTTCTTACGGGATATCCATCCTGCCGATCTGGGTTACAAAGCCCTGGCTGTGAATCTCAGCGACCTTGCTGCCATGGGCGCCGACCCTGCGTGGCTGACGCTGGCCTTAACGCTGCCGCAGGTCGATGAGAGCTGGCTCTCTGCCTTCAGCGAAAGCCTGTTTGAACTGCTGGAATATTACGACATGCAGCTGGTCGGCGGCGACACCACCCGTGGCCCGCTGAGCCTGACGCTGGCGATTCACGGTCTGGTGCCGCAGGGCCGCGCCCTGAAACGTTCAGGCGCGAAGCCGGGTGACTGGATTTACGTGACCGGAACGCTGGGTGACAGCGCCGCGGGCCTGGCGCTGCTGCAGCATCACTGCCGTATCAGCGATCCGGCGGTGCATGAAGCGCTGATTAAACGTCATCTGCGTCCTATGCCGCGCATTCTGCAGGGCCAGGCGCTGCGTTCGCTGGCCTCCTCAGCGGTGGATCTTTCCGACGGCCTGATTTCCGATCTCGGCCACGTGCTGAAAGCCAGCGGCTGTGGCGCACGGCTTAATCTGGATGCGTTGCCCCTTTCGGCTGCGCTGCGCGACCATTTCGACCCTGAGCAGGTCCTGCGCTGGGCGCTGAGTGGCGGAGAAGATTACGAACTCTGCTTTACGGTGCCCGAGGTCAATCGCGGCGCGCTCGATGTGGCGCTGGGTCACCTGGGCGTGCCCTATACCTGCATCGGACAGATGGCGCCGGAGTCGGAAGGCTTAACGCTGCTGGATAATGGCAAGCCCGCCACATTCCGTCATAAAGGGTTTGATCACTTTGATGCTAAATAACGACGTGGCGAAGAGTCGCCTGCGGATGAGCAATCCCTGGCATCTGCTGGCGACCGGTTTCGGCAGCGGATTAAGCCCGGTCGTGCCTGGCACCATGGGATCGCTGGCGGCCATTCCGTTCTGGTGGCTGATGACCTATCTGCCGCAGGATCTCTATTCGCTGGTGGTGCTGGTCGGTATCTGCGTTGGCGTCTATCTCTGCCATCGCACCGCTAAAGATATGGGCGTACACGATCACGGCAGTATTGTCTGGGATGAGTTTATCGGCATGTGGATCACGCTGATGGCGATTCCGGTCAACAGCTGGCAATGGGTACTGGGTGGCTTTGTGCTGTTCCGTATTCTTGATATGTGGAAGCCGTGGCCGATTCGCTGGTTTGACCGCAATGTGCATGGCGGCATGGGCATTATGGTGGATGACATTATTGCTGGCGTGATTTCCGCTGCCATGCTGTATGGCTTTGGGGTCTGGCTGGCAGGTTAACTGCCAGGGCTCTTCACACCGCGACAGAAGGTGACGCCCGGGCAGGGCGTCTCCTTCTCTGATTTTATTCGAATCCTACCGGCTGATGCGGCTGATAGACCTCTTCCAGCAGTGCAACTTCCTCGTCACTCAGCGTGACATCCACCGCCTTCACCAGATCCTCAAACTGCTCAGCACGCGACGCACCAATAATCGGTGCCGTGACGGCAGGCTTGCTCAGCAGCCAGGCCAGAGCCACCTGCGCCCGCGTTACACCTTTATCTTCCGCCACCTGCGCCAGCCGCTCTGCAATCACAGCATCATTCTCTTCGGTATTGTCATAGAGCGACGCCATCACTTTGTCAGAGGCGGAACGCGCGGTATTTTCCCCCCACGGGCGGGTCAGCTTACCGCGTGCCAGCGGACTCCACGGCAGCACGGCAATCTGCTCTTGCAGGCAGAGCGGATGCATTTCACGCTCCTCTTCGCGCTGAATCAGGTTGTACTGATCCTGCATGCTGACAAAGCGATGCCAGCCCTGTTCCGACTGCATCTGCAACGCCTGAGCAAACTGACTGGCGTGCATCGACGAGGCACCGATATAACGTGCTTTGCCAGACTGCACGACTTCATGCAGCGCTTCCAGTGTCTCTTCCAGCGGCGTCTCATAATCCCAGCGGTGAATCTGCAGCAGGTCGACATACTCCATGCCGAGACGCTGCAGGCTGTCATCAATGGATTGCAGAATATTCTTGCGCGACAATCCCTGTGACAGATTGGTCAGCGGGAAATAGACTTTGGTGGCGACCACGATCTCTTCACGGCGGGCAAAGTCTTTCAGCGCCCGGCCCAGGATCTCTTCGCTGCTGCCATCTGAATAGCTGTTGGCGGTATCGAAAAAGTTGATCCCCGCGTTCAGCGCCTGCTGGATCAGCGGACGGCTGCTCGCTTCCGGCAGCGTCCAGGCATGGTTGCCGCGCGTGGGTTCGCCATAAGTCATGCAGCCAAGACAGAGACGCGACACCTGTAGATCGGTGGTACCCAGTTGAATCGTTTTCATGGTGGAGGCTCCTGCGAAAGTGCAAAGGTCTTAGCATAGCAGGATGTTGCGCTCCCCGAGGGGGGAGCGCAGAGAGGGGAGGTTACTGCGCCAGCCAGTGGGCGATCTGCTGCTGAATGCCCTCCGCGTCCAGCAGATAGTCATGACGCACTTCATCCTGCGTCCCCTGCGGGATGAACTCATCAGGCAGACCGATGTTCAGCACCGGAACAGCCAGACGTTTCGCCATGACAAACTCATTGACGCCACTGCCGGCACCGCCTTTGATGGCGCCTTCTTCCAGCGTAATCAGCGAGTCGTGCGTGGCGGCGAGCTCGGCGATCAGCGCCTCATCCAGCGGCTTCACAAAGCGCATATCGACCAGAGTCGCATTCAGCGCTTCCGCCGTGGCGGCCGCTTCCGGCAACAGGGTGCCGAAGTTCAGAATCGCCAGCTTTTCACCCTGACGTTTCACCACGGCTTTACCCAGCGGCAGGCTCTGCAGCGGTGCCAGTGGCGTGCCGACACCGGTGCCGCGCGGATAGCGCACTGCACTTGGACCATCCTGATAGTGATAGCCGGTGTAGAGCATCTGCCGACACTCATTTTCATCGCTGGGGGTCATGATCACCATATCCGGCACGCAGCGCAGATAGGCGAGATCAAACGCGCCCTGGTGAGTCTGACCATCCGCGCCAACAATACCACCGCGATCGATAGCAAACAGGACCGGCAGTTTCTGGATGGCGACGTCATGGATCAGCTGATCGTAGGCGCGCTGCAGGAAGGTGGAGTAGATAGCAACAATCGGTTTATAGCCGCCAATCGCCATACCGGCAGCGAAGGTCACGGCGTGCTGCTCGGCAATCGCCACATCGAAATATTGTTTCGGAAATTCGCGTGAGAAGGCCACCATGCCGGAGCCTTCGCGCATTGCTGGCGTAATCGCCATCAGTTTCGGATCGTCGGCGGCCATTTCACACAGCCAGTTACCGAAGATTTTAGAGTAGCTCGGCAGGCCTTCTGCGCTTTTTGGCAGTTCGCCAATCGCAGGATCAAATTTAGGCACGGCGTGCCAGGCAATCGGATCTTCCTCTGCCGGGGCGTAGCCTTTTCCTTTCTTCGTCATGATATGCAGGAACTGCGGCCCTTTCAGGCTGCGCATGTTGCTCAGCGTATTGACCAGCGTCAGCACATCGTGCCCATCTACCGGGCCGATATAATTAAAGCCCAGCTCTTCGAACAGCGTGCCCGGCACGACCATGCCTTTGAGATGCTCTTCGGTGCGCCTTACCAGCTCTTTGATCGGTGGCAGGCTGGTCAGCACACGCTTGCTGCCTTCGCGCAGTCGCGCATAGGTTTTACCCGACAGGATCTGCGCCAGACGGTTATTCAGCGCGCCGACGTTTTCGGAGATCGACATCTCGTTGTCGTTGAGGATCACCAGCATGTCCGGCTTGATATCACCGGCATGGTTCATCGCTTCAAACGCCATGCCAGCGGTGATGGCGCCATCGCCAATAATACAGGCGGTGCGACGACCCTGACCTTCACGTTCTGCCGCCGCGGCCATGCCGAGACCGGCACTGATGGAGGTTGACGAGTGTCCGACGCTCAATACGTCATATTCACTTTCGCCGCGCCATGGAAACGGGTGTACGCCATTTTTCTGACGAATCGTACCGATGCGATCGCGGCGACCGGTCAGAATTTTATGGGGATAAGCCTGATGACCCACATCCCATACCAGATGGTCGAAGGGGGTGTTATAGACATAATGCAGCGCAACCGTCAGTTCGACCACGCCCAGACCCGACGCAAAATGGCCGCTGGAGCGGCTTACACTGTCTAACAGATACTGACGCAGTTCATCACAGAGCGCAGGCAACTTCTCTTTCGGCAGGGCGCGCAGCTCCTGAACCGTGTTTGCCAGCGCCAGTGTCGGGTATTTAGCAATATCAAAACTCATCAGAGACTCATTATGGAAGTTATTTGTCGCGTTCAATTATGAAGCTCGCCAGCGCCTGCAGTGCTGTAGTGTTATAAGAGTGCGCAGCGAGCATTTCTAACGTATCAAGTGCTTCCTGATACAAATCCCGCGCTTTAGCTTGGGCATTTTCAAGGCCTAACAGTGAAGGATAGGTGCTTTTTCCCAGATGCTGATCGGCACCCTGGCGTTTTCCGATCACCGCTGTGTCACCGATCACATCCAGAATGTCGTCCTGCACCTGAAACGCGAGACCAATGGCCTCTGCATAGCGGTCGAGCAGCGGCAGGGCTTCCCGGCCAGCATCGCCCGCCGTTAAGGCGCCTAACCGTACCGCTGAACGGATCAGCGCGCCGGTTTTATGACGATGGATCTGCTCCAGCTGGTCCAGATCCACAGATTTACCTTCCGCCGCTAAGTCAAGCGCCTGTCCGCCACACATGCCGGCCACGCCGCTGGCTTTCGCCAGTTCAGAGAGCATCATCAGACGATATTCAGCGCTGACACCGGGCATCGCCTGGTCGGCCAGAATTGAAAAGGCCAGCGTCTGCAGGGCGTCGCCCGCCAGAATCGCGGTATCTTCGCCATATTTAATGTGACAGGTTGGCTGCCCGCGACGCAGTGCATCATCGTCCATTGCGGGGAGATCGTCATGAATCAGAGAGTACGCATGAATGCATTCAACCGCGGCGGCGGGGGCATCCAGACTCGCCGGGTCGGCGTGGAGCATTTCGCCGGTAGCGTAGACCAGAAATGGACGCAGGCGTTTACCGCCTAATAATGCCCCATACTGCATGGCATTCACCAGAGGAGAACTCTGAAAAGGAAGTGGCTCTATAAAACGCGTCAGCGCGGCATTAACCTGCTGCTGATACGCGTCGAGTAATCGGGCGAAATCCATTAGCTGTTTTCCGGCGTGAAAGCAGTGAGGTCGGCATCTTTATCATCGTTCAGCAGAATACGGACCCGCTGTTCAGCCTGCTGCAGCGTCTGCTGGCCAGTCCGCGCCAGCTGCACGCCGCGCTCAAATTCGTTCAGGGCTTCTTCCAGCGGCAGTTCACCACTTTCCAGACGGCTGACAATCTGCTCCAGCTGCTGCAATGACGTTTCAAAGCTGGCTGGCTGTTCGGCTTTTTTCGGCATATTTCGTGTCGACTCACGGTTGGGACATTATCTCGCAATCGGTCATGGTAGCTGAGACCCTATGATTAGCAAAATAATCAATGCGGCGGCTGATGAAGAAGCAGTCACCTGACAAAGGTGATATACTCCCGCGCCTCGGATGCGGTTGCGCCTTGCAGCCCGCAATTTTGTGATTTTACCAGCTAAGTGCTGCCTGTTTTAGCACTTATTTGCCCAACGAAGCTGTGTCGCCGCCATGAAGTTTATCATCAAGTTATTTCCTGAAATCACCATCAAGAGTCCGTCGGTGCGTTTGCGCTTTATCAAGATTCTTGCCAGCAATATCCGCAACGTCCTGAAAACCGTTAGCGACGAAATCGCCGTTGTGCGTCACTGGGATCACATTGAAGTGCGTTCGAAAAATCCGGTGCTGCGGGACATTATTCCCGATGAGCTGACGCGCATTCCGGGGATTCATCACGTTTTAGCGGTTGAAGATCGTGAGTACACCGATATTCATCACATCTTTGAACAGACTTTAGTGCAGTATCGCGACAGCCTTGAAGGGAAGAGCTTCTGCGTGCGTGTTAAGCGTCGTGGTAAGCATAGCTTCAGTTCACAGGATGTGGAGCGCTATGTTGGCGGCGGTCTGAATCAGCATATTGAAAGCGCCCGCGTGCAGCTTAAAAACCCGGACGTGACGGTGAATCTTGAAGTTGAAGAGAATCGTCTGACGCTGGTGACTGCGCGCTATGAAGGTCTGGGCGGTTTCCCGATCGGCACGCAGGAAGATGTGCTGTCGCTGATTTCCGGTGGCTTTGACTCCGGCGTCTCCAGCTATATGCTGCTGCGTCGCGGCAGTCGCGTACATTACTGCTTCTTTAATCTTGGCGGTGCCGCCCATGAGATTGGCGTCCGTCAGGTTGCGCACTATCTGTGGAATCGTTTTGGTCGTTCACACCGCGTGCGGTTCGTGGCGATCAATTTTGAGCCGGTAGTGGGTGAGATCCTCGAAAAAGTGGATGACGGCCAGATGGGCGTGGTGCTGAAGCGCATGATGGTGCGTGCCGCCTCGACGATTGCTGAGCGCTACGGCGTGCAGGCGCTGGTTACCGGTGAAGCGGTGGGTCAGGTGTCGAGCCAGACGCTGACCAATCTGCGCCTGATTGATAACGCCTCTGATACGCTGATTCTGCGTCCGCTGATCTCTCATGACAAAGAGCACATCATCAGGATTGCCCGTGAGATTGGCACCGAAGATTTCGCCAGCACCATGCCGGAATATTGCGGTGTCATCTCAAAAAGCCCGACCGTGAAAGCGGTGAAAGAGAAGATCGAGGCTGAAGAGCAGAATTTCGACTTCACGATTCTGGATCGGGTCATTGAAGAGGCGACCAACGTCGATATCCGTACCATCGCTGAGCAGACAGAAGAGGAGGTGGTTGAAGTTGAGACCGTCGCCATGCTGAGTGAGAACGACGTGGTGCTGGATATCCGCTCTATTGATGAGCAGGAAGAGAAGCCTCTGGCACTGAAAGCTACGGAAGTGAAATCGCTGCCGTTCTACAAACTCAGTACGCAGTTTGGCGATCTCGATCAGAACCGGACCTGGTTGCTCTACTGCGATCGTGGTGTGATGAGCCGTCTGCAGGCACTCTATCTGCATGAGCAGGGCTTTAAAAACGTGAAAGTCTACCGCCCGTAGTGACGCCTCAGAGCCAGTCAGCGCCTGTTCAGGTCTGACTGGCTGCATTGCCTTAAACAGATTGATCAACTCAGCGTGTTCACGCCTGATAGTCATAAATGCCGGGAGCCAGCACCAGCTGTGCGGCCACCTCGCGCGCCATCTCTTTTCCCACCAGCAGATCGATCAGTTTCAGCGCAAAATCCATTGCCGTGCCAGGCCCCTGGCTGGTCAGCAGATTGACGCGGGGATCCCAGACCACACGCCGCTCCATCCACTTGTCTGACGGAATGGTCTCTTTTAAGCCGGGAAAGCCGGTCATGTTACCGACCGGGAAGAGATCGTGGGGGATGAGTACCGTGCCTGCTGCTGCGCAGATAGCGGCGACGATCCTTTCATTGAGGTGAAACTGGCGTACCGTTTCGACTAACAGCGGACTGTCACGGAAGGTTTCGGCGCCTTTCAGGCCGCCGGGCAGGACGATGGCGGCGAAATCATTGTCGGCGACTTCAACCAGCGTCACGTCAGCCAGCAGACGAACACCGCGTGAGCAGACGATCTCCCGGTTGCCGTCGCTTTCGACGCTGGCGGTGACAACGTTCAGCCCGGCCCGTACCAGCAGGTCGATAGTGGTGACAGCTTCGGTTTCTTCACTGCCATGTGCCAGGCAAACCAGCACTGATGCGTTCGCGGTCATAATGGGACTCCTTGCGTTTTACAATGTCATACAGACGGGTATTCTCCGTCAGCACCAGGCCGTGCGTCCGGGCGCGGCGCAGCAGAAAACCGCTGATATAGTCGATTTCGGTGAGACGCTGGGCGCGTATGTCCTGCAGCATCGAAGAGGTGTTGGCCGCGGTGCTTTCAATCACGTCGAATATGATGTCCTGCAGGCTTTCGCTGGCAACGTTCTGACCTTCGCGCTCCATAACCCAACTGATCTCTTCGCACAGTTGCGCGATCTGCTCCGTATAAGCGCGCAGGGCACCGTTCTGGCACTCATACTCCACGCTTAGCGGATTGATGATGCAGTTCACTGCCAGCTTGCGCCAGCAGGCCGCCCGGATGTTGTCATGCCAGGCGACGTCAGGCAGGGCATGATGCAGGATATCGGCGAGATCGCTGTAAGCGGCGCTTTTGCGGTTACCGGGGCCGATGTGGGTGATGCCACTGGCGATGTGTTTAATAACGGTGCCATCGCGCATCGCCGCATGGGTGGTGACGCCGCGCAGCAGCGGCTGAGTCAGTCCTTTCAGCTCTTCCAGCGTCCCCATGCCGTTGTGCAGCAGGAGCACCGGGCAGTTTTCTGGCAGCACGCTTTCCAGGTTTTTCACCGCGGGCGAGACCTGCGGGGCTTTGAGCGTGACCAGCAGCAGCTGGCTTTCTGCCAGAAACAGCGGATCGTTGGCGATAAACGTGCGGTTCGAAATGTTACCCTGTGGATCAATCACATTGGCTGAACAGTAGGGCTGCGGCACCCGCAACCATCCCTGCACCTCATGTCCCTGGCGGGCAAGGGTTGTCATCCAGATCTGACCCAGAGCGCCGCAACCTAACACGGTAATTTTCATGCTGCCTCCCGCTGGCGGGCTATCCATCTATTATTTACTGTCACACTTTCATTATAGCGTTGTGTGCAGCCTGATTTTATTTAGCACCTTAAGACGCGTATTATGCATGTCACTTTAGCGTCAGGAGAAGAAGAGATGCCATCTTTCGATATCGTTTCAGAAGTCGATCTGCAGGAAATTCGCAATGCGGTGGAAAATGCCAACCGTGAAGTGTCTACCCGCTTCGATTTCCGCAACGTGAGCGCCGAGTTTGAGCTCAACGAAAAGAATGAAACCATCAAAATCACCAGCGAGTCCGATTTTCAGGTTAAGCAGCTGGTGGATATTTTGCGTGAGAAGTTACTGAAGCGCGGTATTGAAGGCGGTGCTTTAGAGGTGCCGGAAGAGATTGAGCACAGCGGCAAAAGCTGGGCGGTCGATGCCAAACTGAAAAAAGGCATTGAAAGCGACGTGGCGAAGAAGCTGGTGAAGCTGATCAAAGACAGCAAGCTGAAAGTGCAGACCCAGATTCAGGGTGAAGCATTGCGTGTAACCGGCAAAGCGCGTGATGATTTGCAGGGTGCGATGGCAATCGTGCGCGGCAGCAATCTGGGGCAGCCCTTCCAGTTTAAAAACTTCCGCGATTAAGCGGGGGCCGGCTGAATTTCAGCATGAATGCAGTGATAAAAACCCGGCTAAGGCCGGGTTTTTTGTTGTTGAGTTTGGGTGGGCTTCTGTCGCTTTAAACAAGTCGAAATTCTGGAGAGAGTTGGGAGCTGTAGGGCGTCTGTGCGATCGCGCGCTTGCTCAGGGAGCCTGTGCCTTTCGCAAAGACGCAAAAGCGCCATCCATGGCGGCTCAGCGCGGGCGATTACGCACCTCATCCCTGAGGTGCGCCCGTAGCCGGGCCAACGCGTTGCGTTGTTCAAAAACGCTCCCGGCGTTTTTGTCTCTGGTCCGCGATGCTTTGCTACAGGCACAGGCCCCCATCACCTTGGATTTATGAGTCGTCTGTAAGAAGGCTTGTGCCGGGTTTGGCGCGGTTGAGCCTATGCTGGCCCCCTTGCTTTGAGTTTATAAGCTGTCTGAAACCAGGATTGAGTTGGATTTGAGTCTGTTAACAGATTCAAATCCTGGGGGAACTTAGCAGCAACTCAAAAGCTCAGGGGCGCAGGGAACACGGTCAGAGGAGGAAAGCGTCCCGCGCCAGGACGGCGCGGGCCGAGCATGCCATGGATGGCGGCTTTTGCGACTTTCCGATCTGACCGTGTTCCCTGAGCCAGCTCGATCTCACAGCGAAATGGGCTAACGGTTATCTGAGCGAGCAAGCCGGTTTCCTCTACACGCAAGATCCCACGGCTAACCGGCCAGATTTAACCAGCACAACCCATTTTAAACTAACAACTACCCAGCAGAGCTTCCAGCTCAGGGCGGCTGGTAACCTTGCTATCAATTTTGATATAGGCGCTTTTCTCTTCGGGCACGATAAACACAGAGTTAACGCCCGGCTGCGCTTTCAGGCGCTGCTCCAGATTCGGCACGGCCAGTGCGGCATCACTCAGCACGATGCGCAGGCTGCTGACATAAGGCGGTTCCTGCATTGTCATGCTGACAAACAGCCAGGCTGCGGCCACCATCGCGCCAACCAGGAATACGGTCTGCGCATCGAAATGACCAAATACCCAGCCACCCATGCTGCCGCCAACGGCCACGCCCAGGAACTGGCTGGTGGAGTAGATCCCCATCGCCGTGCCTTTGTAGCCTGCGGGCGACTCTTTACTGATCAGCGAAGGCAGAATCGCTTCCATCAGGTTGAAGGCGAAGAAGAAGAGCTGAACACCCACCACCAGCGTCCAGAAATGTCCTTCCGCGCCCCACAATACGATCTCGGCAATGACAATCATCCCGACGCAGCCGACAAAGACACGCTTCATGCGGCGCTTCACTTCGGCATAAATGATGAAGGGGACTACGCCAGCAAAAGCGATCAGCATGGTGGAGAGATAGACTTTCCAGTGTTCGGGAGCCGGGAAGCCTGCCTGTTCAAACTGCCCCGGCAACGCGACAAAGCTCGACATCAGCAGGACGTGCAGGCAGAAAATACCGATATTGAGCTTCACCAGACGTGGGTTAGCCAGCACTTTGCGGAAGCTGCCTTTAACCATGCCTGATTCACGGTTCAGAACATGATGGGAGGCCGATGGCACCACCAGCAGAGTGATCACGATACCCAGCGACGCCAGAATCGCAATCATCCAGAACAGCGCATGCAGGCCCAGTGCGTGAGTAACAATCGGGCCGACCACCATGGCGATCGCGAAGGTAACGCCAAAACTGATGCCGATAAACGCCATCGCTTTGGTGCGGTTCTGCTCACGGGTTAAATCGGATAACAGCGCCATCACGGCAGCGGCAATCGCGCCTGAGCCCTGAAGTGCACGGCCCAGAATAATGCCCCAGATGGAGTCGGTGCAGGCAGCAATAATACTGCCCAGGACAAACAGCAACAGTCCGCCAACGATCAGCGGCTTACGCCCGATGCGATCGGAGAGCAGACCAAAAGGAATCTGAAATATCGCCTGGGCAAGGCCATAAATGCCGATTGCCAGGCCAATTAAGGTTTCACTCGCGCCCTGTAATGCCATGCCATAAGTGGTCAGTACCGGCAGGACCATAAACATTCCCAGCATGCGCAGGGAAAAGACCGTACCGAGGCCCCATGTGGCGCGCAGCTCCACCGGAGTCATTTTATTATCGTTCATTCCAACCTCTGTTAATGTGCTGCATTTATTCTAGGGGGCGGGGCAGGGCGGGTAAAACAATAGTTTTTAAGCAGTGGTAACAAAAAGAAAGGGCGCGAAAATCGCGCCCTTTTCATGCTGTATCGGTGCCGGTTACCAGACGTAAGTCAGCAGGTCCTTCGAGGCCGGAGCCATCGAATCCACCGACATCATCACGCTCAGTGCGGTGATGGTCACGATAGAGAAGACAAACAGTTTACGCGCCCAGACACGGTCATCAGCGGTTTTATAACCCGATAACGCCATGCCCAGCCACCAGACGCTGACCGCAGCAGCCACCACCAGATATTTGTAGCCCGCGTAGCCTCCCAGCGTCAGCATCAGCGTGGCAATCATAAACGCCAGGATATAGAGCGTAATATGATTTTTAGCCACGGAAATGCCTTTCACCACCGGCAGAACCGGGATGTTCGCTGCCTGGTAATCTTTAAAGCGGAAGATGGCAATCGCGTACGAATGCGGCATCTGCCACAGGCTAAAGATCGCCAGCAGGATGAGTGCGCCAGCATCAAACTGGTTAGAGACCGCGCAGTAGCCGATAACCGGCGGCGCAGCACCCGACAGACTGCCAATCAGCGTACCGTAAACGGAATTACGCTTCATGTAGAGACTGTAGATGCCCACGTACACCACGAAGCCCATCACCGCCAGCCACATGGCCAGCGGATTAGCACCGAAGTAGAGCAACGCAAAGCCAGCAATACCCAGCACAGTGGCATAAACCAGGCTTACTTTCGCGGAGATGAGGCCTTTTACCAGCACCCGATTCCTGGTTCTCTCCATCTTGATGTCAATGTCGCGGTCGATCACGTTGTTAAACACACAACCCGATGCAACCACCAGTGACACGCCCACCAGGGTGATGAGAAACAGGGCGTAATCCGTGTTGCCTTTGGAAGCCAACAGAAATCCGCCGATCACAGAAATTAAATTCCCGAAAATAATTCCTGGTTTTGTAACTTGCAGGTATTGCTTAAACATTACGCGTGACTCTTTAGTGAGGCATCATGTTGTAGTTGAGGTTCCACATGATCCACAGTGAGCCTACTACGACAATCAGGATGATGATGGCCGAGAAGACAATGGCTACCATGTTCCAGCCACCCTCAGATTTGCTGTCTAAGTGCAGGAAGTAGACCAGGTGAACCAGCACCTGAATCACTGCACATACCAGAACAACACCAAGGATAGTACCGTGAGATGCACTGCCATCCATTACCATCCAGAACGGGATCGCCGTCAGGATGATAGAGAGGATGAAGCCGATCATGTAGGACTTCACGCTACCGTGTGAAGCGCCATGTTCGTTAACAGAATGACTCATTACATGGCTCCCATCAGGTAAACAACGGTGAAGACGCAAATCCAGACCACGTCCAGGAAGTGCCAGAACAGGCTCAGACACATGATACGGGTGCGGTTAGTCGCGTTCAGGCCACGTTTGGAAATCTGGAACATCAGAACCAGCATCCAGATCAGACCTGAGGTCACGTGCAGACCGTGGGTACCGACCAGCGTAAAGAAGCCAGACAGGAAGCCACTGCGATCCGGACCAAAGCCTTCAGCAATCAGGTGATGGAATTCATAGATTTCCATCCCGATGAAGCCCAGACCGAACAGGAAGGTCAGCGCCAGCCAGCCGATAACGGCACCTTTTTGCTCCTTGTTCATGGAGATAACAGCCATGCCGTAAGTGATCGAACTCAACAGCAGCAGGGCGGTTTCTACCAGAACAAACGGCAGCTCAAAGATATCTTTACCTGCCGGGCCACCGGCAGTGTTGTTGACCATGACAGCATAGGTCGCAAACAGGGTTGCGAAGATAATGCAGTCACTCATCAGGTAGATCCAGAAGCCAAAGACTTTATTGGCTCCTGCATCGTGATGCCCATGCTCCGCATGGGCGTCGTGGTGATGTTTAATCAGAGTTTCAGTTGACATTATTTCAGACCTGCTTTGCTGATTTCGTCAAAGTGCTGGTTCTCAATCTTCTGAACTTCGGCAACCGGAACGTAGTAATCCACGTCTTCGTCGAAGCTCTTCACGATCCAGGAAACGATCATGCCGAGGAATGAAACACCCGCCAGCCACCAGATATGCCAGATCAGCGCGAAACCCATTACCGTTGCAAATGCGCAGATGATAATTGCGGCACCGCTGTTTTTCGGCATATGAATCTCTTCATAAGATTCCGGCTGTTTGTACGCTTCGCCTTTCTCTTTCATTTCCCAGAAAGCGTCACGCTCATGCACATGCGGGATGACAGCAAAGTTATAGAACGGTGGTGGTGAAGAGGTTGCCCACTCCAGCGTACGACCGCCCCATGGGTCACCCGTCACATCACGGTTCTGATCGCGGTCACGTACCGAGACGTAGAACATGGTCAGCTGACACAGAATACCCAGCGCAATCAGACCGGCACCGCCCGCAGCTACCACCAGTAAGGTGTGGAACTGTGGATCGATATCCTGGCTCAGACGACGTGTCATACCCATGAAGCCCAGTGCGTACAGCGGCATAAAGGCAACGAAGAAGCCAATGATCCAGAACCAGAATGCGCGCTTGCCCCAGGTTTCGTTCAGGGTGAAGCCAAATGCTTTCGGGAACCAGTAGGTCACGCCCGCCATACAACCGAACACCACACCACCGATGATAACGTTATGGAAGTGTGCAATCAGGAACAGGCTGTTGTGCAGAATAAAGTCAGCACCCGGAACGGCCAGCAGTACGCCGGTCATACCCCCTACAGAGAAGGTTACCAGGAAGCCAACGGTCCACAGCATGGCAGAGTGCATCTGAATGCGGCCCTGATACATGGTGAACAGCCAGTTAAAGATTTTAACCCCGGTCGGAATCGCGATGATCATCGTCATGATACCGAAGAAGGCGTTAACGTTGGCACCTGCACCCATGGTGAAGAAGTGGTGCAACCAGACGATAAACGACAGCACGGTAATGGCGATGGTCGCCCACACCAGTGAGGTATAACCAAACAGACGTTTTTTGGAGAAGGTCGCGGTAATTTCTGCGAACACACCAAACACCGGCAGTACCAGGATATACACTTCCGGATGGCCCCAGACCCAGATCAGGTTGACGTACATCATCATGTTCCCGCCCATTTCATTGGTGAAGAAATGGAAGCCGAGATAACGATCAAGGGTCAACAGCGCCAGGGTCACGGTCAGAACCGGGAACGCAGCGATGATCAGGACGTTGGTGCACAGCGCGGTCCAGGTAAATACCGGCATTTTGAACAGGCTCATGCCCGGTGCACGCATCTTCAGGATGGTCACGAAGAAGTTAATACCGGTTAAGGTCGTACCAATACCTGAAAGCTGAAGGCTCCAGATCCAGTAATCGACCCCGACCCCGGGACTGTACTCCGCGCCGGAAAGCGGCGGATAAGCCAGCCAGCCGGTCTGTGCGAACTCGCCCACACCCAGAGACAGGTTAACCAGGATCACACCGACCGCAGTAAACCAGAAGCTCAGGTTGTTCAGGAACGGGAACGCAACGTCACGTGCACCAATCTGCAACGGAACCGCGATGTTCATCAGGCCAACCACGAACGGCATCGCCACGAAGAAGATCATAATCACGCCATGCGCGGTAAAGATCTGGTCGTAGTGGTGCGGTGGCAGAATGCCCGCTTCACCGGCCGAAGCCATAACCTGCTGGGTACGCATCATAATGGCATCAGCGAAACCACGAATCAGCATGACGAACGCCATGATGATGTACATGATACCCAGGCGTTTGTGGTCGACTGACGTCAGCCATTCAGACCACAGATATTTCCACTTACCAAAATAGGTGAGCGCAGCAACCAGCGCTGCACCACCTATCAGGATAGCGGCAACCGTAACCATGATAATCGGCTCATGGTACGGCACTGCATCAAGTGTTAATTTTCCGAACATCGTATTATTCCTCGGCTCCCGCGGAAGCGGCGTGACTCATGTCCATACCTTCATGTTTTGGCATGTCCATTTTCCCGTGGCTCATCTTGAACTTGTCGATGACTTGCATGAACAGTTTCGGATCAGCTGAAGAGAAATATTCCACCGGGTGATTTTCGCTTGGCACAGCCACTTTCTCGAAATCATCCATGGTGTTCAGCGTGTTAGGGGCTGCTTTAACTTTAGCCACCCACTGCTGGAATTCCGCATCGTCTTTGGTTGCAATGGCTTTAAACTTCATGCCAGAGAAACCACGACCACTGAAGTTCGCAGAGATACCGTCGAAAATTCCCGGCTCATTTGCAATCAGATGCAGCTTGGTCTGCATACCAGCCATCGCATAAATCTGGCTGCCGAGCGTTGGGATGAAGAAAGAGTTCATGACGGAGTTAGACGTGATTTTGAAGTTCACCGGAGTATTTGCCGGGAAGGCAATCTGGTTCACGGTCGCAATACCCTGTTCCGGGTAAATGAACAACCATTTCCAGTCCAGTGCAACCACATCGATCTCAACCGGTTTCACATCAGATTGCAGCGGTTTGCTGGGCTCCAGTGCGTGGGTTGATTTCCAGGTCAGCACGCTGAGGAAGAGAATGATCAGGATCGGAATGGTCCAGACCACGGCTTCCACTTTGTTAGAGTGTGACCAGTTAGGGCTGTACTTCGCATTCGTGTTGGACGCCCGATATTTCCAGGCAAACACCACGGCCATCAGGACTGCGGGGATGACGACGATCAACATCAGGCCAAAGGCAGTCAGTATCAGCGAACGTTGCTCCAGTGCAATCTGTCCTTTGGGATTTAACAATGCACTATCGCAGCCACTCATTAATAAAGTGCCTGCAATTAATGACAAAATCCCCAAACTTTTATTGTATTTACTGAGTCTCATTTAACGACCTCAATGACAAAGGGCTCTATTGTCGTTTAAGTGTGCGCGCATTTTACGGGAAGGTTTATGCAGTGTAAACCAGCTTAAGGATGTGTCAGATACGTGTTGACACCTTTTGCTAAGGGTGTCACAGATGTTGCGCCAGGTGACAAATAATTAACGCAGACAAGCAGTTGGCATCAATATAACAAAAACCAATGGAAGTAACCGTAAAAAAATCAGGGAAAGGAATAACCCTTACTTTTAACTCCCAAATATTTAACAAGTCTGCATCATTTGCGCGATGAAATTTAACTAAAGTAATTGCTCACCGGTTTTTAGTATTTCCGCTACGCCTCCTCAGGTCATATTGTTATTTTTAAAAAATAACACGCGATGATAAATGGCGGCGACTTATCGGCGTGTCATAAAATAAGCCGCAGCCCGTAAACCTATCGATTTCACTTAAGCATCTGATGCAGGCAACGCAGGGGTTCTCTTCAGCGCCCGATAGTCCAGCAACACTCCCGAAAGCACCGCCAGCAGGGAGAGTGTCATACCCAGCTCAAACAGGCGGGTAAGCAGCGGTGTCAGCGCCGTCACGCCCAACGCATTCAGTGCCAGAGCCACCAGCCAGAGTGCCAGCACGCCGCATCCGGCTGCAAACAGACGATTAGTCCAGCGATAGCCATGAGGATAGTAGCTACGTGTCAGAAAATTGCCACTTTGCTCGACCTGATTCAATGTTTGTCGGCAAAAAGCCAGCAGCACCAGGCCCGGCAGACCCGCCATCACCGTGAAAGCATAAAAGGTCGGCCAGCCCCAGAGTTCCACCAGCCACCCCGCCGCCGGGCCAACATAGACCCGACCCACCGCTGAGAGCGCCGACAACAGTGCGAACTGGGTAGCGGAGAACGACTTATTGCACAGCGTCATTAACAGCGCCACAAAGGCCGCGGTGCCCATGCCGCCACAGAGATTTTCAACAAAGACCGCGCTGGCCATGCTCCACAACTGTTTATCGGTCACCGCCAGCAGCCAGTAACCAAAGTTCGAGACAGCCTGCAGCAGACCGAAAATCATTAGCGCCCGGAACAGGCTCAGACGCTGCATCAGTACGCCGCCATAGAGCGCGCCGATAATGGTCGCCAGCAGACCCAGCGTCTTGTTGACCAGACCGACGTCACCGGCGTTGAAGCCCACGCCGCGAATCAAAAAAGTGGTGGTCAGCGAGGCGGCAAACGCATCGCCCAGCTTGTAAAGAATAATCAGGGTAATCAGCAGCCAGGCGTTGTTGCGCTGAAAGAAATCTTTTAGTGGATCGACCACCGCCTGACGCAGTGAATGGGGTGTGGAGATACGGGTATCTGGCTCGCTCGCCACCAGCGTGGCGATAATGCCGGGCACCATCATCAGCGCCATCAGCCAGTAGGTTGCCTGCCAGCCGAGGTAGCGGTCAGCCAGCCACAACGCCAGCCCGCCGGAAATCAGCATTGCCAGTCGATACCCCAGCACGGTAATCGCCGCACCGCTGCCACGCTCTTCAGGCGGCAGGATGTCCGTTTTCCATGCGTCAAAAACGATGTCCTGTGAGGCGGAGCAGAAGGCAATCAGCACGGCCAACGCGGCCATCAGGGTAAGATCGCGTCCCGGTTGCAGAAATCCCATCGCGATTATCCCGCCAACCAGCGCCAGCTGACTGACCAGTAACCAGCCGCGACGCCGGCCCAGAAACGGCGGCGTATAGCGGTCCATCATCGGTGACCAGAGAAACTTAAAGACATAGGCCTGGCCGACCAGCGAAAAGAAGCCGATGGTTTTCAGGTCGACATTTTCCACCGTCATCCACGCCTGCAACGTGCCCGATGTCAGGGCCAGCGGCAGTCCGGAAGCAAAACCAAGAAGCAGCAATACGGCGGCGTTTTTCTGGCTGAAGAGGCGAAGATAGTGGTTCATGCGGATCCTGCAGATAACAAAAAGCCCTGCGCAAGGCAGGGCAGAGGAGAGACTGAATTAACGGGCGTTCTGCTTGATGAAGTCGTTGACGCTGGTGTCCTGAGCCATATCCGCGATCACATCGCTCATAGTGGCGTTCACCGCGTTGGTAATCTTCTGGTTATTGGCGTTGAACGCGCCTTCTACGCTGTAAGTCTGGCGGTAGTTTTTAACCTGTTTGTTGCCGTTTTTCGCTGTTGCGATAATAGAGATGTCCGCTTTGGTGGTGATGCTGTAGCGCACATTGCCCTGAGTGACGTCGGCATAGAGGTTGTTCACCACAATCTGCAGATCGACCGCGCCATTAGGACCAATCATATAGCCGCGTGCTGTCATCTGCTTCTCCAGCACTTCCTGCAGCAGGAAGCGCAGGTCACGCGATGACGTTAAGGTCACTAACTGACCATCACGGTTTACTTTTGCCAGCGCCTGATCTTTACGCTGGTCGGCACCGTTGATGCTGACAGTCACGCCCATCAGGCCTGGGTCCTGCTGCGGTAACTGAATTTTAGGCTGGATAGTCAGGGTATTATTGCTGGTTGCACAGCCGGCTAAAATGAACGCAGCCAACAGTGGGAATAACAGTTTTTTCAACATACTTTTTCTCGTTGGTGTCAGGGGGTTGGTTTGCAAAAACTGCGGTCATCATAGCATTGCCCGGCAGTGAAAAAAGCCCTGTTGCCGGGGAAATTGTGTCTGAAACCGTTTTAAGCCCCTTCTCTGACAGGCCGGTTTGCTGTTCGTTTCAGCTGCGTTATTATGCGTGCCGGAAGCGGCCTGACATAAAATGCAATATTTAGCGTCGGCTGACGGGTAAGCGCACTAAAAGCGACTAAGATTGAATGAGATGGGGCACTGCGCTCGCCATTGAGGAGTAATAGCCATGATCCGCGAACAAATAGAAGAAAAGCTGCGTGTGGCGTTTCAGCCAGCTCATCTGGAAGTGCACGACGAAAGTTACCGGCACAACGTTCCTGCCGGATCGGAAAGTCACTTCAAAGTGGTCATCGTGAGCGACTGCTTTGCAGGCCAGCGCTTTCTGGCGCGTCATCGCCTGATTTATGGCGAACTGGCCGCTGAGTTAGCGGGCAGCGTACATGCCTTAGCCCTGCATACTTATACCCTGAAAGAGTGGGAAGGATTGCAGGATACCGTACTGGCTTCGCCTAACTGTCGTGGTGCCGGAACACTCGCCTGATCTCCCTTCTCTGAAACGGCCTGCGGGCCGTTTTTTCTGTTATTTAGCGAAAAACGCGATCCCTGGCTCAAAAAAGCAGCAAACCTGCTGAAAAGTGGTGAGTTAGCATCCTCGACTCATTCCAGCGATGCCGCTATAATGCTGCGTCTATTTTTCCGGAATGTCTTCGGGACGCTTCTGGTAACAGGGATCAGGTTCTCTTCACGGAAGCCGTCCCGGTTGTTGGATACGGCGCATTTCACTATGTGTGGTGTCTGAAGTTGACCGAGCACGTGATTTTTTGAGGTAACAAGATGCAAGTTTCTGTAGAAACCACTCAGGGCCTGGGCCGTCGCATTACGATAACTGTCGCTGCTGACAGCATCGAAAGCGCTGTAAAAAAAGAACTGGTTGACGTTGCCAGGAAAGTTCGCATCGATGGTTTCCGTAAAGGCAAAGTGCCGATGAACATCGTGGCACAGCGTTACGGCGCTTCTGTCCGTCAGGACGTGCTGGGCGAGCTGATGACGCGCAACTTTGTTGACGCCATCATCAAAGAAAAAATTAATCCGGCTGGCGCACCGAACTACGTGCCAGGCGAATACAAAGAAGGTCAGGATTTCACCTACGCGGTTGAATTCGAAGTCTATCCGGAAGTTGAGCTGAAAGGCCTGGAAAACATCGAAGTCGAAAAACCTGTCGTTGAAGTAACTGATGCTGACGTTGATACCATGCTGGACACTCTGCGCAAGCAGCAGGCCAACTGGATCGAAAGCGACGCTGCAGCAGGTCCGGAAGATCGTGCCACTATCGATTTCAACGGTTCTGTGGACGGTGAAGAGTTCGAAGGCGGCAAAGCCTCTGATTTCGTTCTGGCCATGGGCCAGGGCCGCATGATCCCAGGCTTTGAAGAAGGCGTTGTGGGTCACAAAGCGGGCGAAACTTTCACTATCGACGTGAAATTCCCGGACGACTACCACGCAGAAAACCTGAAAGGGAAAGATGCGAAGTTCGAGATCGTGCTGAAGAAAGTTGAAACGCGCGAACTGCCAGAGCTGACTGAAGAGTTCATCAAACGTTTCGGCGTTGAAGATGGTTCAGTTGCCGGTCTGCGTACTGAAGTGCGTAAGAACATGGATCGCGAGCTGAAAGGCGCTATCCGTAATCGCATCAAAACTCAGGCAATCGACGGTCTGGTTGAAGCGAACGAAATCGACGTGCCAGCTGCGCTGGTTGACAGCGAAATCGACGTTCTGCGTCGTCAGGCTGCACAGCGTTTCGGTGGCAACGAACAGCAGGCGCTGGAACTGCCACGCGAACTGTTCGAAGAGCAGGCTAAACGCCGTGTTGTTGTCGGTCTGCTGCTGGGCGAAGTGATTCGTACCCACGAGCTGAAAGCTGACGAAGCGCGCGTAAGCACCATGATCGAAGAGATGGCTTCTGCGTATGAAGATCCGCAGGAAGTGATCGAGTTCTACAGCAAGAATAACGAGCTGATGAACAATATGCGCAACGTTGCGCTGGAAGAGCAAGCGGTTGAAGCGGTCCTGGCGAAAGCTAAAGTGACCGAGAAAGAGACCAACTTCCAGGATCTGATGAATCAGACCGCTCAGGCCTGATCACGCATTTAACCGTCTGTGCTAAGCCCGTGACTGAAAAGTCGCGGGCTTTTTTGTGTTTTGCGTCCGGATAGCCACTCTTCGCCGCTATTTGTTTAATAAACAGGCGAATTATTCACGCATCGCTTTTTCCGGGTTAGCGAACAGGGAAAAGATTGTTATGCTTGAAACATGCGTGCAGCATCCCCAGATACAGGGAGTATGCAGAAATAAGAGTGAGGCTGGCTGATTAACCGTCCTGAAGGTGTCGGAAAAAGGCGCGGCGTGGAGTTTCCCGCGCGTCTTACGTAGAATCGGTACAGAATGTTGCCAATGAAATTTATCCAGGAGACGGTAATGTCATACAGTGGCGATCGTGAATATACAGCACCGCACAATGCGCTGGTGCCAATGGTGGTTGAACAAACTTCGCGTGGTGAGCGTTCTTACGACATCTACTCCCGTCTGCTTAAAGAGCGCGTCATTTTTCTGACTGGCCAGGTCGAAGACCACATGGCTAATCTGATTGTGGCGCAGATGCTGTTTCTGGAAGCTGAAAACCCGGAAAAAGATATCTATCTCTACATTAACTCGCCAGGCGGTGTCATCACGGCCGGTATGTCGATCTACGACACCATGAAATTTATCAAACCGGATGTCAGCACTATCTGTATGGGTCAGGCCTGTTCTATGGGCGCTTTCCTGCTGACGGCGGGGACCAAAGGCAAACGTTTCTGTCTGCCAAACTCACGTGTGATGATCCACCAGCCGCTGGGCGGTTATCAGGGTCAGGCGTCAGACATCGAGATCCACGCGCGCGAAATCCTTAAAGTTAAGCAGCGTATGAATGAGCTGATGGCTGAGCACACCGGTAAAACGCTGGAAGAAATTGAGCGTGACACCGAGCGTGACCGTTTCCTCTCTGCAAATGAAGCGGTAGAGTATGGATTAGTCGATTCAATTCTGACGCATCGCCAATAAGACCCGACTTACCGTTGTCCCTGGTCTATAGTTAACAGGACAACGGTACTATTATGGGTTGAATGAATTTCGGCCGTCTCTGCACGGCCTGAGCCGTACGCGGGTATGGCCTGAGAACAAGAAGAGGTTAACTGATGACAGATAAGCGCAAAGACGGTTCAGGAAAGTTGCTGTACTGCTCTTTTTGCGGCAAAAGCCAGCATGAAGTGCGAAAGCTGATTGCCGGGCCGTCAGTGTATATCTGCGATGAGTGTGTTGACCTGTGCAACGACATCATTCGCGAAGAGATTAAAGAAGTTGCCCCGCATCGTGAACGTAGTGCGTTGCCAACCCCACATGAAATTCGCCATCACCTCGATGATTATGTCATCGGTCAGGAAAGAGCGAAGAAAGTGCTGGCGGTTGCGGTTTACAACCACTACAAGCGTCTGCGCAACGGCGATACCAGCAATGGTATCGAGCTGGGCAAAAGCAACATTCTGCTGATTGGCCCGACCGGTAGTGGTAAAACGCTGCTGGCAGAAACGCTGGCACGCTTGCTGGATGTGCCGTTCACCATGGCTGATGCCACCACGCTGACTGAAGCCGGTTACGTGGGTGAAGATGTTGAAAACATCATCCAGAAACTGCTGCAGAAATGCGACTACGACGTACAGAAAGCACAGCGCGGCATCGTTTACATCGATGAAATCGACAAAATCTCACGTAAGTCTGATAACCCGTCGATTACTCGTGACGTGTCAGGCGAAGGCGTACAGCAGGCACTGCTTAAACTGATTGAAGGCACCGTGGCTGCCGTTCCCCCGCAGGGTGGACGTAAGCATCCGCAGCAGGAATTTTTGCAGGTTGATACCTCTAAAATTCTGTTTATCTGCGGCGGCGCATTTGCCGGCCTGGACAAAGTGATCGCCCAGCGTGTTGAAACCGGATCCGGTATCGGCTTCGGCGCGACCGTGAAAGGGAAATCGCAGAAAGCCAGCGAAGGCGAACTGCTTGCGCAGTGTGAACCAGAAGATTTGATCAAATTTGGTCTGATCCCTGAGTTCATCGGTCGTCTGCCTGTTGTTGCGACCCTGAGCGAGCTGAGCGAAGAAGCGCTGATTCAGATTCTGCGTGAGCCTAAGAACGCCCTGACCAAACAGTACCAGGCGCTGTTTAACCTGGAAGGCGTTGAGCTGGAGTTCCGTGACGAGGCGTTAACCGCCATTGCTAAGAAAGCGATGTCACGTAAAACCGGTGCACGTGGTCTGCGTTCAATTGTAGAAGGCGCGTTACTGGAAACGATGTATGACCTGCCTTCCATGGACGACGTGGAAAAAGTAGTGATTGATGAATCAGTTATTGAAGGTCAGTCTGAGCCCATGTTGATCTACGGTAAGCATGAAGCCCAGGCATCTGGCGAATAATTAAACAGATCGTCCATCCTGTAGTAATAAAAAAGGGGAAAATGTTTCCCCTTTTGCTTTTCTCGCCTCTGTGACGTTGAATGTCGGACAATCATCCCCATATACTCAGATACCTGTGGGTTTAACTGCATACCTGCCTGATGCGGTTCCCATCACCTGGCGGACATTAAACAAAGAGAGAGCTCTATGAATCCTGAGCGTTCTGAACGCATTGAAATCCCCGTGTTGCCGCTGCGCGACGTGGTGGTTTATCCGCACATGGTAATTCCGTTGTTTGTTGGCCGGGAAAAATCAATTCGGTGCCTTGAAGCCGCAATGGATCATGATAAAAAAATCATGCTGGTCGCACAGAAAGAGGCTTCAACGGATGAACCTGGCATTAACGATCTCTTCTCAGTAGGGACCGTTGCATCAGTATTACAAATGCTGAAACTGCCGGATGGCACCGTCAAAGTCCTGGTCGAAGGTTTACAGCGCGCCCACATTACGACGCTGGCCGATAACGGTGACCATTTTGTGGCACAAGCTGAATATCTGGTTTCGCCAGAGATCGAAGAGCGCGAGCAGGAAGTGCTGGTGCGCACGGCGATCAATCAGTTTGAAGGCTACATCAAACTCAACAAAAAGATCCCACCCGAGGTTTTAACCTCGCTGAACAACATTGACGATGCGGCCCGCCTTGCCGACACCGTCGCAGCACATATGCCACTGAAGCTGGCAGACAAACAGTCTGTGCTGGAGATGTCCGACGTCAACGAACGTCTGGAATATCTGATGGCGATGATGGAATCTGAAATCGATCTGCTGCAGGTTGAGAAGCGCATTCGCAACCGTGTTAAGAAGCAGATGGAGAAGAGCCAGCGCGAGTACTATCTGAATGAGCAGATGAAGGCGATTCAGAAAGAGCTGGGCGAGATGGACGACGCGCCCGACGAGTACGAAGCGTTAAAACGCAAAATCGACGCGGCAAAAATGCCGGAAGAAGCGCGCGAGAAAGCGGAAGCTGAGCTGCAGAAGCTGAAGATGATGTCCCCGATGTCCGCTGAAGCAACCGTGGTTCGCGGCTATATCGACTGGATGGTGCAGGTTCCGTGGAACGCGCGCAGCAAAGTGAAGAAAGATCTGCGTAAAGCGCAGGAGACGCTGGATACCGACCATTACGGGCTGGAGCGCGTGAAGGATCGTATTCTTGAGTATCTTGCGGTTCAGAGTCGCGTCAGCAAAATCAAAGGGCCGATTTTGTGCCTGGTCGGACCGCCAGGGGTAGGTAAAACCTCTCTCGGTCAGTCGATCGCCAAAGCGACCGGACGCAAATATGTGCGTATGGCGCTGGGTGGCGTGCGTGATGAAGCTGAAATCCGCGGTCACCGTCGTACTTACATCGGCTCTATGCCGGGTAAATTAATCCAGAAAATGGCGAAAGTCGGGGTTAAAAACCCACTGTTCCTGCTGGATGAAATCGACAAAATGTCCTCTGACATGCGCGGCGATCCGGCTTCAGCGCTGCTGGAAGTGCTTGATCCTGAGCAGAACATTGCGTTCAACGACCACTATCTGGAAGTCGACTATGACCTCTCTGATGTGATGTTCGTTGCTACATCGAACTCAATGAACATCCCGGCACCGCTGCTGGACCGTATGGAAGTGATTCGTCTGTCGGGTTACACCGAAGATGAAAAACTGAACATCGCTAAGCAGCATCTGCTGACCAAGCAGATTGAGCGCAACGCCCTGAAAGCCAATGAAATTACGGTTGAAGACAGCGCGATTGTGGGCATTATCCGTTACTACACCCGTGAAGCCGGTGTGCGTAGCCTTGAGCGTGAGCTGTCGAAACTGTGCCGTAAAGCGGTTAAATCGCTGCTGATGGACAAGACGAAAAAGCACATCACCATCAATGGCGAAAACCTCAAGGATTTCCTGGGCGTTCAGCGCTTCGACTACGGTCGTGCGGACAGCGAAAACCGTGTGGGTCAGGTAACGGGTCTGGCATGGACGGAAGTGGGTGGCGATCTGCTGACCATCGAAACCGCCTGCGTACCAGGTAAAGGCAAGCTGACTTACACCGGTTCTCTGGGTGAAGTGATGCAGGAGTCGATTCAGGCTGCGCTGACCGTGGTGCGTGCCCGTGCCGAGAAGCTGGGCATCAATGGTGACTTCTACGAAAAACGTGATATTCACGTTCACGTACCTGAAGGCGCTACGCCGAAAGATGGTCCAAGTGCCGGTATCGCCATGTGTACTGCGCTGGTCTCCTGTCTGACCGGTAACCCGGTGCGGGCGGATGTGGCGATGACCGGTGAGATCACCCTGCGTGGTCAGGTGCTGCCGATTGGCGGGCTGAAAGAGAAACTGCTGGCAGCGCACCGTGGTGGCATTAAAACCGTGCTGATCCCTGACGACAACAAGCGCGACCTGGAAGAGATTCCACAGAACGTGATTGCCGATCTGGAGATTCATCCGGTGAAACGCATTGAAGAGGTGCTGAATCTGGCACTGGAAAATGCGCCATACGGTATGCAGGTCGTAACAGCAAAATAGTGATTAACGGCAAAAACCGTTAAAAAGCGGAGCTGGCAAGGCAATTGGCGCTTGCCAGCTTTTTTTTGTGCCGTTAATTTAGGTGGCTGCCGACGCGACGTTCTCAGAGAAATTCCGTTGTTTCGGCTCCACAGGCTTGATATAACTTGCTGCGCGTTCGCACCCTGCCGGATGCAGGGTACGATGTGAAATAATAAAAGAGGGGATGAAGAGAGTGAATAAGTCACAATTGATCGACAAAATTGCTGCCGATGCTGATATTTCTAAAGCTGCAGCGGGACGTGTTTTAGATGCATTTATGGGCTCAGTTTCAGATGCGCTGAAAGACGGTGATGAAGTGGCTCTGGTAGGTTTCGGCACATTCTCTGTGCGTGACCGCGCTGCACGTACTGGCCGCAACCCGCAAACCGGTAAAGAGATCACCATCCCGGCCGGTAAAGTACCAGGCTTCCGTGCTGGTAAAGCATTGAAAGACGCTGTCAATTAATAACAACGAATAGATTCATTGACGCATTTTCTTCAGTGGATTAGAGGACGATTAACCCGTTCTCATGTAACATACGGGCACATCAATCAGATGTGCCTTTTTTGTTTTAACCGGTGAGAATCGGGCCGTAAGATGGACCTGGACCGGATTGAGACTGCCAGCTAAGCCAGCAGTTGCGTGAGTCGCCAGCCAATGGCGAATTGCGACCGAGCTTTACATTCACACTACAGCGGAGTGTTGCCATACCATGATGGACAATTTACGCGCGGCGTCGAACCATGTCGTGCTCAAGATTATTTTGGGGCTGATTATCCTCTCCTTTGTGCTGACGGGCGTTGGCAACTATCTGATTGGCGGCAATAACGACTATGCGGCCAAAGTTAACGGCCAGGAGATTAGCCGGGGACAGCTGGAGCAGGCGTTCAACAGCGAGCGCAGTCGTCAGCAGCAGATGCTGGGCGATCAGTTCTCTCAGCTGGCCAGCAACGATGGCTACATGCAGCAGATTCGCCAGCAGGCGCTGTCGCAGTTAATAGATCAGGCGCTGCTTGATAGCTACATCAAAGATCTCCACCTCAGCATCAGCGACGATCAGGTGAAGCAGGCTATCTTCAATCAGCAGGCTTTTCAGACCAACGGTAAATTCGACAATGCCAAATATCTGAGTCTGATCAGCAATATGGGCTTCAGCGCCGACCAGTATGCCGAAGCGCTGCGTAAGCAGCTCTCTAATCAACAGCTGATCAATGCCGTGGCTAACACCGACTTCACGCTGAAAGGCGAAGCCAGCAAACTGGTGGACCTGGTTTCACAGCAGCGTGAGATTCGTCAGGCGACGCTGGACGTCAATGCACTGGCGGCGAAGCAGGCCGTTACTGACGACGAAATCAGTCAGTATTATCAGCAGCATAAAACCAGCTTTATGGCACCAGAGCAGTTCCGTGTCAGCTACCTCCTGATGGATGCAGCCAGCATGCAGCAGGATGCCAGCGAGGCCGATATTCAGGCCTGGTACGACCAGCATAAAGCGGACTATTCGCAGCCACAGCGTACGCGCTACAGCGTCATTCAGACCAAAACTGAAGCCGATGCCAATGCGGTCCTGGCGCAGCTGAAAGCGGGTGCCAGCTTCGCCGACGTGGCAAAAGCCAAATCCATTGACCCGATCTCTGCGCGTAAGGGCGGCGATATGGGCTGGCTGGAACCCTCTACGACGCCGAATGAGCTGAAAAATGCCGGTCTGACTGAGAAAGGCCAGATGTCAGGCGTGATCAAATCTTCAGTGGGCTTCCTGGTGGTTCGTCTTGACGATATTCAGCCAGAGCAGGTTAAGCCACTGGATGAAGTGCGCAGCGCCATTGCAGCGAAAGTGAAGCAGGAGAAGGGCGTTGATGCCTTCTACAAAGTGCAACAGAAAGTCAGCGAAGCGGCCAGCAATGACAATGAGTCACTGGCGGGTGCAGAGCAGGCTTCTGGTCTGAAAGCGAAAGAGACTGGCTGGTTCAGTCAGGATACGCTGCCAGATGAGCTTAACTTTGATGCGGTGAAGCAGGCGATCTTTAATGGCGGTCTGGTCGGGCAAAACGGCGCGCCGGGCAACAACTCCGATATCATCACTGTCGATGGCGACCGTGCCTTTGTGCTGCGTATCAGTGAGCATAAACCGGAAGCGGTAAAACCGCTTGAGCAGGTTAAGGCGCAGATCACTGACACGCTTAAGCATGATAAAGCGACGCAGCAGGCGAAAGCTCAGGCTGATAAGCTGCTGGCCGATCTCAAAGCCGGTAAGCAGGATGCGCTGACTGCCGCAGGTCTGACGCTGAGCGCCAGCAAGACCGTTGATCGCAATGCGCAGGATCCGGTGGCACAGACTGCCTTTAACCTGCCTCAGCCTGCGGAAAATAAACCTTCCTGGGGTGTCAGCGAAGATATGCAGGGCAATGTGGTACTGGTGGCGGTTGATAAAGTTAAAACCGGCAGCATGCCGCAGGCGCAGATTGACGAAATGGTCAAAGGCGTCACGCAGAATAATGCGCAGCTGGCGTTTGAAGCGTTACTGCAAAACCTGCGTAAAGAGGCCAAAATTAAGTACGGCGCTGCCGCACAAATGCAGTAAGCCTCGCAGAAACTGCGCAACGACTGTAACAATCAAAGGCCGCATTCGCGGCCTTTTCCATTTCTGAAATCCCGCTTTTGAGCCTTGTGTGCAGTAGTGCCACTCTGTCGCTGCTGTTTACACACAAGGAGAAACACAGCATGGCTAAACCTAAACTCGTTGCCTTTTATCTTTCACTCGCGCTGGGCGGCGCACTCTGTCACAGCAGCGTCTCTGCGGCACCTGAACCTGTCAGCGCAGCCGTCACGCAGAGCTCACATCCTGCGTCGAAGCCGGAAGCCGCCGCGCAGCCACAGCAGGAGCAGGTCAGCATCAATGAAGCAACAGCCGAACAGCTCTCTGCCGTTATGAATGGGGTGGGGCTGAAAAAGGCGCAGGCAATTGTGAGCTATCGCGAACAGTACGGACCGTTTAGCGCAATTCAGCAACTCAGTGAAGTGCCGGGCATCGGCAATGCGTTGATAGAGCGAAATGCGGCCCGGCTGAAATTGTGAAGCAGTACACATCTGTGATGCTTAACCCACGATAGACAGGCGACTCTGCTAAAGTGAACAGGTCCAACCAGTTAATTCACAGCAGCAGGAGAGCATGACCATGCAGACCACCATAAAAGTGCGCGGCTATCATCTGGATGTCTATCAGCACGTCAATAATGCGCGCTATCTTGAGTTTCTTGAGGAGGCGCGCTGGGAGTGGCTGGAAGAGGTGGAGGCATTCCACTGGTTGCAGGAACAGAAACTGGCTTTTGTGGTGGTAAACATCAACATCAACTACCGTCGCCCGGCCGTGCTGTGCGACGTACTGACTATCGAAAGTGAGATCACGCAGTTGAATGGCAAAAGCGGCATTATTGCGCAGCGTATTTTGCTGGCAGGGCAGGAGACCGTGGTGGCGGATGCCGCACTCACTTTTGTCTGTATTGATTTGCGGACTCAGAAGGCGGTTGCGCTGGAAGGGGAGTTGCGCGAGCGACTGATGCGTCTGATGGCATGAGTCGATAAAAAGGCGGCAACCCGGATTCTCTGCCGCCACCTCAGACAGTCTTAGTTAAGACCGCTTTTTGCTTTCATTGCCGCCATTACGCCAGCACGATCGTTGAGATAACCCTGCAGGCCATTGGCTCGTAAATGACAGGCTGCACACTCACCACATCCGTCACCTTTCACGCCGTTATAGCAGGTCAGCGTCTGCTCGCGTACCAGCGCAAGCTGCTGCCAGTAATCCGCCAGCGCCCAGGTTTCCGCTTTATTGAGCCACATCAGCGGCGTCTCAAAACGAACATCGCGCGCCATGCCAAGCGACACCGCATGGTTCAGCGCTTTGACAAACTCATCGCGACAATCGGGATAGCCGGAGAAATCGGTCTCACAGACGCCAGTGATCACCGCTTCCGCTTCGACCTGATAAGCGTAAACCGAGGCCAGCGTCAGAAAGAGAATATTGCGTCCCGGCACAAACGTACTGGGTAATCCACTGGCCTCGGGATTATAAGCCGGCACCGGAATGTTATCCCGCGTCAGGCTGCTGACGGCGAGTTCGTTCAGCATGGTGACATCCAGCACTTTATGCGCGCGCGCGCCCAGTTTAATCGCCAGGTCGCGGGCCACATCGATCTCTTCCCGATGGCGTTGTCCATAGTCGAAAGTGACGCAATGAACATCATCATATTGCTGTAATGCCTGAATCAGGCAGGTAGTGGAGTCTTGTCCACCGCTGAAAACTACAACAGCGCGTTTCATGGTGTTTTCCTGATAATTAATTTTGCGCTTATGGTAATGCCTCAGTCCGCCGCTGAACAGCTGCATGGCAGATCAATGGGCGGCGGGATCCATGCGCGGCTGAAATCGAACCAGCCCAGCGTATTCAGTTCAATCCCTTCAACGCCCGGCGGCGCGTAGATTTGATAGCGATAATTGAACAGTGGCAGCAGGATGCCGCCCGTCATCAGCTGATGATAAAGCTGATGCAGCGAGCGGGCACGGGTTTCGTCGTCAGCAATTTGCTGGATAGCCAGCAGTTGCGCCTGAATCTCTTCGCCCTGCAGTGTGGGCCACAGCGGCCGCCATAGCGGGTCAGTCTGCAACCAACTGGCCAGCGTAAAGACCGGCGCATCACCAATCAGTCTGTCGCCCATCACGATATCTGCCTCATCAAGCGGGTCGATGCCGTGCCAGTTTTTTACCGGATGAAAAACTACCTTCAGGGTGCAGCCGTGCTGTTTTAACAGTGCAACCAGCGCCTGTGACATCTGGTGCAGCTCAACCGGCAACTGATAATGCAGCGTCAGGGTTGCCGGTAAGGGAACCGTGACAGCATCAATCAGCGGCACACTCCAGCCAGGTAACAGCTCTTTACTGGGAGTGATGAGTCCCTCATCCAGAGGCAACCGGCTGACAATGCCGCTTTGCTGGATCAGCTGGAAAAGCGTGCGCGCCTGATCAGCGGTAAATCCGGCTCGCGGCCGGCAGACCAGATAACAGAAGCCGAGGCTGATACTGCTGCTGACCGGTTGCAGCGTCCTGAGCTCTGTGGCATCCCCTATCGCAATCTGCACCGGATGACGACAGCTGCTGCCGAGAGCGGGATCAAATAGCTGAGGAGTAATCCAGTACTCCACCGCCTGCAGCAGAGGGCGCTGCAGATGCCAGCGCGCGTGACTTTCAATCCTGACCAGCTCGGCGCTGAAGTGCCTGAGTTTCCACGGCCCGCTGCCCGTGGCGGGATCGATGGGATGGGGCAGCAGGCACAACAAGTGGGCGAGCCGATAGGGCAGCCAGAAATCAGGCCGTCGCAGTACGAAACGCACCGCAAGCGGATGGGGCGCATCCACGCTGACCACATCGGCCAGCAACACACTGACGCGCGTATCCCGCAACAGTTGGCGGAATTGCGCCACCAGTTGTGCGGCCTGCAGAGGCTCGTCGTTGTGCCACATCAGCTGAGGCCGTAACCAGAATAACCAGCCAGATGACGCCTCGTCATGTTGCCAGTGATGCGCCAGATCGCCGACCGGCTCATCCTGCTCAAAGCGAGTCAGACCGGAATAGATCTGGCGAGCCAGGTGCTGCTCGGCCCGACCGGTAATCTGGCGCGGCTCTGTGCTCTCCATCGGACGATAGTAGGGGATGCGCAGAACCGGCGTATCGTTCTGCCACTGTCCACCCATTAATGGCCGCAGCATATTGATCAGCCTTTCCGGCGGTAGATCCAGCAGCTGCAAGGCCTCAGCGGCGTCTCCGGCGTCGAGCTGTTGTTGCAGCAACTGCTGCCGTAATTGTTCAGGTGAGCGCAGAAACACTATCTGTCCCTGTTTGCCACGGCCAGGCTCGCCGCGCCAGCTGAGCCAGCCTGCATGCTGCCACTGTGACAGCAACGTGCGCAGATGACGCTCGCTGCAGATACAGTGGCGGGCCATCTCCGCCACGCAGGTTTGCTGTGGGGCGCCCTGACTCTGCTGCCACAGACGCTGGAACTGATTAAGACGGTTAAGCTGGCGCATGTTAAACCCGGAACAGTTTTTTAAAAGTATTCACTATTAGTTCCGCAATTAACAGGCAATAGTGGAGTTCATCTTTCAGCAGGAGGTAAATCATGGTGCGTTTAGCCGCGTTCGATATGGATGGCACATTATTGCTGCCGGATCATCAGCTGGGTCAGCAGACGCTGGATAGCCTGCAGGCGTTGCATCTGCGTGGCGTTAATCTGGCGCTGGCGACGGGCCGCCATCTGCTGGAGATGCAGATCTTACGGGAAAAAATGACACTGCCCGCGTGGCTGATTACCGGTAATGGTACCCGTGTACACGACAGGCAGGGCAATCTGATCTTTGCGCGTGATCTGCCCTCTTCGGTCGCCGAAGAGGTGATCCACCGCCGCTGGAATACGCCCGCCACCATGCATGTTTTCAACGATCAGGGGTGGTTTACCGATCACCCACAGCCTGAACTGCTGGTGGCCCATCAGATCAGCGGATTTGGCTATCAGCTGTGCGATCTTAAAAGGTTGCCCGCGCATCAGGTGACAAAAATCTGCTTTATCGATCAGCATCAGCGCCTCTGTCAGCTAAAAACAGAGCTGGATGCCGCACTGGGCGAGCAGGCTAACATCTGCTTCTCTGCCGTGGATTGTCTGGAGGTGTTACCCGCCAGCTGCAATAAAGGCAGCGCGCTGGCACTGTTATGTGACCATCTGTCGCTGACCATGGCGGAGTGTATGGCGTTTGGTGATGCGATGAACGATCGCGAGATGCTGGCGCAGGCCGGACAGGGTTTTATCATGGGCAATGCGATGGCGCAGCTGAAAGCCGCGCTACCGCATCTGCCGGTATTAGGGCATTGCGAGACACAGGCGGTGTCTCACTATTTAAATCACTGGCTGGCAACACCCGACCTCGCGTATTCCCCCGAATGCTGAGGATTGCCGTGAACCGGACAGGATGTCCGGTTTTTTATTCCAGCTCGCGCTGCCATGGCGTGATATCGCCAATATGTTTTGCCACCCACTCAGGCTGATAGTAGCTATCGGGATAACGTTCGCCGCTGTCGCACAGCAGTGTCACCAGCGCTCCCTGCTGATTCGCTGCCCGTAGGCGTTTTGCCACCTGCATCATGCCCCAGAAATTAGTGCCGGTAGAGGCGCCAGGCTTGCGTCCCAGAATCTTTTCCAGTTTCAGCATGGCGGCCAGCGTTGCACCATCCGGCACTTTGATCATTTCGTCGATCACGTCAGGCATAAACGACGGCTCCACTCGCGGACGGCCAATTCCTTCGATCATGCTGCCGCGCGCGCTGGTCAGGGTAGCATCACGCTGCTGCCAGTAATCAAAAAACACCGAATGCTGCGGATCAACCACCAGCAGTTTGGTTTCCAGTCCCTGATAACGGATATAGCGGCCCAGCGTGGCTGAGGTGCCGCCGGTGCCCGCACTCATGATTATCGTATGGGGAATCGGATAAGGTTCATGCTCCATCTGACGGAAAATGCTCTCTGCAATATTGTTATTGCCGCGCCAGTCGGTGGCACGTTCAGCATAGGTAAACTGATCCATAAAATGGCCATTGAGCTCCCGCGCCAGCCGTTCAGATTCAGCATAGAGCTGGCAGGGATCTTCAACAAAATGGCACTGTCCGCCATAAAAGGTGATCTGCTCAATTTTACGCTTCGCCGTGCTCGCCGGCATCACCGCAATAAAGGGCAGACCCAGCAGCCTTGCGAAGTACGCCTCAGAAACGGCAGTGCTGCCTGACGAGGCTTCGATAATCGGCGTATCCTGTTTAATCCAGCCGTTGGAGAGGCCGTAGAGGAACAGGGATCGTGCCAGCCGGTGTTTAAGACTGCCACTGGGATGGGTACTTTCATCTTTCAGATAGAACCAGATACCGGGAAAGTCCGCCAGATCGAAACGGATCAAATGGGTCTCAGCCGATCGTTGAAAATCAGCGTTAATTTCGTTGATAGCGTGGCGAATCCAGCAGGTGTGCATCTCAGGCGTCCGGTAAAAAAGTGATGCGGCTATTTTATGGCACGTGCAGGAAAAAGAGATTGCACAATTACCGCTAAAATGGCGGTAATGGAGAAAATGATTCTCCCGGAGCCGCGAATGTTAGATAAAACTGACCTTAAATTGCTCTCACTGCTGCAGCATGACTGCACGCTGTCGCTGCAGGCGCTGGCGGATGCCGTCAACCTCACCACCACACCCTGCTGGAAGCGCCTGAAAAAGCTTGAAGATGATGGCATTATTCGCGCACGGGTGGCGTTGCTGGATGGAGATAAAATCGGACTGTCACTGACGGCGTTTATGTTTGTTAAAACGCAGCAGCACAGCCGCGACTGGTATCAGGCATTTGTCTCGGTGGTGAGCAGCATGCCGGAGGTAATGGCCTTTTACCGTATGGCAGGCGAGTATGATTACCTGCTGCGCATTCAGGTGGCCGACATGAAAAGCTATGATGCTTTCTACAAGCGATTAGTGAATGGGGTGCCTGGCCTGATTGATGTGACATCCAGCTTCGCCATGGAAGAGATTAAATACACCACGGCTTTACCTGTTGCCCCCTGAGGGCCTGAGATTGAGAGCAGCGTTGTGCGATTATTCAGTCAATTAAGTTGGTATTTTCTGCGGGAGTGGCGGCGCTATCTGGGCGCGGTCCTCCTGCTGATTGTTATTGCTATTCTGCAGCTGCTGCCACCGCATGTGGTCGGGGTGATTGTCGATGGCGTGACGCGTGACAACATGAGCACCAGCCGCATCATGATGTGGATTGGGATCATGCTGGCAACGGCGGTGGTGGTCTATCTGCTGCGCTATGTCTGGCGCGTGCTGCTGTTTGGTGCCTCCTACCAGCTGGCGGTTGAGCTGCGCGAAGATTTCTATCGCCAGCTGAGTCGTCAGCAACCGGCATTTTATCTGCGTCACCGCACCGGCGACCTGATTGCGCGCGCCACCAACGACGTGGATCGGGTGGTGTTTGCGGCCGGGGAAGGGGTTCTGACGCTGGTCGACTCGCTGGTCATGGGCTGCGTGGTGCTGCTGGTAATGAGCACGCAGATCAGCTGGCAGCTGACGCTGCTTGCGCTGGTGCCGATGCCCATTATGGCCATCGTGATCCATCGCTACGGTAATCAACTGCACCATCGCTTTAAGCTGGCACAGGCCGCCTTCTCCAGTCTCAACGATCAGACGCAGGAGAGCCTGACCAGCATCCGGATGATTAAATCCTTTGGCCTTGAACAGCATCAGTCGCAGCAATTTTCCGATATCGCCCGCGATACCGGTGAAAAAAACCTGCGCGTGGCGCGGGTCGATGCCCGTTTCGACCCCACTATCTATATCGCTATCGGCTTCTCAAACCTGCTGGCGATTGGTGGCGGCAGCTGGCTGGTCTGGCATGGAGAGATGACGCTGGGGCAGCTCACCAGCTTTGTGATGTATCTCGGCCTGATGATCTGGCCGATGCTGGCGCTGGCGTGGATGTTTAATATTGTTGAACGCGGCAGCGCCGCCTGGAGCCGTATCGGCGCGCTGCTGGCGGAAGCACCAGCGGTGGAAGATGGCGATAAGTCACTGCCATCTGAACCGGGCACGCTGCAGGTCGCGATTCGTGCCTTTAACTATCCGGCCAGCGTGGGTCCGGTCTTAAGCGATGTCAGCTTCCAGCTGAAACCCGGCGAGATGCTGGGGCTGTGCGGACCAACCGGCAGTGGCAAAAGTACGCTGCTTAGCCTGATTCAGCGCCACTTTGATATTCAGCAGGGCGACATCCGTTATCATCAGATCCCGCTGCCGCAATTGCGGCTGGACAGCTGGCGCAGCCGTCTGGCCGTGGTCAGCCAGACACCGTTCCTGTTCTCAGACAGCGTGGCGAACAATATTGCGCTGGGAAAACCGGGCGCAACCCAGCAGGAGATTGAGCATGCCGCCACGCTGGCCTGCGTTCATGACGATATCCTGCGTCTGCCGCAGGGCTATGAAACGGAAGTCGGGGAGCGCGGTGTGATGCTGTCGGGTGGGCAGAAGCAGCGTCTTTCGATTGCCCGGGCGCTGCTGCTGAATGCGGAAATCCTGATTCTGGACGACGCGCTTTCCGCGGTGGATGGCCGTACCGAACACGAAATCCTGCATAACCTGCGCATCTGGGGGCAGGGACGCACGCTGATTATCAGCGCGCACCGCTTATCGGCACTGACGGAAGCCAGTGAAATCCTGGTCCTGCAGCAGGGCAGAGTGGCGCAGCGGGGCGACCACGACGCCCTGACCGGCAGTGCTGGCTGGTATCGGGACATGTACCGTTACCAGCAACTGGAAGCGGCGCTGGATGATGATGAAAATGAGAAAGGAGTGCCGCATGGCTAAGTCTGCACGCTTGTGGCCTACCCTGAAGCGTCTGCTGAGCTACGGTAAGCCGTGGCGCAAATCCCTGTCGCTGGCGGTAGGGATGCTGTGGATCGCTGCCGCGGCGGAAGTGACCGGACCGGTTCTGGTCAGCTATTTTATCGACAACCTGGTGGCGAAACATCAGATGCCCTGGGGAGTGGTCGCAGGACTGGTGGTCAGTTTTATCCTGCTTCAGCTGCTGGCCGCCGGGCTGCACTACTGGCAGGCGCTGTTGTTTAACCGAGCCGCTATCGGCGTGGTACAGCGGTTACGCAGTGACGTGATGAATGCCGCACTCTGTCAGCCGCTGAGTGCCTTTGATACCCAGCCGGTCGGGCAGATTATTTCACGCGTGACTAACGACACCGAAGTCATCCGCGATCTCTACGTCACGGTGGTTTCAACCGTGCTGCGCAGTGCCGCACTGGTCGGCGCCATGATGGTGGCGATGTTCAGCCTTGACTGGCGTATGGCGCTGGTGGCGATGATGATCTTTCCGCTGGTACTGGTGGTGATGTTCATCTATCAGCGTTACAGCACGCCCATTGCCCGTCGGGTTCGCAGCTATCTGGCAGACATCAATAATGGCTTTAACGAAGTGATCAGCGGTATGAGCGTGATCCAGCAGTTTCGTCAGCAGGCGCGATTTGGTGAGCGAATGGGCGAAGCGAGCCGTTCTCACTATCTGGCGCGAATGGAAACGCTGCGTCTGGATGGTTTTCTGCTGCGTCCGCTGTTGAGCCTGTTTTCAGCGATGGTGTTGTGTGGGCTGCTGATCCTGTTTAGTTTCTCGATGCCTGGCGTGTTTGAAGTGGGGGTACTCTATGCCTTTATTACCTATCTGGGGCGTCTGAATGAGCCGCTGATTGAGCTGACCACTCAGCAATCAATGCTGCAGCAGGCGGTAGTTTCAGGTGAGCGTATTTTCGAACTGATGGATGCTGCACAGCAGCAGTATGGTGCCGATCAGCAACCGCTGGCTTCAGGTCGTATCACCCTGAACAATCTGAGCTTTGCCTACCGTGAAAACCGCGATGTGCTCAGTGATATCAATCTTGAGGTTGCCCCACGCGAGTTTGTGGCGCTGGTGGGACATACCGGCAGCGGTAAAAGCACGCTGGCGAACCTGTTAATGGGTTACTACCCGGTAACGCGTGGCGAGATCCGCATTGATGATCGACCCATCAGCAACCTGAGCCATGCCGTGCTGCGGCGCGGTATCGCGATGGTGCAGCAGGATCCGGTGGTGCTGGCCGATACGCTGCTGGCGAATGTGCGGCTGGGACGCGACATCAGCGAAGAGGCCGTCTGGACGGTGCTGGAACAGGTGCAGCTGGCTCCGCTGGCGCATGCGTTGCCGGAGGGAATACATACCCGGCTGGGCGAGCAGGGCAATAATCTGTCGGTCGGGCAGAAACAGCTGCTGGCACTGGCCCGGGTGCTGGTTGATTTGCCGCAGATACTGATCCTCGACGAAGCGACGGCCAATATTGATTCCGGCACCGAGCAGGCCATTCAGCAGACGCTTGAGACGCTGCGCCAGCACAGCACGCTGGTGGTGATTGCTCACCGCCTCTCAACGATTATTGAAGCAGACAAGATTCTGGTGCTGCATCGTGGTCGTGTGGTTGAGCAGGGTACGCATCAGCAACTGCTGGCGATGCAGGGACGTTACTGGCAGATGTATCAGCTGCAGCAGGCAGGTGAAGATCTGGTATCGGGCGTCGCTGTAACAACTGAAGGCTGAGTTGCACCTTTTTTGCGCACCTTTATCAGATTAATCTGTATAAATGCACTCCTTTGACGCCTGAAGCACCAAAGGAGTGCAGCCCTCCGCTGCAATTTCCCCTGTACGGCCTCTCTGTTTCCCATCCTCTTTAAAGCATCCCTTGTCGCGTCTCGCCTGAACAACGTATTACCGTCATTTTCACACTCTGGCACAGGCTTTGCTTATATCCCTGCGTGTCCGTAAACGTTACCTATTTACTCGCTGGAGGGGATCCAATGAAGCTGGTTACCGTCGTAATTAAGCCATTCAAGCTGGAGGATGTACGTGAAGCTTTATCCTCTATCGGCATTCAGGGACTGACCGTCTCCGAAGTGAAAGGTTTTGGCCGTCAGAAGGGCCATGCAGAGCTTTATCGTGGCGCAGAGTACAGCGTGAACTTCCTGCCTAAGGTCAAAATTGATATCGCTATTGCCGACGATCAGTTAGACGAAGTGGTGGATGTCATCAGTAAAGCGGCTTACACCGGCAAAATTGGCGACGGTAAAATTTTCGTAGCTGAACTGCAGCGCGTCATCCGTATTCGTACCGGCGAGACCGACGAAGCCGCTCTGTAATAAAGACTCAGTACTGTGATGGGATGGAATAAAAATGAATAAAATTTTCGCTAAGTTGGGCCTCACCAGCCTGGCACTGTTACCCTCACTCGCAATGGCTGCGCCTGCCGTTGCGGACAAGGCTGATAACGCATTTATGATGATTTGCACCGCGCTGGTGCTGTTTATGTCAATTCCAGGTATCGCGCTGTTTTATGGTGGTTTGATTCGCGGTAAAAACGTGCTGTCGATGCTGACCCAGGTTGCCGTCACCTTCTCACTGGTCTGCGTATTATGGATGGTTTACGGCTATTCACTGGCGTTCAGTGAAGGCAACGCCTTCTTTGGCAGCTTTAACTGGGTGATGCTGAAAAACATTCAGCTGACCGCCGTCATGGGCAGCTTCTATCAATATATTCATGTCGCGTTCCAGGCCTCGTTTGCCTGTATCACGGTGGGCCTGATTGTCGGTGCTATCGCAGAACGCATCCGTTTCTCTGCCGTACTGATTTTTGTCGGCGTCTGGCTGACCCTGGCTTACCTGCCTATCGCGCACATGGTGTGGGCTGGCGGTTTCCTGGCACAGGATGGCGCGCTGGACTTTGCTGGCGGCACCGTGGTGCATATTAACGCCGCTGTCGCCGGTCTGGTGGGCGCTTATCTGGTGGGCAAACGTGCCGGCTTTGGTAAAGAGGCCTTCAAACCACACAACCTGCCAATGGTATTCACCGGCACCGCCATTCTGTATGTCGGCTGGTTCGGTTTCAACGCCGGTTCTGCTTCTGCAGCAAACGAAATCGCGGCGCTGGCCTTCCTCAACACCGTTGTCGCAACAGCGGGCGCCGTGTTGTCATGGACCTTTGGCGAGTGGGCGGTACGTGGTAAGCCTTCGCTGCTGGGTGCCTGTTCAGGCTTTATTGCCGGATTAGTAGCGATTACGCCTGCCTGTGGTTACGTCGGCGTCGGCGGTGCATTAATCATCGGCCTGGTCGGCGGACTGGCGGGACTGTGGGGCGTGACCACCCTGAAAAAATGGCTGCGCGTGGATGATCCCTGCGATGTGTTCGGCGTGCATGGCGTGTGCGGCATTGTCGGCTGTATCCTGACTGGCGTGTTTGCCTCCTCTTCACTGGGCGGCGTAGGCTACGCAGAGGGTGTCACCATGGGCCATCAGGTTTGGGTACAGCTCTTCAGCGTGGGCCTGACTATCGTCTGGTCGGGCGTTGTCGCCTTCATCGGCTTCAAGCTGGCTGATTTGATTGTCGGTCTGCGCGTTCCGGAAGAGCATGAGCGTGAAGGTCTGGATGTAAACAGCCACGGCGAGAATGCTTATAACCAGTAACGGATGGGCAGTGAAAAGATCAACCGGGGGCGAGGAATCGCCCCTTTTTTTATTCGCTGCGCTGACGCATCACCCCTTCCTGAACCGTTGAGGCCACCAGCACACCCTGCTGATTGTAGAACTCGCCCCGGACAAAACCCCGTGCGCCTGACGCCGAAGTACTGACTACGCTATAGAGCAGCCATTCACTGAAGTCGAACGGGCGGTGGAACCACATTGAGTGGTCGATAGTGGCGACCTGCATGTCCGGCTCTAAAAAGCCTTTGCCGTGCGGCTGGAGCGCGACCGGCAGGAAATTGAGATCGGAAGCATAGCCGAGCAGATACTGATGGATACGCAAATCGTCGGGCAGTGGGCCGGTGGCACGGATCCAGACCTGGCGCTCCGGCTTATCCACATGGCCCCGGAGAGGATTGTGAATCTGTACCGGGCGGATCTCCAGCGGACGCTCAGCAATGAATTTTTCACGTAGCTTTTCTGGCAGCAGATGCGCCATTTTCTGCGCCATCGCCTGTTCAGTTAACAGATTCTCTGGCCCCTCCACCTGTGGCATCGGATTCTGATGTTCAAAGCCGCTTTCCGGTGACTGGAACGAGGCGGTCATATAAAAAATCGGCTGCCCATTCTGAATGGCACTGACCCTACGTGCGCTGAAACTTTTGCCATCACGCAGCGTTTCAACATCGTAAATAATCGCTTTCTGACTATCGCCGGGCCGCAAAAAATAGCTGTGAAAAGAGTGAATAATGCGATCTTCCGCCACAGTTTGCTTTGCGGCATACAGCGCCTGACCCACCACCTGACCGCCAAACACCTGACGAAGGCCAATATCTTCGCTCTGGCCGCGATATAAACCCTCTTCCAGTTTTTCCAGATTTAATAAATTCAGCAGATTTTGCAGTGCCTGACTCATGGCGCGTTCCTCAATATAGTGACCTGCTCAGTGTGAAAGATCGGACCAGTTGACGTCAATCAGACTTTCTACATTGTCGGTGCCAGGCAAAATTTCATTTTTGTGCCAACATTAAGGACATACGGCGAGTGAAGCGCTGTAAGCAGGATTCGCTGCCGACAATCATTTTGATCAAATGGAGACGACATCAATGAAACTCAGGCATGTGTTCAGTGGAGTAGTTATGGCGGTTGCTGTTGTAGGATGCGCCGACAAGAGTAAACCCGTGCCAACGCCAACTCTGGGTTCTGCGGTTGCAGGACAGACGGCGGCGATTGCGCAGCCCAACGTAAGTGGTTCAGTCTTTATCCGCCAGCGCATTGCGCTGCCGCCGGATGCGGTATTAACCGTGACGCTCTCTGATGCGTCCGTCGCCGATGCACCCTCAAAAGTGCTGTCGCAGCGCGTGGTGCGTACCGAAGGCAAACAGGCACCGTTCCAGTTCGTGCTGCCGTTTAACCCAGCCGACATCAAGCCTGATGCACGCATTCTGTTAAGCGCAGCCATCTCAATCGACGGTAAGCTGGCCTTTATCACTGAAGGCGTGAAGCCAGTGATTAACCAGGGTGGCACCAAAGCAGAGCTGCTGCTGGTACCGGTACCGTCTATGGCGATGCCAACCCAGCCGGGCGCAGCGACCACCGTTCCTTCGACCTCACCGACTCAGGTGACGCCGTCTGCTGCGGTTCCTGCTCCAACTCGTCTGTAAACTCATTTCGGGGCGACATTGTCGCCCTTTTTACCCTGTCTAAACTCGCCAGCGATAAGCCTCGAGATCGAGCTGTCCGTCGTCACTCACCTCTATGCCTTCCGCCTCCAGTGCATCCCGCTGCCGCAACAGACGGTCACCCTGAAGAGAAATTGTGCCGTGTCGGTTTACGACGCGATGCCAGGGAAGGGTAGTGCCCTCGGGTAAGCGGCTCAGCACGCCACCGACCTGACGCGCCGCGCGCGGAGAACCGGCCAGTAGCGCCACATCGCCATAGGTGGTGACGCGGCCAGCCGGAATAGCGGCAACAATTTGCCAGATGCGTTGCTGGAAAGTGTCTGGCTGATTCATGTACTTATTTCATCAGGAAAAAGGGTTTTAACTTTAGCACGGGGAAAAGGCGGAGAAAGCGTAAAAGCGGTGGTTGTTCAAGAAAACAACGGTTGTCCCGACTACGCTTGCAATTGCCACCTCCTTCCCAGATAATGCCCCCGCTCTCGTAAAGAGGGCTTGTCAATGGGGGCCCTGTTGGTTCTCCCGCAATGCTAGCTTGTGAACTCGGTCAGATCCGGAAGGAAGCAGCCGTAGCAGGTGACGCGTGTGCCGGGATGTAGCTGGCAGGGCCCCCACCACTTTCTCCCTTCGATATTCTCCCCCTAAGCTGCAGACAGGCAAAACCCGCCTGGGCCGATCCTTTGCCGGCAGGCAGGATTATCCGGTACTTTATTGGGGTAAAACTGAGCCGTAAGCGATCAGATTAACGGACAAATTTCCATACTGAACCCGGGACTTTATCGTAGAGCTTGTTCATCGTCAGTTCCGCCAGGCGATGGTCAGCTGCTGAGTAAAATACCGCTAATTCATCTTCCGGTAATTCATACTTATTTTTTTCAATCACCCTTTCCAGGGTATCAAGAGAGCGGCAGCGCCGCAGTCGCATCAAATAATCGGTTTTAGTCAGGGTTTTGTTCATAAATAAACCGTTCTCATGTCTTTACTATAATGAATGGCTCGGTTGCTGGAGAAAAGCGCACTCTTCAGTGAACAGATTAAATAAGCGTTTTGCTGAACGTTGCCACCGCTGAAGATCCGGACTATTGACACCATAATTGCTGAATAGCATAAAAGTATCATCAAGATATTCATCGATTTGCGAAATCAGCGCTTCATCTTCAACGTGCTTAATTTTGTAATTCATGGTGAAAGAGGCGATATGCTCAATCAAATCGTTAAGCTGTAGATTGCTTTCAGAAGTGGGATCATTAACCCAGCCATGATGACTGTCGGTTAATGTTGCCATGCTGTCGTCAAACAGACTCTCACAAAGGTATTTAAGCTGGGCAATATCATGCCGTTTCGGTGAGTATTCGTCCATCTTTTTCCCCTCCATAGCTAGCACAGTTGCCGCAGGGCGGCGAGAGAAGATCACGCGGCCAGGAAGCGATTATTCGGGCAGTTATTAAACGGGATACCTTAAAGATAGTGTAAAACCATTAGTTCTGCTCACCTCCATTACTAAATATTACAATTCATCGCCAGGGGAGGGTTGCTCATTGTCGATCACATCAAACTCAAGTGCACCGGGCTTAATGTGAAAGTTTACCTGTTCTGACTGCGTCACGGTTTCATTTAGATCCAGGCAGGGACTAAATAAATTCCAGTCAAAATCGTAAAGTAATTTAAAACTATTCAGATCCTGGTATTCAACCGAAATGATTTTTAAACTGCCTGGAACTAACCGGGCATTTTGTGAGTACCAGCGTAAATCCCCTACCAGCAAATCGGTTATTTTGAGAATATTCCGCTGAACAATCTCTGCTATTTTTGCGCAGTCCGATTCACCCGCGGCAATATCACATTCAATGCGTGACAGCATATCTGTTCCACTTATAACCGTTAATAAACCTATCATTGGTTTTCTGCAACTGGTTTGCAAGTCAGTTGAGCACAAAACTCTCAGTTTCTGAGATTTGCCAGACGCAGCCGCAGGCCTTATCGCCAGCGCGGGTCTGCCAGTGTGTGCAGCTGGTATTTATCTTTTGATACACAATCCCACATTCAACAGAGAGCAACATCAGGTATCTTTACTGTTATGTTATAACATTATGGTGAAGTAATGCGTCAGAGTGGACTACTTATGTCACTGGGCGGGCGGCTGGGAGTAGCACTGCTATTTATCACGCTGCTTGCTGTGGCAATAAAATGGGGGATCAGCGCATGATCCTGTTTAACGCGCTTCGCGCGGGCTACCAGGGACAGGTTGTGACCCCGGCTATTACCGGCCAGCTCGCAGCAGGCTCGATGACTGCGCTGGTCGGCGCGAACGGTAGCGGCAAATCAACCCTGTTAAAAACCATTGCTGGCTTACTGCCACCGATAGCCGGGCGCTGCGAGCTGCAGGTTGCACGCCGGGATATCGGCTGGTTGCCGCAGCGCACCGAACTTGAGACCCGCTTTCCCCTGACGGTATTTGAACTGGTCTCTATTGGCTGCTGGCCACGCTGCGGCTGGTTTGGCGGCATTAACCGGATACTGCGTCGGGAGATCTGGCAGGCGCTGGAAGCGGTTCAGATGAGTGATTATGCGGATGCGCAGCCCGCGACGTTATCCGGTGGACAACTGCAGCGGGTATTGTTTGCGCGGCTGATGCTGCAGCGCAGCCAGCTCTGGCTTCTGGATGAGCCATTTAACGGCATTGACAGCCAGACGGTGACGCTACTGATGTCGATCCTTGAGCAGCAACAGCAGGCCGGAACAACCCTGCTGGTGGTGCTGCACGATCGTCCGCTGGTGGCGCGCTACTTCAGTAACGTGATGTCGATGGATGAACGTGAGGTTAACTGCACCTGCCTGCCTGCTTCCTCTCTGGGGAGTCGTGCGCCGTGACCCTGATTCAACCCTTTATTGAGTTTGGTTTTATGCGACGCGCGCTGGTGGCCTGTCTGGCGCTGGCCGTCAGCGCCACGCCGCTCGGGGTATTCCTCTCCCTGCGACGTATGAGCCTGATTGGCGATGCCTTATCACACGCGGTGCTGCCCGGTGCCGCCATTGGCTATCTGATCTCCGGATTGTCACTGGTCGCGATGGGTGTTGGCGGCCTGATCGCTGGTTTAGCCGTGGCGCTGCTCTCTGGCGCGGTCAGTCGCTACACGCCGCTGAAAGAGGATGCCAGTTTTGCCGGGTTCTATCTGGGTTCACTGGCGCTGGGCGTCACGCTGGTTTCATTACGCGGCTCAAGTGTGGATCTGCTGCACGTTCTGTTTGGCTCGCTGCTGGCGGTAGACAACGCAGCGCTGTTGCTGGTGGGCGGCATCGCTGCCTTTACGCTGATTCTGCTGGCGGTGATCTATCGTCCGCTGGTCATCGATGCGTTTGACGGCGACTTCCTGCGTGCGCAGGGAAAATGGAGCGCGCCGCTGGTGCATGGTCTGTTTTTAATGCTGGTGGTGCTGAATCTGGTGGCGGGTTTTCAGGTGCTGGGCACCCTGATGTCGGTGGGTTTAATGATGTTGCCCGCCGCCAGCGCCCGCTTCTGGAGTCGCCATCTCGCCGCGATGCTGGTTATCGCCATTTTCATGGCAATGATTTCGGCGCTGGCCGGGCTGATGCTCTCCTGGCACTTCTCATTGCCGGCGGGTCCCGCTGTAGTGCTGAGTGCCGCCATGCTGTTTTTTTTCTCCATTCTTACAGGGCCGTGCGGCGGAATTTTACGCCGCCATTAATCTTAAGGGGTATCTATGAAAAAATTACCGGTTAGCGTGGCACTCGCTGCGCTGTTTGCCACGCCTCTGGCGATGGCCAAAACGGTGGATGTCGTGGCCAGCTTTACCGTGCTGGCAGACATCGTTAAGCAGGTCGGCGGCGATCATGTAAAGGTTAAAAGCCTGGTGGGGCCGAATGGCGATCCACATACTTTTGAACCGACACCGCAGGACAGTCAGGCGCTGGCGAAGGCCGATCTGGTGTTTGTCAGCGGACTGGGACTGGAAGGGTGGATGGATCGGCTGGTCAGCGCCTCAGGGTATCGCGGTCAGCCCGTTGTCGCTTCAACCGGTGTCACCACCCGCAGCATGGAGGAGGAGGGTAAAACCGTTACCGATCCTCACGCCTGGAACAGCATGCAGAACGGCGTTATCTACGCGACCAACGTGATGAATGCGCTGGTCAAAGCCGATCCTGAAGATGCTCCGGCCATCCGTCAGCGTGGACAGAATTATATTCAGCAACTGCAGGCGCTGGATCGCTGGGCAAAAACCGCCTTTGACGCTGTGCCAGCCGATAAGCGTAAAGTGCTGACCAGTCACGATGCGTTTGGTTACTTTGGACAGCGATATGGCGTGACTTTCCTGGCGCCGGTAGGGTTCTCTACTGAGGCGGAAGCGAGTGCCAGCAACGTGGGTAATTTAATCACCCAACTGAAGCAGCAGCACATCAATCGCTATTTCATTGAGAACCAGACCGACCCGCGTCTGGTAAAACAGATTGCCAGCGCCACCGGGGCTGAGCCGGGTGGTGAGCTCTATCCGGAAGCGTTATCCACGGCCTCTGGCCCGGCAGCCACCTATCAGGCGGCTTTTAAACACAACGTGAATGCGATGCTGAAGAGCATGCATTAAGCATAAAAAAGGCCGGGCAAGCCCGGCCAGTCATCACGACACAAACTAGCGTTTTTTCTTTCTTCCCTGTACTGCTTTAAACCGCGGGTTCGATTTACAGATCACGTAAATACGGCCTTTGCGGCGGACCACTTTACAATCCCGATGGCGATTTTTTGCTGAACGCAGCGAGCTTAATACCTGCATGATCCTCTCCTCTATTTCTTTCCAAGAAAGCGCCCGAAACGCTGGTTAAAGCGTGCGGTGCTGCCCTCTTTGGCAAAATCTTTCTGTTTACCGGTGTAGAACACATGTGAGGCAGACGACACATCCAGGGTGACGTAGGGCAGCGTTTCGCCTTCGAACTCCACGGTGCGATCGGTTTTGATGGTTGATCCGATTTTGAACCAGACATCAGCCGATGTGTCATGGAAGACCACGTGGCGATAGTGAGGATGAATATTCGCTTTCATAATGCACACCTATGTAATGTTATACTATAACAATATTATGCGATGCACAGGCCAGGATTGCAACTGTCCGTGAGACAGGAAAAGCAAGGGAACAGGAAATGAGAAGGGCTGAATCGCAGGCATAAAAAAAGGCCGCTTGCGCGGCCTCAGATGATTTACAGCTTAGTGAGTCTGGTTATGCTCAACCGGATGACTGTTCGCTGATTCTTCTTTTTTCTTGCCAAAGCGGCGGCGTACCACCACAAAGAACACAGGAACGAAGAAGATCGCCAGTATGGTCGCGGTGACCATACCACCGATAACACCGGTACCTACGGCGTTTTGCGAACCGGAACCGGCACCAGTACTGATCGCCAGCGGCAGTACCCCGAGAATAAACGCCAGTGACGTCATCAGGATAGGACGCAGACGCATACGGCACGCTTCCAGCGCAGCTTCAATCAGCCCTTTACCCTCTTTATCCATCAAATCTTTAGCAAATTCGACGATAAGGATGGCGTTCTTGGTGGAGAGGCCGATGGTTGTCAGTAACCCCACTACGAAGTAGACGTCATTACTCAGGCCACGCAGGGTGGTAAAGATCAGTGCACCAATGACCCCGAGCGGGACAACCAGCATAACCGAGAATGGAATCGACCAGCTCTCGTACAGTGCGGCGAGACACAGGAAGACCACAATCAGCGAGATGGCATAGAGCGCAGGGGCCTGGTTACCTGACAAGCGTTCCTGATAGGACATACCGGTCCAGTCATAGCCGATACCGGCAGGCAGTTTCGCCGCCAGCTCTTCCATCAGGTCCATTGCCGCACCCGAACTTTTGCCTGGCGCAGCCTGTCCCAGGATTTCCATCGCAGGCAGACCGTTGTAACGCTCAAGGCGCGGTGAGCCATATTGCCATTTCGCTGACGAGAAGGCAGAGAAGGGCACCATGGTTCCGCTGCTGTTGCGCACGTACCATTTACCAATGTCGTCCGGCAGCATGCGGGCGTCCGCTTTACCCATGACGTAAACTTTCTTCACGCGACCGCGGTCAATGAAGTCATTGACGTAGGAACCGCCCCAGGAAGCCGCCAGCGTGGTGTTGATATCACTCAGTGATACGCCCAGCGCCTGTGCTTTCTCCTGATCGATGGTCAGCTTGTACTGCGGGGTATCTTCCATCCCGTTAGGACGGACGCCAACCAGCGTATCAGGATGCTGCGCAATCATGCCGAACAGCTGATTACGCGCTTCCGTCAGCTTATCGTGGCCAAGGTTATTCTGGTCGATCAGCTCAAAGTCGAAGCCGGTCGCGTTACCCAGTTCAATAATGGCTGGCAGGTTGAAAGGAATGACCATTGCATCTTTGATCGCGCCCAGCGCCTGCATGGCACGGCCAGCAATCGCCGGTACTTTCATGTCGCTGCCGGTACGCTCATCCCACGGCTTGAGACTGACGAAGGCGATACCGGTGTTCTGTCCACGACCGGCAAAGCCGAAGCCGTTAACGGTAAACACCGATTTAACCGTGTCTTTCTCCTGGGTCAGGAAGTAATCCGTCACCTGGTCCAGCACTTTCTGCGTACGCTCCTGGGTTGCACCAGCAGGCAGCTGCGCCTGAGCCAGCAGCAGACCCTGATCCTCTTCCGGTAAGAATGAAGAGGGCAGTCGCACAAACAGAAACGCCATACCGACCACGATCACCAGATAGATCACCATATAGCGACCCGTACTGCGAACCATGTGACCCACACCATCCACATAGTGGTTGGTGCTTTTGTCGAACATGCGGTTGAACCAGCCGAAGAAACCGGTGGTTTTACCGTGCTCGCCTTTTTTAATCGGTTTCAGCATGGTGGCACAGAGTGCCGGCGTCAGAATAAAGGCGACCAGCACCGACAGCGCCATTGCCGAAACGATAGTGATGGAGAACTGACGGTAGATAACACCGGTCGAACCACCAAAGAACGCCATCGGAATAAATACGGCAGCCAGCACCAGCGCGATACCGACCAGTGCGCCCTGGATCTGCTCCATAGAACGCTTAGTCGCTTCTTTTGGCGGTAATCCCTCTTCCGCCATTACGCGCTCAACGTTCTCGACCACCACGATGGCGTCATCCACCAGCAAGCCGATGGCCAGCACCATCCCGAACATCGTCAGGGTGTTTATCGAATAGCCAAAAGCGCTGATAACGGCAAACGTACCCAGCAATACCACAGGGACCGCGATGGTAGGAATGAGCGTGGCGCGGAAGTTCTGCAGAAACAGATACATGACCAGGAACACCAGCACGATCGCTTCGATCAGCGTTTTCACCACTTCGAAAATCGAGATTTTAACGAAAGGCGTGGTGTCATACGGATAGACCACTTTCAAACCGGCCGGGAACGTCGGCTGCAATTTGGCCAGTTCTTCTTTCACCGCATTGGCGGTATCCAGCGCATTCGCACCGGTGGCCAGCTTGATACCGATACCGGACGCAGGCTTGCCGTTATAACGGGCAACGATTTCGTAGTTTTCCGCGCCAAGTTCAATCCTTGCCACATCACGCAGACGAACCTGAGAACCATCTTCATTCACTTTCAGCAGGATTTTGCCGAATTCATCGGTAGAGGTGAGACGGGTTTGCGCAATGATCGAGGCGTTAAGCTGCTGTCCCGGAACCGGAGGCGTACCGCCCAACTGACCGGCAGCAACCTGGGTGTTCTGCGTATTCAGGGCGCTGATAACATCAACCGGCGTCAGGTTGTAGTTGTTCAGCTTGTGCGGATCCATCCAGATACGCATCGCGTACTGCGCACCAAATACCTGGGTATCACCCACGCCTTTGGTACGGCTGATCGGGTCTTTGATGGACGATGAAATAAAGTCAGAAATATCATTCTGCGTCATATTGTCATCGTCGCTGATGAAGCCCGCTACCATCAGGAAGCTACTGGAAGATTTCTTAACCTGAATCCCCTGTTGCTGTACTTCCTGCGGTAACAGCGGCGTCGCCAGCTGCAGTTTGTTCTGCACCTGAACCTGCGCGATATCGGCATCTGTTCCTGACTCAAAGGAGATCGTCAGGGTCAGCGTACCGGATGAGTCGCTGCTTGAGGACATATACATCAGTCCATCAATGCCGTTCATATTTTGTTCGATGACCTGGGTCACCGAGTCCTGCAGCGTTTTAGCATCTGCACCAGGGTAGGTGGCCTGAATCTCAATCGCCGGCGGTGCAACATTGGGATATTGCTCAATCGGAAGTTTGAGAATCGATAGCGCACCGACCAGCATAATGATGATGGCGAGCACCCACGCAAAGATGGGCCGATCGATAAAGAACTTAGCCATGAATCAACGGCTCCTGTTATGACGATGACTTGTCAGACTGCGGCTTTGAATCGGGTGCCGCTTTCGCATCGTCTGAGACTTCTTGTGGGGTAACCTGTGCGCCCGGCTTGGCTCGCTGCAGACCCGTGCTGATCACACGTTCACCCGCTTTAACACCGTCGGTGACTAACCACTTGTCGCCAATCGCCTGAGAGGTGGTGACCTGACGAGCTTCCACTTTGTTATCTGCACCTACCACCATGACCGTTGCCTGACCCGTTGGGGTACGGGCTACCGCCTGTTGCGGAACCAGCAACGCATTAGGATTGGTACCTTCATCCAGACGAGCGCGAACAAACATACCCGGTAACAGCGCATGGTTCGGGTTCGGGACAATGGCGCGCAGGGTGATAGAACCCGTGGTTTCATCAACGGTAACGTCAGAGAACTCCAGCGTACCTGTCTGTGGATAGCTGTTGCCGTTCTGCATCAGCAGGGTCACGTTGGCTTTGCCATCGTTCTGCTTCAGCTGACCCGACTCCAGTTCTGAACGTAAGCGCATGAAATCTTCGCTCGACTGGGTGACGTCGACATACATCGGGTCAAGTTGCTGCACAGTGGCCAGAGCGGTGGTTTGCGCGTTTTGTACCAGCGCACCTTCCGTTACTGACGATTTGCCGATGCGGCCACTGATAGGCGAGGTGACTTTGGTATAAGCCAGGTTAATGCGGGCCGTTTCTACATTGGCTTTTGCTACCTGAACCGCAGCATCGTTTTGCGCGGCCGTGGCAACGGCGGTGTCGTAATCCTGCTGACTGATATATTTGGTGCCGAGTAAAGGCTTATAACGTTTGACTGTCAGCTGAGCGATGCGTGCATTGGCCTGCGCCTGAGTTAAATCACCTTTGGCGCTGTCATAGGCAGCCTGATAGGTAGCAGGATCGATCTGATAAAGAGACTGACCCGCTTTGACATCGCTGCCTTCAACAAAGTTACGCTTCAGAATGATACCGGAAACCTGCGGACGGACTTCGGCGACACGATATGCCGAGGTGCGGCCAGGTAATTCAGTCGAGATTTTCAGGGGTTCAGTTTTCAGTGTTACAACCCCCACTGCTGGCGGTTGCTGGGCGGCTTGTTCGGATTTATTGTTGTCACATCCTGTTAACAAAAAGCTGCCTGATAGCATCAGGACGGCCGCCAGAGGCGATAATCCTCTGATTTTATTCATAAATAAACCTCTAGTGTCCGATATCAATTGGTCAATGGATCACAAACTGAAAAACCCATTGCTGTGTCAAGTCGCAGGTCATGCTATGGTACATACATTCGCAAATGTATGTAAACTTACCTGTTTGTAAAAAAAGCCCCTTATGGCACGAAAAACCAAAGCGCAAGCACTTGAAACGCGACATCAAATTCTTGATGCCGCCATTGTTCTGTTTTCGCAGCAGGGCGTTTCAGCCACTTCTCTGGCGGATATTGCAACCGCTGCCAGCGTCACGCGAGGGGCCATCTACTGGCACTTCAAAAATAAAGCCGATGTATTACATGAAATATGGCTTCGTTGTGATGCTGGTCTGGACGATGTGGAACTTGAGTATCAGACAAAATACCCTGGCGATCCACTCTCTGTGTTGCGAGCGATGCTGGTCTATATCTTTGACGCGACAGCAAAGGATCCGCAGCGCCGCGCCTTGATGGAGATCATTTTCCACAAATGTGAATTTGTGGGCGAAATGTCGGCGCTGAAGAATATGCAGCAGAGCTTACTGCTGGAATGCTACGACAAAATTGAAGATGTGCTGCGCCAGTGTATCGAAGCCGGACAACTTCCGGGCAGTCTCAGCACGCGTCAGGCCGCTCTTATCCTGCGCGGTTACGTCAACGGTATGATGGAAAGCTGGCTGTTTGCGCCGGACAGTTTTGATTTAGCCGGAGACGCGCCGACGCTGGTCAATGCCTTTATCGATATGCTGCGCCTCAGTCCGACGCTGACTGCCCACCACTAAGCCGATGGGCGATCACGCTTGTTTTCGAAATCGCGCTGCACCATGGCCAGCGCTGAGAGCACGGTTTCTACCGGCAGTTGATGCTCTTCCAGTAGTTGAATCAGATCAACTGCCAGTTTGACGTCGTCAGGGGCATTTTCCAGTGACATCTCTTCTCCTAAATACGTAGTCGGGCCGCGACCAGCAGCATCACTAATGCACCGAGAATCGCCATGCCCAGTGCGCCAATATGCAGCGTTGCCAGGGTACCCAGGTCAAAATAGGTGGCGATATAGCCGCCAATCAGAGCCCCGATCATCGACAGCGTCAGGGTAGCAACCAGGCCGCCCGGTGGTCCCGGCATCAGCAGGCGCTTCAGCAACCCCAGCAGTAAACCGCTTAACAGCCACACAAGTAAAGCCATGGTTCTTCTCCGCGCCGAATCACACCCAGTATAGGAGCGCTTTTGTCACGCTGCGCTTTATTCGCTGCCGCGCAACGAAGAGGCCCATTCGACAGAGCGAATCGCCTGCCGACAGCGTGCCAGTCGCTGCTCTAACGTTTCCAGATCCTGTTTCAGCTGATGCTGTACCGCCAGCGTTTCGGCCAGCGCCAGCCGCTGCTCACGCTGATCGATCATTGCCAGCAAACGCCGTTCAAATTCACGGTACTCCTGATATTTTGCGGCGCGTGGGTTCCTGACGGGCTGTTCGCGTCGGGTACGCAGCTGTTGCGTACTCGCCTCACGTTGCAGGGCGGCAATCTGATCGACCAGGCGTTCAGCCAGCCAGGCACTGCGGGCCAGATCGTGGCTGCTGTCGCACAGCCGGGCAAAATTCTGTTCCACTTCCAGCAGGTAATCAGCCAGCCGCGTGCCTTTGGTGCGAAACAGCTGAGTATCAAAACGTGGCAGACGGCAAACTCCATCTGAATGGCAGGCAAGCTCCTGCCGCAGGGCGATAAGGAGCTGTTGCAGGCGCTGTTGTATGGCGATCGCACTCATCGCGTGACGCTCAATTGTGCTAACGTACGCTGATGAGGAAAGAGTTGGGCGGCATTCATGCAACGCATTCTGTTATTAACCCTCGGCTGGCTGGCGATTGTGCTGGGGACGCTGGGCATTGTATTACCTTTATTACCTACCACGCCATTCATGCTGCTGGCGGCCTGGTGTTTTGCCCGTTCATCGCCGCGTTTTCATCACTGGCTGCTGTGGAAATCGCCATTTGGCCGCTATCTGCGTCACTGGCAGCAGCATCGCGCGATGCCGCCAGGGGCTAAAGTACGCGCTATCTGCCTGATAGTCGCCACCTTTAGTCTCTCACTCTTCCTGGTGCATCAGCTCTGGGTACGCATCATGCTGCTGATCATGCTGGCGGCGCTGCTGCTGTTTATGTGGCGTATTCCGGTGGTGGCAGAAGCAGCGGACGCACCGCCGCCGCCGCGATAAAGTTGCATTTAGCCGGTCATTTGCTTAGATTTGGGCGTCTTCGTGCGTGGCTTCCCTTTGTGAATTGACTTCCGCTGAGCCTGTTATCAGGTATTAGCGCTTTTGAAGCTGCGCGAAACAGAATTTTTTACCAGGCGTATCATTATGACCGACACTGCGCAGCAGCTTGAATTCATTAAAAACAGCATTAAAAGCATTCCCGATTATCCTAAGCCAGGCATCCTGTTCCGCGATGTCACCAGCCTGCTGGAAGATCCCAAAGCCTATGCCGCGTCGATTGCGCTGCTGGTTGAGCGTTACCGTAATAAAGGCATCACTAAGGTGGTGGGGACGGAAGCGCGTGGTTTCCTGTTTGGTGCACCGGTGGCGTTAGGCCTCGGCGTCGGTTTTGTTCCGGTGCGTAAGCCCGGCAAACTGCCCCGTGAAGTCTACAGCGAATCCTATGAGCTGGAGTACGGCACCGATAAGCTGGAATTGCACAAAGATGCCATCCAGCCAGGCGATCTGGTGCTGGTGGTTGACGACCTGCTGGCGACCGGCGGGACGATTGAAGCGACTGTTAAACTGATTCGTCGTGCAGGCGGTGAAGTTAAAGACGCGGCCTTCATTATTAACCTGTTCGATCTGACCGGAGAAACGCGTCTTAATGCCATGGGCGTTGAGAGCTACAGCCTGGTTAAATTCCCCGGCCACTAAGCCACTCTTTCGGCCTTGCCATCCGGCGAGGCCGTCACGCCTTCGGCGTCAAGATAACGAGTGCCAGCCAAAAGCGTAGCTGATAGACTACTGCAATCTTATACAGGGGTTGCAGAGCGTCTGCGCTCATCTTTCCATCCAACTTCGTCGAACTCCACATGAGCTATCAGGTACTTGCGCGAAAATGGCGTCCCCAGGCTTTTGCTGATGTTGTCGGTCAGGAACATGTTCTGACGGCGCTGGCGAATGGATTGTCTCTGGGACGCATCCATCATGCTTATCTCTTCTCCGGCACCCGCGGAGTAGGGAAAACCACTATTGCGCGTCTGCTGGCCAAAGGCCTTAACTGCGAAACCGGTATCACTGCCACCCCCTGTGGTCAGTGTGATAACTGCCGTGAAATTGAGCAGGGCCGCTTTGTCGATCTGATTGAGATTGACGCCGCATCGCGTACCAAAGTTGAAGATACCCGCGATCTGCTCGACAACGTGCAGTACGCCCCGGCGCGTGGCCGCTTCAAAGTCTATCTGATCGATGAAGTGCATATGCTGTCGCGTCACAGCTTCAATGCGCTGTTAAAGACGCTGGAAGAGCCCCCTTCACACGTTAAATTCCTGCTGGCGACCACCGATCCGCAGAAACTGCCGGTGACCATTCTCTCGCGCTGCCTGCAGTTCCACCTCAAAGCGCTGGATGTCGATCAAATCCGTCAGCAGCTTGAGCATGTTCTGAAGCAGGAACAGATTGAGAGTGAAACCCGGGCGCTGCAACTGCTGGCGCGGGCTGCCGATGGCAGTATGCGCGATGCGCTGAGCCTTACCGACCAGGCCATTGCCATGGGGCAGGGCGCGGTGACCAGCAGTACGGTCAGCGTCATGCTCGGCACGCTGGACGATGAACAGCCGCTGGGGCTGCTGGAAGCGCTGGTCGACGGTGACGGTCAGCAGGTGATGAATCTGTTGAGCCAGGCCGCGTCACGGGGTGTGGAATGGGAAGCGCTGCTGGTAGAAATGCTGCGCCTGCTGCACCAGATTGCGATGGTGCAATTGCTGCCGACCTCGCTTAATGACGATGATGAGAGTAACGCCCTTCGCTTGCGTGAACTGGCGCGGGTGGTGCCGCCCGCCGATCTGCAACTCTATTATCAGACCCTGCTGATGGGCCGCAAGGATCTGCCGATTGCGCCCGATCGTCGCATGGGTGTGGAGATGACGCTGCTGCGTGCACTGGCGTTTCATCCTAAAGCTGCCGTGGCTGAACCCATTGCGCGTCCCGCATTAACTCAGCAGACGGCGCCTGTCGCCCCTGCGCAGACGTCACCGGCAGCATCCGGCCCATCGTCGTTAGCACGGCAACCGGCAGCACAGCCAGCCTCACCGTCACCTGCCGCTACGCCGCCGTCGCACACCGCGTCGCCCGTCGCGCAGCAGACTCAACAGCAGGTGCCGGAGCAGACGCAGCAGCAGGTTGCCGCTCAGCCGCAGATGGCCGCGCCCGATGCTGCACCGCAGCATTCGCCGTCGCCAGATGCCACACCGGATACCGCACTTTCCAGTTCCACCAGTCAGCTCCTGCAGGCGCGCACTCAGTTGTTGCGTCAGGGAGCGAACAAGCCAAAAAAGCGTGAGCCGGCAGCGCCAGGTGCGCGGCCGGCCAACTCCGCGCTGGAGCGGCTGGCCTCGGTCACCGAGCGCAGTCAGCAGCGTATCCGCGATCGCGAGCCTGCCGCCCCGGTAAAAGAGGAAGCGTACCGCTGGAAAGCGGTCAATCAGCCGGTGGAAGTGGCGGAGCCGGTGGCGACGCCAAAGGCCTTGCGTTCTGCGCTGGAGCATGAGAAAACCCCTGAGCTGGCGGCGCGTCTGGCCGAAGAAGCGCAGCAGCGCGATCCCTGGGCCGCAGAGATTGCGATCCTGCCGCTGCCGAAACTGGTGCAGCAGCTGGCGTTAAATGCCTGGAAAGAGACCACAGAAACTGGGGTCTGCCTGCATTTGCGTAGCAGCCAGCGTCACCTTAATTCACTGTCGGCGCAGCAGGTATTAAGTGATGCGCTGAGTGAGCATGCCGGGCAGAGAGTTGAACTCTCGGTAGTTGAAGACGATAATTCATCGGTGTTGACGCCACTTGAATGGCGTCAGGCCATTTACGAAGAGAAACTGGCGCAGGCGCGTCAGTCAATCACCTGTGATACCCACATCCAGACGCTGCAGCGCTTTTTTGATGCCGATCTGGATGAGGAGAGTATCCGACCTGTTTGAACACGCTGCTGCTATCTTAACGATAGCGTTGTAGCCTCAGCTGAGAGAGAAAACTATGTTTGGTGGTAAAGGCGGATTGGGCAACCTGATGAAACAGGCCCAGCAGATGCAGGACAAAATGGCCAAGGTTCAGGAAGAGATTGCCGCGATTGAAGTGACCGGTGAGTCTGGTGCTGGCCTGGTAAAAGTCACCATTAACGGCGCGCACAACTGCCGTCGCGTGGAAGTCGATCCCAGCCTGCTGGAAGATGACAAAGATATGCTGGAAGATCTGATTGCAGCCGCGTTCAACGATGCGGCACGTCGCATTGATGAAACCCAGAAAGAGAAGATGGCTTCTGTCTCTTCAGGCATGCAGCTGCCACCAGGCTTTAAGATGCCGTTCTGATGCAAACCAGTCCACTGCTTGAATCTTTGATGGAGTCGCTGCGCTGTCTGCCCGGCGTTGGGCCGAAGTCGGCGCAGCGCATGGCGTTTCAGCTGCTGCAGCGCGATCGCAGCGGTGGCATGCGGCTGGCGCAGGCGCTGACCCGGGCGATGTCGGAGATCGGACACTGCGCCGATTGCCGGACATTCACCGAGCAGGAAATTTGCACCATCTGCGCCAATCCAAGGCGTCAGCAGAATGGTCAAATCTGCGTGGTGGAAAGCCCGGCGGATATTCACGCCATTGAGCAAACCGGCCAGTTTGGCGGTCGCTACTTTGTGCTGATGGGACATCTCTCGCCGCTCGACGGCATCGGTCCGGCTGATATTGGCCTGGATCGTCTGGAGCAGCGACTGGAGAGTGAAACCCTGCAGGAAGTGATCCTCGCCACCAACCCGACGGTTGAAGGCGAGGCGACCGCGAACTACATCGCGGAACTCTGTGGTCAGTATGGCGTCGACGCCAGCCGTATCGCGCACGGCGTGCCGGTGGGCGGTGAGCTGGAGATGGTTGATGGCACCACGCTGTCCCATTCACTGGCGGGCCGCCAGAAGTTTAAATTTTAATCACTTGCCGGTGTTGTGACAGACACCGGCTTGAAAATCTCCCTGTCACCCCCACATCAACCTCAACGTTTGTTCAACCTGTTTTGTTGAGGTAGCAATGACCATGAAAGGACAAGAGACCCGTGGCTTTCAGTCGGAAGTAAAACAACTTCTGCACCTGATGATCCATTCTCTCTATTCAAACAAAGAAATTTTCCTGCGTGAGCTGATCTCCAACGCCTCGGATGCGGCAGACAAACTGCGCTTCCGTGCCCTGTCAGATTCCAGCCTGTATGAAGGTGATGGCGAGCTGCACGTTCGTCTCTCTGTTGATAAGGACAACCGTACCATTACGCTCAGCGACAACGGTATCGGTATGCGTCGCGATGAGGTCATTGAGAACCTCGGGACTATCGCCAAGTCAGGCACCAAATCCTTCCTTGAATCGCTGGGCTCCGATCAGGCGAAAGATAGCCAGCTGATTGGTCAGTTCGGTGTCGGTTTCTATTCTGCATTCATCGTGGCGGATAAAGTCACTGTGCGTACCCGTGCCGCGGGCGCGTCAGCCGAAGAAGGCGTGTTCTGGGAATCCGCAGGCGAGGGCGAATATACCCTGGCTGAGATTGAGAAAGCCGATCGCGGTACCGAGATCACCCTGCATCTGCGCGAAGGCGAGGATGAGTTCCTGGATGCATGGCGCGTGCGCAACATCATCAGCAAATATTCCGATCACATCGCGCTGCCGGTTGAGATCGAAAGCAAAGATGAAGAAGGCGAAGGGACACACTGGGAGAAGATTAACAAAGCCCAGGCGCTGTGGACCCGCAACAAATCTGAGATCAGCGACGAAGAGTACAACGAGTTCTACAAGCATATCGCCCACGATTACAGCGATCCGGTCGCCTGGAGCCACAATCGGGTGGAAGGTAAGCAGGAATATACCAGCCTGCTCTACATTCCGGCGCGTGCGCCATTTGATATGTGGAACCGCGATCAGAAACATGGCCTGAAACTCTACGTACAGCGCGTCTTTATCATGGATGACGCTGAGCAGTTTATGCCGAACTATCTGCGCTTTGTGCGTGGCCTGATTGACTCCAACGATCTGCCGCTGAACGTCTCCCGTGAGATCCTGCAGGATAGCCGCGTGACCCAGAGTCTGCGCGCCGCGCTGACGAAGCGTACCCTGCAGATGCTGGAAAAACTGGCGAAAGATGACAACGAGAAATACCAGACCTTCTGGAATGAGTTTGGTCTGGTGCTGAAAGAGGGCCCGGCGGAAGATCACGCTAACCAGGAGACGATCGCTAAGCTGCTGCGTTTCGCCACCACTCAGAGCGAAGGTTCGGCACAGACCATTTCGCTGGAAGATTACGTCAGCCGCATGGTGGAAGGTCAGGAGAAGATTTACTACATCACCGCTGACAGCTATGCCGCCGCGAAGAGCAGCCCGCATCTGGAACTGTTCCGCAAAAAAGGCATTGAGGTGCTGCTGCTCTCCGATCGCATCGACGAATGGATGATGAGCTATCTCACTGAGTTCGATGGTAAAACCTTCCAGTCAGTCAGCAAAGCGGATGAATCGCTGAGCAAGCTGGCGGATGAAGAGACCGAAGAGCAGAAAGAGGCGGAAAAAGCGCTGGAGCCTTTTGTTGAGCGGGTGAAAACTCTGCTGGGCGAACGTGTGAAAGAGGTGCGTCTGACGCATCGCCTGACCGATACTCCGGCGATTGTCACCACCGACGCCAACGAGATGACCACGCAGATGGCGAAGCTGTTTGCCGCGGCCGGACAGGAAGTGCCGGAAGTGAAGTACCTGTTCGAAATCAACCCGGATCATCCGCTGGTGAAACGTGTTGCGGATACGCAGGATGAAGCACGCTTCGGTGAGTGGATTGAGCTGCTGCTGGATCAGGCCTTGCTGGCCGAGCGCGGCACGCTGGACGATCCTAACCAGTTTATCCGCCGCATGAACCAGTTGCTGACCGCATAACGGCAACAGGCCGGTGGTTTTCACCGGCCTCAGACGGCTGATAAAGCCACAGCATCAAGCCGGTGACCCTCACCGGCTTTTTTTATGGTTTTGCGGCATCCTGCAGCCAGTCGCGAAACAGGCTGATCTCCGTATCGTGCCGACGGCTCTGTTTTGTCATCATCCATGTGGCCCGCTCGACGCGTACAAAGCCAAGCGGCGCAAGCAGCGTGCCATCCTCCAGCTCTTTGCGTACCAGCAAACGCGGTGCCATCAGGACGCCAAGACCACTTCGTGCAGCCTGAATCCCCAGTGTCAGACTCTCAAAATGCTTTCCGCCGTTAAAGCGGCCGCTGACCCCTGCTTTGTCCGCCCACTCTGACCAGGCGTGCAGCCGGGTATCCGCATGCAGCAGGGGCATCGCGGCCAGATCCTCGCCGACCCGCAGTTGCGAAGCAAAGTGAGGTGCGCAGAGCGGTCCAATCTCATCCTCGCTGACCAGCGTGGCGTCTATGTCAGATTCAGGTGGCTCGCCGTGACTGAGGATCAGCACATCCACATGTTCGCTGCGCAGTTGCGAGATCTGCGTCAGCGGCTGGAAGTGAACTTCAATCTCCGGATAGCGTTGATAAAAGCTGGCGATACGGGGGATCAGCCATTGCGACAAAAAGCTGGGGGCGCAGGAGACCCGAATCTGCTGAAGCAGCCCGGTACGAATGCTTTCGCAGCTGCTGCGCAACTCACTGAACGCCTGCTGACAGCTCAGCAGCAGACGTTCACCGTGTGAGGTCAGTTTCACGCGGCCATGGCTGCGGACAAAAAGTGGTTTGCCCATCCAGCTCTCCAGCTGGCGAATCTGATGGCTGATGGCGCTGTGCGTAACATGCAGATGTTCAGCCGCCACGCTAAAACTGCTGTGTAAGGCTGCCTGGTGAAAATAGTGGAGCGCTCTCAGTGGCGGCAGTCCGTTCATCCTCTTCCCCTGTGCAAAAATCTAACAGGGATTGTCAATTTATATCATTTTAAAGTCCAGCCGCATTGACCTACTCTGTAGGGCAAATTCTGGCGGGTTGACTCAGCCTTATATCTGTGATTTTTCAGGGTATTCCGCCTCGCTTAACCAGCGTTCACGCCGCACACTCCCCGAAGCGAGACAACCATGGCACACCGCTCTTTATCCTCTGAAACTTCAGCAGAGGCGCGCCATCGGTTACGCCTGGCGCTCTCACGTTTTTACCGGCTGGAGCAGTTCGATCTCTTCTTCGCGCCCTCGCTGCATGTGGCGCAGGTCCTTCTTTCTCAGCTCTTTCTGCGGCAGGAGCAGGCGCGCAATCAGCACCGTTACGCCTCGCACTTTCCGGTAACCGAACTCAACATCCTGCCAGCAGTTCCGCTGATCGCGGGCAGCATCATGCTGGTACCGCATGTCGAATTGCCCAATGGCCGCGTGCGTCCGCTGCGGGATTGCCAGAACCAGGGTGTGACGGAGGCGAGCGAGAGTTTTGCCAGCGTGCTGCATCAGAAACTGATCGACGAAGCCCATCTGTTTGTCACCCGACTGGATCGCCACGCTGAGATCTGCAGCGATCTGGTGCTGGTGGCGTTGCGGACCCATGACTTCAGTACGCTGGTGCGCAGCGAACTGCGGCTTTTCGAACAGGGGCTGACCCTGACCGCCACGCATGAGGCACTGCGCCGCTTCGACGATCCGCACTGGCGACCTTACAATGCCGCCACCGTCGATGCGCTCTCCCTGTCAGACCCGCTGCCGCTGAACTCCTGCCATCAGCCCGGTTTGCCGTTTGCCAGCTTTAATGTCCCGGCCTCCGTGATCACATCGCTTTCAGATGCGGAAGATGTGGTGAAATGGCCGCAGCAGGCGCGGCTGCTGCTGAATGCTAACGTGCGCGGCAGCGGCAAAAAAAGCGTGAATATGACCCATCATCTGAGCCGACGACTGCAATTCCTGCTCGGCTCAGGCGGTAAATCTGAAAAAGCGTCCGGCAGGCCAGGCGGGTAGGGGGCAGGGCCAAAAAGCAGCTCAGGTCGCCCTGCGCGATCCGCGCCCTTCCTTGTGATGAGCGGGTCATAATGGTATGTTCTTTCGCTTCTAAGATAGATCAATGCGATTCGCAAGGGGATTTACGCAATGCGTATTATTCTGCTCGGAGCTCCGGGCGCAGGTAAGGGGACTCAGGCCCAATTCATCATGGAGAAGTATGGCATTCCGCAAATCTCCACCGGCGACATGTTGCGTGCAGCAGTAAAAGCAGGCAGCGAGCTGGGCAACCAGGCGAAAGCCATTATGGATGCTGGCAAACTGGTGACCGATGAGCTGGTGATTGCGCTGGTCAAAGAGCGTATCACCCAGGAAGACTGCAAAAACGGTTTCCTGCTGGACGGTTTCCCGCGCACCATTCCTCAGGCAGATGCAATGAAAGAGGCCGGGATCACCGTTGATCACGTGCTGGAGTTCGCCGTACCGGATGAACTGATCGTTGAGCGTATCGTGGGCCGTCGCGTTCACACGCCATCAGGCCGCGTTTATCACGTCACTTTTAATCCACCGAAAGTGGAAGGCAAAGATGATGTGACCGGCGAAGAGCTGACCATGCGTAAAGACGATCAGGAAGAGACCGTGCGTAAGCGCCTGGTGGAATATCATCAGATGACCGCGCCGCTGATTGCTTACTACAGCAAAGAAGCGGAAGCGGGCAACACTGCCTATCACAAAATCGACGGCACCCGTAAGGTGACCGAAGTCAGTGCCGAGCTGGCTAAGATCCTGGGCTAAGTTCACAGGGGCCGGTATTACTGGCCCCTTTTGCAGTAATCGCTTTTACCTCCCACTAATTCCGCTACAATTTCCCCGTTTTCACGCATCCCCGTTGTTATCAAGGAACTCAAATGAGGCAAGATAAGGCCGGCGTGTTATTGGTTAATTTAGGTACGCCAGACGCGCCCACCACACCTGCAGTTAAACGCTATCTGAAACAGTTTTTAAGCGATCCGCGCGTGGTCGATGCGCCGCGCTGGCTCTGGTGGCCGGTTCTCAATGCCGTTATTCTGCCGTTTCGCTCGCCGCGCGTCTCTAAGCTCTACTCATCGGTCTGGATGGAAGGCGGTTCACCGCTGCTGGTTTACAGCATGCGTCAGCGCGATGCGCTGGCGGCACGGGTCAATATGCCCGTCGAGGTGGGCATGAGCTACGGTAATCCCAGCCTGAAAAGCGCGGTTGATAAGCTAATGGCGCAGGGCGTGACCCGCCTGATTGTGCTGCCGCTCTATCCACAATTCTCCTGCTCCACCGTGGCGGCAGTGTGGGATGGCCTGACCGCGGTATTCAAAGATTACCGCTCGCTGCCTGATGTGCAGTTTATCCGCGACTACGCCGAACATCCGGCCTATATCGCCGCGCTGAAAGCGACGGTGGAGCGATCCTTTGAGCGGCACGGTCAGCCCGATCTGCTGGTATTATCCTTCCACGGCATTCCGCAGCGTTTTGCTAACGAAGGCGATGACTACCCGCAGCGCTGTGCGGATACCACGGCGGCCCTGGTCAAAGCGCTGGGCCTGCGTGACGATCAGTACATGATGACCTTTCAGTCGCGTTTTGGTCGTGAGCCGTGGCTGATGCCCTACACCGATAAAACCATGGAAAGCCTGCCCGCTAAAGGGATCAAACATGTTCAGGTGATGAGCCCGGGCTTCTCGTCAGACTGCCTGGAGACGCTGGAAGAGATCAGTGGTGAAAACTGCGAAATCTTTATGCATGCCGGGGGTGAGAAGTTTGAGTATATCCCTGCGCTGAACGCCGATGAGGCGCATATCGACATGATGGTGCAACTGGTCGACGCACGCCGTTAAAGCGCAGGCGGAGAGTGTGATATCATTCTCTGCCTGTTTTTCCAGACGGCACCTCCCGATGAAATTTCCCGGCAAACGCAAATCCAAACACTACTTTCCTGTCAGCGCACGCGATCCCCTGTTACAGCCCGCCCAGCACGATGTTGATGCAGGCAGCTGGGTGGTGGGTATCGACCAGACGCTGGTGGATATCGAAGCCAAAGTCGATGACGCTTTTCTCGCACGTTATGGCCTGAGTGCCGGGCACTCGCTGGTTATCGATAATGCCGTCGCGGAAGCGTTGTACAACGAACTGATGCAGGAAGCGCTGATCACCCATCAGTTTGCTGGTGGCACCATCGGTAACACGCTGCATAATTTCTCGGTGCTGGCCGATGACCGCTCCGTGCTGCTGGGCGTCATGTGCAATAACATCCAGATTGGCGGCTACGCCTATCGCTATCTCTGTAACACCTCAAGCCGGGTCGATCTTAACTATCTGCAGGGCGTGGATGGCGCCATTGGACGCTGCTTTACGCTGATTGGCGAACATGGCGAGCGAACCTTTGCTATCAGCCCCGGCCAGATGAACCAGCTGCATCCGGATAACGTACCGGAAGAGGTGATCGCCGGAGCCTCTGCGCTGGTACTGACCTCCTATCTGGTGCGCTGTGCCGAAGGTGAACCGATGCCACAGGCAACGTTGCGGGCGATTGAGTATGCCAAACGCCACAACGTGCCGGTGGTGCTGACGCTGGGCACCAAACATGTGATTGGCGACAACCCTCAGTTCTGGCGCGATTTCCTGCGCGAGCATGTCAGCATCGTGGCGATGAATGAAGAGGAAGCGCTGGCGCTGACCGGCGAAAGCGATCCGCTGCTCGCCGCCAATATGGCGCTGGACTGGGTCGATTTGGTGCTGTGTACTGCTGGCCCGATTGGGCTCTATATGGCGGGTTACACCGAAGAAGAGTTCAAACGCAAAACCAACCATCCACTGCTGCCTGGCGCGATTGCTGAATTCAACCAGTATGAGTTCAGCCGGGTGATGCGCCAGCAGGATTGCCAGCAGCCGCTGCGCATTTTCTCGCACATCGCGCCTTATATGGGCGGACCGGAAAAGATCATGAACACCAACGGCGCCGGAGATGGTGCGCTGGCGGCGTTACTGCATGACATCACCGCCAACAACTATCACAGCCTGAATGTGCCAAACTCCAGCAAACATGCGCGTCCTTACCTGACCTACTCATCGCTGGCGCAGGTATGTAAATATGCCAACCGCGTCAGCTACCAGGTGCTGAATCAGCATTCGCCGCGTCTGACCCGCGGTCTGCCGGAGCGGGAAGACAGTCTGGAAGAGTCCTACTGGGATCGGTAAAGCTGGCAGCTGCCGCGCATAAAAAAGCCCTTCTGAAGAGAAGGGCCTTAGAAGACTGGCAATGTCTGGCTCGGTTAGCGATGAGATCGAGCCTGCTCAGGGAACACGGTCAGATCGGAAAGTCGCTTAAGCCATCCCGGGCCGCTCGTCCCGCACGACTACGCACCTCATCCCTGAGGTGCGCCCGTAGCCGGGCCAACGCATTGCGTTGTTCAAAAACGCTCCCGACGTTTTTAGTACGCACCTCATCCCTGAGGTGCGCCCGTAGCCGGGCCAACGCTTCGCGTTGTTCAAAAACGCTCCCGGCGTTTTTGTCCGGGCGGCGGGACGCTTTCCTCTTCTGCCCGGGTTCCCTGCGTGTTGAGTTTATTCGTTGCGGTAAAATTCACCCTGATTTTGATAGATCAGTAGGCTGCCTGGTTTTGCTTAACACGAATCAGCGCACGACATCGCAGGGCTGTAAATCTTCGCCCTGGGTCATCTCATCCTGCAGTATTTGCAGCATACTGCTGGCAATCTCACGTTCACCCATCACCACACGGGTGGCACCCCGTTCCATGATGTACTCGACTTCATCGTCATAGTGGGCGCGGGCGATAATCTCGATATTCTGATGTTTTTCACGCGCGGCTGTGACTACTTCACCCGCTTCATAGCCATTCGGAATAGTCAGTAACAACCAGCGGGCGCAGTCGAGTCGGGCCAGTTCCATCGTGTCAGCGCGGGCTGCATTACCCAGCACCGCCTTAATACCGCGCTCGCGCAGCGCTTCAACACGGGCGCGGGAGTTTTCAACTACCACCAGCGGAACATTGGCTTCAAGCAGCTTCTGACCAATCAGACTGCCCACCCGGCCGTAACCCACAATCACCGCGTGATTGCAGAAATCCACCGGGATCTGCTTCTCTTCTTCAATCGCCTCTTCCAGCGTCTGCTCTTCCATCGTCTCCGTTTTCGCCAGGAAACGCTCCAGCAGGGTAAACAGGATCGGATTAAGCATAATCGACAGGATGGCGGCGGCCAGCACCAGGTTGCGGCCCTCATCATTCAGCAGGCCCAGCGAGATACCCAGACCGGCCAGAATAAAGGCGAATTCACCAATCTGCGCCAGACTGACCGAAATGGTCAACGCTGTACGACGTGAATGGCCGAGCAGTGATACCAGCAGCCAGGCGGCGACCGATTTACCCACCACAATAATCACCAGCGCGCCCAGCACTGCCAGCGGCTGCGTCACCAGAATCGACGGGTCAAACAGCATGCCGACCGAGACAAAGAACAGCACGGCAAAGGCATCACGCAGCGGCAGCGTATCGCGCGCGGCGCGGTGGCTCAGTTCCGACTCGTTCAGCACCATACCGGCAAAGAAAGCGCCCAGCGCAAACGAAACATCAAAGAATTCAACAGCACCAAAGGCGATGCCCAGCGCCAGCGCTAATACCGCCAGAGTAAACAGCTCACGCGAGCCGGTGGCGGCGCTGCGGGCGAGGATCCAGGGGACGGCACGCCGTCCCACCACCATCATCAGCACCATAAAGGCGGCGACTTTGCCGATGGTCCACAGCAGGTCCCAGGCCAGCAGTCCGGCGCTGGCGTTGCCCTGTTCCATCATGCCGGCAATCGCAGGCAGCAGCACCAGTGTCAGCACCATCACCAGATCTTCAACAATCAGCCAGCCAATCGCAATCTGCCCGCGCTGGCTATCGATCAGTTGCCGCTCTTCAAGCGCGCGCAGTAACACCACGGTACTGGCGGTAGAGAGGCAGAGACCAAACACCAGGCCGGTCATCCACGACCATCCCAGCGTCCACGACAAGCCCATTCCCAGTAACGTCGCGACCGCGATCTGTGCGATGGCACCGGGAATGGCTATCGACTTTACCGACATGAGATCTTTCATTGAGAAGTGCAGGCCGACACCAAACATCAGCAGAATCACGCCGAGTTCTGCCAGTTCAGGGGCCAGATTGGTATCGGCAACAAAGCCGGGGGTAAAAGGGCCAGCCAGCACGCCTGCCATCAGGTAGCCAACCAGGGGCGAAATACGCAGGCGGTTTGCCAGCATCCCAAGGAGAAATGCCAGAACCAGTGCTCCGACAATGGTAGTGATCAACGGTGTGGTGTGATGCATGCCTGTCTCCTTGTATACAAATGTATCCGCTTGTAACAAATGAGTTTAAAACAAAATCTATTCTTTCGCTGAGCAATTTGCGGGAATACCCTAAAAAAGCAGGAAAAAAAGTCAAATGCACAATCGAAAGGGTGTTTTTGTTCATTATCCATAATATTGGCTGATTTGACGGTTTAAAGCGGTCCGGGTAAATAAAAATTAGCATCCCTAAATGCCGTGGGTATGACACAAATAAGGGTTAAATGCGCGCACAGACAGGGTAAAGCCCGTCAGCGGCACTTTTGCAGGGGTAAACAACTGGTTAACATCAGGTCTGGCTACCCGTTCTGGCTTATCCGGAAGAAACCAGCCTGACGCTGGCACGGCCTTACGGCTGTTGTCATGCTCAGCAAAAGCGGTCCGGAGATAAAAAGAGCGGCATACAGAGACAGGCGAATGTGCGTTGGCCTTGAGTTCGCCGGGGGAATGTGCGACACAGTGGGGCAAACCGGCAGAAAATCGGGCCAGACGGCAAATTAAGGAGAATCACAGTGTTGTTATCTAAATGGACAGGGGCGGGCGTGGCACTACTGGTGGCCCTGATGCCGCTGTTTTCACAGGCCGCCCAGGCCGATCGCACCTATCGTTTCAGCCTGCTGCACACCAACGATGAGCATGGTCATTTCTGGTTTACTGAGCAGGGTGAATATGGTCTGGCGGCGCAGAAAACCTTAATGGATACGATGCGCTACGATGTGCAGTCCAGAGGCGGCGGCGCATTGATTCTCTCTGCCGGTGATGTGAACACGGGCGTACCGGAGTCCGATGAGCTGGACGCTGAACCCGATTTTCGCGCGATGAACCTGATTGGCTATGATGCCATGGCGCTGGGCAACCATGAGTTCGACAAGCCCATCGCGGTCCTGCGCAAGCAGGAGAAGTGGGCACGATTCCCGCTGCTCGCCGCTAACGTTTATCAGAAAAGTACCGGTCAGCGCCTGTTTAAGCCCTGGGCGGTATTCAATCGTCTCGGGCTGAAAATTGCGGTGGTCGGGCTGATCACCCCGGATACGGCGAAACTGGCCAATCCGGCGGGTCTGACAGATACCGAATTCCGCGATCCGATTGCGGAGGCGGAGAAGGCGGTTGCCGAACTGCGCGCCACAGAGAAGCCGGACGTGATTGTCGCGCTGACCCACCTTGGTCACTATGACGACGGTAAGCATGGCAGCAATGGCATTGATGACGTAACCCTGGCGCGCAGCCTGCCTGCCGGCACCATCGATCTGATTGTGGGTGGTCATTCGCATGATGCGGTCTGCATGGAAAAAGAGAACGTCAGCGTCAAAAATTATCAGCCGGGCCAGCCCTGCAAACCCGATCAGCAGAACGGGATCTGGATTATGCAGGCGGATAAATGGGGCAAATATGTCGGACGTGGTGACTTCACCTTCCGTAACGGGCAGGTGACGCTGGAGGCTTATCAGCTGGTGCCGGTCAACCTTAAACATCAGATAAAGAACGCGGATGGCAGCGAAACCTGGCTCACCTGGCAGGAAGAGATCCCGAAAAACACCGCCATGATGAAACTGCTGATGCCATTCCAGAAACGGGCTGAGGCGAAGTTAACCGTGAATATCGGCAGCGCCGACGGCAACTTCAGCGGTGAAAAAGAGCAGGTTCGCTTTGAGCAGACGAATCTCGGCCAGCTGATTCTGCGCGCCCAGATGGCGCACACCAAAGCCGATTTTGCGGTGATGAGCGGTGGCGGTATTCGCACCTCGCTGAAATCGGGCAAGCTGAGCTGGCGTGACCTGCTGCAGGTCCAGCCGTTTGGCAATCAGGTGGTCTCGGTCAGCCTGACCGGGGCGGAGATCAAAAAATATCTGGATGTGGTCGCTAATATTCAGCCTGACTCAGGCGGCTACGCCCAGTTTGCCGGTATCAGCCTGACCGCAGACGGTAAACATGTCAGCGACGTCAGCATTAACGGTAAACCGCTGCAGGATGCGCTGCATTATCGCATGGCAACCAACAGCTTCAATGCGGCTGGCGGCGACGGTTATCCGCGTCTGGATAATCATGCGGGTTATCTCAACAGCGGGGCAGTCGATGCGCAGGTGTTGCGTGACTGGATCAAGACGCACTCGCCGGTCAAAGCCAGCGACTATCAGCCGAAAGGGCAGATTGTGCATCTGACCGATGAGCAGATCCGGGCGCGGGATGAAGCTGCGGAAAAAGCGCGCAAGCGTAACTATCCAAAAATGATCCTGGCGTGGATCTGGCCGTGGGGGAATGAAACAGCCGCCGCGCATTGAACTGACCGGGAGGCGCTTGCGCCTCCCGTTTTTCTTACGCCCGGCAGGCGTGACGTCTGATCCAGCGCTCGCGCAGTTTGTCCCACACCCAGTTGTAGGACATGGTGTAGGGCAGGAAGAAGAGGAAAAAAGCCACTTCGACCAGGAAAGCCTGACCCAGAGAGATATCCAGCATCCAGGCGGCAATGGGCAGACCAATCAGGATAAATCCGCCTTCAAATCCCAGCGCATGTAATACACGCACGCCCGGGCCACGTTTCTGGCCTGGCGCATAGAGGCGATCAAATCCGCTGTTGTAAATCATGTTCCATAGCATCGCGACCGTAGAGAGCATAATCGCCAGCGATCCCATCTGAAACAGCGGTTTATTCATTGCCCATGCCGCCAGCGGCGAAACGGTCAGAATCGCCAGCGTTTCAAAGCAGACAGCATGAAGAATACGTTCTTTAAGTGAGCGGGTACGCATTGTGAGTTCTCCTTCAATAATGCGGCGCATTTTCACACGTCGGAATGCTAAGATAAAATGAACACCTATCGAAAAAAGCGATGGTTCAGATGCGTTACTCCCCGGAATCCCTTGAGGCTTTTATGCAGACTGTGGCGAGCGGCTCTTTCTCTGCCGCTGCACGCGCGCTGGGTAAAAGTCAGTCGACCATCAGCGCGGCGGTAGCCAGTCTTGAAGACGATCTCGGCTTTGCGCTGTTTGAACGGGCAGGTCGGCAGCCGGTCCTCACCGAGCAGGGACGCCGCGTTATTCCTCAGGTTCAGCAGATCCTGGCGGCCAGCGAGCGGCTGGATGCGCTGGCAATACGGTTGTCGCAGGGCGTTGAACCCCGGCTCAGTTTTGCCATGTCAGACTTCTGGCAAACCGATCATCACGAGCATCTGCTCAGGCAATTTGATGCCCGTTATCCGGAGATTGAACTGGAGGTCATGATTGCCGAGGATGGTGATGTGCTGGATCTGTTGCAGGCCGGACGGGTACATCTGGGCGTGGTGCGGGCACAGCCCAATCTGCCGGTGGATATTGCCGTGGCGCGACTGCAGGTTGAAGCGCAGATGGCGGTCTTTTTACATCGCGATCATCCGCTGGCCCAGCTTAAGACCCTGAGCGAAAGCGAGCTGGAAGGGGTTCGTCACCTGCGGTTAAATACCTGGGTTGAGGCATCTGAACCCGCGCCAATGGGGCGCATCTGGTCGGCACCGACCTATCTGTTACTGCTGGAGATGGCGGAGCAGGGATTTGGCTGGACGATTCTGCCGCGCTGGCTGGTGAAACAGTTTGGTCATGGCGTTCTGAAAGAGTTGTCGATGCCGGGCTGGCCGCAGCATATCGCCATTGAGGTGGTCTGGTCACGCCGTACGCCACCCGGTCCGGCGGGTCGCTGGATGATCGATCAGCTCTGCGCACAGCCACGGGTTTAGTCGTGGCGGGCGATATCCGCAAACGGAGCGTCCAGCAGTCGTGAAAGATCCCGGGGAGCCAGTTCGATATCCAGCCCACGCTTGCCGCCTGAGATAAACATGGCGTCAAACGCGCTGGCTGAGTGGTCGATCACCGTAGGCAGCCGTTTTTTCTGGCCCAGCGGACTGATGCCGCCCACCAGATAGCCCGTGACCCTCTGCGCCAGCTGTGGGTCGGCCATATCCGCTTTCTTCGCGCCCAGCGCTTTTGCCACTTTCTTGAGATCCAGTTGCGTAGATACCGGCGTAATCGCCACTGCCAGCTGTTTCGCCTCGCCATTCAGCGCCACCAGCAGCGTCTTATAGACCTGGCGCGCATCCAGATTGAGTTTACGTACCGCTTCGTCACCAAAATGGGTTTCGCTGCTGTCATGCTCATAGGGATGCAGGGTGAAGCTGACTTTTTGTTTTTCCAGCAATTTTACGGCGGGCGTCATACAGGTTCCTTACTAAGAATAATCTTATTACGCAGAATCGTGGAAAAAGGTGGCGAAACTTTGTTCTTTGAGTGAAAATTAGCCGCGCGCCAGCAATCCGATTGCTGAGCGATAACCAAAATCATAAACAAATTCCTCTTTGACGGGCCGATAATATTATCGGCTCTCTTTTTTTCAGGGCTTCTTCAGCATCTCAGGCAGGTTATCTTCGCCATAGAGATGCAGAGCACCGACCGCTACCACATAGTTTCCCGCCGATAACCCCTGAAGCCGGTCACACCACTGCGCATTTCGCTGACCGATCAACGTATCATTCAGCGCCTGGCTGAAGGTGGCGGGCAGGGTGATTTCCGGCTGGCGTGGCGGCGTATCGAGCCACCAGCTCACCATCATCTGCAGCAGGCGCGCATTGGTGTGCCAGTGCAGCAGCGTATCCTGCAACAACGCCATGCCGTCATCCGGCAGCGCAGTCAGCAGGGCGATCTGCGCCTCTGCGCCTTCCAGTTCAATCACCGGTTTGTTCAGACCTTTCGCGGCCTGCAACAGCTGATAATCGATGCCGTAGTCAGGTCGTAATCCCAGCCTTTGTGCCTGCTGCGCCTGTAACATCAGCGCCACCTGCCAGGCGGGCAGATTATCAAACAGGCTCAGATTGAGGCTCATCTCCTGACAGAGTGCGGTGAGCGTTTGCATCGCGTGACTATCCAGCCGGGTGGAGAGCGCAGGACGATCGCCGTGGTGATCAAAGGGTGAACCACCCTGAGTAATATCCGCTTCCACAATCAGTGCATCCGCCTGCTGCAACTGACGCAGCAGACGGGCGGGCAACGGCTGCATGTCGCGCGTCCCCATGTGGATGCTGCCGACCAGATGCAGCTGACGATCGCCAAGCCGGACATCCATCGCAGGCCAGTGGTAACTGGCGGGAAAAAGTTGGCTGATAAAGCCGCGCAGTGAGCGCCAGATGTTGCCTGTCATTCCCGGTCCTTTGCGATTCAAAACCCCATGCTAGCGACTTCAGCGCGCGAAAAACAGCGCTGAAACGGCGATTACTCGCGCGGTGGCCGGTAACGCAGCAGGCGGTTAGCATTGCTGACCACGGTAATGGAGGAGAGCGCCATCGCTGCACCCGCCACAATCGGGCTGAGCAGGGTACCGGTCAGCGGATAGAGCACACCCGCTGCCACCGGAATGCCGATGCTGTTATAGATAAATGCCCCAAACAGGTTCTGCCGGATATTGCGCAGCGTTGCGGAAGAGAGCGCTAATGCGTCTGCCACGCTGTTCAGGTCGGCACGCATCAACGTAATGCCCGCGGTTTCCACCGCCACATCGCTGCCGCCACCCATGGCAATGCCCACATCGGCCTGCGCCAGTGCGGGCGCGTCATTGATGCCATCACCCACCATCGCGACGCGACGGCCCTGCTGCTGTAAGTGTTCAATTGCAGCTGCTTTACCTTCCGGCATCACGCCCGCAATCACTTCATCAATACCGACCTCGGCAGCAATGGCGCGCGCGGTATTTTCATGATCGCCGGTCAGCATAATCAGGCGATAACCCTGCTGATGCAGTCGCTTCAGAGCTGCGCCGCTTTCCGGTCGAAGCTGATCGCGCAGCGCGATAAGCCCGGTTAGCTGGCCCTGCTCAGCCAGTAACACCGGCGTTGCACCCTGTTGCGTCAGCCGCGCAATCTCTGCTTCCGCCGCCTGGTAATCGACGCCGTTATCCTGCATCAGCGCGGCATTACCCAGCAGCAGCGTTCTGCCATCCAGACTACCGCTGACCCCTTTGCCGCGTATTGTACGAAATTGCGCTAACAGAGGCGGCTGGGTCAGTTTCGCTTCGGCGACAATCGCTTTTGCCAGCGGATGGCCCGAGGCGGACTCCAGCGCTGCCGCGGTCGCTAACACTGATTCACGGGTGGCATCACCCCAGACCTGCACGTCACTCACCTGCGGCTTGCCGGCAGTAAGTGTGCCGGTTTTATCAAACACCAGGGTGTCGATTTGGCTGGCGCGCTGCAAGGCATCGGCGTCGCGCACCAGCACCCCCAGCTCGGCGGCGCGGCCAACACCAGCAATAATCGACATCGGCGTCGCCAGGCCCAGCGCACAAGGACAGGCGATAATCAGCACGGTTGTCGCGATCACCAGCATATAGGCAATTTGTGGCTGCGGTCCGAACAGATACCACACTGCGCCGCTGAGCAGTGCGATCAATACCACCACCGGGACAAAAACGGCGGAGATGCGATCCGCCAGACGGCCCACATCCGGTTTACTGCTCTGTGCCTGACGCACCAGCCGGATAATGCGCGACAGGGTGGTGTGATTACCCGTCGCCCGGGCAATAAATTCTACCGAGCCATCCTGCACCAGGGTACCGGCAAAAATGGCTGCGCCCGGTGTCTTGCTTTGCGGCACCGCTTCGCCGGTCAGCATCGCTTCATCAAACCAGGCTTCACCGGTAGCGATCTCGCCATCGACCGGCACCCGATCGCCGGTGACCAGCCGCAGCGTCATGCCGGGCTGCACTTCGCTGACCGGAATCAGCCTGTCGCCCTGTTGATCGACCTGCCGCGCCTGGGCTGGCGTCAGATCCAGCAATCTTTCCAGCGCTTTAGAAGATCGCTGACGCGCCCGCTGCTCCAGGGCATGCCCCAGATTGATCAGGCCCAGGATCATGACGCTGGCTTCGAAATAGAGATGGCGCGCCTGCGGCGGGAAAAAGTCGGGCCACAACACCACGCTAAAGGAGTAAATCCAGGCGGCGCCTGTGCCGAGTGCCACCAGCGTATCCATGGTGGCGCTGCCATTGCGTAAACTGCGCCAGGCACTGCGATAAAAATGGCTGCCGGTGACGATCATGATCAGCAGAGTCACGATGCCCAGCGTCAGCCAGACGCCGTGGTTGTGGTCGGTGAGCATCATGTTGTCGCCCACCATGCCCCAGATCATCAGCGGCACACCAAATGCTAAGGCGACAGCAGCCTGCCAGCTGAAACGCCGCATCGCGCTGCGGGCGCTGAGCTGCTGCTTCTCACGTCGCTCCTGCTCGTCATCCACCACCTGCGCGCCATAACCCGCGGCATCGACGGCCGCTACCAGCTGCTGCGGATCAGCGTCGCCCAGCACCAGCGCACTGCGTTCGCCGAGATTGACGCGCGCCTGGCTGACGCCTGCGACCTGCTGCAGTGCTTTTTCCACCCGGCTCACGCAACTGGCGCAGGTCATGCCCTCAATCAGCAGCATATGGGTGGGGAGGGTTGTTTCTGCCGGACGGGAAGCAGTCTCCGTTGTCAGCGCCTCCGGCGGCGGCTCTGATGCTGTCAACGGTTCAGACTTTGGGGAAGCGTCCGCGGTTTTCAGCGTCGCGTGATAACCCGCCTGCTCCACGGTGGCGATCAGCGCGGCCGCATCTGCGTGACCGGAAACCTGCGCTTCCTGTTGGGTCACGTTGGCCTGGTCAACATCATCACGTTGTTCCAGTGCCTCTTTGACACGTTTGACACAGTGGCCGCAGGACAAGCCGTCCAGTGCCAGAGAAATAGTGTGTGACATAATCAACTCCTTCTGTAATCCCATTTGACCGATTGGTCATTTTCGATTCATGCTTAAGCATAAACCTTCCATCAAGGGGAAGGTCAAGGGGACGAAAATGAACATCAGCGATGTGGCAAAAAAGACCGGACTGACCAGCAAGGCGATACGTTTTTACGAAGAGAAGGGAGTGGTGACACCGCCGTTGCGCAGTGAAAATGGCTACCGCAGCTACAACGGACACCATCTTGAGGAGCTGAACCTGTTACGTCAGGCGCGACAGGTTGGCTTCACGCTGGATGAGTGTCGTGAGCTGGTGGCGCTGTTTAACAATCCGTCGCGCCACAGTGCCGATGTAAAAGCCCGTACTCTGCAGAAAGCGGATGAAATTGCGGCGCATATTGAAGAGCTGCACGTCATGCGCGCTCGCCTGCTGGCGCTGGCAGAGGCCTGTCCCGGCGATGACGGCGCCGAATGTCCGATTATCAACAATCTGGCTGGATGCTGCGGTCAGCGTGGCTGAATACGCAGCGTAATCCCCTCAATGCCGGTTACGACCACTGCTGTGCCCGCAGGCAGATCCTGCTCCGCCTCGACCCGCCAGCTGCTGTCCCCGATCCGCACATGGCCGGTGCGGTTATGCAGCGCGGTATCCAGCGTCAGCTGCAACCCGATCATCTGACTGCCGCGCTGGTTCAGGGCATTGGGTTTCTGACGCGCTTCACGGTGGCGCATCCAGCGATACCATAAAAAGACGCAGATCAGCGTCAGCACGGCAAACAGAGAGCCCTGCGCCGTCCAGCTTACCGGCACAAACCACTCAATGAGGCCGACGATGACCGCCGCCAGCCCGCTCCAGAGCAGGTAACCGCTGGTGCCCAGCATCTCAGCCGCCAGCAGTAACCCACCCAGCGTCAGCCAGAACCAGTGCGGATGCGCGATAATATCGACCAGCATCAGCGTTTCGACTCAGTGCGTGATTCCTTCAGCAGTTCACCGATGCCCGCAATCGAACCCAGCAGACTGCTCGCCTCCAGCGGCATCATCACCACTTTGCTGTTATTAGCTTCACCGATTTTTTGCAGCGCATCGGTATATTTCTGTGCCACAAAGTAGTTAATGGCCTGAATATCACCTGATGCGATCGCTTCCGAGACCATCTTAGTGGCGTTAGCTTCCGCTTCCGCCTGACGTTCGCGCGCTTCTGCCTGCAGGAACGCCGAGGTCCGTTCACCTTCTGCTTTAAGGATTTGCGACTGCTTATCCCCTTCAGCGCGCAGGATCGCCGCCTGTCGCACCCCTTCGGCTGTCAGAATATCGGCGCGTTTAGTTCGCTCCGCTTTCATCTGCGCATTCATCGCGCCAATCAGCTCCTGCGGCGGACGCACATCGCGGATCTCGATGCGGGTGATTTTGACGCCCCACGGATTGGTCGCTTCATCCACGATATGCAGCAGGCGGGTGTTGATGCTGTCGCGCTGTGACAGCATTTCGTCCAGCTCCATGCTGCCAAGCACGGTACGCATATTGGTCATGGTGAGGTTAAGAATCGCCTGCTCAAGATTGCTGACTTCATACGCGGCACGCGCCGGGTCAACGACCTGAATAAAGCAGACTGCATCGATAGTGACGTTGGCATTGTCTTTGGAGATGATCTCCTGCGAGGGAATATCGAGTACCTGTTCCATCATGTTGATCTTACGACCGACACGATCCATGAACGGCACCACCAGGCTTAATCCTGGCTGCAGGGTGCGGGTATAACGGCCAAAGCGCTCAACCGTCCATTGAAAACCTTGTGGCACGATCTTGACGGTGGCCCAGACCGCCACCAGCGCCAGAATAATCAGGGCAGGAATTACAGTTATCATACAACCTCCGCGTTGTCAGATTAACGGGCCGAGTCGCTTCGGCCCGGGGTGCTGCCGCTTAGTAGAGCAGGGAATAGAGCTGACGACGATAACGCGCGGCAAGTGCATCGCCGGTACCCAGCGCCGCCAGAATCTCCTGCAGCATTTTACGCGCCTGGCCATCAGCGGCATTGAGATCGGATTTCAGGAAGCTGAACAGCAGTTCCAGCGCTTCTTCATTACGACCCACCTGATGCAGCTGTAACGAGAGTTTAGCAGCCAGCCCGGCGTTAGTCGGGTCAGCCTCCAGCTGTGATTGCAGCTGCTGAATCTCCGGCGTATCCGCTGCCTGTTTCAGCAGATCGATCTGCGCCATCAGGCTCTGATAGCGGGTATCCTGATCCTGCAATGGCACCACTTTCAGCACCGCTTCCGCTTCATCGCTGCGGTTCAGGGTAATCAGTACGTCAGCCAGCAGGAAACCGATCTCGCTGGACTGATTGCTCAGCTGCCACGCATCTTTTAACAACGGCAGCGCCTCCAGCGGTTTACCTTCCTGCATCAGCGCCATCGCCTGCTGCGCTTTCAGCTCTTCTTCGCGCGGCAGGACTTTTTCCAGCAGGGCGCGGATCGCTTCTTCCGGCTGCGGTCCCTGGAAGCCATCAACCGGCTGACCATCCTGGAACAGATAGACGGTCGGGATTGAACGCAGACCAAACTGCGACGCCACCCTTTGCTCTTTGTCGCAATCCAGTTTTGCAAGAATAAACTGACCCGCGTACTCCTGCGCCAGGCGCTCCAGCACGGGCGTCAGCTCCTGACAGTGCTGGCTGCGCTCAGACCAGAAGTAGAACAGCACCGGCAGCTGCATCGACTGCTCAAGGGTCTGCTGCAGGTTAGATTCGTTGATGTCGATGATCGAAGCTTGTGGTGACATGGATAAGTCTCTTTGCAAAAAGTGTTCTAAGAATATGGGGCCAACTGGCCCGGCTTCAAGCGCTATTGCGCATGGCTGCTTAATGGCTGCGCAAAATGCGATCCAGCATCCAGCCGGGCAGTAACCGTTTCAGCAGGCTCATTATGTGTGCGACCAGTGTCACCGGATAGCGTAAACGCGGATGTTTACTCTCGAGTGCATGACGAAGTTTAGGCAGAATGGCTTCTGGTGGCAGAGTAAAACGTGCCGCGATGCCGGGGTTACGCACCGGGTTATGCTGTTCGCCCTGCGTCACATTGTCGGTAAAACGGGTCTGAATCGGACCCGGTTCAATCAGGCTGACCCGGATGCCGCGGCTGCGCACTTCAAGCCGCAATGCATCGCTCCAGGCTTCCAGCGCATATTTACTGGCGGCATAGGCACCCCGGCCTGGCGTGGAGATCAGCCCCAGCACCGAGCTGGTATTAATAATGCGGCCATCGCCGCTGGCCTGCAATGCCGGTAACAGACGCAGTGTCAGCTGATGGACGCCGAAAAAGTTGCTGGAAAACTGCTGTTCCAGCTGCTGGCGGGAGAGGGTGTGCAGCGGGCCATAGAGTCCAAATCCGGCGTTGTTAAACAGCGCCGTCAGACGGTTATCGCAGAGCGCGAGCACAGTATCGGCGGCCCGATCCACACTTTGCGGATCGTCGAGATCCAGTTGTAGCCCGGTAAAGCCCAGTGTTTCCATGCGGGCGACATCCTCTGCTTTACGGCAGGCGGCGATCACCCGGTAGCCCCGCGCCAGTAAATCGTGAGCGGCAACCAGGCCAATACCGCTCGAACAACCTGTAATCAGAATGGTTTTTTGCATTTCTTTACCCTTTTTGCGCATCCCGGCGCGCTACGGCTGCTTAACTAAGGGGGCCAGGTCTTTTGCCATTAACTGGGCGATAAAAGGCTGGGCATCAGGATTAGGATGAATGCCATCCTGCTGCATCCACTCGGGTTTCAGATAAACCTGTTCCATGAAAAAGGGCACCAGAGGAATGTTATGCTGCTGCGCTAATCCGGGATAGATGCCGCTGAACGCTTCGGTGTAGCGGCGGCCATAGTTGGCAGGCAGACGAATCTGCATCAGCAGCGGCTTCGCATTGGCGGCTTTAACATCGTCGATAACTTTACTCAGATTCTGCGCGATAGCGTCGGGCGGGAAACCGCGCAAACCATCGTTACCGCCCAATTCGATTAACACCCATTGCGGCTGATGCTGTTTTAATAGTGCGGGCAGGCGCGCCAGCCCCTGTGCAGCCGTATCACCGCTGATACTGGCGTTGATCACTTTAGGTTTTTGCTGCCACTGCTTATCAAGCAGGCTGGGCCAGGCCGCAGTGGCAGACATGCGATAGCCCGCACTCAGGCTGTCGCCCAGCACCATCAGCGTATCTGCAGCAGCAAGACGCGACACCAGCAGAAGAATCAATAACAGGAAGGGATAATGCCAGCGGAAAACATTGTTGAAGTTCATCATCTTACTAAGTCCGTCGGTCAGGGAGAGCATCAGTTAACCATCCTTACCGGAGTTGAGTTGGTTGTCAAACCAGCTGAGACCATTGCGCTGATTGGCGAGTCCGGTTCCGGCAAGTCAACCCTGCTCGGAATTCTGGCCGGGCTGGACGATGGCAGCAGTGGCGAAGTCCATCTGCTGGGGCAGCCGCTGCACCAGATGAACGAAGAGCAGCGTGCGGCCCTGCGTGCCCGGCAGGTCGGCTTTGTATTCCAGTCATTTATGCTGGTGCCAACCCTGAATGCCCAGGAGAATGTGCAGCTGCCATCGCTGCTGCGCGGCGACAGCGATCGCCAGAGCCGTGAACAGGCGAGAGAGCTTCTGACGCTGCTCGGACTGGGTGAACGTCTGCATCATCTGCCCGCCCAGCTTTCAGGCGGCGAGCAGCAGCGGGTGGCGCTGGCCCGCGCCTTCAGTGGCCGTCCTGGTCTGCTGTTTGCCGATGAGCCGACCGGCAATCTCGATCGTAAAACCGGTGACCGCATTGCCGATCTGCTGTTTTCCCTTAACCGCGATTTCGCCACCACGCTGATTCTGGTGACGCATGACGAGCAACTGGCGGCGCGCTTCGATCGTCGCCTGCGGCTGCGCGACGGTAAATTGTGGGAGGAGCAATGATCTGGCGCTGGTTCTGGCGCGAGTGGCGTTCGCCCTCGCTGCTGATTGTCTGGCTTGCGCTGACGCTGGCGGTGGCCTGCGTGCTGGCGCTGGGGTCGATCAGCGATCGCATGGAAAAAGGGCTGAATCAGCAGAGCCGTGATTTTATGGCCGGCGACCGTACGCTGCGCAGCAGTGATGCAGCGCCAGAAGCCTGGCTGGCAAAAGCAGCTGAAAGCGGTCTGACGGTCAGCCGTCAGCTGACCTTTATGACCATGACCTTTGCCGATCAGTTACCGCAGCTTGCCTCAGTAAAAGCGGTGGACGATCGCTACCCGATGTTTGGCACGCTGCAGACGCAGCCGCCAGGGCTGAGGGCGCAGGCGGGTACCGCGCTGATGGCGCTGCTGAACCTGAAAGTGGGCGACACGCTGGAAGTGGGTGACACCCAGCTGCGCATCAGCGGCGAGGTGATCCAGGAGCCGGATGGCGGCTTTAACCCGTTTGAGATGGCGCCGCGTCTGCTGATCAATCTGGCGGATGCCGCCAAAACCGGTGCGATTCAGCCAGGCAGCCGCATCACCTGGCGCTATAAGTTTTCCGGTAATCCCGATCAGCTGGACAGCTATGACCGCTGGATTGAACCGCAGCTGAAGGCGGACCAGCGCTGGATTAGCGTGGAGAACTCGGAAGATGCACTGGGCCGTTCGATGCAGCGCGCGCAGCAGTTCCTGCTGCTCTCGGCCTTGCTGACGCTGATGCTGGCGATTGCGGCCGTGGCGGTTGCCATGAGCCACTATTGCCGCAGCCGCTACGATCTGGTGGCGGTGCTGAAAACCCTGGGTGCGACGCACGGCGCGTTGCAGCGGCTGATCATCGGTCAGTGGCTGGCGGTTCTGCTGCTGGCGGCGATTGCCGGTGGTCTGGTGGGGCAGGGCGTTGAAGCGATCCTGATGGCGATGCTGAAACCCGTGCTGCCTGCCAGCTTACCGGCGGCGAGCGTCTGGCCGTGGATCTGGGCGGTGGGATCGTTGTTTGTGATTTCGCTGCTGGTGGGTCTGCGTCCCTATCGTCTGCTGCTGGCGACACAGCCGCTGCGGGTGTTGCGGCGCGATGCGGTGGCGAACCTCTGGCCGCTGAAGATCTATATTCCGGTGATGATTGCTGTCGTGGTGACGCTGTTAGCGCTGCTGGTTGGCGGCAGTAAAATGCTCTGGGCGCTGCTGGCGGGTGTGGTGGTGCTGGCCGGATTGCTGGCCCTACTCGGCTGGGGAACCCTGCTGCTGCTGCGTCGGCTGGTAGTGCGCAATCTGGCGTTACGACTGGCGATCAATCGGCTGCTGCGCCAGCCCGGCATGACGCTGAGCCAGCTCGCGGCCTTTTCGCTGTCGTTCATGCTGCTGGCGCTGCTGCTGGTAATGCGTGGCGATCTGCTGGATCGCTGGCAGCAGCAGTTACCGGCGGATAGCCCGAACTTCTTCCTGCTGAACATGACGGCAGATCAGGTGCCGCAGGTGCGTGATTTCCTGCAGTCGCATCAGATCACGCCCGGGACCTTTTACCCGATTGCGCGGGTGCGGCTCAGTGAACTCAACGGCAAACCGGCCGATCCGAAGCTGGATAATGCCCTGAACCGTGAGCTCAACCTGACGGAACTGGCCGATCGCCCGGATCATAATCCGCTGGTGGCAGGCAACTGGCCACCCAAAGCGGGTGAAGTGTCGATGGAAGTGGAGCTGGCCGATCGGCTGGGGCTGAAGCTCGGCGATACCCTGACGTTCGACGGCGATACGCAGACCTTCAGCGCGCGCATTACCAGTTTGCGTAAAGTGGACTGGGAAAGCCTGAAGCCGAACTTCTTCTTTATCTTCCCGCCGGGCGCGCTCGACAGCCAGCCGCAGACCTGGCTCACCAGCTTCCGCATGGAGGCGAATCCTGTTCTGCTGGCGCAGCTTAACCGTGCTTTTCCGGCGCTGAGTCTGCTGGATATCGGCAGCATTATGCGGCAGATCGGCCAGGTGCTGGCGCAGGTCAGCCAGGCGCTGGAGATCATGGTGGTGCTGGTAACCGCCTGCGGCGTGTTGCTGCTGCTGGCGCAGATTCAGGTCGGTATGCGCCAGCGGCGTCAGGAGCTGGTGGTCTATCGCACGCTGGGTGCCGGTAAACGCCTGCTGCGCACGACGCTGTGGTGTGAGTTTGCCCTGCTCGGCGTGGTCTCCGGCGTGGCGGCGGCGATGGGGGCAGAAGCGGCATTGTGGGGATTACAGACTAAGATTTTCGACTTCCCGTGGCAGCCTGACTGGACCCTGTGGCTGGCGCTGCCGTTGTGTGGCGCGCTGCTGTTATCGCTGTGCGGTGGCTGGCTGGGGATCCGATTACTCAAAGGGAAAGCGTTGTTCAGGAAGTTTGATGCGGCGTGAGTTAGCACCCGTAGCGCTCGACGGTAAGGTGCTGGCTCAGGGAGCATACGCCCTCCGCAAAAACGCCATCCATGGCAGGCTCAGCGCGGGCGATTACGCTGCTCATCCCTGAGGTGCGCCCGTAGCCGGGCCAACGCTTTGCGTTGTTCAAAAACGCTCCCGGCGTTTTTAGCCGGGCGGCGCGATGCTTTGCTCCAGGCGTATGCTCCCATCGCATTAAGCTTCTGAGCTGCCTGGTAAAGCCATTTCCAGACTCAGGTGCGGAGGATTACAGTTTTTCAACCGCCCAGGCGATGCCGCTGGCGTACGCTTCCGGTAGCTGCGGCACCAGCGCATTAAGGGCAGCCCTGAGCCGTTCTGTATCGCTGTCGGTAAGATTCAGATGGCCCACTTTACGACCCGGACGCACCTCTTTGTCATACCAGTGCAGATGCACCAGCGGCTGCTGCAGCCAGCTCAGATTCACGTCGGTGCCAATCAGATTGACCATCGCCGACGGCGCAAACACCACCGGCTGCGGTAATGCCAGGCCAAGAATGGCGCGCAGATGCAGCTCAAACTGGCTGATCGACGCACCGTTCTGCGTCCAGTGCCCACTGTTATGGACGCGCGGCGCCAGCTCATTGATCAGCAATCCCTCTGGCGTAATGAAACACTCCATCGCCATTACGCCGACGTAATTCAGTTCCTGCATGATCGCACTCAGCATCGCTTCGGCCTGCTGCTGCTGTGCCTGATCCGCCTGCGGCAGCGCAACGCTGGTGCGCAGAATGCCATCCTGATGCAGGTTATGCGTCAGCGGATAGAACACCACCTGGCCATCGTGACCGCGCGCCCCCACCAGTGAGACTTCACCGGAAAAGTTGATGCCCTGCTCAACGATGCATTCGCCGTAGCACGCCTCCGGCAGGGTGTGAGTCTCATCGGCACGCAGACGCCACTGACCCCGGCCGTCGTAACCGCCGGTGCGGCTTTTCACAATCGCTAACTCGCCCAGCGAGTCGAACACCGCTGGCCATTCGCTTTTATCCGCCAGCAACTGCCACGGCGCGGTGGCCAGTCCCAGCTGATCCAGCAGCTGTTTCTGCGTGAGACGATCCGCCAGACGCGGAAAGATATCGCGATTAACAAAGGCTGGATGGCTGGCCAGTTCACGCGTCAGCGCCGTCTCCGGCCAGCGTTCGATTTCGGCGGTGATCACGCTGTCGGCGATAGGGAGCGCGGTGGGATCGGCATCCAGGCCCACCGGATACACCGCGATGCCCAGGGGTTCACCCGCCTGACGCAGCATACGACCTAACTGGCCGTTGCCCAGTACGCAAACCGGCTTCATGCATCCACCCGCGGATCGGGATGGTTCAGCACCTCATCGGTCTGGCTCTGACGCCAGGTGGTCAGGCGTAACGCCAGCGCACTGTCATGCAGCGCCAGAATCTGCGCCGCCAGCAGCGCGGCATTGGCTGCGCCCGCCTTGCCAATCGCCAGCGTACCTACCGGAATACCGCGCGGCATCTGCACAATTGAATAGAGGCTATCGACGCCGCTCAGTGCTGCGCTCTGCACCGGCACACCCAGCACCGGCACCAGCGTTTTTGCCGCCAGCATACCCGGCAGATGTGCCGCGCCACCTGCGCCAGCAATAATCACCTGAAGACCCTTGTCGGCTGCCGTTTCGGCGAAGCTGAACAGTTTATCCGGGGTGCGGTGCGCAGAGACCACTTCAACATCAAAAGGGACGTCCAGGCTGGAGAGGATTTCAGCGGCGAACTGCATGGTGGCCCAGTCACTTCTGGAACCCATAACAATGGCGATGCGGGCCGGGGCGTTGGATGACATGGGGTCAACTCCTGTGAATGAACAAACAGACCTGGCCGGGCGGACAGGTTTTGAAGGGCACCGAGAATAGCATGAGAAGCACGCAAGGAAAACGGTTGCGTCGGGCTTAAGGTCGTGGATTTAACCGCAGATTAAAAGTCGAAATGGATAAGCTGAATGCCACTGGCGTCGAGCTGGATCATGGAACCCCGGCAGTGCCAGGCACCCAGCACCGCGCGTTGCGCCGGTTCACCCTGCAGGCTCAGCGTATGAATCGCCGGGCGATGAGTGTGACCGTGGATTAACAGCGGCACCTGCTGGCGCAGCATAGTGGCGACGACTGCTTCCTGATTCACATCCATGATGGTCTGGGATTTATGCTGGTTGGCCTGTTTACTGTCGGCGCGCATCCGGGCAGCAATGCGTTTACGGATCCACAACGGCAACGCGAGAAACAGCCGCTGGATCCAGGGATTATGCACTTTGGCCCGAAAACGCAGGTAACCCGCATCGTCGGTACAGAGCGTATCGCCGTGCATGATCAGCAACCGATGGCCGTAGAGCGTCAGCACCTGCTCTTCCGGCAGCAGCGTCATGCCGCAGGCCTGCGCGAAGCGTCGGCCAATCAGGAAGTCGCGATTGCCATGGATAAAGTAAACCGGAACCGGCAGGGCGCGCAGGGCGCGGGCAACCTGCTGATGCAGTGGATTGGGATCGTCGTCGCCAATCCAGGCTTCAAACAGATCGCCGAGAATATAGAGCGCGTCGCAGTGGGGCGCTTCGCGCTGTAAAAAATGCAGAAAACCGGCGGTAATCGCCGGTTCTTCCTGACACAGATGGAGATCTGCGATAAACAGCGTGCGCGACATTACTCGCTGACGGTCACTTTCTGGATAACGACGTCGTCTTTTGGCACATCCTGGTGCATGCCGCTGCGGCCGGTAGAGACCGCTTTGATCTTCTCGACCACATCCATACCTTCAACCACTTCAGCGAATACGCAGTAGCCCCAGCCCTGAACGCTTTCGTCACGGAAGTTCAGGAAGTCGTTGTCAGCTACGTTGATGAAAAACTGTGCGGTCGCAGAGTGCGGCGCAGAGGTACGTGCCATTGCCAGCGTACCTTTGGTGTTTTTCAGGCCATTACTGGCTTCGTTCTGAATTTCGGCTTTAGTTTCTTTCTGCTTCATGCCCGGCTCGAAGCCGCCGCCCTGAATCATAAAGCCGTTGATTACGCGGTGAAAAATGGTGTTGTCGTAAAAACCTTCACGGCAGTAATCCAGGAAGTTCTGTACGGTTGCCGGCGCTTTATCATCGAAAGTTTTGATTACGATATCGCCATGGTTCGTCTGGAAAGTTACCATTTTTGTCGTCCTGTAAAGGTTGTCATCAGTTGCTGAGGTCGCTCTGTCGATGGGCGTCCCCCTTTTTGTCGACCGTTCTTATATCATAATTTCCAATGACGCGTCAGCAGCGCGGCGCAGTTGGCTTGCTTTGCGTCGCGCGAGCGATAAAAATACGGCACAATGTCTGGATACTTAAAAGTGCCAACCACACGCGAAAACGGAACCGTTCAATGCTTAAGATTTATAACACCCTGAGTCGACAGAAAGAGGAATTCAAACCCATTCATGCCGGTAAAATCGGGATGTATGTTTGCGGCATCACGGTGTATGACCTCTGTCACATTGGTCATGGGCGGACGTTCGTGGCGTTTGACGTGGTGGCGCGCTACCTGCGTTACCTCGGTTATCAGCTTAATTATGTACGTAACATCACCGACATTGATGACAAAATCATCAGGCGCGCCAACGAAAACGGCGAGAGCATCGAAACCCTGACTAACCGCATGATTGGCGAGATGCACAATGACTTCGCCGCGCTGGGGATTCTGCCGCCCGATGAGGAGCCGCGCGCTACCCGTCACATCGCTGAGATTATCGAGCTGGTGGAAACACTTATCGCTCGCGGTCACGCTTATGTGGCGGACAATGGCGATGTGATGTTCGATGTGCTTAGCGACACCGATTACGGCGCACTGTCGCGTCAGGATCTGGAGCAGTTGCAGGCGGGCGCGCGCGTTGAAGTCGCCGACGTGAAACGCAACCCGATGGACTTCGTGCTGTGGAAAATGTCCAAAGCGGATGAGCCAGCCTGGTCATCGCCGTGGGGCAACGGTCGTCCCGGCTGGCACATCGAGTGCTCGGCAATGAACTGCAAACAGCTGGGCACCCATTTCGATATCCACGGCGGCGGCTCCGATCTGATGTTCCCGCACCATGAAAACGAAATCGCTCAGTCGAGCTGCGCCCATGACGGTCCTTACGTCAACTACTGGATGCACTCCGGCATGGTGATGGTTGATCGCGAGAAGATGTCCAAATCGCTCGGTAACTTCTTCACCGTGCGTGACGTGCTGCAACATTATGATGCGGAGACGGTGCGTTACTTCCTGATGTCCGGTCACTATCGCAGCCAGCTTAACTACGGCGAAGATAACCTGAATCAGGCGCGTGCGGCGCTGGAGCGACTCTATACGGCACTGCGTCACACCGACAGCAGCGTGCCTGCCCACGGCGGCGAAGCGTTTGAAGCGCGGTTCCGCAGCGCGATGGATGATGATTTCAACACCCCGGAAGCCTATTCGGTGCTGTTCGATATGGCGCGTGAAGTGAACCGCCTGAAAAGTGAAGATGGCGCTTCAGCGCACGGGCTGGCGTCGAAGCTGCGCGAGATGGCCAACGTGCTGGGCATTCTGCAGCAGGACCCTGAGTTGTTCCTGCAAAGCGGCGCGCAGGTCAATGACGAAGAGGTTGCCGAGATTGAGCACTGGGTTAAAGCCCGTGCCGATGCGCGCGCCGCCAAAGCCTGGGCGGAAGCGGACATCGCGCGCGACAAGCTTAACGCGCTGGGTGTCATCGTCGAGGATGGGCCGCAGGGCTCCAGCTGGCGTCGAAAATAAACCGGAGAGGGCGAGCAATCGCCCTTTTTTATTATGGCGATTGAACAGATTCAGATCCGCGGCTTCCGCTCGATACGTAACCTGACGCTGTCGCTGCAGCAGCTGAATGTGGTGAGCGGTCCTAACGGCTGCGGTAAATCCAACCTCTACAAAGCGGTGCGGCTGCTGCATGAGGCGGCCAGCGGTCGCCTGGCACTGGCGCTGGCTGAAGAAGGCGGTATTCAGAAAGCGATGTGGGCGGGCGGCTTACGCCGGGGCGATCGCCGACACGATCCAAAGCGCCTGGAGCTGGCCGTGGTGATGGATGACATGGATTACCAGCTGGAGATTGGCTTTCCCGAGCCGCTGGTGACCAGCCTGTTTAATCTCGATCCGCTGGTGAAGCAGGAGCGACTCTGGCTGAGCGGTCAGCAGCGCCGTCCTTCCGCCTGTATTATGCAGCGCGAAAATCAGACTGCCTTTCTGCACAACGTTGAGGGCGAGCGCGTCGCCTATCCGGCGGTGCTGCATCCCGAAGAGTCGCTGTTTGGTCAGCTTGGCGAACCGCATCGCTATCCGGAGCTTTCGCAGTTGCGCGAACGTCTGCAGCAGTGGCGCTTTTACCATGAGTTTGCGGTCTGGCCTGGCTCACCGATACGGGCACCGCAGATTGGCGTGCGTGCGCCGGTGCTGAGCCATGATGGCAGCAATCTGGCGGCGGCCTGGGCGACCATTGTTGAGCGTGGTCATTCCGAACTCCTGTCTGAGGTGATGGAACAGGCGTTTCCCGACAGCCAGTTTGATGTCGATGTGCAGAATGGCCGTTTCCAGATGCTGATGTCGCGCCAGGGCATTCTGCGTCCGCTGGAGAGCGCCGAGTTTTCTGATGGCACGCTGCGGTTTCTCTGTCTGGTTGTCGCACTGCTCAGCCCGCGTCCGCCTGCCTTTATGGCACTGAATGAGCCGGAAAACAGCCTGCATGAAGATCTGTTGCCTGCGCTGGCGCGCTTAATCGCCGAAGCCAGCGAGTTCAGTCAGCTCTGGATCACCAGCCATTCACCCCGGCTCGCGACGTTGATAGCGCAGCATACGGCGGTGAATCATATTGCACTGGAACAGCGGGAAGGGGAGACATGCGTAAAGGGGGATGAGCGGGTGTAACAGCGTCCCCGCAGGGACGCCCGGAAATTACTCGACCACAGTAATGCGGAAACCCGCGAATTCTACGGTCTGACCGGCTACGATTTTGCAGCGCTTGCGGGTTTCTACCGCACCGTTGACCTTCACTTCACCCTCGGCAATCACGACTTTCGCCTGTGCGCCGCTCTGAACCCAGCCTTCCAGTTTCAGCAGGTCACACAGATCGACGTGCGGGAATTTACCCAGTGAAAAACTTGTCATTTAAACCACCTCTTTATCATGAAACTCTTCGCACGCCTGCAGCGTGTTTTGAATCAGTGTAGCTACTGTCATCGGACCAACACCGCCCGGCACCGGGGTAATGTAGGAGGCGCGCTCGGATGCACTATCAAAATCAACATCGCCCACCACTTTGCCGCTCTCCAGCCGGTTAATGCCCACGTCGATGACGATGGCGCCCGGTTTGATCCAGTCACCCGGAATAAACCCGGGCTTACCCACTGCAACGACCAGCAGATCGGCATGCTCAACGTGATGGCGCAGATCTTTGGTAAAGCGATGGGTGACGGTCGTGGTGCAGCCCGCCAGCAGCAGTTCCATGCTCATCGGACGACCAACAATGTTGGATGCGCCAACCACCACGGCATTCAGGCCGTAGGTGTCAATGTTGTAGCGCTCCAGCAGCGTCACGATACCGCGTGGCGTGCAGGGACGCAGGGTTGGCGCGCGCTGACAGAGGCGACCAACGTTATAAGGGTGGAATCCATCGACATCTTTATCAGGCGTGATGCGCTCCAGCACTTTGACATTATCAATGCCGGCTGGCAGTGGCAGCTGCACCAGGATGCCATCGATTTCGTCGTCCTGATTGAGCGCATCAATCAGCTCCAGCAGCTCAGCTTCGCGGGTCGTGGCAGGCAGATCGTAAGAGCGGGAGTGGAAACCGACCTCTTCACAGGCACGGCGTTTGCTGGCCACGTAGATCTGTGATGCCGGGTTTTCACCCACCAGAACCACTGCCAGACCCGGCGCGCGTTTTCCGGCGGCCAGACGCTGCTTCACTTTTTCCGCAACCTCAACGCGCACCTGCTGCGCAATCGTTTTACCGTCAATAATTTTTGCTGCCATCAGAGAGGAAATCCACTGTGTTGTGTTGAATCGGGGAAGGGGGCTATTTTGTCAGAAGCGCGGCGCGCTGTCAGTTACAGTTTCAGCCGCGTATGTGCTTTCCGGCTTTTTCGTCGCGACGAGTGCCAGCCTGCATGCGTATGATATCTGCAGGACAATCCGGGGACGATGTAATGATTTGGATAATGCTTGCTACTCTGGCGGTGGTGTTTGTCGCTGGATTTCAGCTGCTCACCGCTGGCTCACGCCACGCCGCTCAGCGGCTCAGCAAACGGCTGCAGCTGCCACCGGTACAGGTGGAATCAATGATCTCTATGATGGGGAAAGAGGCGGCGAAAGAATTTACCGACTATCTCAGCAAGGATAATGAAACGCACCTGCATAATGGCGCAGCGGTACTGCTGATCTGGCAGGTGTTCATTGTTGACGGCAGCGAGGAGAACAGCCAGCGCTGGCATGCGATTCTCAGTCGAGCCGGTTTTCCACCGCTTATTAGCCGCCAGCAGCTACTGCTCGCGCTGGGCTTTCTGCGCCAGCTGGAACCGGACATCCAGGAGCTGCATGCACTTCGTGAGCAATACAATGCGCGTTTCACAACACAAGGGATTGAGCTGGAAGGAGAATTTACCGACAACGGTAAACTCGTGTCGCTCAGCGAATGGCGCAGGCGCCACTGACGTCAATTGGTCATTACCGCAGCACTTCGCTGCGGAGAAACGGCAAAAACGTTGACGTACCCGCTTCCCGACGTATAATCCGTGCCATCTCCATGCGCCCTTAGCTCAGTTGGATAGAGCACCGGCCTTCTAAGCCGTAGGTCACAGGTTCGAATCCTGTAGGGCGTACCATATTTTCTTCTGTTAACATCCTTTCTGGTCTACTTTTTCCTTTAAAATCAGAATATAACAATTCTCTGTGGTCCAGTTTGGTCCAGGGTCACCTATTGCGTTCTTGTTTCGATTGAGGGCAGGATAGGGGGCATTGCCAGGTTCAATCAACTGGATGCCCCCAAATGAAGCTGACAGCCCGACAAATTGACTCTGCTAAGCCAAAAGAAAAGTCATACAAACTTGCCGATAGTGGTGGTATGTATCTTGAAATATTTCCAAACGGAGCCAAAAGCTGGAGACTCAAATACCGTATAGCTGGTAAAGAGAAGCGGGTGTAGTGGCATAGTAAGCTCCGGCTCGTTCTTAGCAGATCATGAACAGTAAAATATTCAATATCACCCATAACATTGGGCGGTTGCTTCTTCAACATTGGGCGGTTGCTTCTTCAACATTGGGCGGTTGCTTCTTCCTGCCAGGCTCAATACCGCAAAGCTTCGCTATGGCCCTGTTAAGAGTGTCTTTTCCCATGTGCTGGGACTTGCTTACACGGCGATTAGTGAAGACATAATTCACTCTGACAATTAGTTCTTCCAAAAATCTCCATTAGGTTTTATGTGAATTATATTGATAAAAATAAATCTGCGTTAAAGGAATTATAAATAAGAATGGGGGGGGTTATGAGTAAAGATAAAATGAAAGATGAACAAATATCATTTACTGAGGCAAAAGAGTTTGTTAACAAAGTGCATGATGATTTGGTAGATTTTTTAGAAAAAAATAAAATTACTGAAAGCTATAGAATGTATCCTGCTGAATATATTGTTTATATTATGTTTAGAGAGTATTACGCCTCTCAGGATTGCTTAAAAATCGTGAGCATAGTTGAATATTTTGAATTAACCTAAATTGTTGAATGCAATAGTGTTGACTGGTGGTTTTTTCAGTCTTAGCATCTGATGTTGATACTAATAAGATTACAAGCATAATTCAAACAAAAATGGTTGAAGAAGAGAAAAGCAAAATAAATTCTGTTTTTGTTAAAGAAGATGATGTGGTTATTAAAAAAGAATTTAGTCAAAAAGATTTTGAAATAGCCTGATTTACCTGGTCAGACTATTTAAATTTTGAAGCGATTTAGTAAAAAATATCTTTTTTATTTTAATGTTACCCTACCATCAGAACTCTGTATATATGTTTTATCGCCTATATTTATAAATGCTTTTCTATCAAGGCTCCCTCTTATAACTAATGCTATGCTGTTGTATACACATTTCTTATGCCCGCCATTAGTATCATCAAAGCAGGTATAGTCATCAATTGAACCATCTCTGGTTCCTGTTGGTAACTTTTCATAACCATCGAAGTTCATGATGATAACAGTGAAGTTATCTCGGGTATTGATAATATGATATTTATTCTGAAGCGAATCTTTGTTTTCTAACCACCATTTTAGTTTTCCTTCTGTAGTCATCGGTAAATGTTCTACAAAAACTGCACCATTATCAACTCTGACTATTTTTGCTGGTCTTACAGCAATCCATATGCAATATACTGATATTAACAAAATCAGAACTGCTCCAATCCTTTTGTATTTAAACATTGGTTTCTCCTGTCAATGTTATAGTTGCTCCGAAATTTGTGAAAAATGGCTTTTGAGCTAAATGCTTAGCCCTCTGTAGAACGAACCATATTCTAAAGAAACTAATTGAGTTGAATTTAGCTTTTAAGATATCTTCTTTATCTAAGCCAAAATGGTCTTGTGCTCTGTATTTGATAGTCGCAGTATATTTATTGCCCTGGAAGGTCAGGCTTTCTATAGAAATTTCTGTGCTGTTTATGTCATGGACGGTAATGCCCATGCCATTGACAAAATCTTTCCATCTTGTGTATTTTGGTAAACGACTTTTAGATAATACATTTGAAAAATGTTCTTTCGTCAATTGTGACTTATTAAAATCAAATTGCTCGATAGTGTTTTTAATTATGGATAATGTGCTATCGATAGAGTTGTCACTCAAAATGAGATTTCTGTAGGCATTATCCATAAACGGATGCTGAAAATCATTTCCATTACTACGTTGCATGTGATTGAAAAGATTTATGATCAAGCCCTGGTATGGTCCTCGGAAAGAAAAGGCATAGGACTGAGAGCGTAGCTCATCATATAACAACGCAATGGCTTTTTCTCTACTAACTGGCTGTATAGAATTAGTAGCAGGATGCTGATAGGAGGGACCAAAAGTAGTCCAGTCGATGAAAGTTGATACTTGCCCGAGATGATAATGTTTTTTCAGTATATCAGCATCCATGTCGCCACTTTGCATGTCATCAGCATTTCTGTCATTGAATCTTTTTTTTGTAGTGAAGATGATAAGTTTTTTGTCGATTCCTTTCATTCAAAATCAATCCCTTTCAGTCAAATGATTAAGTATTATACATTTTCTATTTGTGAGGTAAATTAAGAATTTTATTAATATTTACTATGTTCAGAGTCATTTACGCCCACATAATCATGCAGTGATGAACCTTGAATATCAAGGCGTTCAGCCAGGTTAATTTTTTCGGATGTCTATTAGCATCTATTGAAAGTCACACTCATCTGGTGTGCAATCCCGTTCTGATCTGCTCCCCTCTAACCGGCACCATAGGCCACCGCGGGTTCAGCCCCTTGAGGTACTTGTGGATACCGTCGATGAACAGCTTCTTGAATGTCGCTTCGTTATCGTTGGTTAGCTTTGCGATATAGCCAGACACCGATAAAGGCCAGCAGAGCAGAAAGCACCGCCTTAAGTGCAATCACTGTGAATTCGAAACTATCCATAGCGCCTTCACCATCACCGCTAATGTGGCCTTCTACCAGGGATCTGATGATGCTTTCAGGTTTGAGAAACCAGGTTGCGGAGAAGATTATAATAAATATCAGTATTTTCATCGCACTACACACTTTGTGAAATCAGGAACATCAATGCGGCCGTATGCTGGTAATCCTCCTTTCATAAAGCCACGTCCCATTCTTACGGCTCCTTGATAGCTGCCCTGATATCCCTTCCGACCAACGAGTCTATTGGTTATCCCTTCTGTACAGCGCCCACTCCTCGATGCGCTCTCCGCCTGGCAGAGTACAGTAACCTGATTCACCATCCGCGCCCTTCACTATGTCCAGCTTGCCGCCCATCTTTTCACAATACACAGAGGCTGGGTTAGCCATGCCCACAGCGTGTTGTCTGTCATTATGGGGTACACAGGCTGTGAGTAATAAAATGGTCGCTGCGATTGTAATTGTTTTCATTTTTAACCTTATCTGAAGAGATTGATGAGGGTTAATCGTTATATCCACGCTGCTTCATCTCGCGCTGGTTTTTCTGTTTAATTAAACGCTTAATGTGATCCGGAGTAGTTATTGTAATCAGATCATAACCTGGACTCAATCCATTATGTAAGTGTGGATTTATATATGCATCGTTTCCACTTAGGATGATTGCAGAAGCCGGACCAGCCACCCTGTACACATCATTTATAAGCCAGACATCTGCTTCTTCGAACCACTTTTAAATTATGGCTAAAACATAACTTAATCATTCATGCTGATGTCGGTGTTAATGTTGAACACCCCTGTTCAGATTTGCAGAGCCCCTTAAAATCGACCTGCAAAACCACACCGCTTCGTCCTAATGTGTGCGAACACTTAGCGTGAATTTTTTCGTATCTGCCTCTTAAGCTCTTTTCACTCTGTATCATTCAGATCGACGCTAATAACCTTGCCCGTATTAGCGTTCCCGGCTTAAAATAGTAACCCCAGTTATGCGGTTAAATGAAAGGTAGGCCTATGTGTAATTGCAGACAGTTGCCAGCTTGTGTGGCTGAAATTGAATCCCTGGAGCGGGGCTTTGAGTTCTCAGGGGGCTTTATTCATAATTACTATTTCGAAACACCGGAAAGTGAACATTTCGAACCGCGGCTTGATTACTCTCAATCCATGTATCGCTGCATGGAATGCGGTCAGGAATGGTACATCGAATGTTCCCCGGAACAGACACCGTATCCAGAGTTTGCCTTAAAGCTAAATGGATTAGTGCGGCCACCTTCAGAGAACGAGCTTCAGGCGGCCAAACAGTATCTTTGCATACTTGCACATGGTGGATTTGGTTCAGAAAAATGCAGGATGGCAGGGTGCCAGAATCATAAGGTTTTGGGGCGCGAGTTATGCCATTTGCATATTCCATTTCCATAGGTAGTCGTAATGGGTTTAAATCCGTTTCATTGACGAGAAGATCAAAACGCCTTGCATATCGAAGGGTGTTTTTAGAAATTTCGGTGAGGCAGATTTATTTGGTCTGGGGGGTGTTTGAAAGTTATAATCCCAGTAATTACGTTTGGGAGTTTATCATAGGCTTCTGTTTTTTATAGGGTGATGGTTCTTCATAATATTTATTTTAATAAGTTTAGGTGCGCCCTGTTAATAATCTGGTTAATCCCTCAAACACACTTTTCTAAAAGCTGATATTCACCTGAAAATATATATTAACTGTAAGGTGTGTTGATACTGGATGAAATCCAGGATATTTTCTGGGAAAAATGTTTTGATAATGGATTATTAACCTGCAGACCTCATCATCATTCGTTAAACCACCCAACTTAAGTCTGCCGCTCCCCAGCCAGAAGCGGCATCCCTTCAGCAGAAATTAAACCTGGCCCGCAACCACACCCGACAAAGCCAGAACCTGCTTCTGTTTTCTTGCAGGCAGCTTATTCAGCTGCGCTAACGCGTTAACCAGCTGCTCATCGACCGGCTCTGGTGGTTTCACGGTCAGCACAATACGGCCCGCCGTGACTTTTACTTCTACTTCGGTGCCGGTGGTAAATCCGGCGGCAGCCAGCCACTGGCCTTTCATGATAATCGACGGAATACGCGCGTAACTGGGATACCGGCTGGCGTAACTCACCGTTAATTTGCGCTGGGAAACGGAAGGGGCTTCTGAATTTAAACCAACTGCATTACACTCTGACTCAGTCATGATCTCTATTCCTTTTCAATAGTGATTGTGATTAGCGATACAGGAGTGCTCCAACACCTCTGTATCGCGCTAAATACCTGTACATATAATCAACTATCGCAGGAAAAGTCCAGCTGAAAATCGATGTAAATCAGTGACTTTAATCATCTGATAAACAGCGAGTTTTACGATAACGATCTCAAAAAAATGCAATTAACTGAAAGCAATCGCCGTTCGGAATATACGAAAGAAAACAGGCGAGATCTCGTCATAAATATCTGCCATTAGCCGCATCCAGTAAGCCCGCTATTAGTAACAGGTGCTTAACCCGCAGTGTGCTTAAGCAGAAAGTCGATTAACGTTTTTACTCTTTTCGTTTTACCCGCGCTTTTAGGATAATAGAGATAAACCGGCGGATAAGTTTTCCAGTAACGCTCCATCACCGGAATAAATGCCTCTTTATCCGGCTGTAAATTATGAACCGGTTCAAACAGTCGCCCGATACCCAGCCCGTTGCGAATGCCATCAGCCATCACCTCAATATCATTACTCATCAACTGACCCGGCATCTCAACGGTCAGCTGTTCGCCATGATGATCCAGAATCAGCGGCAGAATACGATTATTGGTGATAAACCGGTAACCGATAAGCCGGTGCTGATGCAGGTCAGACGGAGACGCTGGAATGCCGAACGCTGCCAGATAGGCACAAGAGGCATACAAACCTTCGCGAAACGGCTTCATCAGCGGTCGCGCCACCACGCCACCTTCCAGAATGTCGCCAAACCGGATCCCCAGATCAAAACGTTCATCAATGATGTTCACGGTGCCATCGTATACCGAAATTTCCAGCTGAATACCGGGATATTGCTGGCAGAAAGCGGCCATCGCAGGTTTCAGCACCAGCAGATAAGCAAAGCGCGAAAGGGTGATTCTGACCAGTCCCGACGGTTCCTGATTCTGGTCACGGATGCTTTCCAGCGATTTTACCAGCGAGGCTACCGCTGCTGAGGTTTGTTCCAGCAGCTGCTGTCCGGCATCGGTCAGCTCAATCCGGCGCGTGGTTCGCACAAATAGCGGATGACCGATGTGCGCTTCAAGCAGCTTCAGCGCCTTACTGACAGAGGGGGGAGTAATCTCCAGTTTGCGAGCAGCCGATGAAATATTTCCTTCGCGGGCAATGCTCTGGAAGATGCGTATCTGATTATAGATGGCGTTGTTCACGGGATAATCCTGACACAATCGGGCTGCTTATTATTAGCCGCAGGCTAAATATCTTTGAGTCAATAGTGGCCTAATCTTCACTAAATCGCGAGCATATACTCCTTATCAGTTCCCCCTGGCCGTGAATCTCAGGAGATTGATATGCGAATTTTGTGTCTGGATAAACCCGCCCCCGATGCCACGCTGGAAAAGTATCATCCTCATCTGGCTGCCGAAGCTTTCCATGCCTGGAGTCTGTTTAAATCCGGTGCGCTACGCGATATTTACTACCGACAGGATCGACCCGGTGTCGCGATCTTCCTTGAATGCGACTCGGTGGAACAGGCTCAAAGCCTGCTGGCTGACTTTCCGCTGGCAAAATCCGGTCTGCTGAGTTTTGACTGCATCCCGTTAGGTGCATTCACCAACTGGGAAAGCCTGTTCGCTGCAGAGTATAAGCCTCAGCAAGAGGGCGCCACCCAATGATCAGTCGCAAACCGCCACCGTGTGTTATCACCAGTCATCCGACAGGTGTCAGGCAGGCGGCGCAGTAAAAACGCCGCGTGAAGCGCTAACGGCAGGAAAGGCGGATGCAGTAGCGAGTGGATTTGATTAAACGGTGCCGGACGGCAAAAAGTACCCAGCGCGTGATGGCATCGCCAACGCCTTGCCATCTGTTAAAAAAAGATGATTAAAAACTGAAAATGAAAAATATATTAATTATTTCCGGTCATCCTGACCTGAGCCATTCGGTCGGTAATGCTACCATTCTTAATGAAGTCGCTTCTGCGCTGCCTGATGCTGAAATCCGTCGTCTGGATGCACTTTATCCGGACAACAATATCAATGTCAGCGCCGAACAGGATGCACTGCTGAAGGCAGATATTATCGTCTGGCAATTTCCCTTCTCCTGGTATTCGCTGCCAGGCCTCATGAAGTTATGGCTGGATGACGTATTTGTTCATGGGTTTGCGCACGGATCAACGGCCAGACTCGGCGGTAAAAAACTGATCCTCTCCTTCACCACTGGCGCACCGCAGGCGTTATACGCGGCAGATGGCGTCTTTGGTCATCAGCTGGAGGATTATCTGATTCAGTTTGAAACCACCGCCCGACTCTGCAATCTGGAGATGCAGAAACCGGTTTATACCTGCGGGATAAGCTATGCCAGTCGTAATGAAACTATTATCACGCAGCAAATTGCTGCAGCAAAGCAACACGCGTCGCGATTAATTGCTCAACTTAATGCGGAACTCACGACGGCTTAATAGCCAGATGAAACAGAAATCGCGCCGGTTAATGCACCGAATGAATCGCAAATCACCTCATCCGATAATTAAGGCAGACCGTGAACAATATTACCGCTCTGACTCTGACTCTGCTGATGGCCGGCCCGGCATCGGCAGCCGCTTTAACAGAACCCACAAATCGTGTCATTAATCTGCATGAAATGGAAATTAAGGCCGGGAAAAACGGACAGTACGATGAAGTTGCCAGAGATAATATTACCCGTTCGCTGGCAGAGCAACCAGGTACGCTGGCGATGTATTCACTGAAACATAAAGAAAATGCTCATCAGGCTTATATGATTGAAATTTATGCGAGTGAAGAGGCATACCAGCAACATCTCAGTTCTGAGCCATACCGGTCTTTTATTACACGCGCACCTGATCTTATCGGCCAGAAAAAGAGCACTGTGCTGGAGCCGCAGTTTCTGGGTGATAAACCCTTCGTACAGAATAAAGAAACCATCAATAACCTGGTGATTGTTGACGTGAAACCGGCCGATCAGCAGGCATTCCGCGATATTGTGCTGCCTGAAATGGCAGAGTCACTGAAGGTGGAACCGGGCGTACTGGCGATGTATGCCGCGACCGATGCAAAAAACAGATATCGCTGGTTCTTCTATGAAATCTACGCCAGTGACGCCGCCTATCAGCAACACCGCGAAACGCCCCATTTTCGCGACTATATCCGGCTGACAGCTGAGATGACCGACCGCAAAGAGGCGATCCCCGTGGTGCCAGCTCTGCTGAAAAACCGCGGCGCTCTCAATTCTTTTGTTAACTGACCTTTACCAGGGAGCTGATCAGAGGATGAAAAAAGTGATTGCCGCCGCCGCGATCTCCATGATGCTGGCCGACCTGGCCGCTGCTGAACCCAAAAGAGGTGAAACTATGTTGAACGTTAATCCATCCAGCCTTTCGGTTGCCGACATTGAGTCCGTCTCTCCCGCACTGGCTCGTTTCGGACGTGAAGCGATAACCGGCGATCTCTGGAAACGCGACGCACTTTCGATCCGTGACCGCAGTATCGTCACGCTTGCCATTCTCATCGCCCGCAACCAGCCTGCTGAGTTACAACATTACGCCGGTGTGGCGCTCGATAGTGGCGTGACGCCTGCCGAAGTCTCCGAAATTATCACTCACCTGGCGTTCTATTCCGGCTGGCCCAATGCGATGTCCGCAATTGCGGTGACCAAAAATGTGTTTCAGGCGCGAGGTATTGGAGCCGATCAACTGGCCGAAGCCTCTCCGGCACTGCTGCCACTGAATCAGGCAGCCGAACAGCAGCGTTCTGCAACGGTGGAGAAAAATGTGGGGCCGATCTCGCCCGGTCTGGTCAGATTCACCGCCGATCCGCTGTTTCTCAATCTGTGGCAGCGGCCAGCGCTACAGCCTCGTGACAGAAGTCTGGTGACGGTCAGCGCACTGATTGCTTCGGGACAAAGTGCGCAAATTAGCTACCATCTCAACCGGGCGATGGACAACGGATTGACGGCTGAAGAAGCGGGCGAGATTATCACTCAGGCCGCGTTCTATGCTGGCTGGCCAAATGCCTTTTCAGCGGTTCCGGTGTTGGGTGAAGTGCTGCGGGATCGCGCAGCAAAACAGGAATAACCCGCAGCGGGTGAGGATCTCAGGTTTTACTTCACCCGCCGTTTCTTACGCCCGCCGGATACCGACAGAGATCCGGCAAAGTGCTGCGCCATTCTGGTGGTTTTTTCCCCTCCCGCCGCAATGCCATGATGACCGCTCCAAACCCTCCGCTTACGACCACCCGCCACCGGGCATAAAAACAGGGAGCACCGCGTCATGGAAAGTAAAAATCTGACAGATATTGCTGAAGACGTTTCAGGCGGTGTGAAATATAAAGCAGTAATAAATTAAAGATGGGCAGGGCAGGACGCAGAAATTACATTGCGGAATAAATAAAATAAGCCGTGGCGGGCGCCACGGCTAATGTTTTATGCAGACTGCCACTCACTTTCAACATCCGCTTTGGCTTTAGAAAGGATGACTTTATTATCATCAACCTCTTTCACCCAGCTGAATGGAATAATGTGGTGTTTGCCGCCCGCTTCAGGATCGCTTTTCGACAGCTTAATTTTGTCGTCGCCTTCGAAGTGGTCGACAATCCCGACATGTTCGCCATTCACATCAACAACCTGCGCGTGATCTAAAATTTCTGATTTATCTACCATGGTGGCTTAATCCTTATATTTAATGAGTTCAGTTGCCCTCAGACAAAACAAGCCTGGTTGTTAAATGCTGTTTTCGCCAGGGGATTAACAAAATGAAATAGTTCAGTGAACTGGACCTGGTCGCAGTTATTTATTTCCGGCAGGAGAATAAAGGGTATATAAGCGAAACCGCAAACAGAGTCGGAGTATCTGCAGCCATGGGTCTGCTGACCTCACTGCCTGCCACATCGGCATCATCAGATTTGCCGCAATCGTCTGCCGCACGTTCAACAATCAACGCTATGATAATCAGGTCAATCGCCACGCCGCAGATCGGCCAGCACGCGGGCGGTTTAACTTACCCAAAGGAGTGCCTATGACAGCAGTCAGTTCAATTACCACTGAAGGTGGCGTCTGGATTAATCAGCCGCCGGTACACAGTCTGGATGGCGATACGCTGAGGTTCGAAACCGCGCTGAACAGCGATTTCTGGCAGCGTACCTGGTACGGGTTCGAACGGCACAGCGGCCACGCTTTTGGCTTCTGGGTGGAAAACGACTTTACCGTTCAGGTGCAGGTGAGGGCGGATTTCAGTCAGCTCTACGATCAGGCCGGGCTGTTTATTCAGGATAACGAAACGCACTGGGTTAAGGCGGGCATTGAGTTTAACGATGACCAGCCCGCAATTGGCAGCGTGGTGACGCGCGAGTTTTCCGACTGGTCTACCGGTGTGTTTCCCGGCGATGCGCGCCAGTTCTGGCTGCGCGCCACGCTGGAAAACGCGGCCTTAAGAATTCAGTACTCTACCGACGGCGTGAGCTGGCCGCTGTTACGGCTCTGCCCGTGGCCCGGTCAGGCGCGGCGGTTTGTCGGAGTAATGGGCTGCTCGCCTGAACGTGAAGGGCTGGCGATGAGTTTTACGGACTTCGCTATTACTCCACCGCTCGGCAAAGCACTGCACGATCTCTCCTGAGCCAGGCGGCGCATTGCATATCGTCGCAGAATCGGCTTAATTGTCAGGTCAGAATTTGCGGTGACGCGTCGCCCGTGCAAGACGACGCCTTTACAGGGAAAGCTATGCGTTGCGCCACCTCGTTTATCCCGCTGCTGGTCATCAGTTGCTGCGCCGGATGGGCACAGCAGGCCACTGCCGATACCGTCTGGCTGAATAATGGCGATCGGCTGACCGGCACGATTCGTTATCTCAGCGACGGCAAGCTGGGGATAGAGACACACTACGCCGGTACCGTCACGCTGGACTGGAGTGCGGTCAGTACGCTCGCCAGCGAGAATCCGGTGAATGTCGAAAACAAAAAGACCGGCGAACATTATCAGGTGCGGCTCTCCTCATCCGATCCCGGCTATGTCTGGGTGGAACGCAACGAGCAGGAGCAGCAGGTTTCGCTGCGACGCATTGATGAGTTTATGAAAGCCAAAGTCCGCAGCGATCAGCTCGCCTGGACCGGCAACATCGATGCGGGCGTGAAGGTCAAAAAAGCCTCGACCAAAACTGACGACTACAGCTTCGCGCTCAACACCAAACTGAACCAGGGAAAATGGCGTCACGATATCGGTGCGACCTACAATCGCGAGCAGGAAAACGAGAACATCAATACCGATAACTACAGCCTGCGCTACGCCTTTGACTATCTGGTCAGAGAGCAGTTCTTCTGGCAGACCCGCGCCACCTACAAGCGCGACTGGGTGGAGAATCTGTCACGTCAGGCGCTGATCGGCACCGGTCCGGGTTATCAGTTGTGGGATACCGAACTCAGCGCGTTCTCACTCTCGGTACTGGGTGGTGCCTTTGAGTATGGCTACAGCGATGACCGGGAAGAGCGGCACTTTGGCGGCTCGCTGCGCTGGAACTATCAGCGCTATCTGCTGGGCAAGTCGGTCACACTTTACAGCAATGGCGATGTTGGCCATTCGCTGGATGATGACGGCGTATTTATGCTGGATGCCGAAGTCGGCCTGCGCTACAGCCTGACTTCGTGGTCAACGCTGCACGTTGGCTATCACCGTAATCTGGTCAGCGGCATACCCGACACCCTGAACGAAGGCATTTTCTCCACCGGATTGGGGCTGAAGTGGTAAGCCGCTGATCGAACAGCGCCGCAGCAAATCCTTACGGTTTTTATCCGGTTACAGGCGCGGGATTGGCTAAGCTGCATGTATTGTCACAACGGGAAAGCAGAAGATGATCGTAAGCAGCAGGGTGTATCGTCCGGGATGCGCGGGCGAAGAGGTCGAAGTCGATGATATCAGTGAAGTGATTAAAGAGCCGGAGGCGTTTATCTGGCTCGGGTTGTGGCAGCCAGACGCTGAGTTTATGGCAAAGATTAAAGAGGAGTTCGGCCTTCATGAACTGGCGGTTGAGGATGCACTCAATGCCCATCAGCGACCTAAAATTGAACATTATGGCGAATCGCTGTTTATCGTGGTGAAAACGGTGTGCGCTAAGGATGACAGCTGCGAACTGGGCGAAACGCATCTTTTTGTCGGAAAAAACTTCCTGATCAGCATCCGTCACGGCGCCTCTGAAAGCTACACCCCGGTGCGGCAGCGGGCGGCTGAAAACCCGGCGCTGCTGAAGTTTGGTCCCGCTTATCCGCTCTACTGCCTGCTCGATTTTATTGTTGATCGCTATGCCGAGCTCTCTACCTCGCTGAATGAACGGGTCGGGCAGATGGAGAACGATCTCTTCACCAGTGAATTTGATCGCAAGTCGGTGCAGTCGGTCTACACCGTGCGGCGTCATCTGCTGAAACTACGCAATGCGGCGCTGCCCGTAGAGGAGATCTGTAATCAGCTGATCCACCTGCATGAAGATCTGATTCCGCGCCCGCTGCGCGCCTATATCCGCGACGTGCAGGATCACGCCCGCCATGTCGTCACTGACGCGGAAGATATGCGCGAAATGCTGACCAGCGCCATGCAGGTCAATCTGGCGCTGGTGACGGTGCAGCAGAATGAAGTGGTGAAAAAGCTGGCAGGCTGGGGTGCGATCCTGGTGATCCCGACCGTGGTCTTCAGTATGTATGGCATGAACTTCGAGCATATGCCGGAGCTGAAGTCGCTGTATGGCTATCCGCTGGCGGTGGGGCTGACCCTGCTGGCCTGCGGCGGGCTGTGGGCCAAACTGCGTCGCTCCGGCTGGCTGTAAACGGCAGGATGCGGTGCCAGATTGTCCCGCTGAAAAGGTCACGACCCGCCAGATAGTGAACCGATACTGTCTGGCTATGCTTAACGCAGCGTGCAGTTTTTGTTCCTGAGCCAACAGTGTGTGAGGTCACGGTGAAAAAAGAGGATAGCAGCGGCCAGGCGGTACCGATTCAGGAAAACCTCCGCTGGGTACGCCGTGAATGGCTGATTCAGCGTATCGGTGAATACGTCCTGATTGCGCTGGTGATTCTGGGTGCGTGCGGACTCTTTTCCAAAGGCGTGCTGAGTAACGGCAGCGCCCGCTCGCCGGACGGGACCATCCAGGTGGAGTATGAACGGTTTGGCCGGGTTGAGAGCAATATGGATATGCGCATTCGCTACAACGCACCGGTAACCGATCGCTTTACCGTTACGATTGGCGGTGGTGCCCTGGATAACCTGCAAATCCAGACGCTGCAGCCTCAACCGCTGGAGGCGGTGACGATTGGCAGCGATCTGCGGCTGACCTTTTCGGCCCGCAACACCGGACCGGATCACGCGATCTGGCTTGGCCTGCAGCCACGCAATGCGGGCCGCATTCACGTCACTATTCACGGTGACGGCCATGCTCCGGCCCGTTTTACCCAATGGATTTATCCCTGACAGAGGCGCTTTATGGAAACGGTATTACGTGCCGCAGCGATCTACCTGGTGCTGATGGTCGTGTTTAAAATTGCCGGCAGACGCACTCTGTTGCAGATGACCTCTTTCGATCTGATTCTGCTGTTGATCATCAGTGAAGCAACTCAGCAGGCGCTGCTGGGCGACGATTTTTCGGTGACCGGCGCGGCGCTAACCATTATCACGCTGGTCACGATTGATATCGTGCTGGGCAAACTGAAAAGCCGCTTTCCGGTGGTGGAACAGGTGATCGATGGTGGCCCGGTGATCCTGGTCGAGAATGGTAATCTGCTGACTGACCGCATGAAGATGACCGGCATCAGTCCTGATGATGTGCTGGAAGCGGCGCGCTCCGGGCAGGGGCTGGAGCGATTTGATCAGATTAAATATGCGGTGCTGGAGGTTAACGGCCATATCTCGATTATTCCCCGAGCCGATAAACAGTCCTGAGGGGCGTTCGCCCTGGCGTGACAGGAGAGCGCCCGTGCCGGAGCCGCGCAGGTTACACACGCCTGAAATATCCTCATCCCCTTGCTGCAGCAGGCCCTGAATGCATTACAGATCCTCATCGCGTCACGCTGCGCTTGTTATGCCGCTTCCCTTGTAATCCTGTCGATTTCGTTCAGACTGAGTATTCCACTCATGCTTTATCATCAGAGCTGGCCTGACTATCAATCAGCGTTATGCTTTTACAGTCAGGATTAAATGAATGAATTTACGCGATTTACCTTCTACCCGGTTACCGGCTGGCATATTGGTCCCCTGAATACCCATCAGGCACTGGTAGTGAAATTCGGTTATATCGATCCCGATGCCCCGCGTGAAAAGGGCCCGCAGGAGACCCTGTTTCTGGGTCTGACCCTCGACATGGCGAAAAAGCTGGTCGCCAATCTTTCCGAACACATCGACTACGCTGAAAAAAAGAGCACCCAGCACTAGTTTCTCACCGCGATCGGTTACCACGCCCACCGTCGGGCTATTTTGCTGCGCTGTCGCCCGGTGCATAAACCCGCAGTGCACTGGCTATCAGGCGAAAATGCGCGGGTGTCTGACCGATAATCTCACCATCTGCATTGATGTAATGGGGACGGCGCGTCTCAATCGTCAGCTCCGTGGCGCTGAATGCCCGCACGTTACGCCAGCGACCGTGAGTGCCGCGCCGCAGAAAGGGCAGCAGCGCAATGAGCTGCCAGCTATGCTGCAGCTCCAGACTGTAGACATCCAGTAACCCATCGTCCGGAGCGGCACGCTGTTCCACTGTCATGCCGCCCCCATAAAAGCGTCCATTGCCCACCGACACCTGAACCGTTTTGATCGGCGTCCGATGGCCCTGATGCACCAGCGTAGCGCTGAAGGGACGGCTCTGCCGCAGCACCCGCAAAGCCGCCAGGGCATAACCGCCCACTCCCCAGCGTTTTTTCGATTCCGCCGTGAGGTTGCGCGCCAGTTCCACCGAAAAGCCGATGCTGGAGACGTTCAGAAACAGGTGCTGATTCACTTCACCCAGGTCCACTGCGCGCAGCTGCCCGTCAGCGATAATCTTTATCGCGGACTCCAGGCTGGCAGGAATGCCCAGCGTGCGGGCAAAATCATTGGCGGTGCCCAGCGGTAAAATGCCCAGCGGCAGGCCGGTCTGCATCAGCCCCGGCGCGGCCGCATTAAGCGTGCCGTCGCCACCGCCGACGATCACCGCATCAACGCGATGGGCATACGCCGCGATTAATTCGCTGTAGCTGCGGGTATCATCTCCGGCCGGTTGCAGCAGGGTGAACCCGGCCTGAGCCAGCAGCGACTGTGCGCGGCTGGCCTCGGCGCGTCCTTTGCGTGAGCGCTGATTAATCAGAAGCAGGGCAGTTTTCTCCTGTTGAGACATACTTTTGCGTTATCCCGATGTCAAAATGGCTGTAACGAGACGGCAAGTACAGCACTGGCCTGACCGGTGAACAACCCTGCTTGCGCTACTTTACGTAACCTGTTGAGTGCCATAAGCGGCGATAAAGATCGTCTACACTGCTAAGGGTCAGATCCACACTGAGGAGTTGCGATGACAGAACACGAATTCAGAAAATTGTTAGCCGAACAGGGTTTTGACGAGCCTCTGTTGATTGAGCGTGCAGCCGCCGCCCAGCTTGATAATCATGTACATCCCTTTGAAGCACTGGCACTGATTCTGAGTGGTGACATCACCATCAGTACCGAACAGGGCGATACCACCTATCATCCCGGTGAGACATTTCATCTGCAGCCCAATGAACTCCATCGTGAGGCGTTCGGGTCGCAGGGCGTACGCTATCTGGCGGGACGTAAATATGAGTGACTGGCAATCAGCATGAAGGTTTCTGACGATCTTTTTACCCGGCTGTCACGCTCGCCGTTCCGCCAGCGCTTTCGTCTGGGACGCGCGGAATATGATTATGCGAGCAGCAAAGGCGAGCCGGTATTGCGCCAGCACGCCGCTGAGTTTGTGGCACAGCGGCTGGCGCCTGCGCAGCCTGAAAATGATGGCAAGCAGACGCCGATGCGCGGCCACCCGGTGTTTATCGCTCAGCACGCCACCGCAACCTGCTGTCGTGGCTGTCTGAGTAAGTGGCACAATATCGGACAGCACCAGCCGCTGAGCGCTGAGCAGCAGGCCTATATAGTGACGGTGTTGCTGCAGTGGATCACTCATCAGATGCAGCAGCCTGCACCGCCTGCTCGCGTCAGCCGAAGCCAGCCGAAACCGGATGATGATCCGCAACTCGCACTTTGGTAATGGACGAAAAAGCTACAACCGGCGGCTTTTTCTGGTGAAAACTGGCCCTTTTTCATTCCTGGTTTATTCTTAAATCTTTCCTGGGAACACTATGCCAGGATTAAAACCTACACGGCAACGATTCATACAGAGGGAATTATGAAGAAATCAATTATTGCACTGTCTGCTATTTTGCTGGCCTCGCCGGTATTTGCTGCTACCACCACAGACAACACCGTTGCGGAAGCGCATAAAGGCGCCGATACCGCGAAGGAAAAACTGCATCAGACCCAGAACGAAGGCAAAGAGCTGAAGCTGAAGTCTGAGCACGCCGCTGAAGGCAAAAGCGATACCACCGGCAGTAAAATCACCGAAGGTACGCAGAAAGGCTGGCACAAAACCAAAGAAGGCACTGAGAAAGGCTGGGATAAAACCAAGCAGGGTGCTGAAGATCTGAAAAACAAAGCGACTAATTAATTCGCGGCTGTTTTGAGGTTAAAAAAAACCCACCGAAAGGTGGGTTTTTTTATGGTTGGGAAATTCTGGCTTTGGATTGCTGCTGGATCGAGCCTGCTCAGGGTACTGGGTCAGATCGGAAAGACGCAAAGGCCGTCGTCCATGACATGCTCGGCCCGCGCCGTCCTGGCGCGGGACGCTTTCCTCTTCTGACCCAGAACCCTGCGCGTTGTGAGCTTATTCATTGCTGTCAGAGTAAAACTGATTCAACCAAGTAAGCTGTCTGTAACCCACTGAAAAGTAGGTTTTTTATGGTTGACTCAGATTACGCTTTCTTTTCCGCTGTTTCTTTCTCCGAGGCGGCTAACGCAGAGACTTTCCTTTCCGTCTCTGCAGCCGCATCGGCGGAGGCCGCCGCCGCTTCAGCCGCAGCCTCTGCCGCGGTATCGGACTGTTTCTTGCCTTCTTCGATAAACTCTTCGTCGATGGCTTCGATGTTTTCGCGGTTATCGCGTCCGGAGAGCAGGTTCCAGCAGGCGATAAACAGAGCGGCAATCACCGGACCGATAACAAAACCGTTGATGCCGTAGATTTCCATGCCGCCCAGCGTGGCGATCAGAATCAGATAGTCAGGCATTTTGGTGTCTTTGCCGACCAGCAGCGGACGCAGGATGTTATCCACCAGTCCGACGATCACTACGAAGAAGCCCACCAGGAACAGCCCTTTCCACAGTGCACCGGTGGCGAAGAAGAAGATCGCCGCAGGCACCCAGATAATGGCGGAACCGACTGCCGGAATAAGGGAGAGGAAGGCCATCAGCGCGCCCCACAGCAGGCTGCCGTCTATACCGGTAAACCAGAATGCCAGCCCACCAAGAATACCCTGAACAATACCGACCACCACCGTGCCTTTCACCGTCGCGCGCGCCACGGCCGCAAACTTCACCATCAGGTGATGCTTTACGTAGGTTGAGAGCGGCAGCGCTTCCAGGATCAGATGCACCAGATAGGAGCCATCTTTCAGCAGGAAGAACAGCAGATAAAGCATCACGCCAAAGCCGACGGTGAAGCTGAACGTCCCTTTACCGATGATAAAGGCGCTGCCTGCCACATACTGACCGCCCTTGAGGGCAAACGAGGAGAGCTTCTGCTGAATCTGTTCGGCGTTATCCAGGTTATTTTCAGCCAGATAATGTTTTGCCCAGCGCGGCAGATGCTGCAACAGATCGGCGAAGACCGCCGGGAACTGCGCCGAGTTGGTCTGCAGTTTGTGATAGACCGCATTGGTTTCGACCACCAGCGATGAGGCGATAATGGCCAGCGGCGTGAATACAATCAGACAGATACAGAGCAGGGTAATCAACGCGGCCAGGCCATTGCGTTCGCCCATTCGGACCCGCAGATACGTTTTCAGCGGATGGAAAATCACCGCCAGAATCGCCGCCCATAAAATCGGCGAGAAATAGGGCGAAAGCACCTCGAAAAAACCGAGGGTGGCAATAGCCAGAATCAAAATGAAAAACCCGATGTTCAATCCTTTAAAACGCATGGAAAAACCTCATCTCGAACAACTCTGATAAACCCGACGCGCGAATTTTCTGTGTCTGGCTTTGCTTATGCGGCTGCCTCGTCACTGATTATCGGTCAGGCTTTGCTTTTTAAACGCTGCTGATGACAGCATCATGCTGGCTAACACTTTGAAAGGTCTGGCAGAAGTGATGAACGGGCAATGTGCGTTCGCTGCGTGACTTCCTATAGGTAACACGCTGCAACTGACAGCAGCGCGCTGAATCCTACATTAGCGTAGCGGTTTCGACCATTATTGGTAGGTCAGAGACTCATGATCCCGGGGGATGCTGCCGATAACAGTATTAACTGGATAAAAAACAGGCAATGAAAAATGAGTAAACAGAGCGTCTTAATCGTGCTGCTGACGCTGGTATTAACCGGCTGCGCCACCAAGCAGTATCCGCAGGCATCCGCGGTCACCCCGGAAGAGACGGCGATGCTGAATTGCAGCGCGCTGGATCAGGAGCTGGTGAAAGCGCACAGCGTGCAGAGTGATATTGAGCAGACCGGCCAGTTCGATGCACTGACCGTGCTGGGCTTTGTCGGGGATTTCGGGCTGGGCAATGGCATTGCGAAATACAATGCCAGCCAGAAGGCGGAGCGGCGACTGACGCAGTTGCAGTCGCTGAAAGCCGCGAAGTGCAGCCAGCGGCTTTCGTAGCGACTGCGCCGGGTCAGCCGAGCGTCCGTTCGCTGACATGCTGCAGCCGGACATTTTCGGCGGCGCGTTTACCGGCAAGGAAGGCGTGATCCGAGTTGTAATATTCCCACTCGCTGTAGCGGCCTGACAGATGAATGTCCTGGGTCAGCAGCCACTGGCGGATCAGCGCCACGTTAGCGCTGCGCGCATGGTCATAGACCACGTAGGCGTAGGGCATATCGACCTCTGAGGCGCAGAGCAGCGGATCGTCCGCGGTGATCATGCCAACTCTGATGCAATCCTGACGGCAGCGCTCAATCAGCGCATCCCCCGCCAGCGGCAGCGGATTGGCCGCGTTATAGGTGATTTCGCAGGTTAAGCCGAAGCCGCCCGGCGGGTTGCAGTGCGGACTCGCATTGCCCTGCACAAAGATGCGGTGAAACAGCGTATCGCCAGGATAGTAAATCCAGTGCTTTTCGGTCAGGTCAGCGCGGCCAATTCCCAGATTAACGCAGCGCACCGAGACAAACTGCAGCTGCTGCGCCGCCCGTTGCACACTCTCCGGCACCTCATCGCCCATCAGTTTAATCAGCTCCGGCAGCGGCATGGTGCTGATTAATTGCTCATAACGGTAGTGGCGACCATCCGCCAGCAGCGCGACGTGCGCCTGCGGGTAGAGGCGGGTCAGGGTGGCGTCCGTTTCCAGCGTACATTTCAGGTGCGGCAAAAAGCCGGACATCAGCGCCTGGAAGCCACCGCGCAGCGGATAGCCGAAACGGGCGTTGGGGCCAACCGGTTTCGCCAGCGGTTGCAGCGCGCCATCAATGATCTGCGCCAGATCGGGCAGCGGTACGCGTCCGCCCAGCCATGAAGTTTCCATGTCGGTCAGCGGCACCTTCCACAGTTTCTGGTTGTAGGGCAGGGCAAAGTGACGCGCGATGCCTTTGCCCCAGGTGCGCATAATGAAGTGCTGGAAATCCTCTTCGCCTTCCACCACGCCTGTGCTGCTGCCCTCATCGGGGATCGCGCCATCTGCGCAGCAGTCCCGCCGTGCCCGCGCCCGATCCAGTGGCACAGCGGCGGCGGCCGTTTCGCCATAACGCGCCTCGATAGCGCCCAGCACACACTCTTTTACCACCTCGACCGGCAAGCCGTGCAGCGCGGACTGGAAGGGATAGCGGGTATAAACGCCGTCGCTGTAGACCCAGGCTTCACGCGCCTGCCAGTGCAGGTTGTCGCCCAGCAACATCTCATACAGCTGCAAGACGTAGGGATCCTGCGAGAACATAATGTGACCGGCATAGTCGAAGGTAAAACCCTGATCGTCAATCGAGCGGCACCAGCCGCCAGGGGTGCTATTTTTCTCCAGCAATACTGCGCCTTCGCCATAGTGATAACCGGCGCTCAGCCCGGTTGGCCCGGCTCCGATAATCAGGCAGGGCACGGCTTCACTCTCCAGCATCAATGGGGTTAACGGCGTGATATTCGCCTGCGCGCTGCCCTGGCTGGCCGACCTTAGTGCGGGCTGACGCTGCGTCAGCGCCTGCTGGATCAGTCCATGAATCTGTTCAGCGGTGCGATCCCATGAGGTGGCATCGACCTTTGCCTGCATCCGTCCCGCCAGCGCCAGCCGTTCTGCGGCACCAATCGCCATTGCCTGTTCACAGGCGGCAATAAATTCCGCGTGGCTCTCTGCCACCGCCACTTCCTCTGCGTAATGCCGCGCTACGTCAATAATCGCGGTACTGACAATCGGCAGCTGCGCCGCCATATACTCCAGCACCTTGGTCGGTGAGATGTAGCGCGTCGAGGCATTGATGGCAAACGGCATCAGACAGACATCCCAGCCTGCCAGAAACTGCGGCAGCGCCTGATAGGGCTGCTGTCCGAGCCAGTGAATATTGTCGCGCTGCGGCAGGCTGGCGGGATCGATTTTTACCACCGGGCCGACCATAATGATCTGCCACTCGGGGTGGCTATCCGCCAGCGCCGCAATCAGCGGCAGGTCTATGCGCTCATCCAGCACGCCGTAATAGCCAAGACGCTGTGCCGGAATCGCATCCTGCATCGGATGTCGATTGCTGCGATCGCGCGCCTGCTCAAAATGAATAGCATCGACGCTGCTGGGAAAGCAGTAAACCTGAGGATGTTTGTCACGCTTCGCTTCATAGAGGCTGGTGCCGCCGGTAAAGACCAGATCGGCGCGGGTCATCAGCGCGGATTCGCGCTGCTGCAGCTGGCGCGGTGCATTCTGAAAAGCGGAAAGCTCATCCATGCAGTCGTAAATCACCAGTGACGGATCAAAAGGGGTCAGCAACGGCAGCGCCATCGGCGTATAGAACCAGATCAGCGGCTGTTCATCTTCCTCCAGCAGCGGCGTCAGCAACAGCAGCAGCGGGGCGATCTGGCTGTCGTGGAAACCAGGCGCGTCGCTGTCGGTATGCGGCTGGATCACCGTGATGTTAGCGGCAGGCGAGCTCTGATGCAGGCCCTGTGGCCCCGCCTGCCAGACCGGCTCTTCGACAAACAGCACGCGATAGTGCTGTGCCAGTCGTGTCAGTAGCTGCTGCGGACGCTGAAAAACAAATCCCCAGCGTAAATGGCTGAAAACGATGAGAACAGGTGGTTTCATAGTGTGCTCCTGACAGGGGTGTTTTGAGGAGTGGATGTGCTGCAAAAAGCGCTGCGCCTGACGTAATGCGTCGGCATAAGGCTGCTGTAGCTGGCGGGCATAGGGATCGGCCCCCAGCAGATCGAGATCCCACAAACCGCTGCGGGTCCAGAAAGTCGTCTCCTCCCATAAGGGACGATCGAGGATCGGATAGAGGCAGATGCCGTGCAGCTCAACGCCTGCCAGTTGCGCCTGCGCAACCTGCGCGGCGATCTCAAGGATCCAGCTTCCGCGTCCGCTGCCGACGTGGCTGGTTTCCGCCAGCAGCAGTGGCCGCTGATAACGCTGCCAGACCTGCTGCAGCATCCGATGCAGCGGCAGGCGTCGGCTGTCGCCCAGATGCCAGTAAAGCCGCCGGTTTGATCCCTGCTCCCACTGATTGTCGTGGTAGTAATTCACGCCAATCAGATCGAGATAGCGTGGGGCGCCGCCCAGTTCCGGGTTGCGCCTGCCGCTCAGCATGTCCCATGCCTGATACTGGGTGTCACACATCTCACGTGCCAGCACGTCGCTGGCCGGATCGGCGGGATCGGGCACGATATGGATCAGTGGATCACAGTGCAGCAGACGGGCTCGCGGATCGGCCAGCCAGATGGCATCACAGGCTGCCAGCGTAGCGCGCACCAGCTGCTGCTTGGCGGCATCCGCCCGATCCGCTTCAGGGATCGCCTCACAGGTGAACAGCCCTACCGAGATGCCCCAGCTGACAAAGGAGATCTCATTCATCGGAGAGTAGACCGGCGCCTGCTGATACCAGGGGGCCAGGAAGCGGGCCAGTGCGCCACAGAAGGCGGCGAAACGGCTGACAAAGTCGTGGTCAAACAGGCTGACGCCAGCGGGCCAGCCGTAGTGGCAGATTGTCCAGCTCAGCTGAATGCCCTGCTGCTCTGCGGCCTGCATCCGGGCCGCGACCGTCGAGAAGTCATAGCGGCCATCGTGCTCACATAACCGCCAGCCGACGCTTTCGCGCACTGTGCGAATGGAAAAGGGGGCCAGCGCGGCATAATCTTCTGCTGCACGCGCCTGATGCTGGTTAAGATCGTTCATCGACAGCGCAAGGCCGGCAGGATTGATATGATCGGCACCTTCGTAGCCGGCCTGCCAGAAACTGGAAAAGGGCGTCATGGCATCTCCCGAAAAAAAGCAACACGCTTCCCGCTGACGAGCCGTCGTGAAACGGGTCAGGGCGTCAGGGTATGCATTGCAGACTGATCGATCTGACCACTCTGAACGGACGGGCGATCCATGCCATAAGCCACAGACACTGAGTTGCAGGCATCAGGGCCTGTCGCGGTGTGGACGAGTGAGATAGCAGGTATAGGCCAGTGACGCTATCGGCAGAAAAAGGCTGGCTTCTCTGGATGTTGAAAGGATTTGCGGAAGCCTTACTGGAAAGTATAGGCAGTAAGGTTTGGTTCGCAATTTATTGAAGTAAAAGAAAAAAGCGCAGCGGTAAAAATTATCCAGCCAGCAACAGGAAGTTTTAGCATGCGGTTTTGCGAACGGCCCGATAAGCGTAGCGTGAATAGTGTCAGCGCCATTTTCAGCTTTGTTAACCTTTTCCTCAACATGCAGAGAGGTCAGACTCGCCCACTTTCGCGTTACAGCTTCGCTTGCCTTTTGGCGGGCTGGCGACAAGATTTACTTATCACTGGCCTGAATCAGCGGGTCATCAACGGGTGATGCGACGATGCGCGCCCCCTAAAACAGGATGTTTTACAGACTATGTTCTCATTCGACTGGCACCGTTTCTTACTTAACGATCAACCGGCCACCTTTTTGTTTGAGGTGGTGGTACGGGTCATGATCGCTTATCTGGTGGTGTTCACCTTTCTGAAAGTCTCAGGACGACGCGGCGTGCGCCAGCTGTCGCTGTTCGAACTGGTGGTGATCCTGACGCTGGGTTCCGCGTCCGGTGATGTGACATTTTACGATGATGTGCCGGTGCTTCCGGTCATTATGGTGTTTGTAGTCCTGCTGGCGCTCTACCGCTTCACGACCTGGCTGACGGCGCACAGCCCGCGCTTTTCACGGCTTATTCAGGGCGACGTGATTACCCTGATTAAAGAGGGATTGTATGTGCTGGAGAGTCTGGATCGACTGAATATTTCCGAAGATGAGTTTTATATGGAGTTACGGCAGAGTGGTGTAGAGCATCTGGGGCAGATCCGGCTGGCGCTGGTGGAGGTCGATGGTCAGCTCAGCCTCTATTTCTACGATGACGATGAGATGCGCGCCGGGTTAAGCGTACTGCCCCCAGAGCACCGGCAGGATTACAGCACTGTGCCGGTCAGCGCGCTCTATGCCTGCACCCATTGCGGCCAGACGCAGATCATTGAGGCTGAGCAGCAGGCTGTCTGCCCGCGCTGTCAGCGACAGCGCTGGTCCGCGGCACTGACCGCGCGTCGGCTGCATTAATCGCCAGCATCCGCTCCGCGTTCAGGACTTGTCGCGTTTGCATCAGCCGGGTTAACGTCGGCGAAGCAGGCGCTGAGCGGGCGCTTTTGCTGTCCCCCGGCAGCGAAATTATCCGCACTTAGCCAGGCACTCAGGGCGCGCTGAACATCCGGCCATTCACGGTCAATAATTGATAGCCAGTCGGTATCGCGATTACGCTGTTTACGCGTCATCACCTGACGAAAACGGCCCTCAAAGCGGAACCCCAGCCGTTCTGCTGCGCGTCGTGATGCGATATTGGTTGAATCACAGCGCCACGCCACTCGCCGATAGCCGAGCGAGAAAGCCTGTTGCAGCAGCAGATAAATCGCCTCGCTGCCAATGACACTGCGCTGCATCAGCGGCGACCAGGTGACGTGACCGATTTCAACAGTGCCGTGTCCCGGCTCAATGCTGGCGAAGCAGACCACGCCGCAGGGCTGCTGATTTGGCGAGCAGACCGTGAAGGACACCAGGGCCGCATCCGCCACTTTATCCGCAATCCAGTGCTGCATCTGCGGCAGAGAGGCGGGCCGCTCTGCGCTCAGCCAGGTCCAGTCGCGATCATCCGGTGCCAGCATAAATGCCTGCAATAGCGGTTCTGCATGATCGATGCTTAGCGGCAGGAGAAGGCAGTGCTGACCCGTGAGTGGCATACAGGGTGGTCTGGTGACCGGTTGCCAGTCGGGCAGAGCCTCACCGACCGGCTGATCAAACTGATTGAGGTTCAATAGCATTCTCCTGAAAGAAAACGGACGGTTAGCCGGGAAACTTATGATGCCGGGCTGACGGACTATCCTGAACCGCGGTTAAACCCGTCGCAGCTTGTTCCCGCTTACCACATAACTTTGCCTGTTACTGACAGAAAATGAAAACCCTTCGGGCAGCATAGCGGCACCGTTACCAAAGAGGTGTGCGTATGAAAGTGAGGCTGCCCAGTGCATTACTGTTTTTGCTGTTATCGTTTGGCGCGTTTTCACAACAGGTGATCAGCGAAAGTCATCCCCATTCACGCAGTGCGCGATGGCTGGAGCAGGGCAGTCAGGTTGATACGGCGGATTCGCCGGATGAACATCTGCTGGAGAGGCGGGAGTGGCGAAGCAGCCTGCAACGCAAGCCGTTCTGAGATGAGATCCCCGGCGGAGAATAGCCGGGGAGCCAGGGGTTAAGCGTTTCAGACCCATTGTGAAATTATATTGTGGCCTGTGTCGCTGCCATGCCAGGCACCAGAATCACCTTGCGGCACTCCTCTTCGCGTTTGGCGAAAATATCGTAGCCACGCGCAGCATCTTCCAGCGGCAGATGGTGGGTCACAATCTCTTCCGGCGTCAGATGACCCTGTTCGATCAGCTTCAGCAGGTCGGGCAGATAAGCGTGTACGTGGGTCTGTCCCATCTTAAAGGTCAGCCCTTTATCAAAGGCGTCACCAAACAGGAAGCCGTGAATGAATCCGGCATAGACGCCCGGCACGCTGACGATACCGCCACGCCTTACTGCGGCAATACACTGACGCAACGCTTTACCGCTGCTGCCTTCCAGTTTGAGATTGGTGAGCACGGTTTCGGTCATGCTGCCTTTTGCCTCGAATCCTACTGCATCAATTACCGCATCCACACCGCGATTGCCTGTGCTGTGTTCGATAATCCAGCCGGCCGGGTCATCGATCTCATCGAAGTTAATCGGGATAACACCGTAGCGCTCGCGGGCAAAGTTTAAGCGGTAATTGTTGTGGTCGATCATGTAGATCTGTTCGGCACCCTGCTGTCGGGCGCAGGCGGCACTGAGCAGGCCAACCGGTCCGGCACCGAAAATCGCCAGGCTGGAGCCGGGTTTCACCTCGGCGTTTTTCACCGCCTGCCACGCGGTGGGCAGAATGTCTGACAGGAACAGCACTTTCTCATCTGACAGCACCGACGGCACTTTAAACGGGCCGGTATTGGCTTTCGGCACCCGGACATATTCCGCCTGTCCACCAGGCACACCGCCATAGAGTTTGCTGAAACCAAACAGGGCTGCGGGCGGCGTGATGTTTTTCCGGTTCAGGATGGCACCCCGTCCGCTGTTGGTATTTTCACAGGCAGCATACTGGCTCATCAGGCAGAAAAAACAGTCGCCACAGGCGATAACAAACGGGATCACCACCCGATCGCCTTTGGCCACGGCGGTCACTGCGCTGCCTGTCTCAACCACTTCGCCCATAAACTCATGACCAAAGATATCTCCGTGCCCGGTACCGGGGATTTTGCCGCGGTAAAGGTGCAGGTCTGAACCGCAAATAGCGGTGGCGGTCACACGCAGAATAATGTCATCTGCGGCTTCCAGACCGGGATCGGGAACGTTATCGACGCTGACTTTATGGGGGCCGTGATAAGTTAATGCTTTCATCTGTTCATCTCCTGATGATTAGGGGACGGCGGCCAGACCAGAAGGCGTGGCCACGCACGGGAAAGACTCAGGAAACCTGAAATCGAAACCTGCCTGAAGTGTAGTAATCCTTTAAGGAGTAAGCAGAGCGGTGCAGCAGGCTGGTCAGTTTCAGCCGGGCTGACAGGGCGGCTGAACCTGCGTTGTGGCGACCGTCACGGCTCGGGTGTCGGGTTGCCAGAGAGCGAGGTCGGCAAACGCACGACGATAAACCGTGTCGATTTGTGCCGGAACCTGTTCGATGTAGTGCCAGGCATGCTCACGCGTTTCACCGGTGAGCTGCTGCAGATAGTGCCGCGCGTCGTCCAGCGTCGGGATCTGGCCTTCAACACCCGCCATGCGGGCAGGCAGACCGGTCCAGATCAGACCTTCTATGCCTTTGGTCTTAGCCCACTCTGCCAGTGGTCCCGCTGAGGTCGCTGTCACCGTCATCATCCCGATGCCATCGATACGGCTGTCCGGAATGGCCTCACGCAGGCGCAATGCGCGGCAGGCGCTCTCAAGTGAGGCGGTATTCAGCCAGGCCCAGTACACCGCCACCGGGCTGGCGTTAAGGCAGATCGCGGTCGACAGCTCGCCGCCGTCAGCGATGCGCACAAACTCAATCGGTAGCTCAGGACCATCATGATGCCACTGACTGGCCACCGGCAGTGCGCCAGCTTTCCAGATTAACGATCCCCATCCGAGGCAGGCAATTTTCATTCTCTTCTCCAGTGCACCTGTCGGCGTGATCGCGACAGAATCTGTTTAAGCGTAGCCCGTTGCGCTGAACCGTTACAGGGATCACCTTTTTAGGGGCGGTAAAACTGCCACAAAGATGGCATGATCGCCGCGCAGTCACTTTGCACAACCTGACGGTTTTTTCAGCAATCCATGCGTGTTTATCTGCACGGCTTGAACTTTTATCGTCAGGTAGTGTAAAAAGTGGCGCACGCAATCGATTACCTATGCACGGGCGGGTCAGCATCACGTTGACTGATCCGGTTGCAGCTGAGGCGCAGAGTGGGGCGGACATTTGCCTGCCTGACGGCTCAGGTTACTGGCGGCTTTTAAAACGGAAGATCTGATGAAAACCACGCAAACTGGCACGCTGGGCGCGCTTGAGAGTGACGTCGATACAGGATGGCGTAAAACCGACACCATGTGGATGCTGGGTTTATACGGCACGGCGATTGGGGCGGGTGTGCTGTTCCTGCCTATCAATGCTGGCGTCGGCGGGCTGATCCCGCTGATCATCATGGCGATACTGGCGTTTCCGCTGACCTTTTTTGCGCACCGCGCCCTGACCCGATTCGTTCTCTCCGGTAAAAATCCGGCCGGGGATATCACCGAGGTGGTCGAGGAGCATTTTGGTGTTGGTGCGGGCAAGCTGATTACGCTGCTCTATTTCTTCGCTATCTACCCGATTCTGCTGATGTACAGCGTAGCGATCACCAACACGGTTGAGAGCCTGATGGTGAATCAGCTCGGCCTGGTGCCGCCACCGCGTGTGCTGCTGTCGCTGCTGCTGATTGTCGGACTGATGACCATTGTGCGTTTCGGCGAGAAGATGATTGTCAAAGCGATGAGCGTGCTGGTTTATCCCTTTGTGGCGGTGCTGATGCTGATGGCCTGCTATCTGATCCCGCACTGGCACGGCGCTGTGCTTTCGACCCTGAACGTTCAGCCCGCGGGCAGCAGCCTGTGGATGACGCTGTGGCTGGCGATTCCGGTGATGGTCTTCTCATTTAATCACTCGCCGATTATCTCCTCATTCGCGCTGGCAAAGCGGGAAGAGTATGGCGATGCCGCAGAGAAAAAGTGTTCGCGCATTCTGGCCTGCTCGCACCTGATGATGGTGGTGACGGTGATGTTCTTTGTCTTCAGCTGCGTGCTGAGCCTGTCGCCTGAAGATTTACACGCCGCCAAGGCGCAGAACATCACCATTCTTTCCTATCTGGCGAACCATTTTAAGGTGCCGATGATCGCCTGGCTGGGACCGCTGATTGCCATTGTGGCGATCACGAAATCGTTTCTCGGTCACTATCTTGGTGCGCGCGAAGGATTTAACGGTATGGTTAATAAGGCGCTGCGCAGTCGCGGCAAAACCATCGCGCCCGCCAGACTGAATCGCCTGACCGGACTCTTTATGCTGCTGACGACCTGGCTGGTGGCAACGCTGGATCCCAATATTCTCGGCATGATTGAGACGCTTGGCGGGCCGGTCATTGCGATGATTCTGTTCCTGATGCCGATGTACGCTATCCAGAAGGTCCCCGCGATGCGGAAGTACAGCGGTCACATCAGCAACCTGTTTGTGGTGCTGATCGGACTGATTGCCATCTCCGCAATCTTCTATTCGCTGGTGAAGTAACACTTAGCGCAACAGGCGCATCTCAATCCCCCTGGGATGCGCCTGCCATTATGCCCGCCCTTCGCCATTCTCTCCGTGCACCTCCACGCATTCAGCGATATCGCCCCCTGATTTAAGCCCGCTGTCGCGTAGTTAATGCCGCCTTTCAGACGCATCTGGTTAGCAATAGTTACATTTGGTACTTATCAGCATGGTAGAGTTAACGCGAATAATTATTATTCCCTAAAAGGACAGGAGAAAAATGAAAATCGGGATAATTGCTGCCACCACACTTTTACTGTCAACCGCCTGTGCGGCTACCACCTATCCGGTCACGGTGACCGATATGGATGGTCAGAAAATTACGCTGCAAAAAGAGCCGCAGCATGTGATTTTACAGGATGGGCGTGACGTGATGGCGCTGGCATTACTGGATCGCCAGAACCCGTTTCAGCGTGTCGTTGCCTGGAACAACCTGCCGAAAAAGCAGGATACCCAGACCTGGGACCTGCTGAAGCAGCGCTGGCCGCAGGCGGCATCGGTTGTTGATATGGGCTTTAACGATCAGGGGCAGGTCAATCTGGAGAGCGTGCTGGCGAAGCAGCCCGATCTGATGATTGCGCAACTGCGCGCCAAACCGGCCCTGACGTAGTCAGGCGTGCTCGCCACCCTGAAAAATCTCCATATCCCGGTGCTGTTCCTCGATGATGAACTCCATCCGAAAGAGAACACCCTGAAGAGCGTGAAAGTGCTGGGCACCGTTCTGAATCGCGAAGCCGAGGCGAAAGATTACGCCGATTTTTACCAGCAGCGCTGGCAGATGCTTCAGCAGAAGATTGCGCAGGTGCCGCACAAGCCAACCGTGTTTATTGAACCGATTGCCGGTAACAGCGACAACTGCTGCTTTACCCACGGTCATAACGGCTGGGGCGCGCTGGTGGAAGCGGTCGGTGGCAAGAATATCGGTTCTGCACTGCTGCCCGGCAGCTCAGGATTTGTGTCGCTGGAGAAGATTATCGCCATGAAGCCGGACGTCTATATCATGACCGGCTCCAAACGCCCGAACAGTAACGTGCTGCCGTTTGGTTACGGTGCCAGTCAGACCGACGTGACCGCCACCTTTAACCGCCTGCAGAGCCGCACCGGTCTGGAGCAGATCGAACCGGTGAAACAGAAACGGGTCTATGGCGTTTATCACCATTTTTATAATCACCCTTACAACATTATCGGCATGGAAATTCTGGCAAAAGATCTCTATCCGGAAGTGTTCCGCGATCTGGACCCGACGGCTGATTACCACCACATCGTGACGCACTTTACCGGGTTACCGGATGCGCCAGTGATCCTCAGCACGCCATAACCGCAAAAATGTCAGGGTGCGTTTCAGCATCCTGACTTTTCATCGGCCATCATCCGTCAACCAGAGCGTGATTATCAGACAGCGCAGGTTGCCCGGTTAACCTCTGGATTGCGTCAGCAACGTTGTCATCGCATGTCCTGTGTTAAGAAAGCGATAAGCAAGCGTAATAGTGTGTAAGTTACCGGATTTTAAGACTTTTACAGATGTCTCCCGCCACAATTATTGCCATGATGCCGATCAACGGTGCCTGAACAGCCGTTATTTTCGGAGGCAGTATCATGAAAAAAACAACATTAACGCTTATCGCTTCACTTTTGACATGCAGCACACTCTTTTCTCAGGCCTCACGGGCAGACGATCGTGATGACGCGCACCGCAAGCCTGTGCCGCATCAGAACGGTGACCATCGTGCTGACAATCGCGGTTCTGACCAGAATCAGGAGCGTGGCAACAACCGTCATGACAGCGTCAATCATCGCCCGGATCAGGACAAGAACGGTCGGGGCAGAGAGGCACGTAATGATCGCGACCATTTCGCCTGGCAGGGGCACGACTTCCGTCGCGGGCATCCTGTCCCGCAGGCGTACCGCGGCGACCATTACCGCGTAGCCGACTGGCATGAACGCGGTCTGCGTGAACCGCCGCGCGGTTATCACTGGGCAAACATCGACGGCAACTATGTGCTGATTGCTGCCGCAACCGGAGTAATTACCGCGCTGGTGCTGAACAGCGCCCTGAACTGATCCCCAGGGGATGGCTGCGGCCATCCCTCTTTCTTTCCGTTTTGCTGCGCCAGCGGCTATCCTGACACTCCACGCTGAATATTCCCTGTGTAAGGAGTCATGATGACGACGGTTAAGATGGTTGCGGTAGATATGGATGGCACCTTTCTGGACGATAACAAGCAGTACAATCGATCCCGCTTTCTCGACTGCTATCAGCAACTCACCGCCCGTGACATCAAATTTGTGGTGGCCAGCGGCAATCAGTATTACCAGCTCAAATCATTCTTCCCGGAGATCGCCAGCGATATCGCCTTTGTAGCCGAAAACGGCGCATGGATTATCGATCGTGATGAGGAACTGTTTTGCGGTGCCTTTGAACGCCGCGATGTTGACGCGGTGATCGATACCCTGCAAAACGGCGACTATCCGGGTCTGCGTTACCTGCTGTGTGGCCGGGAGAGCGCCTGGTACTTCGACGGCATGGAAGAGAACTGGCTGAAGAAGATGCGCCATTACTGTCACCGGCTGAAGCCGATTCATCATCTGGATGAGTTGCAGCATGACCGGCTGTTTAAGTTCGCGCTGAATCTCTCTGATGACTATATCGAGCCACTGATGGCGGATATTGAACGTCTGCATCAGGGGCGTGTGGCAGCGACCTCAAGCGGTCACGGCTCGGTGGATTTGATCGTGCCGGGGAATCATAAAGCGCACGGTCTGGATCTGCTGGCACAACGCTGGGGGATCGCGCATGACCAGGTGCTGGCCTTTGGTGATGGCGGGAACGATCTGGAGATGCTCAGACAGTCTGGCTTCAGTTTTGCCATGGACAACGCGCCACAGCGGGTGAAACAGGCGGCACGCTATGCCGCGCCTTCTAACAACGAGCAGGGCGTGCTGCAGGTGATTGAGCAGATGCTGGCAGGTGAGGGGCCTTTTAGCGCCATGCAGGCTTAGCCGTCTGGCGCTGCGATTAAGCTAGGGCGGTTAGCGCCGTGATTCAGCCAGCCGCCTGGCTCAGAGAGCGGGTGCAACAGGATAGCGCTGAGGAGCAGCAAAGCCGGGCGAGGCTGGCAGGCCCGGGTTGTGCCTGATCAGCGAATGCGGGCAACGCGGCTCCTGATCACGCCGTGATTGGCCAGGCCTGCGCGATCATCATCTGCATCTGTTCGCGGCTGTAATTCACCAGCGAATTTTTGCTGTTGGCTCGCGCCAGAATCCACTCCACCTCGGCGCGGCTCAGTGAAGGGCCATCCTGCCAGAATGGGGTGATCGCCTGCTGCTGCAGCCACTGTTTCAGAAACTGCGCCGGTGAGTCCGTAGTTTCGCTGAAGAGCTGCGGGTGCAGTTCCGCCATCAGCTTACGCTGCAGTGGCTGTTCGCTGTCGGACAACAGATCCAGGAACGGAAACAGCAGACGTCCGCACACTTCACCGTGATGGAACGGCTTAATTGCGCCCAGTTCCCCTGCAATACCGTGGATCACCCCCAGACCCGCACTGCTGAGACTGACACCGCCCAGCCACGACGCCATCATCATCGCTTCCCGTGCCGCGTCGCCAGCAGCATCCTCACGATTAAGTGCAGGCCAGGCATGAACAAACTGACGCAGGCCGGTCAGCGCCAGCTGTCGGGTAAAGAGGTTGCCTTTGCCGGAGAGATACGCTTCGAACAGGTGGGTAAACGCATCAATACCGCAGGTTGCCAGCACCCGGTCAGGCGCACCTTTCAGCAGATCGGCATCGAGAATTGCCACCTCCGGTACAAAGACCGGGTGGCGCAGTGACGCTTTTATCTGAATGTCACGCTGATCAGTCACCACCGCATTTTGCGTCACTTCACTGCCGGTACCGGCGGTAGTCGGGATAGCAATCAGCGGCAACGTGATGGGCTGAACCGCGGTGTCACCCACTTTTTCCAGATAGCGGGCGGTTGGCAACGGGTGTTGTACCATCGCGCTAAATGCTTTCGCCGCATCCAGCACGCTCCCGCCGCCAATCGCGACGACCCGATCGACATGACCGCGCCAGCGCGCAACCCAGCCATCAATCTCGGCGGGTGAGGCTTCATGACTGACAATTTCATAGCCAATAATATGATCGTTGAGTCCGGCTTTTAGCCGGGCATATGCGGGGCCTTGCAGAAAAGATTGTCCACAAAACAGCAGAGTAGGCTGTGACCGGGCGGCCAGCAGCGGCACCAGTTTATCCAGGCTGCCCCGGCCAAAGAGGGTTCGTTGATTACTGTACAGCTCACTCAGGTTCTCACTCACCAGCGCATCCTTTTTACATTTCGCTAAAATCTGAGTGTAACGAAAAGCAAGGCGCCGGGACTGGCAAACTTTCTGATAACGCATTGGCAAAAAGTTGATCACCTTCGCAAAACAGAAATTCACCCCCGGCGGGGTGGTGCTTTCCTGCTGATGTTACCCTTAACATGTTATCGGTAACAGCGTTTGTCGGGATGTGTAAACATCTTACAGCGCACTGTTTTGTAGCCCTCAGGGGATCATGATAATAAACCGACACTGAATGATGTTCAGTGCACAAGGTGGAGAAAAGCTATGCCATTACTCTATGTGGCGATTGGCGTCGCGTTACTGCTGCTGCTGATGATTCGCTTTAAGCTTAATGGATTTATCGCGCTGATCCTGGTGGCGCTGGCGGTCGGTGTGATGCAGGGCATGCCGGTTAATAAAGTGATTACCTCAATCAAAGCGGGCGTGGGTGGCACACTGGGCAGCCTGGCGCTGATCATGGGCTTTGGTGCCATGCTCGGTAAATTGCTGGCCGACTGCGGCGGTGCGCAGCGTATTGCCACCACCCTGATTGAAAAATTCGGCACTAAGCATATTCAGTGGGCGCTGGTGCTGACCGGTTTTATCGTCGGATTTGCGCTGTTCTATGAAGTCGGCTTTGTACTGATGCTGCCACTAGTGTTCAGCGTTGCGGCGTCGGCACGTGTGCCGCTGCTCTATGTCGGGGTGCCGATGGCGGCTGCCCTGTCAGTGACGCACGGCTTTCTTCCGCCGCATCCTGGCCCGACCGCAATCGCGACGCTGTTTAACGCTGACATGGGTAAAACGCTGCTGTTTGGTACGCTGCTGGGTATTCCTACGGTGATTCTGGCGGGTCCGGTCTATGCCCGCTTCCTGAAAGGCATCGACAAACCGATTCCTGAGGGTCTCTATAACCCGAAAACCTTTACCGAGGCGGAAATGCCTGGGTTTGGCGTCAGCGTCTGGACGGCACTGGTACCTGTGGTGCTGATGGCGCTGCGTGCGGTGGCAGAGATGCTGCTGCCTAAAGGCCATGTGCTGCTGCCCTATGCGGAGTTCTTTGGCGACCCGGTGATGGCGACACTGATTGCGGTGCTGATTGCAATCTTCACCTTTGGACTGAATCGCGGCCGCACGATGGAACAGGTCATGGATACCCTGACCGATTCGATCAAAATCATCGCCATGATGTTGTTGATCATCGGCGGTGGTGGTGCCTTCAAACAGGTGCTGGTGGATAGCGGCGTGGATAAATACATTGCCAGCATGATGCATTCTACTCAGCTGTCGCCAATCTTTATGGCCTGGTCGATTGCCGCGGTGCTGCGTATTGCTCTGGGTTCTGCCACGGTAGCGGCCATTACCGCCGGGGGAATTGTGGCACCGCTGATTGTTACCAGCGGCGCCAGCCCGGAACTGATGGTCATCGCCGTAGGGTCCGGTAGCGTGATCTTCTCGCACGTTAATGACCCGGGCTTCTGGCTGTTCAAAGAGTATTTCAACCTGACGATTGGCGAAACCATCCGCTCCTGGTCGGCGCTGGAAACCATTATTTCGGTCTGTGGTCTGGTGGGTTGCCTGCTGCTCTCCTGGGCGATTTAACCTCTGGCCGCTGGCAAGCCTGCCAGCGGCTCTCTGCTTTCGCGTCTCTCCCGCTGCCTCTTTGAGCTTTGAACATCCCGTCGCGCTTGCTGCCCCTGTTGCCGGTTAAACCGGGATGTGCGGGACAGACAGCATAAAAAAGGCCGCAAGGTGCGGCCTGACAGAGAAGATTCAGTCTGAATCTGCCACGTTAATGAGGCGGTTAAAAACCGGCTTTCACCATCTGTTCCCGCAGCGCGTGTGCAATGTCACGGTTGCCACCGGTAACGGGGTAGATAACGTTATTCACCACATCATCAAGGTAGTGCTCGTCAAACTCCTGCAGAGAGAGCTGCGTGCCGCCTTCATCGTTGATGGCGAAAGTCCCTTTGATGTGGTTACCGCTGTTTTTTGCCTTGAGGCTGTAGCGGCCCATGCTGGTATTAATCGTGCTCATAAGATCTCCTCGCGACTCATTTTCAATCTCATCACTCTTGAGGCCTGCCTTGCCGCCTAAATTTTAGCCAGGAGTGTTCTGTAAAACGAAGAAAGAGAGCCGTTAAAAAGTGGTGTTGCGATCGTTATCTCAGAATTTAAATAAAGCTCAGGGTTGATGAACTTATGACCAGTTGAGCCTTAAGTGAAGCGGCAGGGCGCATTTTCCTGTCTATAATGCTTACAGGAAAAGTGTTTAATTGGTGAGGGGAAAGGAAATGAAAATTATTCTGTGGATTATTGCGATCATTTTTATCGTTGGCTTACTGACCCTGACAGGGGTGTTCAAACTGATTTTCTGATATCTGTTAACGCTTCAGCAACAGCGGGCACCTAATCAGGTGCCCGCAATGTTTTCTGGCTGGCCAACAGAGCGTCTGTAATGGGATCCATCGGCGTATTGGGCAGCAGATCCTGTGAGCCCAGAGGTTTCTTACAGTATGCGCAGCAGGCACCATGAAAGTTTCGCTGGCCCTCGCGGTAATCAGTAAAAACGAATCGGGCGCTTCCACATTGACCGCAACGTATCTTCATCACCATCCTGTGTCTCACCCTCCTTTTAATCAGCATTAACGGATGCCTGTGCCTGACAGGTTAAGCGGACTTTATCTATTGCGCGGCAATATTATTTCGCACTGCGATAAGAAAAGTAGTTTCTTATGCTTTTGATTGTTTGTTGCCAAATGCGCATTCGGCCACTAAAAAGCATTTCATTGATCCAGATCAGTGTTTATTAGTTGTTGGCTAAAATATCCGCGAATAGCCTGCCATGACTGATGATAATGGCACAGCCGACTCATTTTTTTTGGCGAGGGAGCGGGATCTGCGCCAGTGAATTTAAGATTTATCGTACAATAAATAGCCACTGGCAGGACGCAGGCCTGAAAAAGCAGAAAAACGGGTTTAAGGTCATGGGACTTACCGACCGGATGATAGAAAAAAATTGACCTTTTACCGGCGTAAACGTCATTAAGAACAGGAATATATCTTAATCAGATTTTTCTTTTTAACGTCAGTAACGTAACCGCTTAAAATTAAAAAGGGTTTCGTTTCCAGCAGGTTAGCGACCGATACCTGCTCTGCGCCTGATACGCGTTGAGCGATGTTTCGCAAGTCGAAAAGCAGGAAAGTGTGATGGATGTACAGAATGTCGATATTTATCACTTTTTCATCAAATCATGCTGGACAAATCCCTCAGCAATTGCTGTACTAGACCCCGACACAGTTTAGTGTCCATTTTTCATGTAAAGGTAATATAGATGTCTAAGATCAAAGGTAACGTTAAGTGGTTTAATGAATCTAAAGGATTCGGTTTCATTACTCCTGAAGATGGCAGCAAAGATGTATTCGTACATTTCTCTGCAATCCAGAGCAACGGCTTCAAAACTCTGGCTGAAGGTCAGCGCGTAGAGTTTGAAATCACCGACGGCGCTAAAGGCCCATCTGCTGCTAACGTTATCAGTCTGTAAGTTAACAGTCAGAATTCTAAAAACCCGCCTTATGGCGGGTTTTTTTATGGCTGTAATCTGCGCTTCATCCCCCCTGTCGTACTCTCACTCTCGGCGCGTTGCCGCACAAACTGCGCGGCGGTTCACACTAAATAACCGTAACATATTTATAACAACCCGATATGCAGCTTTTTGGCTTGCGACGCTATATAACTGTGCGACAGAACCCGGTGAGTGAGGAGGCAGGATGAACATACGTCAGGCAGAGTTGAAAGACAGTTTTGCTTTGAGTGCATTACTGAGCGAGTTAGGCTACGGCGGCACTGAAAGCTTTATTGAACAGCGCCTGGCGCAGTTATGCAGCGATCCCAGTGAAGCGCTGTTGGTGGCTGAACATGGCAGTCAGGTGCTGGGGTTTCTCTCCTTACATTTTATTCCTCAGCTGGCGCTGGCCGGTGATTTCGCCCGCATCAGCTATTTCTGCATTGCAGAAGGTGAGCGCAGTAAAGGCGTCGGCCAGCAGCTGATTCAGCATGCCGAAATGCTGGCGGCTCGTCGTGGCTGCGATCGCATGGAAGTCCATTGCCATCAGTCACGTCTCAAGGCGAACCAGTTCTACGCCCGTGAAGGCTATGTTGAATCCCCCTGTTATCTCATCAAAGATCTGCAAGCGAGTTAAATTCCCGTCCGCTGGCGATGACCAGCGCCCCGGCAATCATCTCCCGCTGTTCATCCCTGAGGCTGGCGATACTGACGCGAATAAATTGGGTTGGGCCGAGCCGACAGCGCTCGCCTGGCACGACCGCAATACCGCGGGCAGCCAGCGTGATCATGGCAAACTGCTCTGAAGTCACCGGAATATAGAGGCTTAATCCGTCGCGAAGCGGCAGATCAAGTCCACGCTGTGCCAGCGCCGTGAGCAACGCTTCACGCCGTTGCCGGTAGGTCGCGCGTGCGGTGGCGATCTGCCGTTGCGTTTCCTCATCCTCCAGCAGCCACGCCACCGCATCCTGCAGAATGCGGCTGGTCCAGCTGACGCCAAAATTTCGCCATGACTGAATGCGCCTGACCATCTCCGAGGTGGCAGAGAGCACTGCCAGCCGCAGGTCCGGTCCATAGGCTTTGGAAAACGAACGGACGTGCAGCGTGCGTTCAGGAAAGATTGAACCCAGGCTCCAGCTCGCCTCCGCGGAGAGATCGCCAATACCATCATCCTCAACGATTAGTGTGTTGCTCTGTTGCAGAACCTGCGCCATTGCCTGACGTCGCGCCGGGCTGATGCTGTTCCCGGTGGCCGAGTGGGTGCGGGGCTGATAGATCAACATTACCGGTGCCTGCTCCAGCAGAAGAGAAAGAACCTCTGGCAGCGGGCCTTGATCATCACACGCCAGCGGCAGAATCTCTGCGCCGACGTTATCCAGTATATCGAGCAGCCGGGTCGCGGTCGGATCTTCAATAATCACGCGGTCTCCCGGCGAGACCAGGGTTTGCACCAGCAGATTCATCGCGTCAAAACCGCCATCTGTCGCCAGAAACGCCTCTGCAGCATAGGGCCAGCGCGGCGCGATCGCCTGTAGCAGCGGCGCGGAAATCGCCTCACGGGTGTAGCTGTTGAGCTGCGGTGAGTGCAGGGCCGCCTGCAGCGCACGCTGCAGGTCAGGCAGCAGGGCGGGGTCGGGCGCGGCGAGGGTCAGATCGGCGCGGATGTTATCACCGTAGTTGCCGATCTTCTCAAAGCGAATCGGACGCGGCATCACCGTATTACTACTGACCCAGACACCACTGCGCCCCTTGCCCGCCAGCACTTTCTGCTTTCTGAGTTGCGCCCAGGCAGCAGAAACGGTTGCCGGGCTGACACCCAGCTGCTCCGCTATCTCCCGCACCGCAGGCATCTGCATACCTGTCGCGATCTGTCCGTCACGAATCAGCGCGGAGGCTGCCTGGGCAATGCCTTTCACTGAAGGCGATTTTATCTGGCTGCAAAACCAGTTGAGGTCAACGCTCTCTGTCATAAGAAAATACTTTGTTCAGTAACAAATTAATGATTGTTCAGGTAAGTATTCCGGATCTAGTATCAAATTCAAGCACTATTTTATGCCCCGTCCCGACGGTGCAGCGTAAACGGAGAGATCATGGCAAGGCTACTCATCAGACTGGCGGTACGCGACTGGGACTACTTCACCCCGCTGGCGCTGGGTGATATCAGACCAGAAGGTTTTGAACTGCAGATCGACCGCGTCGGCACGCTGGTGAATGATCTGGCGACCAGCCCCGACTATGACGCGGGCGAAGTCTCCTTCAGCCGCTATGCTCAGGGCCGGGCCAGAGGAGACGAAACACTGCTTGGCCTGCCGCACTTCCTGATGCGCGGCTTCCGCCAGCGCTGCATTATCACCACCAGCAGCAGCCCCATCACCACGCCTGCGCAGCTGAAAGGTAAGAGAATCGGCGTCACCGGCTGGCAGGATTCGGGCAATACCTGGACACGCACGGTGCTGCGTGAAGCAGGCGTCGAAATCGATGATGTGTTCTGGTATGCCGGTCGTCTTACTGCCGATCATCCAATTGTCGATCGGCTGGCGGGATTTGGCCGCCCGGGCCGCATTGAACCCGCGCCCGACGAGCGACCGCTGATAGAGATGCTGCAGGCGGGTGAGCTGGATGCCATCTTCACGCCATTTATGCCGGAGGACTTTTTCCTGCCGGGTTCAGGATTACGGCAGCTGCAGACCGATTTTTATCAGGCGGAGCGGGACTACTTTAATCGTGTCGGCTATGTGCCGGGCATCCACATTCTGGCGCTGAAACCGGCACTGGCGGCGGCGCATCCGTGGCTGCCTGCGGCGTTAAGTGAGGTCATCGATCGCTCTTACCGGCTATGGATGCAGAAAAGAGAGAAATATGCCGACACCACGCCGTGGCTGCTGGACGATTTGCGACGCACTGCGCAGGAATTGCCCGCTGACTGGAATCAGAATGGTTTTAGCGTTAACAGAAAGATGATTGCGGACTTTGGTCGCGAGCTCTATGAGCAAGGGCTGACTCACCAGGTACTGACGCCGGAAGCAATGTTTCCGGCCGCTGCGGGAGAAGAGAAATGATGAAAGTAGCACTGGGACAATTTGCGGTGAGCCGCGAATGGCAGGAGAACGCCAGTATCTGTCTGGACTTAATGCAGCGGGCGGCAGAAGGTGGCGCCGATCTGCTGGTACTGCCGGAAGGGGTGCTGGCACGTGATATAGCCGACCCCGATTTAGTGCTGAAGGCGGCGCAGCCGCTGGATGGCCCTTTTCTGAGCCAGCTGCTGGCCGCCAGCAAGCACACTGCGCTGACCACCATGATGAGCATTCACGTTCCCACCGGCGAGCAAAAAGCGCTTAACGTGCTGGTAGCGATCCGCAACGGTGAGATCATCGCCGCCTATGAAAAGCTGCATCTGTACGATGCCTTTGCGATGCAGGAGTCGCAGCGGGTCAATCCCGGCCACGTCATTCCGCCGCTGATTGAGGTCGCGGGTATGAAAGTCGGATTAATGACCTGCTATGACGTGCGCTTCCCGGAGCTGGCGCGTCGGCTGGTGCTGGATGGTGCAGAGGTGCTGGTGCTGCCTGCCGCCTGGGTTAAAGGTCCGCTGAAAGAGATGCACTGGGAACTGCTGACCCGCGCCCGCGCGCTGGAGAACACCTGCTATATGGTGGCGGTGGGGGAGTGCGGCCCGCGCAATATCGGCAACAGTCTGGTGGTCGATCCGCTGGGCGTGGCGGTGGCAAATGCGGCGGAATCACCGGCGCTGCTGTTTGCCGATCTCGATCCTGAGCGCGTCGCCTATGCCCGCCGGGTGCTACCGGTACTGGAAAACCGGCGCTTTGCCCGTCCCGAACTCAACTGATCCGCTGAACCAGGAATCCATTATGACGAAGAGAGCAACCGCCTTAATCGTGGCGCTGGGGCTGACTGCATCCCTGGCGCAGGCTGCCGACGCTATTCCGGTGCAAAAAGTTGACCAGGCGCTGCATGACAGGTTGCCGGATGAGATCAAAAAATCGGGCAAAATGATTTCAGTGAATAACGGTTCATTTCCGCCCTATGAAATTGTGAATGGCCCGCACTCAATGGAGGGCGCGTCGGCCGAATTAACGACTGCACTGGCACAACTGCTGGGTGTGAAGATCGAGCATGCAACGGTGAGTGGTTTATCAGGCGTACTCACCGGCATCAATGCGGGTCGTTATCAGCTGGCGATTGGGCCGATTGGTGATTATCCGGACCGTCAGCAGAAAGTGGATTTCATCGATTTTGTGCAGGAGTTCGTGGTGTTCGGCGTGCAGAAGGGCAATCCGGCCAGAATCAATCAGCTGGACGACACCTGCGGCAAGCGCATTGCCGTCATGGCCGCTGGCTCTGCGGAACAGGTTATCCGTAAGCAGTCAGCCCGGTGTGTGGCCGACGGGAAGCCGGCCGTGACAGTGCAGGCCTTTACCGATCAGCCTTCATCAATTCTGGCGGTACGTTCTAAACGCTCCGATGCGTTCTTCTCATCACAGGCGCCGCTGACTTACTTTGTTAATCAGGCGAAGGGGCAACTTGAGCTGGCGGGCAAAGGGCAGAAAAACGGCTTTGGCGACATTTTCCAGGGCACGGTGGTGCCGAAAGGCTCGCCGCTGGGTCAGGTGGTGCTGGATGCCTACAAAGAGCTGTATCAGAACGGGACGTATGCGGCCATCATGAAAAAGTGGCAGCTTGAGGGCAACATGACCACAGCACCCGGACTGAATCTGGCGAAAGAGGCCAGCAAATGAGCCCGCCGCGCCATCTCCACAGCGGTGACAGAGGCGAGGCACAGCTGCGCGACGTGGCGTTCGCTCGCAGCGCGCCCACTTACGGACGCTGGATCAGCTGGATTTTAGTGCTGGTGATCGGCACCAATCTGTTGTGGCTGGTGGCGACCAACCCTAACTTTGAATGGCAGGTGGTGCTTAAGTGGTTTACCGAAGGATCCGTGCTCAAAGGGTTGCAGGTCACCCTGGGGCTGACAGTGGTGTCGATGGTGCTCGGCACGCTGCTCGGTCTGCTGCTGGGCGTCTGGCGGCTCTCTGAGAACCGGTTGCTGCGCGGCGTTGCCGGACTCTATATCTGGTTCTTTCGTGGCACGCCGCTGCTGGTACAGCTGATCTTCTGGTACAACCTTTCTACGCTGTTTCCGGCGCTGTCGCTGACGCTGCCGTGGACCGATATCACGCTGGCTAGCTGGAATACCAACGATCTGATCACCCCGCTGACGGCCGCTATTGCCGGGCTGGCGCTGAATGAAGCGGCCTATATGGCGGAAATTATTCGCGCCGGTCTGCTGTCGGTGGATAACGGTCAGGTAGAGACTACCCAGGCCTTTGGCATGAGTCGTTCACGGGCGCTGCGGCGCATCATCATTCCGCAGGCGATGCGATCGATTATTCCGCCTACCGGCAACCAGTTGATCAGCATGATCAAGGCGACGTCGCTGGTCAGCGTGATCGCAATGGGCGATCTGCTCTATTCGGTGCAGGCGATCTACAACCGTACCTTCGAGATCATCCCGATGCTGATGGTGGCGGTGATCTGGTATCTGCTGATCACCTCGATCCTCAATCTGGGCCAGTCCGCCATCGAGCGTTACTACGCGCGTGGCACTCGTCGGGTGGCCAGCGCCCCCAGACGCGCCACCATCGCGGCTAACGTGCAACCCCAGCAGGAGGAGCAATGAGTCAGCGTGAACCCCTGGTCTGCGCCCGCAACGTGCAGAAGAATTACGGCGACAATCAGGTTCTGAAAGGGATCGATCTGGATGTCTGGCCCGGTGAAGTAGTGGTGATCCTCGGGCCATCTGGTTCCGGTAAATCCACGTTTCTGCGCTGCATCAATCATCTTGAAGAGATGAACGCCGGATCGATTCGGGTCGGCGATGAGCAGATCGGGTATGTACTTAAAGGGCATGTGCTGCACCGGTTGTCGCCACGCCAGATCGCCCGTCAGCGCCAGAAAATTGGCATGGTGTTTCAGCAGTTCAATCTCTACCCCCATATGACCGTGCTGCAGAACATCACTGAAGCGCCCATCGGCGTGCATAAATTCCCGCGTCAGGAGGCTATGGCCCATGCCCGATCGCTGCTGGCGACGGTGGGGTTAAGCGATAAAGCGGACGCCTGGCCACGTCACCTCTCGGGCGGACAGCAACAGCGTGTGGCGATTGCGCGGGCGCTGGCGATCAAGCCGCAGCTGATGCTGTTTGATGAGCCGACCTCCGCGCTCGATCCGGAACTGGTGGGCGAAGTGCTGGCGACCATGCGTACCCTTGCCGACCAGGGATTAACGATGATCGTGGTGACTCATGAGATTAGCTTTGCGCGGGAAGCCGCCGATCGCGTGGTCTTTATGGATGGGGGGGTGGTGGTGGAGCAGGGCACGCCTGAAGAGGTGATCGCGAATCCACAGCATCCGCGCACCCAGGCGTTCCTGAGTCGCTTCATCTGAGATCTTACTCTGTTACAGATTCCAGTTGTCGCCGCAGGCAAACTGCGCGTAAATATCAGTCACCGTGATTCGACAAAGTTGAAAGGTTAAATATGGAAGGTATCAGTATTGCCAAGCTGCTGATTATCGGTGCGCTTATCGTACTGCTTTTTGGTACCAACAAGTTGCGCTCACTGGGTGGCGATCTGGGCTCCGCAATCAAGGGCTTTAAAAAAGCCATGAAAGATGAAGATACCAGCGCAACCCGAACTGCGGCTGAAGACGTGCCGGCAGAACGCGTCGTTCATAAAGATTAATCGGTTATTTGCTGCAAATAACTGTTACTTTTTATTTCAGGCACAGATAAAAAAACCAGACTGTCTCCAGTCTGGTTTTTTGTTTTTCGGGCGTCCGACCGCAAAAGCGTGCTTATTTCACTTCTTCGCCTTTGGCCTGCATATCCGCATGATAGGAAGAGCGGACAAACGGACCGCACGCGGCATGGGTAAAGCCCATCGCCATCGCTTCTTCTTTCATCTCATCGAACTCAGCCGGGCTGACGTAGCGCTGAACCGGCAGGTGGTGGCGGCTCGGCTGCAGATACTGGCCCAGCGTCAGCATGGTGACACCATGGCGACGCAGATCGCGCATCACTTCAACGATTTCGGCATTGGTTTCGCCCAGGCCCACCATCAGACCCGATTTTGTCGGGATGTGAGGATGCGCCTCTTTGAATCGTTCAAGCAGCTTCAGTGACCACTCGTAGTTCGCGCCCGGACGCACCTGGCGGTAGACTCGCGGTACGTTTTCCAGATTGTGGTTAAACACATCCGGTGGCGTCGCGGTAAGAATCTCCAGCGCGCGATCCATACGGCCACGGAAGTCCGGCACCAGCGTTTCGATTTTGATCGTCGGATTTTTTTCGCGAATCGCGCTGATGCAGTCGGCAAAGTGCTGTGCGCCACCATCACGCAAATCATCGCGGTCAACCGAGGTGATCACCACGTAGCGCAGGCCCATATCGGCAATCGTCTGCGCCAGTTTAGCGGGTTCGTTAGCGTCAGGGGCATTGGGGCGGCCATGTGCCACATCGCAGAACGGACAACGACGGGTACAGATTGCGCCAAGGATCATAAAGGTGGCGGTGCCGTGGTTGAAGCATTCGGCGAGGTTAGGACAGGATGCCTCTTCACAGACTGAGTGCAGCCCGTTTTTGCGCATCGCGGCCTTAATGCCCTGAATACGACTGGAGTCAGCTGGCAGCTTGATTTTCATCCATTCCGGCTTACGCAACATCTCCTGCCGTTCAACAGCCACGGTTTTCACCGGGATCAGCGCCATTTTGTCTGCGTCACGATATTTGACGCCGCGTTCCATCTGAATTGGTTTACTCATAAATCAGCAGGTTCCGGTCGGATTGCGATTTGAAAGCGTTCCCACTCAAACCGGGAAGGCTGCTTTCAACTTTATTTGAAAAAAGTGCAAAAATTATATCATCACATCGCCTGCGAAGCAGCCACAGTCAGCGCGGATAAGTTACATATTTGTAAATTCGCATTCTGCGTTAAGGTTTAACAGGGAGATCCCCTGAAATCCATTCAACATTTTCATAACCTGACAGCCGCGCAAACGCGCTGACCAGCGGAGAGTGTACCTGCTCCGTCGTCACCTCTGGCTGGAAATTTTTCAACTGGGTCATGCTCATGCCGGCGTAACCACAGGGATTGATGCGCAGGAAGGGCGACAAATCCATAGCAACATTCAGCGCCAGACCGTGAAACGAGCAGCCTTTACGGATGCGTAATCCCAGTGAACAGATCTTCTCTTCCCCGACGTAGACGCCAGGTGCATCAGCACGGGCGCGGGCGCTGACGCCAAACTCTGCCAGGGTGGCGATAACCGTCTCTTCCAGAATGGTCACCAGCTGGCGTACGCCGAGCTTACGGCGTTTTACATCGATCAGGACGTACATCACCTGCTGTCCTGGCCCGTGATAGGTGACCTGACCCCCACGGTCACTCTGCACCACCGGGATCTCGCCTGGCATCAGCAGATGCTCTGCTTTGCCCGCCTGACCCTGAGTAAAGACCGGAGGATGTTCAACCAGCCAGATTTCATCACGACTCTGGTCGTTGCGCTGGTCGGTATAGTGATGCATGGCGTCGGAGACAGATTGCCAGTCGCGCAGACCTGACTGGCGGACAAGAAGAGTTTCAACTGACAAAACGAAAGCCCGCTAAAGGAAATAACGCTGAGGATAACGTCGGCAAACCGTCAGGCAGAGGCGCCTTGCCGACCCGTAAATTACAGTACCATCCGCACAATTTCGATGTTGCCAAGCTCTTCGTACAGGCGTTCTACCTGCTCGATGTGGGTAGCGGTGATAGTGATGTTGACGGAGTGATAGTTGCCTTTGCTGCTCGGCTTAACTTCAGGGCTGTAGTCGCCTGGCGCATGGCGTTGCACCACTTCAACCACTTGATCAACCAGCTCCGGTTGTGCCAGACCCATTACTTTGTACGTAAATGGGGTAGGAAATTCGAGCAGCTCATTCAGTTTGGTTTTCATATTAACTCCGGTGCATAAAAAACAGGCTCCCGCCTGAGCGGGAGCAACATAATATCGTGTAATGGGGGCGAAGGGGTGATTTTTCAATCACCCGCCACGCTTAACCGAACCAGTGATGGAACATCAGCTTGATGTAATCAACGATACGGCCAAAGAAACCTCCTTCAGAGATCTCGTTCAGCACCACCAGCGGACGCTGTTCGATAGTCTTGCCATCCAGCTGGAAGTTGATGCTGCCGACCACCTGATTTTTCTTCAGTGGTGCATGCAGTTCCGTGTTGGTCAGCACATAGCTGGCTTTCAGATCTTTCATGCGGCCACGTGGGATGGTCAGGTAAGCATCTTTTTCCACGCCCAGCTGCACACGGTCGTTATCGCCGAACCAGACTGGCTCAGAGGCGAACTCTTTGCCCGCTTTCAGTGGCGCCACGGTTTCAAAGAAACGGAAGCCCCAGGTGAGCAGTTTCTTACTCTCAGTTTCACGGCCTTTGTAGGTATGACCGCCCATGACTGCGGAGATCAGGCGCATCTGGCCTTCAGTCGCAGACGCTACCAGGTTATAGCCGGCTGAGTTAGTGTGACCTGTTTTGATGCCGTCCACATTCAGGTTGGTATCCCACAGCAGACCGTTACGGTTCATCTGACGGATATTGTTGAAGGTGAACTCTTTCTCTTTATAGACAGCATACTCTTCCGGCACGTCACGGATCAGCGCCTGACCGATCAACGCCATATCGCGCGCGGAGCTGTACTGACCTTCCGCGTCCAGACCATGAACAGTCTGGAAGTGGGTATTCTGCAGACCAATCGCTTTGACGTAGTTGTTCATCAGATTAACGAACGCATCCTGGCTGCCAGCGACATAGTCAGCCATTGCAACACAGGCGTCGTTACCGGACTGCAGCACAATCCCACGGGTCAGCTGAGAGACCGGCACGCGGTCGCCTGGCTTGAGGAACATCAGCGAGGAGCCTTTGAACACCGGGTTGCCGGTCGCCCAGGCATCCGGGCCGACGGTGACCATATCGTCCTGATGAATTTTACCCGCTTTAACGGCCTGACCAATGACATAGCTGGTCATCATCTTGGTCAGACTGGCAGGATCGCGGCGTGCATCGGCATTTTTCTCTGCCAGCACTTTGCCTGAGTTGTAGTCGATAAGGACATACGCTTCGGCATCAATGTCCGGCACGCCCGGAATCATGGTCTTGAGATTGACGTCATCAGCAATAGCAGCATGGCTGAGAGAGAAAGCGATCAGTGATCCCACTGTCAGGCGTTTCAGCAAACGAGATGATTTCAGCGTGTTCATGTGTAGGACTACAACATCCGTGAGTTTGAGGTTGAAAATGTCACTCATCATACCCAATGCCAGATTAACTGGCACCGGGCGTGATGATTGGGTTGTTAGCAGACGTAACGTGCAGCTGTCTGATAAACGGTTCAGCGACGCGTGTTAGTAATAAATGAGGCGGCCTGGCCTTCACTGCTCAGACGCTGTTGCAGCGCTGCCGCTTCGGCGCGGGAGGCGTAACCGCCGAGCTGAACGCGATACACATTGTTGCCCGCGTCTTCTACCTTACCGGGCACGCCATAACGCTGGCTCAGGCTTTTCATCATCTGCTGGGCACGCGCCGGGTCATTCAGCGCACCGACCTGCACCACATATCCATCGGCACCACCACTGCTGGCTGCAGGCGCGGCGCTGGCTGCTGCGGGAGCAGCATTGCTGACTGCCGGTGCGGAACTGGCGGGTGCGGCGGCTGGCGGTTCATTACCTTCCAGTACGCCGGTTGCTAATGGCTGGGGTGCACCAAGAAAGCCGCTGCTCTGCACCGGCGCGCCCATGTTGTCACCGCTTTGCAGCGTACTGTTGCTGATGGCCTCAACATTTTGCGCAGGCGGCTCTGAGGGGGCTGCGCTGCCGCCGTTCATCACCGCGCCACCACTCAGGTCCGGACGGGCAGGCAGAGAGTAGCTCTGTTTTGCCACGACGGTCCCGATGGTGCCGGGGCCAGAGAGCGAGCCGTCTGGGGCGACCTTGATGTAATCAACCCGCACGCGCGAATTGTTGGAGATATTCAGGCGGTCACCGGCAGCCCGCGACAGGTCGATAATGCGTCCTGGCGTGTAAGGGCCGCGATCGTTAACGCGCACCACAATCTGACGGCCATTCGCGATATTGGTCACGCGCACATAGCTCGGCAGCGGCAGAGTAGGGTGGGCCGCGGTCAGTGCATCGGGATCGTAGGCTTCGCCGGTGGCGGTGCGGTTGCCCTGCGCCTCTTCACCGTACCAGGTGGCCAGGCCGACTTCACTGTAGTTCGACGGATCTTTGATGACGCGATAATTTTTGCCGTTCACGCTGTAATCCTGGCTGGTGCCCGGATTGATCGGCTCATAACGTGGCTCAACGCCTGGAATCTCCACCACCGGTCCATTGTAAGCCGGTTGCGGCGGCGCCGTATTTTGGGGTTCCGGCGTGGTACAGGCCGCCAGAACCAGTGATGCCAGTGCAACGCCAAGCCATTCCTTACGCATCTGCAGCCTCTTAGACACTTTTAGATAACATTTTTCGGTGAGTGTGGATCGACATCACAATGCCAAATCCCGCCATAAGCACGATAAGCGCGGAGCCGCCATAACTGACCAGCGGCAGCGGCACGCCAACTACCGGTAAGATACCACTAACCATGCCAATGTTAACGAAAACATAAACGAATAAAATCAGCATTAAACCGCCCGCCATTACCCGGCCAAAGGTGGTCTGCGCCCGGGCTGCCACCACCAATCCCCGCATGATCAGCAGCAGATAAAGGGCCAGCAGCAGCAGCACGCCAACCAGGCCTAACTCTTCGGCCAGAACCGCAAAGATAAAGTCGGTATGACGTTCCGGTAAAAACTCCAGCTGAGACTGGGTGCCCTGCAGCCAGCCTTTACCGCGCAGACCTCCTGAGCCAATAGCAATTTTCGACTGGATAATGTGATAACCCGCTCCCAGCGGATCTGTTTCCGGGTCGAGCAGCATCATCACGCGGTCACGCTGATAATCGTGCATCAGGAAAAACCACAAAATCGGGATAAAGGCGGCGACCAGCAACACGGCTACGCCAATCAGTTTCCAGCTCATACCCGAGAGGAACAGCACAAACAAGCCGGAGGCGGCAATCAGAATCGAGGTGCCGAGATCGGGCTGTGCCGCCACCAGCAGGGTGGGCAGGAAGATCAGAATCAGCGCAATGCCGGTATTTTTCAGCGTCGGCGGACAGACATCGCGATTGATAAAGCGCGCCACCATCAAAGGCACTGCTATCTTGGCAATCTCAGAGGGCTGAAAACGCACAAAGCCGAGATCGAGCCAGCGTTGAGCGCCTTTACTGATCTGCCCAAAGGCATCCACCGCCACCAGCAGAATGACACAGACAATATAGAGATAGGGCGCCCAGCCTTCATAGACGCGCGGCGGTACCTGCGCCAGCACAATCATGATGACCAGCCCCATCGCGATCTGACCGAGTTTACGCTCCATCATGCCGGGGTCCTGACCACTGGCGCTCCAGATCACCACAGCGCTGTAGGTCAGCAGGCCGAGAATGATCAGCATAAACAGCGGATCGATGTGGATGCGCATCCAGATCGAACGTTTCTGCGGACTATCTTGCATCGACATGTTTATTCACCTTCATAACCGGGCGGCACAGGAGCGGCGTCCGGCAGGACTGTATTGTTATCACCCAACATAATGTGATCCAGAATCTGGCGCATGACGGTGCCGACAGCCGGACCGGCGCCACCGTTTTCCAGGATAATGGTCACGGCGACCCGAGGTTTGTCATAAGGGGCAAACGCGGTCATTAATTTATGGTCGCGTAATCGTTCAGCAATTTTATGGGCGTTATAAGTTTCGTTCTCTTTCAGGCCAAAGACCTGCGCCGTACCGGACTTGGCGGCGATTTTATAGGGCGCATCGGCGAAGCTCTTGTGCGCGGTGCCGTTGGGCCGGTTCGCCACGCCATACATGCCATCTTTAGCAATTTCCCAGTAGCCGGAATGGATATCACCAATCGGGGCTTCAGGCGGCTGGCGATAAGGTACCAGGGTACGGCCTTCGCGGGTGGCGCGCAGCATATGCGGCACTTTGACGACGCCGTCGTTGATCAGAATCATCATCGCTTTGTTCATCTGCAACGGCGTAGCGGTCCAGTAACCCTGTCCGATCCCCACCGGAATGGTATCGCCCTGATACCACGGCTTTTTAAAGCGTCTCTGTTTCCAGTCACGGGTCGGCATGTTACCGGCGCTCTCCTGCGGTAAATCGATGCCGGTACGGCTGCCGTAACCAAATTTATTCATCCACTCCGACAGCCGGTCGATACCCATGTCATAGGCAACCTGATAGAAGAAGGTATCGGCAGACTCTTCCAGCGCTTTGGTGACGTTCAGACGCCCGTGGCCCCATTTTTTCCAGTCGCGGAAGCGTTTTTCTGAACCAGGAAGTTGCCACCAGCCGGGATCAAACAGGCTGGTATTACGGTTAATCACGCCAGCACTCAGGGCAGAGACCGCCACATAAGGTTTAACCGTCGAAGCCGGTGGATATGCAGCCTGAATCGCACGGTTATAGAGCGGGCGGTTTTCATCTTCCAGCAGGCCGCGGTAATCCTTACTGGAAATACCGTCGACAAACATGTTGGCGTCATAGCTGGGCGTTGAGACCATGGCGAGGATTTCGCCGGTGCGCGGATCGCTGACCACGACGGCCGCGCGACTGCCCGCCAGCAGGGTCTCGACATATTGCTGCAGTTTGAGATCGATAGTCAGATAGATATCACGGCCTGCCTGAGGGGACTCCTCATGCAGCTGGCGAATGACCCGGCCACGGTTGTTGACCTCAACCTCTTCAAAGCCGGTTTTGCCGTGCAGCAAATTTTCGTAATAGGCTTCAATGCCCAGCTTACCGATGTCGTGCGTCGCGGCGTAGTTAGGCCATATGCCCTCTTTGTCGAGGCGTGCAACGTCACGATCGTTGATTTTTGAGACGTAGCCGACCACATGCGTCAGCGTGGCACCGTAAGGGTAGTAGCGGCGCTGGTAACCTTTAACTTCCACGCCGGGGAAGCGGTACTGATTGACCGCAAAGCGCGCGACCTGCACGTCATTCAGACCGGTTTTAACCGGGATAGAGGTGAACCGACGCGAGCGTTTACGCTCTTTCTGGAAGTTTTCGAGGTCGTCGTCAGTCAGCTCAAGAATCGGGCGTAAGTTTTCCAGGGTCTGTTGCAGATTATCAACTTTTTCCGGAACCAGTTCTGCCTGATAGATGGTGCGGTTCAGCGCCAGCGGCGTGCCGGTACGATCGTAAATTATGCCGCGGCTGGGGGCCACAGGCACCAGTTTGATACGGTTCTGGTTGGAGCGGGTGCTGTAATCATCAAAGCGAAGGATCTGCAGGTGGTAAAGGTTAACCACCAGTACTGAAGAGAGCAGTAAGATACCGACGAAGGCGATAAAGGCCCGACGGACAAAGAGTTTCTGTTCGGCGCTGTAATCGCGAAAGGCGTTGCTTTGTAATTTCATCCGCTACTTGTCATGTCTGATGTGGGCTGATCGGTCATTCACGATGATAAGGATGATTTGTCGTTATGCTCCAGGCCCGATACAGACTTTCGGCTACCAGCACGCGCACCAGCGGATGGGGCAACGTCAATGCTGACAGTGACCAGCTCTGCTCTGCCGCCGCTTTACAGGCGGGGGCCAGGCCTTCAGGCCCGCCAATCAGCAGGCTGACATCGCGACCATCCAGCTTCCAGCGTTCAATCTGCTGTGCCAGCTGCGGGGTTTCCCACGGATGACCAGGAATATCCAGCGTGACGATGCGATTGCCTTTGCCGACCGCCGCTAACATCGCTTCACCCTCTTTTTCAAGAATGCGTTTGATATCAGCATTTTTACCGCGTTTACCTGCGGTCACTTCGGTCAGCTCAAGCGGCATATCTTTCGGGAAGCGGCGCAGATATTCCATAAAACCGGTCTGCACCCAGTCAGGCATTTTCGTGCCGACGGCAACAAGTTGCAGTTTCACCGATTAGCCCCAGAGTTTTTCCAGCTCATACAGCTGGCGACTCTCTTCCTGCATCACATGCACGATGACATCACCCAGATCGACCACGACCCAGTCTGCCGCGCTTTTACCTTCAATGCCTAATGGCATCAGGCCTGCTAAACGCGACTCCTGCTCTACGTGTTCTGCGATCGAAGTCACATGACGCGTGGAGGTGCCGGTGCAGATGATCATGAAATCGGTGATGCTGGATTTGCCCTGAACGTCGATGGTGACAATGTCCTGGCCTTTGAGATCATCAATCTTATCAATAACGAACTCTTGGAGTGCTTTACCTTGCAAAAGGTTCCCCTTGGAATCTGGTGGTAACGAGCCGGCTGTAAGCCCGGAGAGTGCAGCCAAAAAATTAAGCGGCGTAGTATAGCATGCCCGGATCAGTCGCGATATAAGCCTTCGCGGTCGATATAATCGATAACCGCAGCGGGCAACAGATCGTCGCAGGGCTGATTCTGGTGGCGACGACGGCGAATTTCAGTGGCCGAAATGTCATAGAGAGGAGTGTCCGCCAGCCAGATATGGCCTGCGGGCTGCTGATGCAGCTGCCGGATATCCTGAGCGAGGTGTTGCTCAAGCCAGCGCTGCATGTCAGGCGAGTCGAACCGGGTCGGATAGCCGGGGCGCTGGCACACCAGCAGATGGCAGAGTGACAGCAGATCCTGCCAGCGATGCCATTTTGATAAGCTCAGCAATGAATCCTGACCAATAATAAATCCCAGCGGCTGCTCTGCACCGCGCTCGGTGCGCCAGGCTTCCAGGGTGGTCACGGTCCAGGACGGCGTGTCGCGTTCCAGCTCCCGGGTATCGATCTCAAACAGCGGCAGGTCGCGGATAGCGCAGCGCAGCATAGCAACCCGCTGGGCAGCGCTGGCTTCCGGTTGCGGACGATGCGGCGGCACATTGTTGGGCAGCAGCGTCACACGCTGCAGGCCGGTCTGTTGCGCCAGCGCTTCGACCGGGCGCAGATGGCCAAAATGAATCGGATCAAAGGTGCCGCCAAACAGTGCGTGTAACTCAGACATGGGCAAAGCTCGTCGGAAAAGCACGACTGCTGAGCAGCAGCGTCAGGGTCTGTAACTGCGGCCACACCGGCTGTCCATAATCCTGCTTCAGGGTGATCTCAATCTGACTCAGCAGATGAATGGCGCGTTGCAGACGCGTGGCATCCAGCCGTTGCAGCGCGTCGGTAAACAGCGCGCGGCGGTTCTGCCAGATACGCTGCTGATCCATCAGCGTACGCAGCGGCTGCGCTGTCTGGTGGCGTTGCAGATGCAGCAGCGTCAGCAGATCGCGCTGCAGCGTACGCAGCAGTATCACCACTTCGCTCTCTTCTTTCTCCAGCTGATGCAGAATATGCAGGGCGCGGCGGCTTTTTCCCGCCAGCAGGGCATCCACCCAGTGGAAAGGAGTAAAATGCGCGGCATCACTGACCGCCTCTTCAACCCGGGGCAGGGTCAGCTTGCCATCGGGCCACTGCAGCGAAAGCCGCTCCAGCGCCTGCGCCAGCGCCAGCAGATTACCTTCATAGCAGTAACACAACAGCTGCACGGCCGCGTCATCCACCGATAATTTCAGCGCCTTAGCGCGATTAACGACCCAGCGTGGCAGTTGCGCCTGTTCAGGCGTCTGACAGGGCACTAATACCGCAGAGGTGGACAACGCTTTAAACCAGGCGCTGTTTTCCTGCGCTTTGGTCAGCTTCGCCATCCGGCAGATCAGCAGAATATCGGCGTGCAGCAACTGTGACAGCTTAACCAGCTGTTCTGCCATCGCGGCGTTGGGGCCATTATCGGGGAATTGCAGCGTCATGGTCTGACGCTGAGCAAACAGACTCAGTGACTGGCAACTGACAAACAGGCTCTCCCAGTCAGTCTGTGCATCCAGCGTAAAACTAAAATGTTCTTCGAATCCCTGCGCGGTTGCGGCGACGCGAATCGCATCTGAACTTTCCTGCAGCAGCAGCGGTTCGTTACCGGCTAACAAATAACAGGCGCGCAGCCCCTCACGGAGCTGCGCGCTGAGTTGCTCAGGATAAATCCTGATCATTGCAGGCTGGTAGCAGAGGAAGTGGGCGCTTCCTGTGAACCCTGACCCGGCACCGGAATCACTGACGCCGGTAAGGTCTCTTTGCTGTTGATCTGCGCGGCGTGTACCGTCAGCAGTTTACGTACCAGCTGCTCAGCAGCACGCTGACGCATCTCCTGCGTAATCAGATCCTGCTCGGCATCTTTTGCCAGCGCAGCGTTAGGGTTATCGAAGAACGAGCGATAAACCGTGGTGCTGATAGGATAGATACCTTTGCCCGGCAGCAGCACCTGTGCGGTGAGGGTCATCACCAGCTGATACTCGGCAGTGGTGCCGCTGATAAAGACCGAAGCCGTGTTACGGCCCGAGGATTCAGGCCCCAGGCGCAGCGTTGGAATATCGGTGCGATTCTGTTTGCTGTCTTCAACAATTTTGACATCGTTGATACGCAGCTGCTGACGCACAGTACGCGCCAGCGGCCCATAAGGATCGCCGGTTGAAACAATCAGGGTTTTCAGTTCGCTGGGCACCTGAGTGGTGCCGCGCGGATGAAAACCACAGCCAGCGGTGATCACCACCGCCAGCATGACAAACAGCCTGATAATCGGATGTCGCACAGTTCCTCCTGAACTTAACCTACGACCAGGTTAAGCAGTTTGCCCGGTACATAAATGACTTTACGGATAGTCACGCCGTCCAGATACTTCGCTACCAGATGCTCCTGCGCAGCGCGTGCCTGAACCTGTTCCTGTGTTGCATCGGCTGGCACGGTGATTTTACCGCGCACTTTACCGTTAACCTGAACCACTACCAGCAGCGAATCTTCAACCATAGCGGCTTCATCCGCAACCGGCCAGCTCGCTTCATCGATAGTGCCTTCGCCACCCAGCGTCTGCCACAGAACATAGCAGGCGTGCGGGGTAAACGGATAGAGCAGACGGACGATGGCCAGCAGCGCTTCCTGCATCAGGGCGCGATCCTGCTCGCTTTCCTGCGGGGCGCGTGCCAGTTTGTTCATCAGCTCCATGATCGCCGCAATGGCGGTGTTGAAAGTCTGACGACGGCCAATATCATCTGCCACTTTGGCGATGGTTTTGTGCAGATCGCGACGCAGCGATTTCTGCTCGTCATTCAGGCTCTCCACATCCAGTGCCACGGTCGCACCTTTCTGTGTGTGCTCGAAGACCAGCTTCCAGACACGTTTCAGGAAGCGGTTCGCCCCTTCAACGCCCGACTCCTGCCACTCCAGCGTCATATCCGCCGGTGAAGCAAACATCATAAACAGACGCACGGTATCCGCGCCGTAACGCTCAACCATCAGCTGTGGGTCGATGCCGTTGTTTTTCGACTTCGACATTTTGCTCATGCCCGCGTAGATCACTTCGCGGCCCTGCGTGTCTGTGGCTTTAACAATGCGGCCTTTCTCATCCCGCTCAACCTCAACGTCAACCGGTGAAACCCAGTTACGCTCGCCGTTGGCACCAAGGTAGTAGAAGGCGTCAGCCAGCACCATGCCCTGGCACAGCAGACGTTTGGCTGGCTCATTGGAGTTCACCAGGCCCGCGTCACGCAGCAGCTTGTGGAAGAAGCGGAAATACATCAGGTGCATGATGGCGTGTTCAATACCGCCCACATACTGATCGACCGGCAGCCAGTAGTTTGCCGCTGCCGGATCCAGCATGCCTTCCTTGTAGCTGGCGCAGGTATAACGCGCGTAGTACCAGGAAGACTCCATGAAGGTGTCAAAGGTGTCGGTTTCACGCAGGGCAGGCTGGCCGTTTACCGTGGTTTTAGCCCACTCCGGATCCGCTTTGATTGGGCTGGTAATGCCATCCATCACCACATCTTCCGGCAGGATCACCGGCAGCTGGTCTTCTGGTGCAGGCATAACGGTGCCATCTTCCAGCGTCACCATCGGGATAGGGGCACCCCAGTAGCGCTGACGGGAGACACCCCAGTCGCGCAGGCGGTAGTTCACTTTACGCACGCCCACGCCTTTTGCCGCCAGCGAATCCGCGATGGCGTTAAAACCGGTGGCGTGATCCATGCCGTTAAACTCACCTGAGTTGAACAGCGCACCTTTGTCAGTCATCGCCGCAATGCTGACATCAGGAATGGAACCATCCAGATTCAGGATGACCGGCTTAATCGGCAGATCATATTTAGTGGCAAACTCCCAGTCGCGCTGATCGTGCGCCGGAACCGCCATCACAGCGCCGGTGCCATATTCCATCAGTACGAAGTTGGCAACCCAGACCGGGATAAGCTCGCCGGTCAGCGGATGAACAACAGACAGGCCGGTCGCCATGCCTTTCTTCTCCATGGTCGCCATATCGGCTTCAGCCACTTTGGTATTGCGACATTCAGCGATAAAGTCAGCCAGCGCCGGATTATTGACCGACGCCTGGGTCGCCAGCGGATGGCCTGCGGCAACGGCAACATAGGTTGCGCCGATAAAGGTATCCGGGCGGGTGGTGTAGACAGTGACCTTCTCTTCGCTGTCAGCCACATCGAAGGTGATTTCGACACCTTCAGAGCGGCCAATCCAGTTACGCTGCATGGTTTTGACCTGCTCAGGCCACTCTTCCAGCGTATCCAGATCGTTCAGCAGCTCCTCCGCATAATCGGTGATTTTGATAAACCACTGCGGGATCTCTTTACGCTCAACTTTGGTGTCGCAGCGCCAGCAGCAGCCGTCGATCACCTGCTCGTTCGCCAGCACCGTCTGATCGTTCGGGCACCAGTTCACGGCAGAGGTCTTTTTATAGACCAGGCCTTTTTCATACAGTTTGGTAAAGAACCACTGTTCCCAGCGATAGTACTCTGGCTGGCAGGTTGCCAGTTCACGACTCCAGTCATAGCCAAAGCCCAGCAGTTTGAGCTGGTTTTTCATGTAGGCGATGTTGTCGTAAGTCCACGGGGCCGGAGCGGTGTTGTTTTTCACCGCAGCGCCTTCCGCAGGCAGGCCGAAAGCATCCCAGCCAATCGGCTGTAGTACGTTTTTGCCGAGCATACGCTGATAACGCGCGATTACGTCGCCGATGGTGTAGTTACGAACGTGGCCCATGTGCAGGCGGCCAGAAGGATAGGGCAACATGGAGAGGCAATAGTATTTCTCTTTACCTTCCTGCTCAGTCACTTTAAACGTTTCGTTTTCATCCCAGTGCTGCTGCACACGGGATTCAATTTCTTCCGGGCGGTATTGCTCTTGCATGGCTGCCTGTGGTCCTTTATGAAAAACATTTTTCTGGCTCTAAGATCCGCATAGCATACCCATAAGGCCGCGTATCAACAACACTTCCCACTTTTGCCGGCACGATTTCTGCCGAAAGCGTCAGAGCCTTCACCCTTTTGTAATTCACTGTACAGACGACACGGCAAAAGCAACATTACGACTAAACTTAGTTCAGCGAGGGTCTGCATAAAGGAGAACAAAATGAATAAAGTGGCTCAGGAATATCGCGAGTCGTTAGCCGTATTGACTGAACGTCTTCGTCAGGGCGATCGTAACCTTGATGAGCTGATTGCCGGGCGACGAAGCCAGTTGCTGGTGCGCGATGATATGACGGAACAGGAGATTGACCAGGCGCTCAGCTCAGTGCGCCGTGATCTGGGCGAGTTTGCACGCAGCTACACCGATGTGGAAGAACCGCTGGCGGACTCACTGTTTATGCGCATCATCCGTGAGAGCGTCTGGAAAGAGCTGGCGGATATCACCGATAAAAGTCAGCTGGAGTGGCGAGAGGTCTTCCAGGATCTGCATCATCACGGGGTTTATCAGAGTGGGGAAGTGGTGGGGCTGGGCAATCTGGTCTGTGAGAAATGCCAGTTCACCCGGGCAATCTACACGCCTGAAACGCTGTCACGTTGTCCGGAATGCGGCAACGATCAGTTCCAGCGTCAGCCGTTTGAACCCTGATAGTGCGGCGTAGCTAAATGAAGCGGGCCACCCTGGGTGACCCGCCTGTTCGTCAGGTTTAGTGCAGAATTTTAGCGAGGAAATCTTTAGCGCGCTCAGACTGTGGGTTATTAAAGAAGTCATCTTTGTTGGTGTCTTCGATAATTTTCCCTTCATCCATAAAGATCACGCGATTGGCAACCTTACGGGCGAAGCCCATCTCATGGGTCACCACCATCATCGTCATCCCTTCCTGTGCCAGTTCAACCATCACATCCAGCACTTCGTTGATCATTTCCGGATCCAGCGCGGAGGTGGGTTCATCAAACAGCATCGCGATAGGGTCCATGCAGAGCGCTCGCGCAATCGCCACACGCTGCTGCTGACCACCTGAGAGCTGGCCGGGAAACTTCTCAGCATGGGCGGAAAGACCCACACGCTTCAGCAGCTTCAGCCCTTTATCGCGGGCTGCCGCTTTGTCGCGCTTCAGCACTTTCACCTGCGCCAGAACCAGGTTGTTGATAATGCTCAGATGCGGAAACAGCTCGAAGTGCTGGAACACCATCCCGACCTGGCTGCGAAGCTGCGCAAGATTAGTCTTTTTGTTATTCACCTCGGTGCCGTTCACCGCAATCACGCCCTGCTGAATCGGCTCAAGGCCGTTCACCGTTTTGATCAGCGTTGATTTACCGGAGCCGGACGGGCCGCACACCACCACCACTTCACCGGTTTTGACGTCGGTTGAGCAGTCGGTCAGCACCTGAAAGTGACCATACCACTTAGAAACATTTTTCAGGCTAATCATTTAAACCGTCCTTTTTCTTTTTAGATAGCTGACCAACAGCGATGCGCTCAGGCTGATAACGAAGTAGACCAGACCTGCAAACAGAACCATTTCAACCTGGGTGCCATCACGCTCACCAATGGTGGACGCGGTACGGAAGAAGTCCGCCAGGCTTAAGACATAAACCAGCGAGGTATCCTGGAACAGCACGATACCCTGCGTCAGTAACAGCGGAACCATGGCGCGAAACGCCTGTGGCAGGATGATCAGTCGCATTGCCTGCCACTGCGTCATGCCCAGCGCCAGAGCCGCACTGCCCTGTCCACGCGAGATACTGATGATGCCGGCGCGAATAATTTCAGAGTAGTACGCCGCTTCGAACAGCGAAAAGGCGACCATGGCTGAAATCAGTCGGATATCCGTTTTGGGCGACAGCCCCAGCACCTGCTGCAGAAAACTCGGCACGACCAGATAGAACCACAGCAGCACCATAACCAGCGGCACCGAGCGGAACAGGTTGACGTAAATTTTAGCGAACCAGCTGATAGGCTTAAACGTCGACAGGCGCATCACCGCCAGCAGAGTGCCCCACAGGATGCCGAAGACCACGGCGGTAATCGTGATCTTAAAGGTGATCACTAAGCCATTAAGCAGATAGGGCAGGCTGGGTGTAATCGAACTCCAGTCAAACTCGTACATTACTTGCCTCCCGCATTGCCTGGCAGCCGGACTTTGCGCTCGACCAGACTCATCAACAACATAATCACCAGGTTAATCGCAACGTAGGCCAGCGTAATGGCGGTAAAGGATTCATAGGCGTGGGCAGAATAGTCGAGCAGTTTGCCCGCCTGCGCCGCCATATCGACCAGACCAATGGTGGAGGCGATAGCGGAGTTCTTCACCAGGTTCAGCATTTCCGAGGTCATCGGCGGCACAATCACGCGATACGCATTCGGCAGCAGCACATAGCGATAGGTCTGCGGCAGGGTTAATCCCATCGCCAGACCGGCATTCTTCTGTCCACTCGGCAGTGACTGAATCGCTGCGCGCACCTGCTCGCAGACGCGGGCGGCGGTAAACAGGCCAAGACAGATCATCGAGGAGAGGAAGAACTGAATGTTGGGATCCAGCTCAGACTTAAACCACATGCCAAGCTTTTCGCCCACCAGCTCGGGCGCCACCAGATACCAGAAGAAGAACTGGACGATCAGTGGGATGTTACGAAACAGTTCGACATAGCAGGTGCCAATGGTCGACAGCAGGCGATTAGGCACGGTGCGCAGAATGCCGAAAAATGAACCCACGCAGAAGGCGATAATCCAGGCGCAGCAGGAGACGGCAATCGTCACCTGAAAACCGGACCACAGCCAGCCGAGGTAGGTCGTGTTACCGAACGGGGCCTGTTCGAGGAATATGCCCCAGTTCCAATCGATACCCATAACGAGCTCCGGAAAAAAAGGGTAGCTAAGCTACCCTGAAGATTGATGAACGGCGTTTTATTTCCTGACTCAGGGGAACGACCCGTATCAGTCTGTCTGTCCATGCCGCGGTTTCAGCAATCGAGAGGGCAGCCAGGCCGCCCTTGTTATACCCGTCGTCTTTCAGGCTGCATTTTTGTTGGCTACATTCACTCACCCGAATCACTTACCGGAGCAGGCTCATCGGGAGTCATTTTTCTGCTGCCTCAATGCAATCTGAAATCCATTGGGTATTTTGTTGTTAATTCAGTGCTTTATCATTTGGTGTTTTGAACAGCGCTTTCATGTCATCAGAGAGCTCAAAGTTCATGTTCAGGTTCTTTGGTGGAATCGGCTGTTTGAACCAGGTGTCGAACCATTTTTCTGCCTGGCCAGAGGTCTGGGCTTTGGCAATGGTTTCATCCACCAGGGCTTTGAACTGCGGATCATCTTTACGCAGCATGCAGCCATAGGCTTCTTTTGACTGTGGCGTGCCCAGAATTTCCCAGTTGTCCGGCTTTTTGGCTTTGGCGCGTTCGCCTGCCAGCAGGGCATCATCCATCATAAAGGCCACGGCACGACCGGTTTCCAGCGTACGGAAGGAGTCACCGTGATCTTTTGCGCTGATGATGCGCAGATCCAGTTTCTGTTCGTCGTTGAGTTTGTGCAGCAGCACTTCAGAGGTGGTACCTGAGGTCACCACTACGGTTTTGCCTTTCAGGTCAGCGAAATCTTTGATCGGGCCATCTTTCTTCACCAGCAGACGGGTGCCGATAACAAAAATAGTGTCTGAGAAGGCGGCCTGTTTCTGGCGCTCAAGGTTATTGGTGGTCGAGCCACACTCATAATCGTAGGTGCCGTTTTGCAGCAGCGGAATACGGTTTTGTGAGGTGATCGGGATCATTTTGACCTGCAGATCAGGCTTGTTCAGCTTTGCTTTAATCGCTTCAACGATGGCGTTTGAGTAAGCCTGTGAGTAGCCGACGACTTTTTGCTGGTTGTCATAATAAGAAAAGGGAACTGATGATTCGCGATGCCCGACCACAATGACGCCATTGTCATTGATCTTCTTCAGGGTGCCGCTGAGATCTTCCGCCTGGGCCGCTCCCGCCGCTGCGCTGATCAGCAGAAGAGATAATGCCACTTTGCGTAGTTGCATGTTCCAACTCCTTCGTATGAAAAAGGCACAGGATATAACCTGCGCTGATTATGATGTTGTGTCTGTTTTCTGCTGCGTTTCTGCTCATTCTGCGGTTTAAACGGGCGCAGAAGAGTCATTAACATAGCGGATTGTTAACGCAATGAAACAAAAAAGTTTCTTTTTTGCGAGGTGATACGCACCAAAAAAAGGCAATTTTTTCACCCTGCGCGTTAATGGTGCAGCAGCGTCAATTGTTTTGGTGCAACCCGCCCGGCATCAGCGCCTGCAATCAGCCTGTTTGCGAAAAGCAGTGAAACATTTTGCAATCATCGTGCCAGAAAGAGGTAATGGGTTAGAAAGACAGCAGAGTGTGCGGCGTGGGGAGTGAAAAAAACCGGAGAGTCACCATGAAAAAGGCGAAGCACGTGCTTCGCCTTCAGTGAGCACAGGAGGGGAGGTTATCGACGACGGCGCAGGAGTGCTATCACCGCCGCCAGCAGCGTCAGTGACCACACTGGCCAGATGCCAGCCCGCGCATATGGGGTTTCTCCCTGCGTTGGCGTAACCTTGCTGGTCAGCACATCGCGGGTAAACTGCGGCAGCATGGCTTCCACATCACCACTGGCATTGACCACCGCCGTCACACCGTTATTGGTGCTGCGCAATAGCGGACGTCCCAGTTCCAGCGCACGCATCCTCGCCATCTGGAAGTGCTGCCATGGGCCGATAGAGTGACCAAACCAGGCATCGTTCGAAACGGTGAGCAGGAAGTTGGTGTCAGGATGGAAGTTGGCCCGCACCTGTTCTCCCAGCACGATCTCATAACAGATGGCGCTGGTCAGGTTATAGCCCGCCACGCTAAGTTGCGGCTGGAGGTAGTTGCCACGACTGAAGGCCGACATCGGCAGATCGAAGAACGGGGCCAGCGGACGCAGCAGATCGGCCAGCGGCACAAATTCGCCAAATGGCACCAGGTGATTCTTCTGGTAACGATTGCCGCTGAAGTAGTTGTACGGCGCTTTACCGCCCAGCACGATCACGGTGTTGTAATCGTGATATCGGTTCTGCTCCAGCCGGGAGTCCACAATGCCGGTGATCAGCGAGCTGCCGCGCTCACGCAGTTCGTCATCCAGCGAACGCAGGAACGGCTGCTGATTACTCTCCAGATCGGTAATTGCCGATTCAGGCCAGATAATAATCGGCGCTTTGCCCATCAGCGGCTGACTCAGACCGTTGTAAATGCGCAGGGTAGTGAGCAGCTGCTGCGGATCCCACTTCATCGATTGCGGGATGTTTCCCTGCACCAGCGCCACCTCGACGGCCCGCTCGGGCATCGGCTGAACCCACTGGATGTAGCGCAACGGCCATGGCAATGCCAGCAGCAGCAGCGCTGCTACCAGACTTCTGACGTTGCGCTGTTGCAGGGCATAAGCCAGCAGGCCAGCCACCACCATCAGCAGGAAGGTCAGCGTCTCTACGCCCGCCAGTGGGGCCAGGCCTTTTAACGGGCCATCGATCTGGCTGTAACCAAACTGCAGCCACGGAAAGCCGGTCAGCACCCAGCCGCGCAGGAACTCGGTGATCTGCCACAATGCCGGTGCCGCCAGCGCCAGGCGCCACAGCGTCGTTCGCGGCCAGATGCGATTCAGTACGCCGGCAAACAGCGCCGGGTAGATCGCCAGATAAGCCGCCAGCAGCGCCACGATAAAGACATTGACCGGGCCAGGCATGCCGCCAAAGGTGGCGACACTGACATAAACCCAGTTGATGCCACTGCCGAACAGACCTAAACCCCAGACAAACCCAATGGCGCTGGCCTGCGGGCTGGAGCGGTTAAGAGTCAGCAGCTGTAAGCCGCACAGCGAGAGCAGTGCGGCGGGCCAGAAATCGTAGGGAGAAAAGGCGAGGGTGCCAAGTGCACCCGTTATTAAAGCCAGCAGCAGGCGAACCCGCTGACGCGGGTAGAGTGAGGCTAAAGCCATAGACTTATTCGTCTTCCAGTTGAGGTTGTGGCGAATTTTCCGGAATAGTCACGTGAACCTGGATGATGCGGCGGCTGTCAGCCATCGCCACCTTGAACTGGTAACCCTCAATCTCGATGCTTTCACCGCGAGCGGGCAGATGACCGAAGCCCTGCATCACCAGACCACCGATGGTGTCGACTTCATCGTCGCTGAACTGGGTGCCAAACACCTCGTTGAAATCTTCAATGGCGGTCAGTGCGCGCACGGTAAAGGTGTGACGGTTGAGCTGACGGATATCACGATCTTCTTCGTCGTCATACTCATCTTCAATTTCACCGACGATCAGCTCCAGGATGTCTTCAATGGTCACCAGACCGGAGACACCGCCAAACTCATCAATGACGATCGCCATATGGTAACGCTGGGAGCGGAACTCTTTCAGCATCCGGTCGACACGCTTACTTTCAGGCACAACCACCGCAGGACGCAGCACTTTCTCAATGCTGAAAGGCTCAGATTCGCTGCTCATAAACGGCAGCAGATCTTTCGCCATCAGAATCCCTTCCACATGATCTTTATCTTCGCTGATCACCGGGAAACGAGAATGGGCGGATTCGATGATGACATCCAGACACTCTTCGAGGCTCTGATTACGTTTCAGGGTGATCATTTGCGAGCGCGGGATCATGATGTCACGCACGCGCTGCTCCGCAATATCCAGTACCCCTTCGAGCATGTCGCGGGTGTCCTGGTCAATCAGCTCTTTGTTATTCGAGTCGCGGATCAGCTCCAGTAGCTCATCACGGCTTTTTGGTTCACCGTGAAAGAGTTGGTTGATCAACAGGGAGAAAAATCCCTTTTTACTACTGGGTGCATCGCTGTTTTGAGAATGGTCGTCGCTCATGGCGGTTTTTAAAGATCTCTCTGGTGAGGAATAGGTGCTGTCAGTAGCCTGTACTGACAGCAGGATTGACTGAATTCAGGATTCAGGCGTCTTCTTTCTCCGAAATGTACGGATCAGGATACCCAAGAGCAAGCATTATCTCGGTCTCCAGCCCTTCCATCTCGTCCGCTTCGTCGTCTTCAATATGGTCGTAACCCAGCAGATGCAGCGTGCCGTGTACCACCATATGTGCCCAGTGGGCTTCAGCGCTTTTACCCTGTTCAGCGGCTTCCTGCTCAACGACCTGGCGGCAGATGATCAGATCGCCCAGCAGCGGCAGCTCAATGCCCGGCGGTGCTTCAAACGGGAAAGAGAGGACGTTGGTCGGCTTGTCTTTGCCGCGATAAGTCAGATTAAGCTCATGACTCTCCGCTTCATCAACCAGACGCACCGTAACTTCGCTTTCCGGCTGAAAAGGGGTGACAGCTGCTGACAGCCAGCGATGAAACTGGCTTTCAGCAGGCAGGTCAGCGGTGCTGTCACAGGCGACCTGCAGGTCGAGAATCACCTCGCTCATTTGCTCTCCTGCGTGGCGCTCTGTGCAGCCAGTGCTTCACGTTTACGCTCTTCGGCCTGCTGGTCACGACGGGTCTGATCGGCCGCTTCCCAGGCTTCATAGGCGGTGACAATGCGGGCAACTACCGGATGGCGCACCACATCTTCGCTGTGGAAGAAGTTGAAGCTGATCTCTTCAACGTCCGCCAGCACCTCAATGGCATGACGCAGGCCTGACTTAACGTGACGCGGCAGGTCAATCTGGGTAACGTCGCCGGTAATCACCGCTTTAGAGTTAAAGCCGATACGCGTCAGGAACATTTTCATCTGCTCGATGGTGGTGTTCTGGCTCTCATCAAGAATGATAAACGCATCGTTCAGGGTACGACCACGCATGTAGGCCAGCGGGGCGACTTCAATGACGTTGCGCTCCATCAGCTTTTCCACCCGCTCGAAGCCGAGCATTTCGAACAGCGCATCGTAGAGCGGACGCAGATAAGGGTCGACTTTCTGGCTCAGATCGCCTGGCAGAAAGCCCAGCTTTTCACCCGCTTCGACGGCAGGGCGGGTCAGCATGATGCGGCGAATCTCCTGACGCTCCAGCGCATCCACTGCCGCGGCTACCGCCAGATAGGTTTTACCGGTACCAGCCGGACCGACACCAAAGGTGATATCGTGGTCGAGCACATTAGCGATGTACTGGGCCTGGTTTGGGGTGCGCGGCTTGATCACACCGCGTTTGGTCTTGATATTGACCGCTTTACCATACTCCGGCACGCTCTCAGCGGTTTGCTCCAGTACCCGGCTCTCTTTGATCGCCAGGTGAATCTGATCAGGCTCGATATCCGGGATGTCGCCACGCACAGGCGCGGTATCGACATAGAGGGTTTTCAGAATATCTGCTGCCGCATTGACGCAAAGTGGACGTCCTGACAGCTTAAAAACGTTGTCGCGACGATTGATCTCAATGCCCAGACGACGCTCAAGCTGTTTTACATTATCGTCGAAAGGCCCACACAGGCTCATCAGACGACGGTTATCAGCCGGTTCAAGGGCGATTTCACGAGTTTCGATATTCAAACGAATCCTTTGGGTCACTCAGGGCCAGTTATGGGATGTGTCTGACGCACCGTTAAGCTTAACCGGATGCACCATAACGAAATTATTTATGCCGTAACGCCTGGGCGCAAGCTTATGGAGAGATATTTGGGCGACACTTTCAGAAAGCAAGTGGTGCAAAGTGAAATTGGCGGCAACGCGATGCGCGCTGCCGCACAGTAAAGCAGGCATCACGGCTGGAACAGACTCACGCCGATTTCATTTTCTTTACGCGTACGGGCGATCACGGACGCCGGGCTTTCCGACATGCGCAGCCCCATCTCTTCTTCAGTACGCACCAGTTTGCCGCGCAGCGAGTTGGTGTAGACATCGACAATTTCAACATCCACAAAGCGGCCGATCATTTCAGGCGAGCCTTCGAAATTCACCACGCGGTTATTTTCGGTGCGGCCAGAGACTTCCATCACGTTCTTGCGGGAGATGCCTTCCACCAGAATACGCTGCACTGTGCCTACCATGCGGCGACTGATCGCCTGCGCCTGCTGGTTAATGCGGTCCTGCAGGATCCACAGACGTTGCTTTTTCTCCTCTTCGCTGACATCATCCGGCAGGTCAGCGGCGGGCGTGCCGGGACGGGCAGAGTAGATAAAGCTGAAGCTGACGTCGAAATTGATCTCGGCGATAAGCTTCATGGTCTGCTCGAAATCCTGCTGAGTTTCACCGGGGAAACCAATGATGAAGTCAGAGCTGATTTCAATATCCGGGCGCGCCGCGCGCAGCTTGCGGATAATCGCCTTATACTCCAGCGCGGTATGAGCACGCTTCATCAGCGTCAGAATACGGTCTGATCCACTCTGAACCGGCAGGTGCAGGAAGCTCACCAGTTCCGGCGTATCGCGGTAGACCTCGATGATGTCATCGGTGAACTCAATCGGGTGGCTGGTGGTGAAGCGAATGCGGTCGATACCGTCGATGGCGGCGACCAGGCGCAGAAGCTCAGCGAAGGTACAGATTTCACCATCAAAGGTGGCACCACGATAGGCGTTAACGTTCTGGCCAAGCAGGTTAACTTCACGCACGCCCTGCGCCGCCAGCTGAGCGATCTCCAGCAGAATGTCATCGCTGGGACGGCTCACTTCCTCGCCACGGGTGTAAGGCACCACACAGAAAGTACAATATTTGTTGCAGCCTTCCATGATGGAGACAAAGGCAGTCGGGCCGTCTGCGCGCGGTTCCGGCAGGCGATCAAATTTCTCGATTTCCGGGAAGCTGATGTCGACCACCGGGCTTTTGGTGCCGCGCACGGTGTTGATCATCTCTGGCAGGCGGTGCAGTGTCTGCGGACCAAAAACGATATCCACGCAGGGCGCACGCTGGCGGATATGATCCCCTTCCTGCGACGCCACGCAGCCGCCCACGCCGATAATCACATCCGGGTTGCGCTCTTTGAGTTTTCTCCAGCGTCCCAGCAGGTGGAATACTTTCTCCTGCGCTTTCTCGCGAATAGAACAGGTGTTAAGCAGCAGAATATCCGCCTCTTCAGGAACCTCGGTCAGCGTATAGCCGTGCGTACTGTTCAGCAGATCAGACATCTTGGATGAATCATACTCATTCATCTGACATCCCCAGGTTTTGATATGCAGTTTTTTTGTCATCGCGCTAACCATTGATTCAGTGCAGTGAAGTGCGGGGCGCGTATTGTAATGCTTTGATGCTGTTGTGACCAGCCTCAGGGCTTTTCTGCCAGCAATCCGGTTTTCCGGTACACTTTGCTTTATTCAGACCCGTGTTGCGCAGGCTGGCGGGAATAAGAGAGGGACATAAGCAATGCAGGATAATCAGTTTGATGTAGTGATTGTTGGCGGTGGCATGGTCGGTGCGGCGCTGGCCTGTGGACTGACGCAGCAACATTTTCGCGTTGCGGTGATTGAGCGTGCCGAACCCGCGCCTTTTGATGCCGACAGCGATCCCGATCTGCGAATTTCGGCGATTGGGTCATCCTCGGTGGGGTTGCTGAAGCAACTCAACGTCTGGCCACGGGTAGAGGCGATGCGCAGCGCCCCATATCGCAGGCTGGAAACCTGGGAGTGGCAGACGGCGCAGGTGAGTTTTGATGCGGCCTCGCTGGGGCTGCCCGAGCTGGGCTTTATGGTCGAGAACAGCGTGCTTCAGCGGGCGCTATGGGAGGAGATGCAGTCGCTGGGCGTGACCTGCTATTGCCCGGCCACACTGGAGAACCTGCAGCCAGAAAATGGCGGCTGGCGCATCGACCTCAACGACGACGTAGCCTTACACACCCGCCTGGTGGTTGGGGCTGATGGCGCGAACTCTCAGGTGCGACAGATGGCCGGGATCGGTATTCATGGCTGGAGCTATGCGCAATCCTGTTTACTGATCAGCGTGACCTGCGAACATCCGGCAGGCGATGCGACCTGGCAGCACTTTACGCCTCAGGGACCGCGCGCCTTTTTACCGCTGTATGGCAACCGGGCCTCGCTGGTCTGGTATGACGCGCCCGCAAGAGTCCGCCAGCTACAGGCGATGCCGATGGCCCAGCTGGAAAAAGAGATAGCCAGCCACTTCCCGGCGCGGCTGGGACGTTTTAAAGCCCACGCGGCGGGCGGCTTCCCGCTGGTACGGCGTCACGCTTCACGGTATGTCCTGCCAGGGCTGGCGCTGGTCGGTGATGCCGCGCATACCATTAATCCGCTGGCCGGGCAGGGCGTGAATCTGGGCTATCGCGATATTGATGCGTTGATTAATGTGCTGGTCAGCGCACGCGGTGCGGCGGAAGATTGGGCATCCGAGCGCGTATTGCAGCGCTATCACCGGCAACGTCGTAAAGACAATATGCTGATGCAGGGCGGTATGGATCTGTTCTATTTTGCCTTCAGCAATCAGCTGGCACCGCTGCGGTTTGCACGTAATCTCGGATTGATTGCCGCCGAACATTCCGGGGTACTGAAGCGGCAGGTATTGCGCTACGCGCTGGGGTTATAGCAGATTGCGCATGTTGGCTCGCCGCACGGCGGGCCTGCAATCAGGAAGGGGAACGACAAAAACAACAAAGCCCGCAAAAGCGGGCCAGGTTGTGCAATTTGGCTGGGGTGCAGGGATTCGAACCCCGGAATGCTGGTATCAGAAACCAGTGCCTTACCGCTTGGCGACACCCCAATAATGGTGTTTTTCAAATTGTCTTTTGTATGGCTGGGGTGCAGGGATTCGAACCCCGGAATGCTGGTATCAGAAACCAGTGCCTTACCGCTTGGCGACACCCCAATTATATGGTGGCTACGACGGGAATCGAACCTGTGACCCCAGCATTATGAGTGCTGTGCTCTAACCAGCTGAGCTACGTAGCCAAATTGTACTGCATTTCAATGATGGCTGGGATACCTGGATTCGAACCAGGGAATGCCGGTATCAAAAACCGGTGCCTTACCGCTTGGCGATATCCCATTCGTCCGTTCTCAGCCTCGAGAATCATCGAAATTGGCTGGGATACCTGGATTCGAACCAGGGAATGCCGGTATCAAAAACCGGTGCCTTACCGCTTGGCGATATCCCATCCACGCTGCCGAATAATGAAATGGTGCGGGAGGCGAGACTTGAACTCGCACACCTTGCGGCGCCAGAACCTAAATCTGGTGCGTCTACCAATTTCGCCACTCCCGCAAAAAAAGATGGTGGCTACGACGGGAATCGAACCTGTGACCCCAGCATTATGAGTGCTGTGCTCTAACCAGCTGAGCTACGTAGCCATCTTTTTTTCGCGTTACCTTCATCGGCGTTGCGGGGCGCATTATGCGGAGTTGACCAGACAGCGTCAACAATTTTTTTACCGTTTTTTGCCAGATAATCGCTGTTTGACTGGCTTATAACCAGCCTGGATGTTTATTCGGCAATTTTTCAGTGAATACAACGCTAATCGTAAAAAAAATGGGCCTCAATGGGCCCATCCTGGCTGCTTTCAGCCGGCTTATTTATAGGCTGACTGATGCACACCCACGGCACGACCAGAGGGATCGTCCATATTTTTAAACGCTTCATCCCATTCAATCGCTTTGGCAGAAGAACAGGCGACCGATGGACCTCCAGGCACACACTCTGCCGCGCTCGCCAACGGGAACAGCTCTTCAAAGATCTCACGATAGAGATAGGCTTCTTTCGAACCCGGCGTGTTGAACGGGAAGCGGAAGTGAGCGGTAGCCAGCTGCTGATCGCTGATTTGCTTCGCAGCCACTTCTTTCAGTGAGTCGATCCAGCTGTAACCCACGCCATCCGAGAACTGCTCTTTCTGACGCCACGCCACGCTCTCCGGCAGGTAAGAGGAGAAACATTCACGCAGAATGTGCTTCTCCATTTTACCGTTGCTGCCACACATTTTATCGGCCGGGTTAATACGCATCGCCACATCCAGGAATTTTTTATCCAGGAACGGTACGCGGGCTTCAACGCCCCAGGCGGACATCGCTTTGTTGGCACGGGCGCAGTCGAACATATGCAGCGCCTGCAGTTTACGTACGTTTTCTTCGTGGAACTCTTTGGCGTTTGGCGCCTTGTGGAAATAGAGATAGCCGCCGAAGACTTCATCTGCGCCTTCGCCCGACAGCACCATCTTAATGCCCATCGCTTTAATTTTACGCGACATTAAGTACATTGGCGTAGAGGCACGAATGGTGGTGACGTCATAGGTTTCAATGTGATAAATCACATCGCGAATGGCATCCAGACCTTCCTGCACGGTGAAATGAATTTCATGGTGTACGGTGCCCAGATGCTCCGCCACCGATTTCGCCGCTTTTAAGTCGGGTGAACCTTCCAGCCCTACCGCGAAGGAGTGCAGCTGTGGCCACCATGCATCACTTTTATCCTGATCTTCAACCCGCTTCGCCGCGTAACGCTTGGTCACGGCTGAAATGATGGAAGAGTCCAGACCGCCTGACAGCAGCACGCCGTAAGGCACATCTGACATCAGGTGGCTTTTCACGGACTCTTCCAGCGCATGTTTCAGGCCAGCGGCGTCGGTGGTGTTGTGCTCAACGTTTTTATATTCCATCCAGTCGCGCTGCCAGTAACGGCGGATCTCGCCATCGGTGCTGGAGAGGTAGCTTCCCGGCGGGAACTCTTTGATTGAACGGCAGGCTGGCACCAGCGCTTTCATTTCTGAAGCAACAAACAGGTTGCCATGCTCATCGTTACCCATATAGAGCGGGATGATGCCGATGTGGTCGCGACCAATCAGGTACGTTTTTTTAACGGTGTCATAGAGGATAAAGGCGAACATGCCTTCCAGCTCATCGAGGAAATCGACACCTTTCTCCTGATAGAGCGCCAGAATCACTTCACAGTCAGAACCGGTCTGAAACGCGTAGCGATCGCTGAGTTCAGCGCGCAGTGCCTGGTGGTTATAAATTTCGCCGTTAACTGCCAGTACGTGGGTGTGATCGGCGTTGTATAGCGGCTGTGCGCCATTGTTAACGTCAACAATTGAGAGACGTTCATGCGCCAGAATAGCATGGTCATCGGCGTAGACGCCTGACCAGTCCGGGCCGCGATGACGCATTAAGCGTGAACATTCCAGCGCTTTTTTGCGCAGCTCAACAGGATCGGTTTTCAGATCCAGCACACCAAAAATTGAACACATAACTGACTCCTGAGCTCACCTTACGGCGATGTTATCTTTTGCGTTTGTCCGGCAGCCTGATGCTGCGTGATACATAAGAAAATGCGCTATTTGGTGCATTCAATGCAAGAGGAATCGTGATTTACTGATAAAAAGATTGCTTGCATGGCAATAAAATTGAATAAACGATAATTTTAAAGCCGATTCATTGATGGATCAGCAATAAAATAGCTTTTTAGAGCAGAAAGCAGACAGTAAAAGTGGGAGATATAGCGCAAAAAGGGGGGACGCATCACAGATTAGCCGGATGCGTCATAAGAGAAATGAATCAGAACAGGTCGATATCGGCCACAGAAGGGTAGATCCAGTCCGGACGGAACGGCATGGCATCGATATCACTCAGCGTCGAGACGCCGGAGAGCACCAGCACCGTCTCCAGACCCGCCTGAAAACCGGCCAGAATATCGGTTCGCAGATTGTCACCGACAATCACGGTCTCTTCCGAGTGGGCCTGCATTTTGTTCAGCGCGGCGCGCATAATGTAGGGGCTGGGCTTGCCGACAACAAACGGGCGACGGCCTGATATCTTCTCAATACCCGCACAGAGTGCGCCACAGGCAGGAATAAAACCGCGCGCATGAGTATCCGGGTTGGTGGCAATAAAGCGGGCGCCATTAGCCACGAAGAAAGCCGCTTTATGCATCATGTCCCAGTTAAACGAGCGCGTCTCTCCGACAATGACAAAATCGGGATTCACATCGGTAATGGTAAAGCCCGCTTTGTAGAGTTCATGAATCAGTGCGCCCTCACCAATCACATACGCCTTTTTGCCCTCCTGACGGCGCAGGAAGTCGGCGGTTGCCATTGCGGAGGTATAGAAAACGGAGTCGGGCACCTCGACACCGGCCGAGGCAAAGCGGTTAGCCAGATCCTGCTCGGTTTGCGAGGGATAGTTCGTCAGCACCACCAGCGGCATCTCTTTGGCCAGAATGCGCTGTAAAAACTCCTGTGCGCCGGGAACGGCCGTGTTGTCGTGCATCAGCACGCCATCGATATCACAAATTACGCTTTTAATGGTCATAGTCAGATCCGATATGGCCCGCCACAGCAGCGGGTTAGCTTAGTCTTCCAGAAGATGTTGCAGCAGAATGCCGTTAAGCATGGCACGTTTAGCGAGCGCAAAGGCGCCAATAGCGGAACGATGATCCAGGGTGGAACGCACGACCGGCAGATTTTTACGGAAGGCCTCTAATGCCTGAGTATTAATGCAGCCCTCAATCGCGGGCAGCAGCACTTTTTCTGCTTCAGTGATCTCACCCGCCAGCACCACTTTTTGCGGATTAAACAGGTTGATCGCAATCGCAATAGCTTTGCCAAGATAACGGCCAACGTGCTCAACCACTTCGCAGGCCAGTGCATCACCCTGATTGGCCGCTTTGCAGATGTGGGATATCTGGCACGCCTCCAGCGTCAGTACGCTGGGATAGCCCTGATTCAGCAGATGGCGTACCCGATTTTCAATGGCGCCGTTGGCGGCAATGGTTTCAAGGCAGCCAAAGTTGCCGCAGTGACAGCGCTCGCCAAGCGGATCGACCTGAATATGGCCGATCTCGCCAACGTTGCCGTTGCTGCCGAGAAAAATATGGCCGTTGGCAATAATGCCGGCGCCCGTGCCACGGTGTAAACGCACCAGAATTGAGTCAGCACAGTCGCGGCTTGCACCGAAATAGTGCTCAGCCAGCGCCAGGCTGCGAATATCATGACCCACAAAACTGGTAACGTTAAAACGTTTTTTCAGGCTGGCGACCAGCGGCCAGCGGCTGACAGAGATGTGTGGCATATAGCGGATCACGCCGTTAATCGGATCGACCAGCCCAGGCAGGATCACTGAAATCGCGATCAGCTCGCGAATTTTACGCTGGTGCTGCTCAATGAAGCTGCTGATGGCGTTAAACAGCGCATGTTCCAGCGTCTCCTGAGTGCGTTCCGGCAGCGCATAATCTTCCTGCGCCAGCGATTTACCGCTGAGGTCAAACAGAGTCAGGGTGGCGTCGTTGCGTCCGAGGCGGACGCCGATGGTATGGAAATGGCGGGTTTCAGTGATAATGGAGATGGCGCGGCGACCACCGGTAGACGCCTGCTGGTCTACCTCTTTGATCAGGCCGCGCTCAATCAACTGACGGGTAATTTTGGTGACGCTGGCGGGCGCGAGCTGGCTAAGTTCGGCAATCTGAATGCGCGATATCGGCCCCTGTTGATCAATCAGCCGGTAAACCGCTGCGCTATTGAGTTGCTTAACAAGATCGACATTTCCTATTTGTGACTGGCCGCCAGTGGTCATTCAGTGCTTACTCGCTCAGGACGTCGTCTCCGTTGACAAACGTCTTTATGATTTTAAAGTCGCGCGTAAACACAGTCAGGTTCGCGATTTTTCCTGCTTCGATCGAGCCTGACTGCCTTTCCACGCCCATCGCCCGTGCCGGGTAGAGTGTTGCCATGCGCAACGCTTCGTCCAGTGCGATCCCTGCATGCTCAACGCTATTTTGTACCGCTTCAATCATCGTCAGGGCAGAACCACTTAATGTGCCGTTTTCGTCGACACAGAGCCCATCGCGATAATAGATTGTTTTGCCTGCAAAAATAAACTCGCTTATGTCCGCGCCAGCCGGTGCAGTGGCATCCGTGACCAGCACCAGTTTGTCGCCTTTGATGCGTTTTGCATTGCGCACGTTAGCGTAATGTACATGTAAACCGTCCGCAATAATGCCGCAGTATACATCAGGCGAATCAAACAGCGCACCGATAAGCCCGGGTTCACGTCCGGCAAAGGTGGGCATGGCGTTGTAGAGGTGCGTCGCGAAACTCACACCAGCAGAAAAGCCCGCTTTAGCTTCTTCATAGGTCGCATTCGAGTGACCGGCTGAGACAATAATCCCGGCATCAGTCAATTGACGAATCACATCGCTACCCGCATTTTCAGGGGCAAGCGTGACTTTGGTGATGACGTCCGCGTTGTCGCACAGGTACTGCACCATTGCCGCATCCGGCAGGCGAATCAGCGCCGGATCGTGGGTGCCTTTTTTCGCTTTGCTCAGCCAGGGCCCTTCCAGATGCAGACCCAGCGCCTGATTCTGATGTTTCTGCAGGTAAGCGCGCATGGTTTCAATCGCCCGTTTCATCAGGGCGTCGCTGCTGGTTATCAGCGTCGGTAAAAAGCTGGTGCAGCCAGACTTTTCATTGGCGCGCTGCATCGTTTCCAGCGTTTCAATGCTGAGCGCCTCAAGGCTGTCATTGAACTGCACGCCACCGCAGCCATTGAGCTGGAGATCGATAAAGCCTGGCGCAATATTTGCCCCTGCCATATCCCGCTGCTCAATATCCGCCGGGAGTGCTTCACGCGGACAGACGCGCGCTATACGCCCATCGGCAACTACCACCGCGTGATTATCCAGAACCTCATGGCCACTGTAGATTCGACCGTTAACTAATGCGTACATCTCTCTTCTCCCGTCCTGGCCTGCTGTCACTCAGCGTAACAGCAGGGCATGACAATGTTCTGTTACACGCCTTTCATATTTTCCGCTTCCATTTCGCGGAAATATTTCACGGTTTTCACTTTCAGTTCCATGGTGGCCGGCTCATCGCACACTACCACCGATTTCGCGTGCAGCTGCAGGCAGCTGATGGTCCACATATGATTAACGTTGCCTTCAACCGCCGCCTGTAATGCCTGCGCTTTAACATGGCCGGTAACCAGAATCATCACTTCCTCTGCATCCAGCAGCGTACCGACGCCGACCGTCAGCGCATATTTAGGCACCTGATCAACGTCACCGTTAAAGAAGCGGGAGTTCGCCACGCGGGTGTCATGGGTCAGGGTTTTAATGCGGGTACGGGAAGCGAGAGAGGAAGCCGGTTCGTTAAAGGCGATATGACCGTCGTTGCCAACGCCGCCCATGAACAGGTGAATTTTACCCAGCGCGCGAATTTTCTCTTCGTACTGACGACATTCTGCGTCAATATCGGGGGCATTACCATTCAGCAGGTTGATATTTTCCGGTTGAATATCAACGTGATCGAAGAAATTGCGATACATGAAGCTGTGATAGCTCTCAGGATGCTCTTTTGGCAGGCCAACATATTCATCCATATTGAATGTCACGACGTTTTTAAAACTGACCTGGCCCGCTTTGTGCATATCAATCAGGTGTTTGTACGCTTCCAGTGGCGTACCGCCGGTTGGCAGACCCAGGACAAAAGGTTTATCCGCCGTCGGGTTAAACGCATTGATACGATTAACAATATGTCGGGCGGCCCATTTTCCCACCTGGGTTGGTGTCGCTAAAGGAATCAGTCTCATGTTTCACCTCAATTGAAAATAGAAAGGGGATGGCTAAGCCGTTGCGTGAGTCACCAATCTGAACAGATGATTCATTGTCGCCATGGCCAGCGCATAATTCAATATTTCGGATCATAAAATAAGTTTACGGTCAAAGCCAGATGTTGCCGTATGAAACGATGTTTTTTAGTGATAAAAATCACATTTACCAGGCTTTTAATTTGCGAGGCGAATTAATTTATCATTACACTTCGCTGCGTGATATGAAGTGTATTAACGATCTTTGCAGCTGACATAACAACATTAAGCAGCGCAAAGCGACAAGTCAGGCTCATAGGGGGAAGGGGATATGTTAGGTTACTTACAAAAGGTGGGGCGCGCACTGATGGTGCCGGTAGCAACCCTGCCAGCAGCAGCGATATTAATGGGCGTGGGCTACTGGATCGATCCAGACAGCTGGGGCGCAGGTAATGCGCTGGCGGCGTTACTGATCAAATCTGGTGCTGCCATCATTGAAAATATGTCAGTGCTGTTTGCGATTGGTGTCGCGTATGGCATGTCGAAAGATAAAGATGGTGCGGCAGCCCTTACCGGCTTTGTCGGATTCCTGGTAGTCACCACGCTCTGCTCACCGGCCGCGGTGGCAATGATACAGAAGATGCCGGTTGACCAGGTGCCTGTGGCGTTTGGTAAAATTAATAACCAGTTTGTCGGTATTCTGGTCGGTATCCTGTCGGCGGAAGTCTATAACCGCTTCAGCCACGTCGAGCTGCCGAAAGCACTCTCCTTCTTCAGCGGACGGCGACTGGTGCCGATACTGGTCTCGTTCCTGATGATCCTGGTCGCCTTTATCCTGATGTATATCTGGCCGGTTATCTTTAACGGTCTGGTGGGCTTTGGTGAACATATCCAGAAGCTCGGCTCTGCCGGTGCCGGTATCTACGCCTTCTTTAACCGCCTGCTGATTCCGGTCGGTCTGCATCACGCCCTGAACTCGGTGTTCTGGTTCGATGTTGCGGGCATTAATGACATTCCTAAATTCCTTGGCGGTGCACAGTCACTGGCTGACGGATCGGCAACCGTCGGCATCACCGGTCGTTATCAGGCGGGCTTCTTCCCGATCATGATGTTTGGTCTGCCGGGTGCTGCGCTGGCTATCTACCACTGTGCGCGTCCTGAGAACCGCGTCAAAGTGGGTAGTATCATGCTGGCCGCGGCGTTTGCTGCCTTCTTTACGGGTATTACAGAACCGCTGGAGTTCTCCTTCATGTTCGTGGCACCCGTGCTTTATCTGATCCACGCCGTCCTGACTGGTATTTCTGTCTTCATCGCTGCCAGCATGCACTGGATTGCCGGATTTGGTTTCAGCGCCGGGCTGGTGGATATGGTGCTGTCGACCCGTAATCCGCTGGCGACACACTGGTACATGCTGATCCCGCAGGGTCTGGTCTTCTTCGTTATCTATTATGTGGTGTTCCGCTTTACCATCAAAAAATTCAACCTGATGACGCCGGGCCGCGAGCTGGCGGTTGATGGTGATGAAACTGATGGTTATGACGTTAACGTTGATAAAACGGATAGCGGTGAAAGTGCCACAGAGTCACTGGCGCGCCGCTACATTGGGGCGATTGGTGGTTCAGCTAACTTAACCAGTATCGATGCCTGTATCACCCGTCTGCGTCTTAACGTGAATGACTCGGCGCAGGTGAATGAGGCGGTTGCTAAGCGCCTTGGCGCGTCCGGCGTGATCCGTCTTAACAAACAGAGCGTGCAGATCATCGTAGGTACCCAGGCAGAAAGCATCGCCTCGGCCATGAAAAAAGTGCTGACCAAAGGTCCGGTCGCTGCAGCGGCTACCAGCAGTGCGCCGGCCGAGCCGGACGTTAAACCGCAGGCGGTGCTGAACAGTGAGAAGCAGGTCATCGCCACGCTGCTGGCGCCGGTCAGCGGTGAAGTCGTGGCGCTGGATGATGTGCCGGATGAAGCCTTTGCCAGCAAAGCGGTGGGTGACGGTCTGGCGATCAAGCCCAGCGACAAATGGGTAGTGGCACCGATTGCCGGTACGCTGGTGAAAATCTTTAACACCAATCATGCCTTCTGTCTGGAAACCGACAATGGCGTGGAGATTGTGGTGCACATGGGGCTGGATACCGTGGCGCTGGAAGGTAAAGGCTTTACCCGTCTGGTTGAAGAGGGGGCCAGCGTGGTCGCCGGTCAGCGAGTACTGGAGATGGACCTTGAATTCCTTAACGCCAATGCCCGCTCAATGGTGAGTCCGGTCGTGGTCAGCAACAGCGACGATTTCGCCGGTCTGACTTTACTGGCACAGGGTCAGGTAATAGCAGGGGAAACCCCGCTGTATGAAGTGAAAGGCTAATCCCCGCAACAGAACCCCACAGGCAGGAAGCGATTCCTGCCTTTTTTGTTTTAAAGGCTTAACAAACGGTTGTTTCCCTCAGACGCTTTGTGGATCATACTCCGTTACTTCGTGGTACAAATCACCCGTTATTCGTATTGAGGATTTTTGAGATGAGTGAGGCTGAAGCCCGCCCAACTAACTTTATTCGTCAGATCATTGACGAAGATTTGGCGAGCGGTAAGCACAGCAGCGTGCATACCCGTTTTCCGCCGGAGCCCAATGGCTATCTGCATATTGGTCATGCGAAATCGATCTGTCTGAATTTTGGCATCGCCCAGGACTATCAGGGGCAATGCAACCTGCGTTTCGACGATACCAATCCGGTTAAAGAGGATATGGAATTCGTTGAATCCATCAAGCGTGACGTTCAGTGGCTGGGTTTTGAGTGGAGCGGTGAGGTCTGTTACTCATCAAACTATTTCGATCAGCTCTACAACTATGCCATCGAGCTGATTTCCAAAGGACTGGCCTACGTTGATGAACTGAGTCCGGATGCGATTCGTGAATATCGCGGCACCCTGAAAGAGCCGGGTAAAAACAGCCCTTATCGCGATCGCAGCGTGGAAGAGAATCTGGCGCTGTTTGAGAAGATGCGAAACGGTGAGTTTGCCGAAGGCACCGCCTGTCTGCGCGCCAAAATCGACATGGCCTCTAATTTCATCGTGATGCGCGATCCGGTGCTTTACCGCATCAAGTTCGCGGAACACCACCAGACCGGCAATAAGTGGTGCATCTACCCGATGTATGACTTTACCCACTGCATCTCCGATGCGCTGGAAGGCATTACGCACTCGCTCTGTACGCTGGAGTTTCAGGACAACCGCCGTCTCTATGACTGGGTGCTGGACAACATCACAATTCCGGTTCATCCGCGTCAGTATGAATTCTCGCGCCTGAATCTGGAGTATGCGGTGATGTCGAAACGTAAACTCACTCAGCTGGTGACCGAGAAGCACGTAGAAGGGTGGGACGATCCGCGCATGCTGACCGTTTCAGGTCTGCGTCGTCGTGGTTACACCGCCGCTTCTATCCGTGAGTTCTGCCGTCGTATTGGCGTGACTAAGCAAGATAACATCGTGGAGATGGCTTCGCTGGAGTCCTGTATCCGTGATGATCTTAACGAGAATGCGCCCCGCGCCATGGCGGTTTTAGATCCGCTTAAAGTGGTGATCGAAAACCTGCCAGCAGGCCATAGCGAAATCGTCACCATGCCAAATCATCCGGGTAAACCGGAGATGGGCACGCGTGAAGTGCCGTTCAGCCGCGAGATCTGGATCGATCGCGCGGATTTCCGTGAAGAGGCGAACAAACAATATAAGCGTCTGGTGCTGGGCAAAGAAGTTCGCCTGCGTAACGCCTATGTGATTCGTGCTGAGCGGGTCGCCAAAGATGAAGCGGGCAACATTACCTGCATCTACTGCACCAGCGATGTTGATACGCTGAGCAAAGATCCAGCCGATGGCCGCAAAGTCAAAGGCGTGATTCACTGGGTTTCTGCGGATCACGCGCAGCCAGCTGAGTTCCGTCTGTATGATCGTCTGTTCAGTGTGCCAAATCCGGCTGCTGCAGAGGATTTCCTGGCGGTCATTAATCCTGAGTCACTGACCATCAAAAACGGCTTTGTTGAACCCAGCCTGCGCGATGTGGAACCAACAACACCGTTTCAGTTTGAACGTGAAGGTTATTTCTGCGCCGACAGCGTTTACTCGAAACCGACGCAACTGGTGTTTAACCGCACCGTCGGTCTTCGTGATACCTGGACCAAAACGGGCGAATAAATTTTTTGGGGCTGACCTCATAAAATGACAAAAGGGCGATTTATCGCCCTTTTTTATTGCCCCGATTTTTACCATCTCCGACGTTTATTCTGCACTAACCACAACCGGTTCAATACCGCCTTGTGGGAGTAATCTGAGTTTAAAAAAATTAATCAATTTCAGGATGTGAATTGTCAGCTTTCAGGTAGGCTATCCGCTCTCAGAGGTTGCAAAGCGGGTTACAGAAGGAAAAAAAATGACAGTTCTCGCCCAGGAAGCCAAACACAGTGTCGTCGTTTTACATCAGCTCATTGAACGTATTTTTAATCAGCCAGCCGGATCTGACGACAGTTTCCAGCTGCTGATGTCCTATTTTCATCCTGAATTTCGCATGGTGACCCCAAAGGGCAAAGAGTACAATCTGAACGAGGTCGAGGATCTTTTCCAGCAGTTACAAGGGCAGCGGGAAGGGATGCGCATTGCCACCTGTGAACATGTCATTCTCTCTCATCATGAAAAAGAGATCGTCGTACAGTATCGCGAAATGCAGATGATGAACGGCAATAACCAGAGCCGCATTTCGCTGGCCATTCTGGATTGCAGCAGCTCTATTCCACGCTGGCGCTATCTGCAGGAGACGCTGGTCGCCTGAGGTGAGGGCAGAAAACAGACGAAAAAAAACCGGTGAATTCACCGGTTTTTTTATTTCAGGCCGCGCCAGCGTTACTGGTCGTGCAGCGTTTCGTCTTCACGGCAATCGCCCAGCGTACAGTGTCCATAGAGATAGAGGCTGTGGTTGGTCAGCTTGATGCCATGGCGGGTCGCGATTTCACGCTGACGCGTTTCAATCGATTCGTCGCTGAACTCGATAACCTTGCCGCAATCCAGGCAGATCAGGTGATCGTGGTGATGCTGCTGCGTCAGTTCGAAGACAGACTTGCCGCCTTCAAAGTTGTGACGAGTCACAATACCGGCATCATCAAACTGGTTCAGAACACGGTAAACGGTCGCCAGGCCAATCTCTTCGCCAATGTCGATCAGGCGTTTATACAAATCTTCCGCACTGACGTGATGGCACTCAGGTTCCTGAAGCACTTCCAGAATTTTCAGTCTGGGCAGCGTTACTTTCAGGCCAGCCTTCTTTAATGCGGTGTTGTTGTCAGTCATGCGGATTTTGTCCTGTTACTAATATTCACTTTTGTGGCTTATCGCCTTGAATGTCGATCTATGCTCATTCTCATTTGCGTCTCATTATAGAACTGAAGCGATGAAATGAAAACCAGAGGGCGTGTCTGAATCATCATGGGCTATTGGGGATTCGTCACCGGGCCGGGGAAGATTCTGACAGAGGTCTGTTAGCACATCACTTAGTCTTGCCGCCTGAGAAAATAAGCGGAAGATCGATGCGGGTATTCTACAGATTAAACGGAGAAAGTTAAAAAAATGTGGCTATTATTTCTATAGGCATTTTCATTGCCTCAATGTGAGCTGGCGCTCACATTGAGTCGGGCAGGATCAGGCTTCGATGATCTCTTTCAGCTGCAGTTCATCAAAAATCTGCTTAACCCACTGGTCAACACGCTGGCTGGTCAGCTCAGGCTGGCGATCTTCGTCAATGGCCAGGCCCAGGAAGTGGGTATCATCGGCCAGGCCTTTCGAAGCTTCGAAGTGATAGCCTTCAGTTGGCCAGTGTCCGACAATCACGGCACCGTGCGGTTCGATAATGTCGCGAATCGTGCCCATGGCATCACAGAAATACTCTGCGTAATCTTCCTGGTCGCCACAGCCAAACAGCGCAACCAGCTTGCCGTTAAAATCGATCTCTTCCAGCGTCGGGAAAAAGTCATCCCAGTCGCACTGCGCTTCGCCGTAGTACCAGGTCGGAATACCCAGCAGCAGGATATCAAACGCTTCCAGATCTTCTTTTGTGCTTTTTGCGATGTCATGGACTTCTGCAACATCTGTACCCAGCTGTTTCTGGATCATTTTTGCAATGTTTTCGGTATTGCCGGTATCGCTGCCGAAGAAGATGCCTACGAGTGCCATGAGTAAAATAACCTCTTAAATCCTGATGATGAGATGTGTGCCGCAGCACATTTCAGCGAATAATAGCAGACGAGAGAAAACCGGTGAACGGTTAAAGCCCCGACATTTGCCTCTGCGTGCGATTTGCCCGCATTAATCCAGTTTGAGCTGTGCCAGTAGCATCTGTTCAATCAGTTCGCTACGGCTGAGATTGCGCTGTTCTGCCAGCGTATTGAGTGCATCGACGGCGTCACTGTTCATTTTCAGTTCGACACGACGAAGCCCGCGTCCTTTGTCACGTTTCAGTTGATTGCGCTTGTTAATGCGCAGCTGTTCATCACGCGAAAGCGGACTGGTTTTGGGTCGACCAGGGCGGCGCTCATCAGCAAAGAGATCGAGCGTCGTGCGGTCAGTCTGTTCTTTTGCCATGGCTTAGTAAAACTGAATGGGGGCGGGCGCCAGACACTCACCGCGCAGATTATAAATTATTGGCCATTGCCGCAGCAAAACTGACCCGCGGCAAAATTTTAGCGCGCCATCATACTTCACGCTTACGCCGGACGCCAATCCTAAACCTTTACCGCCATCTATTTGCTTTTAAAGCGCAAAAAAGCGACGGACACTGCGCAAAACGGCATCGGGTTTCTCTGCATGAACCCAGTGTCCTGCGCCACCGATCACATGCGCCTGAGCGGCCGGGAACTGCTGCAGCAACGCATCGCGATAGCTGTTATCCAGGTAGCTGGAGTCGCCGCCGCGAATAAACAGCGCCGGGTGATTCCAGGCGGGAACCGGCTGCCAGCCAGAGATCGTGGTGTAGTTATCCCACAGCACCGGAACGTTGAAGCGCCACTCCCCCTCCTGGAAGGATTTCAGCAGGAACTGGATCACCCCTTCTTCCTCGATCAGCGTTCGCATGACCTTCGCCGCCTCGCTGCGGGATGAGACGCCCGCATCGGTGACGGCACGAATGCCGGCAAATATCTGGTCATGACGGCGCGTCTGGTAATCAACCGGGGCGATATCGATCATCACCAGGCGCTCAATGCGTTCCGGCACCAGCGCGCTCATGGTCATGGCTATTTTACCGCCCATCGAATGTCCGATCACCGCGACGCGATCAATGCCATGTGCATCCAGTGTTTCGACCATATCCTGCGCCATTACAGCGTAGTTCATCTCGTCAGATCGTGGTGAAAGTCCGTGGTTGCGGACATCTACCTGCAGCAACGGACCGGCATCTTTCAGCCCGCGCGCCAGCACGCCAAGGTTATCGAGACTGCCAAACAGACCGTGAATAAGCAGGATGGGCAGAGAATCAGCAGGGGATTGTTCAGTTTGCAGACGGGCGTTCAAAATCATAGCAAAGTTCTTAAGTTTGAGACCTGAGCTTAGGTTATCATGGTTTCACCTTTTCAGGCGCGCCGGTTCCGGCGGCATTAGGACATATTCTGACTTTTGCCCGTAAACCGTTTGATTGCTAACAACCCGCCTGACTTTAACTTTATAATCCTGATGTTAGAACCCACACACCCTTTGAATTGCCTGACTATACTCAGAGCTTTTCAGGAAACAGGTGGTTCTGTCATGAGAAAGAACCGTACGGAATAAGATGAAAACGATCGAAGTTGACGAAGAGCTCTACCGTTATATTGCCAGCCACACGCAACACATTGGTGAAAGCGCATCCGACATTCTGCGTCGTATGCTGAAGTTCACGGCCGGTCAGACTGCACCCGCTTCGCCTGCACAGCCAGCCTCAAAAGATGCAGCGAAAGAGTCCCAGCCTGCGTCTGTGGGTTCGCGCCCGCAGGATCGTGTCCGCGCGGTGCGCGAGCTGCTGCTTTCCGATGAATATGCGGAGCAGAAGCGGGCGGTGAATCGCTTTATGCTTATCTTGTCAACGCTCTATCGTCTTGATACCGCAGCCTTTGCTGAAGCTACTGCATCTCTGCAGGGCCGCACCCGCGTCTATTTTGCAGGTGATGAGCATACGCTGTTGCAGAATGGCACCCATACTAAGCCGAAGCATGTGCCCGGCACGCCGTACTGGGTGATCACCAACACCAATACTGGTCGTAAATGCAGCATGATCGAACACATCATGCTCTCGATGCAGTTCCCTGCGGAACTGACCGAGAAAGTTTGCGGCACCATTTAAAACTTAAGCGTCAGGGAGCAGCGCCAATGGCCAATCACCCACGTGCCGGGCAACCCGCCCAGCAGAGCGATTTGATTAACGTTGCACAATTAACGTCACAATATTATGTCCTGCAGCCCGATGTGGCGAACCCGGAACATGCGGTGAAATTTGGCACTTCCGGCCATCGCGGCAGTGCAGGGCGTCAAAGCTTCAACGAGATGCACATTCTGGCGATCGCTCAGGCGATTGCCGAAGAGCGTAAAAAGAATGGTATCACCGGGCCTTGCTACGTCGGTAAAGACACCCATGCGCTGTCAGAACCCGCCATCCTGTCTGTTCTGGAAGTGCTGGCGGCGAACGGCGTTGATGTGATTGTGCAGCAGGATAATGGCTATACGCCGACCCCTGCGATCTCGAATGCGATTCTTGAGCACAACAAAGCGGGTGGCGCGCTGGCTGACGGCATCGTGATTACGCCGTCGCATAACCCACCAGAAGATGGCGGCATCAAGTACAACCCACCTAACGGCGGACCTGCTGATACCAACGTCACCAAAGTGGTTGAAGATCGTGCCAATCAGCTGATCAAAGATGGCCTGAAAGAGGTGAAACGTCTGCCGCTGGAGCAGGCGATGGCCAGCGGTCATGTGGTCGAGAAAGATCTGATCCAGCCTTATGTTGAAGGTCTGGCAGAGATTATCGACTTCCCGGCGATTCAGAAAGCGGGCCTGAAGCTGGGTGTGGATCCACTGGGTGGTTCCGGTATTGCTTACTGGCAGCGTATTGCTGAGCACTACAAGCTGGATCTGACGCTGGTAAATGACGCGGTCGATCAGACCTTCCGCTTTATGCATCTGGATAAAGATGGCGTGGTCCGCATGGACTGCTCGTCTGAAAGCGCAATGGCAGGCCTGCTGGCTTACCGTGACAAGTTCGATCTGGCGTTCGGCAACGATCCCGATTATGACCGTCACGGCATTGTGACCCCGGCGGGTCTGATGAATCCAAACCACTATCTGGCGGTGGCGATCAACTATCTGTTCCAGCACCGCCCACAGTGGGGTCAGGATGTTGCCGTGGGTAAAACCCTGGTCTCCAGCGCCATGATTGACCGTGTGGTCAACGACATTGGTCGCAAGCTGGTGGAAGTGCCGGTGGGTTTCAAATGGTTTGTTGATGGTCTGTATGACGGCAGCCTCGGTTTCGGTGGCGAAGAGAGCGCAGGCGCTTCATTCCTGCGTTTCGACGGTACGCCGTGGTCTACGGACAAAGATGGCATCATCATGTGTCTGCTGGCCGCTGAAATTACTGCAGTGACCGGTAAAAACCCGCAGCAGCACTATGACGAACTGGCAGCACGCTTTGGCGCACCAAGCTACAACCGTCTGCAGGCATCAGCCACCTCAGCGCAGAAAGCCGCGCTGTCGAAGCTGTCACCGGAGATGGTCAGCGCTGATACGCTGGCGGGTGATCCTATCACCGCTCGTCTGACTGCCGCGCCAGGCAATGGTGCATCTATCGGCGGTCTGAAAGTGATGACGGAGAATGGCTGGTTTGCTGCTCGTCCTTCAGGCACCGAAGACGCTTACAAAATCTACTGTGAAAGCTTCCTGGGCGCTGAACACCGCGCGCAGATTGAGAAAGAAGCCGTTGAGATTGTCAGCGAAGTGCTGAAAAACGCCTGATTAGTCGGGCAGATGAAAGATACGCTCGGTACCATTAAGGTTGCTGGTAAAGTCCAACCCGGCTAGCTGTTGGATCGTGCCAGCACAGGAAACAGGATCAGATCGGAAAGACGCAAAAGATGTCATCCATGACAGCTCGGCCCGCGCCATCCATGGCGCGGGACGCTTTCCTCCTCTGACCCTGTTTCCTGCGCCTCGGGGTTTATCCGTTGCGGTCAGTATTTGCTCAGATTTGAGTTTGTTTGCAGTCATGAAAGGCGCCTCTGGCGCCTTTTTTTATGGCATAAAGCGATAGCCGATCCCGGTTTCCGTCAGCAGATGAGCCGGTTGTGTCGGATTGGCTTCCAGCTTCTGGCGCAGATGTCCCATATAGATGCGCAGATAGTGGCTGTGCTCAACCGCATTGGGTCCCCAGACCTGGCTCAGCAACTGCCGCTGCGTCAGCACCTTGCCGGCATTGTTAAGCAGAATACTCAACAGACGAAATTCAATCGGGGTAAGGTGAATCTCGCTGCTGCCGCGCTGTACCCGTCGTGCGGCGAAATCGACGCTGACGTCGGCGAACGTCACCCTGGCATCCGGCTGCTGGCCACTATGACGACGCAGCGCAACCCGGACGCGCGCCAGCAGTTCGCCAATGCCAAAGGGTTTAGTCAGATAGTCATCTGCCCCCGCATCCAGTGCGGCGATCTTATCCTGCTCATCGCTGCGCGCTGACAGCACAATCACCGGTATGGCGCTCCACTGTCGCAGGTCACGAATGAAATCGGTGCCATCTCCATCCGGCAGACCCAGATCCAGGATCACTAAGTCCGGCTTGCGGGTCGCCGCTTCAATCAGTCCGCGTTGCAGTGTATCGGCATCAAACACCTTAAGGGCTTCATTTTCCAGCGCCAGCCGGACAAAGCGCCGGATCTCTTTTTCATCTTCAACGATCAAAACCGTGGTCACGCAATACCTGCCTTGAGTGGGGACCGAAGCGCTACTTTATCAACATTTTATGCTGGCGTCCGCGACCATAACCTGTCGGCCCTTTCAACGCTAACGCAACCAGGCGGTAACCTTTTTGTAACTTAATTACAGGTTGATTCTTAAACAGCAAAAATAGCAGCAAATAAGTGGTCAGATGAGTAGTAAAATTACACAACCTGGCGTAAAGTTGAACACAGATCACATTCACACTATTTCACTTACCGGGAGGAGAAACCATGTATCGGGCTTATCCACGTTATAAAATTATTGCGCGACGTACGCTGGTGGTTCTTCTCGGCGTACTGGCGCTTCCTGTTATGCTGTTTCGACAGGATCGGGCACGTTTCTACAGCTATCTGCACCGCGTCTGGTGTAAGACCAGCGCCAAGCCGGTCTGGCTGGCGCAGGCTGAAGCGGGTGGTGGCGCGTTCTGGTGATTTCCCCTGCCGCAAAACAGGCCTGGTCAACTGACCGGGCTTTTTTTTGCGTTTTTTCTGAGAATAAGCGATCCGGAATCCCGTTTTAACCCTTTATTCCTGACCATTTTACGCTACACTTAAACCTCTACAAGATTTCGGAGGTTGTACAAGTATGAGCAAAAAAATCCCCGTTGGAATCAGTGCATGCCTGCTCGGCGACCGCGTCAGATTTGATGGTGGGCATAAGCGTCTTACTTTTGCGACCGACGATCTCACCCCATTTGTCCGTTTTGAGCCCATCTGCCCTGAGATGGCGATTGGTCTGCCAACGCCGCGCCCGGCATTGCGTCTGGTGAAGCAGGGCGATGATGAGCTGCATCTCTGCTTCAGCAAAGATGGCGGAGAAGAGGTTACGACGCAGATGCGTGACTGGTCTGCTGAGCGGGTAAAATCGCTGCATCACCTCTGTGGCTATATCCTCTGCGCCAAATCACCCAGTTGTGGCATGGAGCGGGTGCGGGTCTATGAGCCCGATAACAACAATAACCGCAAAGCAGGCACCGGTATTTTTACTGAATTTCTGCAGCGCGAGATGCCCTGGCTGCCGCTGGAAGAAGATGGTCGTCTGCACGATCCCGCCCTGCGTGAGAACTTTATCGGTCGTGTCTGCGCGCTGCATGAATTTAATCAGATGTGGGAAAGCGGTCTGACCCGGCAGGGACTGATCGCCTTCCACAGCCGTTACAAGCTGATGATGCTGGCGCATTCGCAGGAGAAATACCGCGAGCTGGGACCCTTTGTCGCCTCCATGAGCCAGTGGGAGTCGCTGGACGCCTTTGCCTTTGAGTACCGCAATCGCATGATGGAACTGATGTCACGTCCCGCCTCACGTCGCAATCACACCAATGTGCTGATGCATGTGCAGGGCTACTTCCGCACGCACCTGAGTTCACCGCAGCGCCAGGAACTGGCAACGCTGATTGACCGCTATCGTCAGGGCACACAACCGCTGCTGGTGCCGATTACCATTCTCAAACACTACATGGCGGAGTACCCGCACCCGTGGCTGGCCCAGCAACGCTATTTCGATCCCTATCCCGAAGCCTTGTGCTTACGCTACGGACAGTAATACAGGAGGAGTATGACCACCCATCTGGTCTGGCTGCGTAACGATTTACGCGTCAACGACAATCTGGCGCTGCACGCCGCCTGCCGCGACAGCGATGCAAAAGTGATTGCGCTCTACCTTGCCACGCCAGCACAGTGGAAGCAGCATGACATGTCACCGAAGCAGGCGGCGTTTATCCACGCCAGTCTGTTGCAGGTGCAGCGTGCGCTGGCAGAGCGGGGCATTGAACTGCACTATCAGGCGTGTCACGCCTTCAGCGACAGTGTTGATGCGCTGGTGCAGTTCTGCGCTAAGCAGCAGGTCGATCAGCTCTTCTACAATTACCAGTATGAAGTTAATGAACGCCAGCGCGATGCGGAGGCTGAAAAGCGTCTCGACGACGCGGGCGTGATTTGCCAGGGCTTTGATGACAGCCTGTTGCTGCCGCCCGGCAGTGTGCAGAGCGGCGATCGCTCGATGTATAAGGTGTTTACCCCGTTCAGCAAAGCCTTTGTCCGCCGCTTGCAGCAGGGTCTGCCTGAATGCGTGCCTGCGCCGAAAGCGCGCGAAGGCGCACCGCTGAAAGCCTCCCCGATTCCCGCCTTTGACTATCCAACCGAAGACTTTGATCAGGATCTGTTTCCGCCAGGCGAAGCGGCGGCGCTGAAGCGGTTGCGCCATTTCGCCACGCAACCGGTTATCGACTATCCCGCTAAGCGCGACCTTCCGGCGCTGGACGCCACCAGCCGTCTGTCGGTTTATCTGGCGACCGGCGTACTGTCGCCACGTCAGTGCCTGCATCGCGTGCTGCATGAACATCCCGATGCGCTGGACAACAGCCGCGCGTTCACCTGGCTGAACGAGCTGATCTGGCGTGAATTCTACCGTCATCTGCTGGTTGCCTGGCCGGCGCTGTGCCGACACAAGCCGTTTATCGACTGGACGCGAAACGTTGAATGGCAGCGTAACGACGCACATTTCGACGCCTGGAAAGCGGGTAAAACCGGCTATCCGATTGTCGATGCCGCAATGCGTCAGATGAAGGCGCTGGGCTGGATGCACAACCGCTTACGGATGATCACCGCCAGTTTCCTGGTCAAAGATCTGCTGATCGACTGGCGTGAAGGTGAACGCTATTTCATGCAGCAACTGATTGATGGTGACCTGGCCGCGAACAACGGCGGCTGGCAGTGGGCGGCCTCGACCGGCACGGACGCGGCGCCCTATTTCCGCATCTTTAACCCGACCACGCAGGGCGAGCGCTTCGATGAGAAGGGGGATTTTATCCGTCACTATCTGCCTGAACTGGCCGGGGTCCCTGACAGTGATATTCACCAGCCCCATGTCTGGGCGGAGAAGCATCATAAGAAACTCGATTATCCGGCACCAATCGTGGATCATAAGGTGGCACGTAAAAAGACATTAGACGCCTTTGAGCGCGCCAAGAGCGCAGCCTGAGGCCTCGAAGGAGCCTGAATGAACCATTACGAATTAGAGACGCTGATCAATCAGCAACTCGATAGCCACAGTTTCAGCGATTACGCCCCCAACGGTTTGCAGGTTGAGGGACGCAGCGAGATCAAAACGATTATCACCGGCGTCACTGCCTGTCAGGCGCTGCTGGATGAGGCGGTGGCGCGTCAGGCCGATGCGATTATTGTCCATCATGGCTATTTCTGGAAAAGTGAACCGGCCACGATTAAGGGCATGAAGCGCCGTCGTCTGCGGACCCTGCTGGCCAACGATATCAATCTTTATGGCTGGCATCTGCCGCTCGACGCGCATCCTGAATTAGGCAACAACGCCCAGCTGGCGAAACTGCTGGATATCGAAGTGCGCGGCGAAGTGATGCCGCTGGTGTTCTGGGGTGAGCTGGCTGAGCCCCAGTCCGGCGAACAGCTGGCCCGCCGAATCGGTGAGAGGCTGGGACGTGAACCCCTGCATTGTGGTGACAACGCGCCAGCGCTGATCCGTCGCATTGCCTGGTGCAGCGGGGGCGGGCAGGGCTTTATCGACCAGGCGGCGGCGGCGGGCGTCGATGCCTTTATCACTGGTGAAGTCTCTGAACAGACCATTCACAGCGCGCGTGAGCAGGGGCTGCATTTCTTTGCCGCAGGCCATCACGCCACCGAGCGCGGCGGCGTAAAAGCGCTGGGCGACTGGCTGGCGCAACACCACGATCTTGATGTGACCTTCATCGATATCCCTAATCCTGCCTGACACTCTCCCTTGTCCTGCGCGCCTGCGCAGGACCTAAATCTGTTGACACATCCCTGTCACTTTCGCATAACTGTTTGCTTTACGTAGATAAGCAATGGGCTGCACCGGGCATCCGGTCAGGTCGGCCAGGCGCGATCTCAACTGAGCGGGAGGTAGCTGTTGCAACGAGCACGGTGTTATTTATTGGGTGAACGCGCTGTCGTGCTGGAGCTGGAACCGCCGGTCTCACTGGAGAGCCAGCAACGAATCTGGGGACTGAATCAGCGCCTGCACGACTATGCCAGCGTGCTGGAGGTGATCCCCGGCATGAACAACATCACCCTGATTCTGCGTGATCCCCAGCAGAGCGCGCTGGACGCGATAGAGCGGCTCCAGCGCTGGTGGGAAGAGAGTGAAGCGCAGTTGCCGGAGTCGCGTCAGGTGGAGATCCCGGTGATCTATGGCGGCGAGTCTGGCCCCGATCTGACGGTGGTGGCGGAACACGCCGCGCTGACGCCCCGTCAGGTGGTTGAGCTGCACAGCAGCAGTGACTATGTGGTCTTTTTTATCGGCTTTCAGCCCGGTTTTCCCTATCTGGGCGGACTGAATCCGCGCCTGCACATTCCGCGGCGTGCTGAGCCCAGGGTTGCGGTGCCCGCCGGCTCGGTGGGCATCGGCGGCAGCCAGACCGGCGTCTATCCGCTGGCTTCGCCCGGCGGCTGGCAGTTGATTGGCCAGACGCGCACCGCGCTGTTTGATCCCCTGCAGCAACCGCCCACGCTGCTCCGTCCCGGTGACAGGGTTCGCTTTGTGCCGCAACAGGAGGGCGTATGTTAAACATTCTGCGAGCCGGCCTGGCCGCGACTATTCAGGATGCGGGCCGTTACGGCTGGCGTCAGTATGGCATCAGCCCTGGTGGTGTGCTGGATCATCCCGCGATGTTCACCGCCAATGTGCTGGTGGGCAATGATCCCGACAGCGCGGTGCTGGAGATGGTGCTCGGCCAGTTCAAAGCGGAGTTTACCCGCGATGGCTGGTTTGCGCTGACCGGCGCAGGCTGCCATGCGGAGCTTGACGGCCAGCCGGTCTGGACGGGCTGGCGCACGCCGGTGAAACGGGGGCAGCTCCTGTCACTGGCGATGCCGCAGCGCGGTATGCGCAGCTATCTGGCAGTGCAGGGCGGTTTTGATATCCCCGCGATGCTCGGCTCCGCCAGCACCGATCTAAAAGCAAAATTTGGCGGATTTCAGGGGCGAGCCTTGCAGGATGGCGATCAGCTTCCGCTGGGTAAACCGACCCGCACGTTTGACTGTAAAGTCGGGGTGCGGCAACTGCTGTGGGGCAACCGCATCCGCGCACTACCTGGCCCGGAGTATCACGAGTTCAGCCGCGAAGCGCAGCAGGCGTTCTGGCGTACCGCATGGAAACTCAGCCCGCAAAGTAACCGGATGGGATACCGGCTTGAGGGACGCAAGCTTGAGCGCGAAAGTCCGCGCGAGCTGCTGTCACACGGCGTGATGCCGGGTGTGATTCAGGTGCCGCCGAACGGACAGCCTATCGTGCTGATGGCGGATGCCCAGACCACCGGCGGCTATCCGCGCATCGCCTCGGTTATCGAAGCCGATCTCTATCACCTGGCGCAAATCCGGCTGGGTGAGCCGATTCACTTTATTCACTGCACCCTGCCAGAAGCGATGCTGGCACGTCAGCATCAGCAACGCGCACTGGACCAGATGAAGTGGGGACTCAATGAAAATTGATTTAAACGCCGACCTGGGCGAGGGCTGCGCCAGCGATCAGGCGCTGCTGCAACTGGTGAGTTCCGCCAACATCGCCTGTGGCTTTCACGCAGGTGATGCGCAGACCATGCTGCAGTCGGTGCGCTGGGCACAGGCATCCGGCGTCGCGATTGGTGCACATCCCGCTTTTCCCGATCGGGAGAACTTTGGCCGCAGCGCCATGCAGCTGCCGCCGGAAACGGTCTACGCCCAGATGATCTACCAGATTGGTGCGCTGAAAAGTCTGGCGGAAAGCGAAGGTGCGCGGCTGCTTCATGTTAAACCGCACGGCATGCTCTACAACCAGGCTGCGGCCGATCCGGTGCTGGCGGACGCCATTGCCCGCGCCATCAGGGCGGTCGACAGCCAGCTGATTGTGGTGGGACTGGCTAACAGCGAATCGATTCGTGCGGCGGCGCACTACGGCTTACGCACGCGGGAAGAGGTGTTCGCCGACCGTGGCTATCTCAGCAGCGGTGCGCTGGTGCCGCGCAGCGAGCCGGGCGCGCTGATTGAAGATGAACAGCAGGCTATCAGTCAGACGCTGACGATGGTGCAGCAGGGCAAAGTCAAAAGTATCACCGGAGAATGGGTAGCGGTGAATGCACAGACCGTCTGCTTACATGGCGACGGCGCGCACGCCCTGCAATTTGCACAGCGGTTGCGTGATGCGTTTGCCGATCAGCAGATTCGTGTGACCAGCAACTGAATAACCACACTTAGCCCGGCGCATGCCGGGTTTTTCAACTCTGAGGGAAATCCATGGATAGTGCAGTAAATCTCTGGCCATTACTGGGCATCGCCGCCATCGTCGTCGGCTTCCTGTTACGGTTCAATCCGGTGCTGGTGGTGATTGTCGCCGGGTTTGTAACCGGTCTGGCCGCGATGATGCCGCTGGCGGACATTCTGGAAAAGCTCGGGGCGGGTTTTCTTAACACCCGCAACCTGCCACTGATCCTGCTGCTGCCGCTGGCGGTCATTGGCCTGCTGGAGCGTCACGGACTGAAAGAGCGGGCGCAGGCGTGGATTGCACAGATCAAAACGGCAACCGCCGGACGGCTGCTGATCGTCTACCTGTTTGTGCGCGAAATCACCGCCGCGCTGGGGTTAACCAGTCTCGGCGGACATCCGCAGATGGTGCGTCCGTTGCTGGCACCGATGGCGGAAGGAGCAACTGAAAGCCGCTATGGCGAGATCTCACCTGAGTTGCGCCATCGGCTGCGCGCGATGTCAGCGGCGACCGATAATGTCGGCCTCTTCTTTGGTGAGGATATCTTCGTGGCGTTTGGCGCGATTATCTTTATGCACAACTTTATGCAGGAGTCAGCCGGGATTCAGACCGAACCGCTGCACATCGCCTTATGGGGCATTCCAACTGCCGTCGCCGCGTTCCTGATCCACTCGGCACGTCTGGTGCGGCTGGATCGGCAACTGGCGCGAGAGCTGCAGCAGCTGAACCGTCAGGCGCTGAAAGCCAAAGGAGATGAGTAATGTTCCAGCAACAATATCTGATGTGGCTGGCGGGCATTATCCTGCTGGTGGTGGCGTTACTTTCCTGGCGTGACAGCGCGAATCCGCGTCGCTTTACCACCGGGCTGTTCTGGGCGCTGTATGGCCTGGTTTTTCTGATCGGTGACTGGACGACGCAACTGATGAGCGCCTGGATGGGTTCAGATGCGGCGGGCACCCGTATGCTGCACATTGGCATCGGTGTCATTGTGGTGGTGATGGCGCTGATTGCCGGGTTTGGCGGTGTCAGGCTGGGTCGCTATCATCAGCGCAGCGATGAAGAGAAACAGGCCAGTGCGCTGCGTCTGCGCAATAAACTGTTTCTGCCTGCACTGTCGATTCCGGTCGTGACCGTGGTCGGTGTGCTGGCGTTTAACCATATTCCCGGTTTGCAGGATGCGGTGTTCGGCCCCGGTAACCACGCTACGCTGGTGACGCTGTTTTCAATGATGGTCGGCTGTGTGATTGGCTGGCTGGTGGCGTTAAAACTGACCCACGAGAAACCGGTGCAGTCGATGCAGGAGACCCGTCGCCTGCTGGATTCGATTGGCTGGGCCTTTATCCTGCCGCAGATCCTCGCCACCCTGGGGCTGCTGTTTACCAGCGCAGGCGTGGGCAGTGCGATTTCGCATCTGACAGAAACCTGGCTGGCGGTAGATAATCGCTTTGTCGCGGTCACCGTCTATGCCGTCGGGATGGCGCTGTTAACCATGATCATGGGTAATGCTTTTGCGGCGTTTCCGATTATCACCGCAGGCGTCGGCATCCCGATTCTGGTGTTGCAGCACGGCGGAAATCCGGCAGTGATGGCGGCAATTGGTATGTTCTCCGGCTACTGCGGTACGCTGATGACGCCGATGGCGGCCAACTTCAATATCGTCCCGGCTGCGCTGCTGGAACTGCCCGATCGTAACGCGGTGATCAAGGCTCAGATTCCGACCGGTGTGCTACTGTTAATCGTTAATATTTTCCTGCTCTATTTCCTGATGTTCCTGTGAGGTTGCATGAAAACTGTCCTGATGACCGCCTTTGAACCTTTTGGCGGTGAAACGATTAACCCTTCATGGGAAGCGGTGCGCGCACTGGAAGGCAAACAGATTAGCGGGGCGACGATAGTGATCCGCCAGTTGCCGGTGGTATTCAGCGACGTACTTAGGGTGCTGAATCAGGCGCTGGAAGAGGTGAAACCGGATGCGATTCTGTCGGTGGGGCAGGCGGGCGGCCGTAGCGACATTACCGTTGAACGTATTGGTATTAATGTCGATGACGCCCGTATCCCGGACAACGCCGGTCATCAGCCGGTGGATGAGCCCGTCGTAGCAGGTGGCCCGGCAGCCTATTTTTCCCGTCTGCCCATCAAAGCGATTGTGGCGGCGGTGCGGGAAGCGGGGATCCCTGCTTCAGTGTCGCAAACGGCGGGCACCTTTACCTGCAACCGCGTAATGTACGGCCTGCTGCACTGGCTTGAGCAGCATGACAGTCCGGTGCGGGGAGGTTTTATCCATATTCCTTATCTGCCAGAACAGGCAGCGCAGCATCCGGGCGCACCGAGCATGGCGCTGGCGTCCATTATTCAGGCGCTGGAAATTGCGGTAAAGGTCACGCTGGAGACCGGCGAGGATATCAGACAGGCTGGCGGCGCCACCCATTAAGAGGATGAACGATGCCTGAAGGACCGGAAATTCGCCGCGTGGCGGATAAACTTGAAGACGCCATTGTGGGTCAGCCGTTAACGGAAGCGTGGTTCGCGTTTCCTCAGCTCAAAACCTATGAACCGGCATTGATTGGTGAGCAGGTTCAGGCGATTGAGACGCGGGGCAAAGCGCTGCTGACTCATTTCAGCAATGGCCTGACGCTCTACAGCCATAACCAGCTTTATGGTGTCTGGCGCATTGTAAAACCTGACACCGAACTGAATTCCACCCGTCAGTTGCGGGTGCGACTGGCGACGGCGGGCAAAGCGATTCTGCTCTACAGCGCCTCAGATATTGAGCTGCTCAACGCAGATACGCTGGCGGCGCATCCGTTTCTTAATCGTATCGGGCCGGATGTGCTGAACAGCGCGCTGACAGTGGAAGAGGTGAAAGAGCGACTGCTGTCACCCCGCTTCCGGCGGCGGCAGTTCAGTGGTCTGCTGCTGGATCAGGCTTTTCTGGCCGGGCTGGGAAACTACCTGCGTGCCGAAATTCTCTGGCTGGCACAGCTGCTGCCAAATCATCGGGCGCAGGATCTCAGTAACGATCAGCTGACTGCTTTCAGCGAAGCGCTGCTTTCAGTGCCGCGCCATGCCTATCGGATGCGTGGAACCATGAAGAAATATCATGAGGAAGCGGCGTTTCAGTTTGAGGTTTTTCATCGGCAGGGCAAAAAATGCCGGCGCTGCGGCACGGTAATTGAGAAGGGCACGCTCTCATCACGGCCTTTTTACTGGTGTCCGGGTTGTCAGAGATAGACAGTAAAGTCAAAAGGGTAAAATGCTCTTACGGCTGACAGAGTCAAACCCGTGTGAATCTTACAGCAATAAAATAGCTTAACGCGCAGAGAACACGGTCAGAAGAGGAAAGCGTCCCGCGGCATGGACAAAAACGCCGGGAGCGTTTTTGAACAACGCAACGCGTTGGCCCGGCTACGGGCGCACCTCAGGGATGAGGTGCGTAATCGCGCGGGCCGAGCGTGTCATGGATGACGGCTTTTGCGTCTTTCCGATCTGACCATGTTCTCTACGCAGGCGCGGTATCACAGCCAACCGCCCCCGGCTTTAAAGCAACATCAGGCGGAGATCCCTCTCCGCTATTAACTGAACCTTACTTTTTCAGCTGTGAGCTGAATTCGCGCTCGGTATAACCGGTGTAGAGCTGACGTGGACGGGCAATCTTCATGCCTTCGTCGTGCATCTCTTTCCAGTGTGCAATCCAGCCAACAGTACGGGCCATCGCGAAGATCACCGTAAACATGGAGGATGGAATACCCATCGCTTTCAGAATGATACCGGAGTAGAAGTCCACGTTTGGATAGAGTTTACGCTCGATGAAGTACGGGTCGTTCAGCGCAATGTGTTCCAGCTCCATCGCCACTTCCAGAAGGTCATCCTTCATACCCAGCTCATTCAGGACTTCATGGCAGGTATCGCGCATCACGGTCGCGCGTGGATCGTAGTTTTTGTAAACGCGGTGACCAAAGCCCATCAGACGGAAGGAGTCATTTTTGTCTTTGGCGCGTTTAACAAATTCCGGAATATGCTCAACGGTGCTGATCTCTTCCAGCATACGCAGGGTCGCTTCGTTGGCACCACCGTGCGCCGGTCCCCACAGGGAGGCGATCCCGGCGGCGATACAGGCAAACGGATTCGCGCCGCTTGAACCGGCGGTACGAACGGTAGAGGTTGAGGCGTTCTGCTCATGGTCAGCATGCAGGATCAGGATGCGGTCCATGGCGCGTTCCAGCACCGGATTCACTTTGTACTCTTCGCACGGCGTGGCAAACATCATGTGCAGGAAGTTACCCGCATAGGAGAGATCGTTGCGCGGATAGACAAACGGCTGGCCGATAGAATATTTGTAACACATCGCTGCCATGGTCGGCATTTTAGAAAGCAGACGGAATGCTGCGATTTCGCGGTGGCGCTCAATGTTTACATCCAGCGAATCGTGGTAAAACGCAGCCAGTGCGCCAGTGACACCGCACATTACCGCCATCGGATGAGAGTCGCGACGGAAGCCGTGGAACAGGCGGGTAATCTGCTCATGAATCATGGTGTGGCGGGTAACCGTGGTACGGAACTCATCAAACTGTTTCTGGTTTGGTGCTTCGCCGTTCAGCAGGATGTAGCAGACTTCCAGATAGTTAGAGTGGGTCGCCAGCTCAGAAATAGGGAAACCACGGTGCAGCAGGATACCTTCATCCCCATCGATAAAGGTGATTGCAGATTCGCAGGACGCGGTAGACGTAAAACCGGGATCGAAGGTGAACAGGCCACTTGAACCCAGAGTGCGGACATCAACGACATCCTGGCCCAGCGTACCTTTCAGCACGTCCAGTTCAATAGATGTTCCATCTTGCAGGGTTAGCGTTACTTTTTTATCTGTCATTTTCGTCTCCATAGCGCCTTATGTGGGTAAGGATCTTTAGACACCTGAAACGCGTTCATGTTGCGGTTGGCAAAACTACACAGTATCACTCTGCGGGGATAAAACGGGTGCAGGGTACAGAGTGAGCGGCGCGTTCCCAGCGGGAACCGGTGAGCCATGGACATGCTGCATATCGCGGTTGTTAAAGATCCGGTCAGGACATAACTTCTTGGTAACCAATAACCTGATGCTTTTTAATGCTCATTATCGCAATGTTACATAACTTGCGCTTAGGGGAAAGTGTATCCCCATAACTTTTGCGCATCATAGGAATTTACAGGCTTAGTTTGTAACTGAATTGTTGAACTATTGTCAAATCAGATAATTAAAATTGTATCAATTGTGAAAATCGTGAGTAGGATCACTGTTCCACCTAAAATATACCAAAGAGTTTGTAGGGGAATTGTAATCAGAATGTGATCCTCCTATACTCCAGGCAGGTCTCCGGAACACCCTGACACCAGGAGCCACCCAGCGTTTACTACCGCGTCAATTAACACTGGATGTTGCTTTTTTGGTGACGGTTAAAGTCTGCCACGCGTTGTGATTAGACTCCGCCTCAGGTCCGGAGGAAGCAAAATAAAAAAGAGCTGTGTGGGCAAAACCGTGAAAAAACAAAGACCTGTCAACTTGGATCTCTCGACGATCCGGTTTCCCGTTACTGCAATATCGTCCATTCTTCACCGCGTCTCCGGCGTAATCACATTGGTTGCCATTGGCATCCTGCTGTGGCTGCTCGGTCTCTCTCTCTCCTCTCCTGAAGGTTTCCAGCACGCTGCGTCCATCATGGATGGCTTCTTCGCGAAGTTCATTATGTGGGGCATCTTAACGGCGCTGGCCTATCACGCGGTGAGCGGGATTCGTCATATGTTGATGGATTTTGGTTATCTGGCCGAAACGCTGCAGGTTGGTAAGCGTTCCGCTCATATGACTTTTGTGATCACTGTCGTGCTGGCAATTCTGGCGGGAGTCCTCGTATGGTAAGCAATGCATCCGCATTGGGTCGCAACGGCATTCAGGACTGGCTGCTGCTGCGGGCAACTGCAATTCTCATTACGCTCTACATCGTCTACATCCTCGGTTTCGTGGTGATGACAGACACGCTGACTTATGACCTGTGGCGTGGCTTCTTCGCTTCCGCATTCACCAAAGTGTTCACGCTGCTGACGCTGTTCTCAATTCTGATCCACGGCTGGATTGGCATGTGGCAGGTGTTAACAGACTACGTTAAATCACTGCCAACCCGCTTGTTGTTGCAGTTTGTGATTGTCGTGGCGCTGTTGTGGTATGCGATTTATGGATTTGTTGTGGTGTGGGGTGTGTAAATGAGTTTGCCAATCAGAGAGTTCGATGCCGTGGTAATCGGCGCAGGTGGCGCAGGAATGCGAGCCGCACTGCAAATCTCCCAGGGCGGCCAGAGCTGTGCCCTGTTATCTAAAGTTTTCCCGACCCGTTCACACACCGTATCTGCGCAGGGCGGTATTACTGTTGCGCTGGGTAATACCCATGAAGATAACTGGGAATGGCACATGTACGACACCGTCAAAGGTTCCGACTATATCGGTGACCAGGACGCGATTGAATATATGTGTAAAACCGGCCCGGAAGCGATTCTGGAACTGGAACACATGGGTTTACCTTTCTCGCGTCTGGAAGATGGTCGTGTCTATCAGCGTCCGTTTGGTGGCCAGTCAAAGAATTTCGGTGGCGAGCAGGCGGCACGTACGGCGGCTGCGGCTGACCGTACCGGTCACGCGTTGCTGCACACCCTTTATCAGCAGAACCTGAAAAACAAAACCACTATCTTCTCTGAGTGGTATGCACTGGATCTGGTGAAAAACGCCGATGGCGCAGTCGTGGGTTGTACCGCTATCTGCATCGAAACCGGCGAAACCGTTTATTTCAAAGCGAAAGCGACCATTCTGGCCACCGGCGGCGCGGGCCGTATCTACCAGTCCACCACCAATGCACACATCAACACCGGTGACGGCGTAGGTATGGCACTGCGTGCGGGCGTACCGGTGCAGGATATGGAGATGTGGCAGTTCCACCCAACCGGTATCGCCGGTGCGGGCGTGCTGGTCACCGAAGGCTGCCGTGGTGAAGGCGGCTATCTGCTGAACAAACATGGCGAACGCTTCATGGAGCGTTATGCGCCGAACGCCAAAGATCTGGCGGGCCGCGACGTGGTTGCGCGCTCGATGATGATTGAAATCCGTGAAGGTCGCGGCTGTGATGGCCCGTGGGGTCCACATCTCAAACTGAAACTGGATCATCTGGGTAAAGAGGTGCTTGAGTCACGTCTGCCTGGCATCCTTGAGCTGTCACGCACCTTTGCGCACGCCGATCCGATTAAAGAGCCGATTCCGGTCATTCCGACCTGCCACTACATGATGGGCGGTATTCCGACCAAAGTGACCGGCCAGGCACTGCGCGTCAATGAGCAGGGCGAAGATGTAGTGATTCCTGGCCTGTTCGCCGTCGGTGAAATCGCCTGCGTATCGGTGCATGGTGCCAACCGTCTGGGCGGTAACTCACTGCTCGACCTGGTGGTCTTTGGCCGTGCAGCGGGTCTGCATCTGCTTGCGAGTATTCAGGAGCAGGGCGACCTGCGTGATGCCACAGAAGATGAGATCGCCGGGGCGATGGCGCGTTTCAACCGCTGGGAAAATAACACCACGGGTGAAGATCCGGTTGAGATTCGTAAAGCGCTGCAACGCTGCATGCAGAATAACTTCTCGGTATTCCGTGAAGGCGAAGCGATGGCACAGGGTCTGGAAGAGCTGAAAGAGATTCGCCAGCGCCTGAAGTCAGCGCGTCTGGATGACCGCTCACCGGATTTCAACACCCAGCGTATTGAGTGCCTGGAGCTGGATAACCTGATGGAGACGGCCTTTGCCACGGCGGTAGCGGCCAACTATCGCACCGAAAGCCGCGGTGCGCACAGTCGCTTCGACTTCCCGGATCGTGATGATGAAAACTGGCTGTGCCACAGTCTTTATGTCCCGGAAACCGAAAGCATGACGCGCCGTGAGGTGAACATGCAGCCGAAACTGCGCGCGGCCTTCCCGCCGAAAGTGCGTACCTACTAATTTCGGAGACGATCATGAGACTCGAGTTTTCAATTTATCGCTACAATCCGGACGTCGATGACAAACCGCGCATGCAGGATTACACCCTGGAAGCGGAAGATGGTCGCGACATGATGCTGCTGGACGCGCTGATTCGCCTGAAAGAGAAAGATCCGACCCTGGCGTTTCGTCGCTCCTGTCGTGAAGGCGTCTGCGGTTCCGATGGCCTGAACATGAACGGTAAAAACGGACTGGCCTGCATTACGCCAGTCTCAGCGCTGGGCAACGGCAAACAGAAAATTGTTATCCGTCCGCTGCCAGGTTTACCGGTGGTGCGTGACCTGGTTGTAGACATGAGCCAGTTTTATGCACAGTATGAGAAAATTAAGCCTTTCCTGTTGAATAATGGGGAAAATCCACCAGCTCGTGAACATCTGCAGTCGCCGGATGAGCGTGAACACCTGGATGGCCTGTACGAATGTATACTCTGTGCCTGCTGCTCAACCTCATGCCCATCATTCTGGTGGAATCCTGAGAAGTTCATCGGTCCTGCTGGCCTGCTGGCCGCGTACCGCTTCCTGATTGACAGCCGCGACACCGAAACCGAGGCGCGTCTCGACAATCTGAATGATGCTTTCAGCGTATTCCGCTGCCATAGCATCATGAACTGTGTGAGCGTATGTCCGAAAGGGCTGAACCCGACGCGCGCCATCGGCCATATCAAGTCGATGCTGCTGCAGCGCGGCGCATAAGCAGTTTCTGCCGGGAACCTCAGGTTCCCGGTGTTTTACGGAAGCCTCTGTAAGCGCGGTGATTACCACGTTTACAAAGGTTCCCTTACGGGCCACGCGCGCTGCGCAAAGTGCTCGTATCGCTGAACTCACTACGGCAAACCGCGAAAGCGGCAACAAATGAAACCTCAAAAAAGCATAGCAATGCTTAAGGGATCACAATGCAGAACAGCGCGATGAAGCCCTGGCTGGACTCTTCCTGGCTGGCCGGCGCGAATCAGTCTTACATAGAGCAGCTCTATGAGGATTTCCTGACCGATCCTGACTCTGTCGATGCAGTGTGGCGCTCGATGTTCCAGCAGTTACCGGGCACCGGAATGAAACCTGAGCAGTTTCACTCCACCACACGTGAGTACTTCCGTCGCCTGGCGAAAGACGCATCTCGTTACACCTCATCTGTCTCCGATCCTGAAACCAACTCCAAGCAAGTAAAAGTGCTGCAGCTGATTAACGCGTTTCGTTTCCGCGGTCATCAGCACGCCAATCTTGACCCGCTTGGTCTGTGGAAACAGGACCGGGTAGCCGATCTCGATCCCGCTTTTCACGATCTGACCGAGGCCGATTTTCAGGAAAGCTTTAACGTCGGCTCTTTTGCCATTGGCAAAGAGACCATGAAGCTGGCCGAACTGTTCGAGGCGCTGACTCAGACTTACTGCGGCTCGATCGGTGCAGAATATATGCACATCAACAACACTGATGAGAAACGCTGGATTCAGCAGCGCCTTGAGTCAGTCGCGGGCCGTGCAGCCTTCAGCAATGAAGAGAAAAAAGGTTTCCTGAAAGAGCTGACCGCGGCCGAAGGGCTGGAAAAATATCTCGGAGCGAAATTCCCGGGTGCCAAACGCTTCTCGCTGGAAGGCGGCGATGCACTGGTTCCGATGCTGCGCGAAATGATCCGTCATGCCGGTAAGAGCGGAACCCGTGAAGTCGTACTGGGTATGGCACACCGTGGCCGTCTCAACGTGCTGATCAACGTGCTGGGTAAAAAGCCACAGGATCTGTTCGACGAGTTCGCCGGTAAGCACAAAGAGCATCTGGGCACCGGTGACGTGAAGTACCACATGGGCTTCTCGTCTGACGTGGAAACCGAAGGCGGCCTGGTTCACCTGGCGCTGGCGTTTAACCCGTCGCACCTGGAGATCGTCAGCCCGGTGGTCATGGGTTCAGTGCGTGCGCGTCTGGATCGTCTGGATGAGCCAGCCAGCAATAAAGTTTTACCGATCACCATTCATGGTGATGCGGCCGTGATTGGCCAGGGCGTGGTTCAGGAAACCCTGAACATGTCACAGGCGCGCGGTTATGAAGTGGGCGGTACCGTTCGCATCGTCATCAACAACCAGGTTGGCTTCACCACCTCCAACCCGAAAGATGCGCGTTCGACCCCTTACTGCACCGATATCGGCAAAATGGTGCTGGCACCGATTTTCCACGTCAATGCTGACGATCCGGAAGCGGTCGCGTTTGTGACCCGACTGGCGCTCGACTATCGCAACACCTTTAAGCGTGATGTGTTTATCGATCTGGTCTGCTATCGCCGTCATGGTCACAACGAGGCGGATGAGCCAAGTGCGACCCAGCCGCTGATGTACCAGAAAATCAAAAAACACCCAACGCCGCGTAAAATCTATGCCGACCGTCTGGAAGGTGAGGCCATTGCCACGCAGGAAGATGCGACCGAAATGGTCAATCTCTACCGTGACGCGCTGGATGCGGGTGAGTGTGTGGTGCCGGAATGGCGTCCAATGAGCCTGCACTCCTTTACCTGGTCACCTTACCTGAATCATGAGTGGGATGAACCTTACCCGGCTCAGGTCGACATGAAACGTCTGAAGGAGCTGGCGCTGCGTATCAGCCAGGTGCCTGAAGAGGTGGAAGTGCAGTCACGTGTTGCCAAGATTTACAACGACCGTCGTCTGATGGCTGAAGGCGAGAAAGCCTTTGACTGGGGCGGCGCGGAAAACCTGGCATACGCCACGCTGGTTGATGAAGGCATTCCGGTACGTCTGTCGGGTGAAGATACCGGTCGCGGAACCTTCTTCCATCGTCACGCGGTAGTCCATAACCAGGCGAACGGCTCAACCTATACCCCTCTGCACCACGTGCACAGCGGACAGGGTCAGTTCAAGGTGTGGGACTCCGTGCTGTCAGAAGAGGCGGTACTGGCCTTTGAATATGGTTATGCCACCGCAGAGCCGCGCATCCTGACCATCTGGGAAGCGCAGTTTGGTGACTTCGCCAACGGCGCACAGGTTGTTATCGACCAGTTCATCAGCTCCGGTGAGCAGAAATGGGGCCGGATGTGTGGCCTGGTGATGCTGCTGCCGCACGGTTATGAAGGTCAGGGGCCAGAGCACTCCTCTGCGCGCCTGGAACGTTATCTGCAACTCTGCGCTGAGCAGAACATGCAGGTCTGCGTGCCGTCTACCCCTGCGCAGGTTTACCATATGCTGCGTCGTCAGGCGCTGCGCGGTATGCGCCGTCCGCTGATTGTGATGTCGCCGAAATCACTGCTGCGTCATCCGCTGGCGATCTCCACGCTGGATGAACTGGCTAACGGCAGCTTCCAGCCTGCGATTGGCGAAGTCGATGATCTGGATCCGCAGGGCGTGAAACGCGTCGTGCTGTGCTCCGGTAAAGTCTATTACGACCTGCTGGAGCAGCGTCGTAAAAATGAGCAGACCGATGTGGCTATCGTGCGCATCGAGCAGCTCTATCCGTTCCCGCATCACGCGGTACAGGAAGCATTAAAAGCGTATGCTCACGTGCAGGATTTTGTCTGGTGTCAGGAAGAGCCACTGAATCAGGGCGCCTGGTATTGCAGCCAGCATCATTTCCGTGAAGTTGTGCCGTTTGGTGCCACCTTACGTTATGCAGGCCGCCCGGCATCCGCCTCACCGGCCGTGGGTTACATGTCCGTACACCAACAACAGCAGCAAGACCTGGTTAATGACGCGCTGAACGTTAATTAATTAAAAGGAAAGATAATGAGTAGCGTAGATATTCTCGTTCCCGACCTGCCTGAATCGGTTGCCGATGCCTCTGTGGCAACCTGGCATAAAAAACCAGGCGATGCAGTCACTCGCGATGAAGTGCTGGTCGAAATCGAAACTGACAAAGTTGTGCTGGAAGTGCCAGCCTCTGCGGACGGTATCCTGGAAGCCGTTCTGGAAGAAGAGGGCGCCACCGTCACTTCCCGCCAGATCCTGGGTCGTCTGAAAGAGGGCAACAGCGCCGGTAAAGAGAGCAGCGCGAAGTCTGAAAGCAAAGAGTCTACCCCGGCTCAGCGTCAGACTGCGTCACTGGAAGAAGAGAGCAACGATGCGCTCAGCCCGGCTATCCGCCGTCTGATTGCAGAGCACAATCTTGATGCCTCACAGATCAAAGGCAGCGGTGTTGGCGGTCGTCTGACCCGTGAAGATGTTGAAAAACATCTGGCCAACAAACCGCAGGCTGCCAAAGCCGCTGCGCCAGCTGCTGATGCGGCCGCCGCGCAGCAGCCAGTGGCTAACCGCAGCGAAAAACGCGTGCCGATGACCCGTCTGCGTAAGCGTGTTGCCGAGCGTCTGCTGGAAGCGAAGAACAGCACCGCGATGCTGACCACCTTCAACGAAATCAACATGAAGCCCATCATGGATCTGCGTAAGCAGTATGGTGAGGCCTTCGAGAAGCGTCACGGTGTACGTCTGGGCTTTATGTCCTTCTACATCAAAGCGGTTGTTGAAGCGCTGAAACGCTATCCGGAAGTGAATGCTTCTATCGATGGTGAAGATGTGGTTTACCACAACTACTTCGACGTCAGCATTGCGGTCTCTACGCCACGTGGTCTGGTTACACCAGTCCTGCGTGACGTGGATGCGCTGAGCATGGCGGACATCGAGAAGAAAATCAAAGAGCTGGCAGTGAAAGGCCGTGACGGCAAACTGACAGTTGAGGATCTGACCGGCGGTAACTTTACCATCACCAACGGCGGCGTCTTTGGTTCACTGATGTCCACCCCGATCATCAACCCACCGCAGAGCGCCATCCTGGGCATGCACGCCATCAAAGATCGCCCGATGGCGGTCAATGGTCAGGTTGTGGTGCTGCCGATGATGTATCTGGCGCTCTCCTACGACCACCGTCTGATCGATGGCCGTGAATCAGTTGGTTATCTGGTTGCAGTGAAAGAGATGCTGGAAGATCCGGCGCGCCTGCTGCTGGATGTCTGATTTTCACCGGGCGCGCCTTGCCGCGCGCCCAACCTCATTACTCTTTTCAGACCTGAATGGATAGAACATCATGAACTTACACGAATACCAGGCGAAACAACTGTTTGCACGGTATGGCATGCCGGCACCAACGGGTTACGCCTGTACTACACCACGTGAAGCGGAAGAAGCAGCCTCTAAAATTGGCGCAGGCCCGTGGGTAGTTAAATGTCAGGTTCATGCCGGTGGCCGCGGTAAAGCGGGCGGTGTGAAAGTGGTTAACAGCAAAGAAGAGATTCGCGCTTTTGCTGAAAACTGGCTGGGCAAACGCCTGGTTACCTATCAGACAGACGCAAACGGCCAGCCGGTAAACCAGATTCTGGTTGAAGCGGCGACCGATATCGATCAGGAGCTCTATCTGGGCGCTGTGGTCGATCGCGCAACGCGTCGCGTAATTTTCATGGCCTCCACTGAAGGCGGCGTGGAAATTGAAAAAGTGGCGGAAGAGACCCCGCACCTGATCCACAAAATGGCGCTGGATCCACTGACCGGCCCGCAGCCTTATCAGGGTCGTGAGCTGGCGTTCAAACTTGGCCTGACTGGCAAGCTGGTTGGCCAGTTCACCAAGATCTTCATGGGTCTGGCGACACTGTTCCTGGAGCGCGATCTGGCGATGGTTGAGATCAACCCGCTGGTGATCACCAAACAGGGCGACCTGATCTGCCTGGATGGCAAACTGGGTGCCGATGGCAATGCCCTGTTCCGTCAGCCAGAGCTGCGCGAAATGCGCGATCCAAGCCAGGAAGATCCGCGTGAAGCCCATGCGACACAGTGGGAACTGAACTATGTTGCGCTGGAAGGCAACATCGGTTGTATGGTTAACGGCGCAGGTCTGGCGATGGGCACCATGGACATCGTTAAACACCACGGCGGTCAACCGGCCAACTTCCTTGATGTCGGCGGCGGCGCAACCAAAGAGCGCGTGACCGAAGCCTTCAAAATCATCCTGTCTGACGATGCGGTTAAAGCCGTATTCGTTAACATCTTCGGCGGTATCGTACGCTGCGACCTGATTGCCGACGGCATCATCGGCGCAGTCGCTGAAGTGGGTGTGAACGTACCAGTTGTGGTACGTTTGGAAGGTAACAACGCCGAGCTGGGCGCCCAGAAACTGGCGGACAGCGGTCTGAACATCATTGCAGCAACCAGCCTGACAGACGCCGCACAGCGTGTTGTTGCTGCCGCGGAGGGTAAATAATGTCCATTCTGATCGACAAAAACACCAAAGTCATTTGCCAGGGTTTCACCGGTGGCCAGGGGACTTTCCATTCTGAGCAGGCGCTGGCATACGGCACCCAACTGGTTGGCGGCGTGACGCCAGGCAAAGGTGGCACGACCCATCTCGGCCTGCCGGTGTTCAACACCGTTCGCGAAGCGGTAGAAGCAACAGGCGCGACCGCCACTGTGATCTACGTTCCGGCTCCTTTCTGTAAAGATGGCATCCTGGAAGCGATCGACGCGGGCATCAAACTGATCATCACCATCACCGAAGGCATCCCGACCCTGGATATGCTGACCGTGAAAGTGAAGCTGGATGAAGCAGGCGTGCGGATGATCGGTCCAAACTGCCCAGGCGTTATCACCCCAGGCGAATGTAAAATCGGCATCATGCCGGGCCACATTCACCAGCCGGGCCGCGTCGGTATCGTGTCACGTTCAGGCACCCTGACCTATGAAGCGGTTAAGCAGACCACGGATATCGGCTACGGCCAGTCAACCTGCGTTGGCATCGGTGGTGACCCGATCCCAGGCTCTAACTTCATCGACATCCTGAAAATGTTCCAGGATGATCCACAGACTGAAGTTATCGTGATGATCGGTGAGATCGGCGGTAGCGCAGAAGAAGAAGCTGCAGCCTTCATTAAAGAGCACGTGACCAAGCCGGTTGTAGGCTACATTGCTGGCGTCACCGCGCCGAAAGGCAAGCGTATGGGCCATGCTGGCGCCATCATTGCCGGTGGTAAAGGTACAGCAGATGAGAAATTTGCTGCGCTGGAAGCGGCAGGCGTGAAAACCGTCCGCAGCCTGGCGGATATCGGTGACGCAGTTAAAGCCGTATTGCCTGCTAAATAAGTCAGCGTCATCTGAGACTAAGCCACCTTCGGGTGGCTTTTTTTATGCCTGTAAATGAGAGCTATAACGCAGGAAGCTAAAGAGAAGAGTGCGCGGTTAAATAACCGGTCTGCGGCTCATCACGTTAAGAAAAAGTGTCAAAGGTAAATTATTCCTTCGCGCTTTATTTCATTACTGACATCTCATTAACAAGAAACCTACCTGACTCTATCTGGAAACTTATTGCGTTAATCCAGATCAATTAATCGCGACTTATATCCAACTATATCTCTGGCAAAGCGCAACGCTAAGGGCGTAAATTGCGCTGCATCAATCCAGCCTTTTACACAAATTTTCAAACGTCTGCTCAACCCGGGATAACACCCGCTTTCCTCCTGTTAAAGCACGCGTTAACGAAAGCGCTGATTGACAATTTTCTGAGCTGCTTCATTCGCTACTCGCCTGTTCGGGCAGCTCACAGACCTGTTCTGCGGGTAATAAAAAACTGGAATCAATAAACAGTCGTTGCTGACTCTGATTGCGTTCGATCTGTTCGCGCGCGTGACGGAGGCATAGCGAGGAGCAAGGAGTCCTTATGTTAGATATCGTCGAGCTGTCGCGGTTACAGTTTGCCTTAACGGCGATGTACCATTTTCTGTTCGTCCCTTTAACGCTGGGTATGGCGTTTTTGCTGGCGATCATGGAAACGGTATATGTCCTGAGCGGCAAACAAATTTATAAAGATATGACGAAGTTCTGGGGCAAATTATTCGGTATTAACTTTGCGCTGGGTGTCGCCACCGGCCTGACCATGGAATTTCAGTTCGGGACTAACTGGTCATATTACTCTCACTACGTCGGCGATATCTTCGGTGCGCCGCTCGCCATTGAAGGTCTGATGGCGTTCTTCCTGGAATCCACCTTTGTTGGCCTGTTCTTTTTTGGCTGGGATCGCCTGGGCAAAGTGCAGCACCTCGCCGTCACCTGGCTGGTGGCGCTGGGCTCAAACATGTCGGCGCTGTGGATTCTGGTGGCTAACGGCTGGATGCAGAATCCGATCGCCTCTGAGTTCAACTTCGAAACCATGCGCATGGAGATGGTCAGCTTCTCAGAGCTGGTGCTGAACCCGGTCGCGCAGGTGAAATTCGTGCACACCGTGGCAGCCGGTTACACCACCGGTGCAATGTTTATTATGGGCATCAGCGCCTGGTACATGCTGAAAGGCCGTGACTTCGCCTTTGCTAAACGCTCGTTCGCTATCGCGGCCAGCTTTGGCATGGCGGCGGTGCTGTCAGTCATCGTTCTGGGCGATGAGTCAGGTTACGAGATGGGGGACGTGCAGAAAACCAAACTGGCCGCTATCGAAGCGGAGTGGGAAACCCAGCCGGCACCGGCGTCGTTTACCCTGTTTGGCCTGCCCGATCAGGCCACTCAGGAGAACCGATACGCAGTACAGATCCCCTGGCTGCTGGGCCTGATCGCCACCCGATCTACCGATACGCCGGTAACCGGCCTGAAAGATCTGATGGCACAGCATGAAGTGCGCATCCGCAACGGCATGAAATCCTATGCCCTGCTGAATGAGCTGCGCGGTGGCAGCCAGGATCCGGCGGTGCGTGACGCGTTCAACAGTCACAAACAGGATCTCGGCTACGGTCTGCTGCTGAAGCGTTATACCGACAACGTGGCTGATGCAACCGAAGCGCAGATTAAACAGGCGACGCAGGACTCTATCCCGCGTGTCGCTCCGCTCTATTTTGCCTTCCGCATCATGGTGCTGTGTGGCGTACTGCTGCTGGGCATTATCGCGCTGGCGTTCTGGAGCGTACTGCGTAACCGCATCGGTAAAAATCGCTGGTTACTGAAAGCGGCGCTGTTTGGTATTCCGCTGCCGTGGATCGCTATCGAATCAGGCTGGTTTGTGGCGGAGTATGGTCGTCAGCCGTGGGCTATCGGTGAAGTGCTGCCGACTGCGGTAGCCAACTCCTCCCTGACCGTTGGCGATCTGCTGTTCTCCATGATCCTGATCTGCGGACTCTACACAATGTTCCTGGTGGCTGAGATGTACCTGATGTTCAAATTCGCCCGCCTTGGGCCGAGCAGCCTGAAAACCGGGCGTTATCATCATGAGCAGATCACGGCAATCACCCAGCCGGTACAGGGATAAGGAGAGCGACCATGTTTGATTATGAAGTTCTGCGCTTTGTGTGGTGGCTGTTGATTGGCGTACTGCTGATTGGCTTTGCCGTCGCAGATGGTTTTGATATGGGTGTCGGGATGCTGACACGCATTCTGGGCCGGAATGATACTGAACGTCGCATCATGATTAACAGTATCGCTCCACACTGGGACGGTAACCAGGTCTGGCTGATCACCGCAGGTGGCGCGCTGTTTGCCGCCTGGCCGATGGTCTACGCGGCAGCCTTCTCTGGCTTCTACGTGGCGATGATTCTGGTGCTCGCGTCGCTGTTCTTCCGTCCGGTCGGCTTCGATTACCGTTCGAAGATTGAAGACAATCGCTGGCGCGGTGCCTGGGACTGGGGGATTTTCATTGGCAGCTTCGTGCCGCCGCTGGTGATTGGCGTAGCGTTTGGCAACCTGTTACAGGGCGTGCCGTTCCATGCCGATGAGTATCTGCGCCTGTTCTATACCGGTAACTTCTTCCAGCTGCTGAATCCGTTTGGGCTGCTGGCGGGTGTGGTCAGTGTGGCGATGATTCTGGTGCAGGGTGCAACCTATCTGCAGATGCGCACTACCGGCGAACTGCATCTGCGTTCACGCACCGCAGCACAACTTGCCGCCCTGGTGATGATGGTCTGCTTTATCCTGGCGGGCGTCTGGGTGAAATATGGTATCGATGGTTATGTGGTGACCAGCACTATGGATCACTTCGCCGCCTCTAACCCACTGGGCAAAACCGTGGTGCGCGAAGCGGGTGCCTGGATGGTCAACTTCCAGAACCACCCTGTGCTGTGGCTGTTCCCGCTGCTGGGCGCTGTGCTGCCGCTGCTGACCATACTCTGCTCGCGGGTTGAGAAGGGCGCCTGGGCGTTCCTGTTCTCCTCACTGACGCTGGCCTGCGTCATCATGACAGCCGGTATTGCAATGTTCCCGTTCATCATGCCATCCAGCACGGTGCCGGGTGTGAGCCTGACCATGTGGGACGCAACGTCCAGCCTGCTGACGCTGCAAACCATGACCGTTGCCGCCGCTATCTTTGTGCCGATCATTCTGGCCTACACCACCTGGTGCTACTGGAAGATGTTTGGTCGTATCACCAAAGAGCATATTGAAAGCAACAGTCACTCACTCTATTAATTAAGGAGACGTCGCATGTGGTATTTTGCCTGGATTCTCGGCACGTTGCTGGCCTGTGCCTTTGGTATCGTGACCGCGCTGGCGATTGAGCACATTGAAGCGCAGGATGAGCCTCACTGATGCGAACGCTAATTCGGATGCTGTATGATCTGATGGATAAGGGCCCGTTACGGGCCCTTACACTGCTGCTGGCGCTGCTGACCGCAGGCGGCGTGATGTGGGATCCGACACGCTTTGCCAATCAGGCAGGCCAGTTACCGGCTCTGCAGGGGCTGGTGCTGATCTGGGCGGTCTGCAGTGGGGTGATCCACGGTGTGGGCTTCCGGCCACAGCAAACCCGATGGCAGGCGCTGTTTGCCCCGTTACCCGCCATGCTGGTGCTATTTATTGCGCTTTACCGTTTTTATCTTTAAGACCCCGTCTCATCGGCGCTGTCAGTGAATTTTTGTCAGCGTCTGGTCAATTAATCTCCCTGAAATCGTTCCGTTTGTTACGGAGCGATAATTATTTTCGCCTGGCTCTGACGAGCCATTCCCAACCCCAATTCTCTTGCGTATAGTAACAACGTTTAAAACGAGGCCGGGATGTAGAGTGAGTACAACGCTGTTTCGCTGGCCGGTTCGGGTCTACTACGAAGATACTGATGCCGGTGGTGTGGTTTATCACGCCAGCTATATCGCTTTTTATGAACGAGCACGTACTGAAATGTTGCGACAGCACCATTTCAATCAGCAGACGCTGTTAGAACAGCAGATCGCTTTTGTGGTACGGCGTATATCGGTGGACTATCTGGCGGCGGCGCGTCTTGATGACCTTCTGGAGATCCAGAGCGAGGTCACATCAATGACACGGGCTACCATGACGTTCACTCAGCGTATCGTGAATACTGAAGGCAAAGTGCTCAATGAGGCAGAAGTCCTGATTGCCTGCATTAACCCACATCTAATGAAGCCGATTGCGCTTCCCAAGTCTATTGTCGCGGAGTTCAAGCAGTGACTGACATGAACATTCTTGATTTGTTCCTGAAGGCGAGCCTTCTGGTCAAACTTATCATGTTGATTTTGATCGGCTTTTCTATTGCCTCCTGGGCCATCATTATTCAGCGCACACGTATTCTGAATGCGGCGGGAAGAGAAGCGGAGGCGTTTGAAGACAAATTCTGGTCCGGCATCGAACTCTCGCGCCTCTATCAGGAGAGCCAGGAGCGCCGGGAAGAACTGGGTGGTTCGGAGCAGATTTTCTATTCCGGCTTTAAAGAGTTCGCCCGCCTGCATCGCGCCAACAGCCATGCGCCGGAAGCGGTCATTGATGGTGCGAGCCGTGCGATGCGCATCTCGATGAACCGTGAGCTGGAAGCGCTGGAAAACCACATTCCATTCCTCGGCACCGTCGGTTCTATCAGCCCTTATATCGGACTGTTCGGCACCGTCTGGGGGATCATGCACGCCTTTATCGCACTGGGTGCCGTGAAGCAGGCAACCCTGCAGATGGTTGCACCGGGTATCGCTGAAGCGTTGATTGCGACCGCTATCGGTCTGTTTGCCGCAATTCCGGCGGTGATGGCGTACAACCGTCTGAACCAGCGCGTAAACAAACTGGAGCAGGGCTACGACAACTTCATGGAAGAGTTCACTGCCATTCTGCATCGCCAGGCTTTCTCCAGCGATAGCGCTAAGTAAATAGAGGTTAATGATGGCCAGAGTACGTGGTCGCAAACGCCGCGACCTGAAGTCGGAAATCAACATCGTTCCGCTACTGGACGTCCTGTTGGTGCTGTTGCTGATCTTCATGGCAACGGCGCCCATTATTACCCAGAGCGTGGAAGTGGATCTGCCTGATGCGACCGATTCGAAAACCGTTGCCAGCGATGATAATCCGCCGGTGATTGTCGAAGTGGCGGGCGTGGGTCAGTACAGCCTGGTCGTGGATCACGATCGTATGGATCAACTTCCGCCAGAGCAGGTAATCAGCGAAGCGCAGCGTCGACTGGAAGCGAATCCTAAGACGGTCTTTTTGATCGGGGGCGCGAAAGAGGTGCCTTACGATGAAATTATTAAAGCGCTCAACCTGCTGCACCAGGCGGGTGTTAAATCTGTCGGTTTGATGACGCAGCCGATTTAAAATCGAACCGTTTTTTGGGAACCGAGTGTGTCGAAGGCAACCGAGCAAAACGAGAAGTTAAAGCGCGCGATAATCATTTCGGTGATTCTGCATATCGTGCTGATCGCGCTGCTGATTTGGAGCTCGTTTAATGAGCACATTGACGCCAGCAGTGCGGGTGGCGGAGGCAGTGATATTGATGCAGTGATGGTCGATCCCGGTGCCGTCGTGAGTCAATACAATCGTCAGCAGAACCAGCAAAGTGACAGCCAGCGGGCTGAGCAGCAGCGTAAAAAGCAGGCGCAGCAGCAGGCTGAAGAGCTGCAACAGAAACAGGCTGCTGAACAGCAGCGTCTGAAAGCGCTGGAAAAAGAGCGTTTAGCCGCGCAGGAAACCGCGAAAGAAGAGGCGAAACAGCAGGCTGAGCAGCAGAAAGCTGCCGAAGACGCTGCTAAGCAGGCGCAGGAGCAGCAAAAAACGGCGGAAGCGGCGGCTGCCAAAGCCAAAGCGGATGCAAAAGCTCAGGCAGATGCGCAGGCAAAAGCTGCGGCTGAGCAGGCGAAACAGGCCGCAGCCGAAGCAAAGAAGCAGGCTGATCAGCAGGCGAAAGCCGCCGCTGCCGCTGCAGCAAAAGAGAAAGCCGTTGCGGAAGCGAAGGCGAAATCTGAAGCAGATGCGAAAGCCGCGGCTGAGGCCAAAGTGAAAGCGGCGGCGGATGCCAAAGCCAAAGCGGCTGAAGAGGCTAAAGAAAAAGCAGCTGAGGCCAAAGAAAAAGCCGCAGAGGCGGCGAAAGAGAAAGCCGCAGAAGCAGCAAAAGAGAAAGCGGAAGCGGCTAAAGAGGCCGCCAAAGAGAAGGCGGAAGCAGCCGCCAAAGCGAAAGCCGATGCCGCGGCGAAAGCCAAAGCCGATGCTGCCGCAAAGGCCAAAGCGGATGCTAAAGCCAAAGCCGCCGCCGATGCGGCCAACGACAGCGATGTCGATGATTTGCTGGGTGGACTCGCTTCCGGTAAAAATGCACCGAAAAGCGGCACCTCTGGCGGCGCAGCAGGGCAGGGAAACCAGAAGAAAGCGGGTGCATCAGGCGCGGAAATCAACTCCTACATGGGTCAGGTTGTGAGTGCGATTCAGAGCCGATTCTATGATGCGGATCTGTATCGCGGAAAAACCTGTGATTTGCGGATTAAACTTGCGCCTGATGGCTTGTTGATTGATGTTAAGTCAGAGGGTGGCGATCCCGCGCTCTGTCAGGCCGCGATTGCTGCCGCAAAACAGGCACGTATTCCGAAGCCGCCTTCGCAGGCGGTCTACGAAGTGTTTAAAAACGCCCCAATGCGTTTTAAACCGCAATAATGCAGTAACGGGCGGCAAGTTGATCTATGTTTAGCGTGCCGTACTTAAGTTGTACTCGTGGTTTCCAGGAACAGTGCCAATTATCGTGGACTGAGGTTCAGATAAGGGAGATAAAATGAAGCAAGCTCTTCGCGTTACGTTAGGCTTTTTTATCCTGCTGTGGGCAGCCATGCTGCATGCAGAAGTTCGAATTGAGATCACCCAGGGTGTCAACACTGCGCGCCCGATTGGCGTGGTGCCGTTTAAATGGGCCGGTGCTGGCGCAGCGCCGGAAGATATCGGCGGCATCGTTGCAGCTGACCTGCGCAACAGTGGCAAATTTAATCCACTGGATCGCTCGCGTCTGCCACAGCAGCCTGCCAGCGCGCAGGAAGTTCAGCCTGGCGCGTGGAGTGCACTCGGCATTGATGCCGTGGTCGTCGGTCAGGTCGCGTCTAACCCGGATGGCAGCTATCAGGTTTCGTACCAGCTGGTCGACACCGGCGGTGCTCCCGGTACCGTGCTGGCTCAAAACAGTTATAAAGTGACGAAGCAGTGGCTGCGTTATGCCGCTCACACGGCCAGTGACGAAACGTTCCTGAAGCTGACCGGCATCAAGGGCGCTTTCCGTACCCGTATCGCCTATGTGGTGCAGACCAACGGCGGCCAGTTCCCGTATGAGCTGCGCGTTGCTGACTACGATGGTTACAACCAGTTTGTCGTGCATCGTTCACCACAGCCGCTGATGTCGCCAGCCTGGTCTCCGGATGGCAGCAAAGTTGCTTACGTGACCTTTGAAAGCGGCAAATCTGCGCTGGTGGTTCAGACGCTGTCGAACGGTGCTATCCGTCAGATCGCCTCCTATCCACGTCACAACGGTGCCCCAGCGTTCTCGCCGGATGGCTCTAAACTGGCGTTCGCGCTCTCTAAAACCGGCAGCCTGAACCTCTATGTGATGGATCTGGCCTCAGGTCAGACGCGTCAGATTACCGATGGTCGCTATAACAGCACCGAACCGACCTGGTTCCCGGACAGCCAGACGCTGGCTTACACCTCCGATCAGGCTGGTGCTCCACAAATCTACAAAGTCGGACTTAACGGTGGCGCGCCACAACGTATTACCTGGGAAGGCGGTCAGAACCAGGATGCGGATGTCGCAACAGATGGTAAGTCAATGGTGATGATTAGCACCAACGGTGGTGCTCAACACGTCGCCAAACAGGATCTGGAAACGGGAGCCGTTCAAACGTTAACGGACACGTTCCTGGATGAAACGCCGAGCCTGGCACCCAATGGCACAATGGTAATCTACAGCTCTACTCAGGGTATGGGTTCCGTGTTGCAGTTGGTTTCTACCGACGGCCGTTTCAAAGCGCGTCTTCCGGCAACTGATGGACAGGTAAAATTTCCTGCCTGGTCGCCGTATCTGTAATGTCTGACAGTTCAGACATCACAAACAATAAACAATAATGGGATTTTGAAATGCAACTGAACAAAGTGCTGAAGGGTTTGATGCTGGCTCTGCCGGTTCTGGCAGTAGCGGCTTGTAGCTCACACAAGAACAACAACAATGACCAGACTGGCATGGGTGCTGATGGCGGCGCTTACGGTGCAAATTCTGGCATGAACGGCAACGGCGGCAACATGTCTTCTGACGAGCAGGCTCGTCTGCAGATGCAGCAGCTGCAGCAGAACAACATCGTGTACTTCGGCCTGGACAAGTATGACGTTCAGTCTGATTACGCACAGATGCTGGATCAGCATGCAACCTTCCTGCGCAGCAACCCGTCATACAAAGTGACCATCGAAGGTCATGCGGATGAGCGCGGTACGCCGGAATACAACATCGCCCTGGGCGAACGTCGTGCTAACGCGGTTAAAATGTACCTGCAGGGCAAAGGCGTGTCGGCTGATCAGATGTCTATCGTATCTTACGGTAAAGAGAAGCCAGCTGTTCTGGGTCATGACGAAGCAGCGTATTCTAAAAACCGTCGTGCCGTTCTGGTCTACTAAGAGAATCACATGGTTAGTAACTTCAGACATCACCTGTTGAGTCTGTCGTTACTGATTGGCGTAGCGGCCCCCTGGGCCGCTAATGCCCAAGCGTCAATCAGTAGCGTTGGCTCCGGCTCGGTCGAAGACCGTGTCACCACTCTTGAACGAATTTCTAATGCCCAGGCACAGCTGATGCAGCAATTGCAGCAGCAGATGAGCGATAACCAGCGTGATATCGACGCGCTGCGTGGGCAAATCCAGCAAAACACGTATCAGTTGAATCAGGTGGTTGAGCGGCAGAAGCAGCTTTACCAGCAGATTGACAGCCTGAGCAGTGCCAGCGGCGGTCAGCAGGCAGCGGGCAGTAATGCCGCAGCGGATACCGGCGCAGCAGCAACCGCAGGCGCGGCAGCATCAACGGATAGCGCACCTGCGCAGACCGGTGACGCTAACAGCGATTACAATGCGGCTGTGGCGCTGATTCTGGAGAAGAAACAGTATGATCAGGCGATCAGCGCGCTCCAGGCGTGGGTAAAACGTTACCCGGATTCGACCTATCAGCCGAACGCCAATTACTGGCTGGGACAGCTGAACTATAACAAAGGCAAAAAGGACGACGCGGCTTACTATTACGCCACGGTAGTGAAAAACTATCCGAAGTCGCCGAAAGCTGCAGAAGCGTTGTTGAAAGTGGGCGTCATCATGCAGGAGAAAAAAGACACAGCGAAAGCTAAAGCGGTCTTCCAGCAGGTGATCAAACTTTATCCAGACACCGAATCTGCTAAGCAGGCGCAAAAACGTCTGACCAGTCTGTAATCTGTACGGTTCAGGCCAGATATCGTGTGATTTCTGGTCTTGCCGTATGAAAGGTAAGCAACTGAAGCATTTAGCAGAAATAAGAGTTGCGCTACCCCGCTAAATCAGTAATATATGCCGCCGTTGCCGGGACACATTGCAAAGTGTCTGGTAAGCCTGAAGATGGGTCGTTAGCTCAGTTGGTAGAGCAGTTGACTTTTAATCAATTGGTCGCAGGTTCGAATCCTGCACGACCCACCATCTTCCTCAGACGCGCTTTTACCGCGCAGTTTTAAGAAGAACACTTCAGCATTGCTTCACAACCTAAGATGGGTCGTTAGCTCAGTTGGTAGAGCAGTTGACTTTTAATCAATTGGTCGCAGGTTCGAATCCTGCACGACCCACCATCTTATCTCAGCCGCCTGGCGTGTTGAACGGTTGTAAGCCCCCAGCGGGTCGTTAGCTCAGTTGGTAGAGCAGTTGACTTTTAATCAATTGGTCGCAGGTTCGAATCCTGCACGACCCACCAATTAAGAAAAAAGCGCCCTCAGGGCGCTTTTTTTGTTTCTGCGGCACGGCGTTCCCCGTGCAGGGTGAGAACCTGCAGCAGGTTCGACTGAATCGCCAGGCGATTCAGGCTGATGCGACAGCATCACCCGAAGGGCGAGGCCCCGGATGGGCCGAGGCAATCCTGCACGACCCACCAATTAAGAAAAAAGCGCCCTCAGGGCGCTTTTTTTATTTCTGCGGTATCTGATTACTTTTTCAAAGCAAAACGTGATTGGTTTTTGAAGTTGTGAGCAAACTCCGGCCCGTTCCGCTGTGAGATCGAGCCTGCGTAGAGAACAGGGTCAGATCGGAAAGACGCCAAAGCCAATCCATGACCTGCTCGGCCCGCGCGATTACGCACCTCATCCCTGAGGTGCGCCCGTAGCCGGGCCAACGCGTTGCGTTGTTCAAAAACGCTCGCGGCGTTTTTGTCCCAGGCGCGGGACGCTTTCCTCTTCTGACCCTGTTCCCTGCGCGTTGAGCTTCTGTATTGCTGGCAGATTTGCCCCCACTCTCGCCGTCACGGCTTTTTCTTTGCCTTTGCTACTGCCAGGCTCTCCCAGATATGCATCACTGCATAGCTGCGCCAGGGACGCCATGACTGCGATCGCGCCTCCGCTTCTTTCGATGACATGCCGCCCAGGTTATTCCGGATGGCAATATCCTCTTTGGGAAAGGCATCCGGCCAGCGCAAAGCGCGCATCGCGATGTAGTGCGCGGTCCAGGGACCAATACCCGGCAGGCTGACCAGCTTTTTGATGACCTCGTCTGGCGCCTGAGCGGCACTAAGACGCAGATCTCCGCTGGCGCAGGCATTTGCAAAGGCGATGATGGCGCGGGAGCGGGCGGCACTGACAATCCCCATCGGCGCGACATCGTCTACCGTCAGTCCGGCGATGCGTTCAGGATGGGCGGTGTAGCGGGTCAGATCGGCGAACGGCGTCTCACAGGGTTCGCCAAAGGCGGCGGCAAAACGGCTGCTGACCGTGGTGGCCGCTTTGACCGTCACCTGCTGGCCGATAATGGCGCGCACGCCCAGCTCAAAGGCGTCGAATGCGCCAGGCACACGCAGACCCGGATGCGAGATCAGGCTGGGTGCCAGCAGTGGGTCCTGCGCCAGACAGGCGGCGATACGCTGCGGCTGTGCGTCGAGATCGAACAGATCGCGCAGACGGCGCAGCAGCAGAGGCAGAACCGGCGTCAGCGAGGTGGAGAGCGTCACCTGCAGCGCGTTCTTTTGCGGCAGATGCGAAACAGAGACCCAGCCCCGGCAGCGACCCAGCACCACGGTGCGTCGCCAGCTGCCATCTTCCACCGCCTCGACCTCTTTCATCAGATGCGTCTGCAAAAACCAGATTATCGCCGCCCAGTCGTAGGGAGGGCGATAGGCCAGCCGCAGCGTCACGCGGTCGCCGGGCTGCGCGCATTGAGTGCCCGTATCGTCCCTGCGCAGCGCGCCTGGCGTCATGCGGTAACGCGCCTGGAAGACATCATTAAAGCGCCGCAGGCTGCCAAAGCCGCTGGCATAGGCAACGTCAATAATCGGCAGCCGGGTTTCGGTCAGCAGCTGTTTAGCCAGCAGCATGCGCCGCGTCTGCTTCAGTTCCAGCGGCGAGACACCCAGCTCCTGCTGCACAATACGGCGCAGCTGACGCAGGCTGATACCGAATTCAGCGGCAATTGCCTCCAGTCCTTCACGTTCCTCCAGCATGCCTTCCTCGATACGCTGAACCAGCCGCTCTGCCACACGATGCGGCTGATCAACCGGCGCATTACCGGGTGCCAGTTCAGGCCGACAGCGCAGGCAGGGGCGAAAGCGGGCTTTCTCCGCCGCTTCCGCGCTGCTGAAGAAAAGGCAGTTCTTCTGCATCGGCGCTTTGACCGGGCAGACCGGACGACAATAGATACCGGTTGAGGTCACGCCAACAAAGAAAACGCCGTCAAAGCGGGTATCACGAGAGGTCAGCGCCTGATAGGCAATGTCGGGATCGAGCATGGCAGTTCTCCGGTAAATAAGCGCAGCCTACACCGGTGAATCCCGGCAGACTGGCTGTTTTCGGACAGCACAACAGTTTATCGCCATGACCGAAAACAGCCAGTCAGGCTGATGAAAAGTGCGATAATAGGCGACAGAACCGTGACGGGAGAATCACCATGTACTACTTCAAACCGATAGTCACCCCGGTGGGTGAACTGAAACTGGTCGCCAGCGATAGCGGCCTGGCGGGTATTTTGTGGGAAAACGACGATCCCAAACGCACCCGGTTTTTGCCGCAAACGCGCGATGACGATCATCCCATTCTGATCGAAACTGAGCGTCAGCTCAGCGAGTACTTCACCGGTGCTCGTCGCTGCTTTGAGCTGCCGCTCGATTTTGTCGGCACTGAGTTTCAGAAAAAAGTCTGGCAGGCGCTGGTGGCTATCCCGTTTGGTGAGACGCGCAGCTACAGCCAGATTGCGCGGGAGATCGGCCATCCGCTGGCGGTGCGTGCCGTCGGGGCGGCCAATGGGCGTAATCCGCTCTCGATTGTCGCACCGTGCCACCGCGTGATTGGAGCCAACGGCAAGCTGACCGGCTTTGCGGGCGGACTGGATATCAAAGCCTTTCTGCTGGCACTGGAAGCGCCGCAAAAACCGCTGGTACTGGCAGATGAAACGCAGCCCGGCAGGGTCGGCGCTGTGATGCAGACAGAATAAATATCGCACGACACAGCCAGGCTTTTCCGCTATCGTGTTTAGCATATAAAACACGATGGCGGATTCAACGCCATAAGTCGCCGGAACAGGCGATTTTCGTTAATTAGACAAAACGAGAGCTGTGTCATGAGTGTGATGTTCGATCCAGAAAGCGCCGTTTATCCCTTTCCGCCCAAACCCGCTCGTCTGAGTGACGACGAGAAGGCGTTCTACCGTGAGAAAATTAAAGCGCTGCTGAAGGCGCGAAACGCAGTGATGGTGGCGCACTACTACACCGATCCGGAAATTCAGGCGCTGGCAGAAGAGACGGGCGGCTGCGTTTCGGACTCGCTGGAGATGGCACGCTTTGGCAGCAACCATTCGGCGACGACACTGCTGGTGGCGGGCGTGCGCTTTATGGGGGAAACCGCCAAAATCCTCAGCCCGGAGAAAACCGTACTGATGCCGACGCTGCAGGCGGAGTGCTCACTGGATCTCGGCTGCCCGATTGAAGAGTTTAATGCCTTTTGCGACGCCCATCCCGATCGCACTGTGGTGGTCTACGCCAATACCTCGGCGGCGGTAAAAGCGCGGGCCGACTGGGTGGTGACTTCAAGCATTGCGGTCGAGTTGATTGAGCACCTCGACAGTCTGGGCGAAAAAATTATCTGGGCGCCGGATCGCCATCTTGGCCGCTACGTCACCCAAAAATCGGGTGCGGACGTGCTCTGCTGGCAGGGCGCATGCATTGTGCACGACGAGTTCAAAACCCAGGCGCTGCAGCGTATGAAAGCGCTCTATCCCGACGCGGCAGTGCTGGTGCATCCTGAGTCACCGCAGGCGATTGTCGATCTGGCGGATGCGGTCGGCTCGACCAGCCAGCTGATTCAGGCCGCCAAATCCCTGCCGCATCCGCAGATGATTGTGGCGACCGATCGCGGCATCTTCTACAAAATGCAGCAGGCGGTGCCGGATAAAGAGCTGCTTGAAGCGCCCACAGCCGGTGAAGGTGCCACCTGCCGCAGCTGTGCTCACTGTCCCTGGATGGCGATGAACGGCCTTAAAGCCATCGCAGAGGCGCTGGAGTCGGGTGGGGTGGAACATGAGATTCAGGTGGATGAGACGCTTCGTGAGGCGGCGTTACTGCCGCTTAATCGCATGCTATCCTTTGCAGCGGAACTTAAACTCAACGTGAAGGGAAACGCGTAAGCGTTTTCCGGACAGGTGCTCAGCATGGACTTCTTCAGCACACACAATATTCTGGTTCACATTCCTCTGGGTGCCGGAGGCTACGATCTCTCATGGATTGAGGCTATCGGCACGCTGGCGGGCTTACTCTGCATCTGGTTTGCCAGCCTGGAAAAAATCATCAACTATCCCTTTGGCCTGATTAACGTCACGCTGTTTGCGGTGATTTTCTTTCAGATCCAGCTCTACGCCAGCCTGCTGCTGCAGCTCTTCTTTTTTGCCGCCAATATCTACGGCTGGTACGCCTGGAGTCGGCAAACCTCCGATCATCAGGCGGCGCTGAAAATCCGCTGGCTGCCGCTGCCTAAGGCGCTGGCCTGGACGGCGGGCTGTGTGATTGCGATTGCACTGATGACCCTCTATATCGATCCGGTGTTTGCGCTGTTAACCCGTGCGGCTGTCACGCTGATGAACGGCCTTGGCCTGTCGGTGGCGATGCCCGCGCTGCAGCCGGATGCGTTCCCGTTCTGGGACTCCTGCATGATGGTGTTGTCGATTGCGGCGATGGTGCTGATGACGCGCAAATATGTTGAGAACTGGCTGCTGTGGGTCATCATCAACGTGATTAGCGTGATGATTTTTGCCCGACAGGGCGTCTATGCGATGTCGCTGGAGTATGTGATTCTGACGCTGATTGCGCTGAACGGCTCACGCATGTGGATCCGCAGCGCGCGGCAACAGGGTTCCCGCGCGCTGTCGGCTCAGTGAGTGTGCACTTCGCCTTTAGCGTGAGCATGCTCATGGTCGTGTGAATGGCTGTGATCATGGCCGGTGGCGGCAGCGCCGCTTAAGCCGAGTTCACACTCGGCACCGGCACAGGGCTGATACTCCATCTGCACGGTCGCATGCGCAATCTGATAGTGCTGGCGCAGATAGTCGTGGATACGATGCAGCAGCGCATCGTGATCGTAAGGCGGGATCACCTGCGCATGCAGCGTCAGCAGCGGCTTTTCGCCCACCTGCCACAGATGCACATGGTGAACATTGCGCACCTCTGCGATGTTCAGGGTGAGATCACGTATCAGCCGGTTCACATCCAGCGAACGCGGCGCCCCTTCCAGTAACTCCTGCAGACTCTCACGCAGCAGCGCCCAGGCGCTGCGCAGCACCAGCAGTGACACCAGCAACGACAGAATCGGATCGATTGGGGTCCAGCCGGTCAGCATAATAATCACCGCCGCGACAATCGCACCCACCGAGCCAAGCAGGTCGCCCATCACATGCAGCGCCGCGGCCCGCACATTGAGATTCTTCTCTTCGCTGCCGTGATGCAGCAGCCAGAACGACAGAATATTGGCCAGCAGGCCGCCAATAGCAATCCCCAGCATCAGGCCGCCGGTCACCGGTTGCGGGTTGGCAAAGCGGCGCACCGCCTCCCAGACGATCAGTGCGGTAATGCCCAGCAGCGCAATGGCGTTAACAAATGCGGCCAGCGTGGTCAGACGCAGCAGGCCAAAGGTGTGGCGTGCATTGGGTTTACGGCGCGAGAACTGCACCGCCAGCAGGGCCATCAGCAGCGCGGCGGCATCGGTCAGCATATGCCCTGCGTCCGCCAGCAACGCCAGTGAACCCGAGAGCCAGCCGCCAATCACTTCAGCCACCATAAAGACAACGGTCACCCCGAAGGCGGCCGCCAGACGCGTGCGATTACTATCCTGCCCGCTATGAGTGTGGGTATGTGCCATAAGATTCCAGTTTTTTCAGTAACCTGTTTGCTAATAATATCAGTAATTGCCACGTCTCAGACGTGTCCTGATGCTGTTTTGCCTGCTCCGCCAGTTGCTGGCTGAGCTGTGCGCCGTGCTCCAGTCCCACCAGTAACCAGCTTCCTTTCATCCGGTGCGCCGCTTCGGCGAACGGTATCCACGCCTCGCGCTCGCGTGCTTCGCGCATCACGGCCAGATCCTGCGTCACCGTGTTGTGCAGCGTCTGGCTCAGACGGCGGAGGAATTTCTCATTCTGCTGCGCCAGTTGCCACAGATTATCATCCAGCGCCGCCAGCGGATCTTCCTGCCACTCAGCCAGCAGCGCGCTGAGATCGGCTAACTGCACCGGTTTTATTATTACCCGCTCCCGCGCCTCCAGCGGTCGTGACAGCAGCTGGGCATCCGCGGAGCAGAGCACCCGCATCGCCTGACGCTTCCGCTGACGGTCACGCCGCCGCAATATCCGCAGCAGCAGTGTGCCGTCAGGCCGCGGCATCATCTGGTCGATAAACAGCAGGTCATAAGGCTGCTGCGCATCGGCCTGCAGCAGCGCGCGTCCCTGCTCAAAGATGTCAGCCTGAATCGCAAAACGCGACAGCTGCTGCTGCATCACCAGCAGATTGGTCGGATGGTCATCGACAATCGCCACCCGCAGTTGTGGAAGGTCGGGCAGGGCAGTTTCATCCACGTGGTTTGCTGGTGCGCAGACCGCCAGTGGCAGCGTCACGGTGACCTGGGTGCCGTGACCGGCTTCAGAGGCGAGCCGGATGTCGCCGCCCATCCGCTGCACCATTTCCCGGCAGATAAACAGCCCCAGGCCGCTGCCCTGCACCGAAACCGATTTACCGGACGGCGCCTGATACCAGGGATCAAACAGCTTCTGCTGCTCCTCTGGCGGAATACCGCTGCCGCTGTCGCTCACCGTCAGAATCAACTGTTGTTGCTGTGCGGCCAGCGTCAGACGAATCGCGCCGTGGCGGGTAAATTTCAGCGCATTGGTCATCAGGTTGTTGACCACCTGCTGCAGGCGATCGGCATCGATCATCACGGCATCAGGCAGCGGCGTCAGCGCCTCGACGATCAGATGCGGGCCGTCTTCGCGCATTAACGGGTGATAAAAGTGCTGCTGCTGATTGAGCCACTGCGCCAGCGACAGCGGACGGGGCGCCAGGGTAAAACTGTTGCTCTCGATGCGCGCATGATCCTGCAGATCATTCAGCAACGTCAGCAGCGATTGCGCACTGCTGTGCAGCAGCGTCAGGTTCTGGCTGCTGTGCTGCTGCTTCTCCAGCTCCAGCAGTCCGAGGATCGCCTGCATCGGCGTGCGCAGCTCATGGCTGACGGTCGCCAGGAACTGGCTCTTCATCGCATTGGCGTGCTCAGCCTGTTCACGCTGCTGACGCTCCCGGCGCTGCTGCCAGTAGCGGCGCGCCAGCAGCAGCAGCAGCAGCGCAATGGCCGCACCTGCCACCGCCAGCACCATCATCGGCAGCGAACGCATCACCATCACGCTGCCGGGCTGTGGCGGGGTTGACCAGCTGTCGCGCATCTGACTCTGTGTGTCAGCCGGGATCTGCTGCAGCGCGCGATCCAGCAGGGTGCGCAGCACCGGCTGGTCAGGCGTCACACCCAGCGCGATCGGCCAGGCGATGTCGCTGGCGGCAAAGGCGAGATGGATGCGCGCATCATCGCGGCTGGCGATACGCCAGCGGGCGGAGAGCACGTTATCCACCAGCGCATCGATCTGCCCCTTTGCCAGCGCGTCATAGAGGCTATTACGATCGGCAAACTGCTGCGGCTGCAGATCCGCAGGCAGCAGACGCAGCGCCAGGTCATCCTGCAACACGCCGACCCGCTTGCCGCGCAGGTCGCGCCAGTGCGCCAGCGTATCGGGCTGCAGGCTGTAGATGCCCCACAGTGCGCGCCACACCGGCAGCGAGGTGCTCTGCATCGCATCGCCGTTCAGCGGCTGCATCAGCTGCAGCATCGCCTGCTGCTGACCGATCAGCGTGTTCGCCTGACGCGGATTGCTGACCCACACCGGTTCAAACTGCAGGCCGGTGCTCTGAGCTATCGCTTTCAGCAAATCCACGCCATAGCCTCTGGCGGTCCCGCTGGCATCGCGATAACTCCAGGGATAGTTGTCCGGTTCGGCGGTGTAAGTAATACGCGGATGATCGGCAATCCAGGCGCGTTCAGTGGGGCTGAGCATCAGGGTCTGCGTATCCTGATAGCGCGGCAGGGTACTGCTCCAGCGCGCCTGCAGCGTGTTCATCAGTTCTGCTGGCAACTGACGCAGGCTCTGATTAATCCAGCTGATAAGCTCCGGATCGCGGGAGACCGCGCGCAGGTTGAGCTGTCCGGCCTCGATGTGTGAGGCGATCTGATAAATCTGGCCCTGTTGCAGTTGGCTCAGCAGAAAACCGGCGCTGGTCTCATCCGCCACCACATAATCATTCTGCTGATTCAGCAAGGTATAGAGCGCCTGCAGATCACTGCTGTAGCGTCGCCAGCTGTGGCGGGCCGCCAGCGCAGGCGGCAGTTGTGCCAGCGTGCTTTCGCTGATCGCCAGTTGGGCATTCTGGCTGTTAAACATCACGGCACGCTGGTTTTGCTGATTGCGGTAGACCCGAAGCGGGCTGCTGTACCAGTTATCGCTGCTCAGCGCGCCGGCTGGCAGGGGAGAAATCCACATGCCAAGCGCAAAATCGATCTGGCCGCTGTTCAGCGCCTGCATCAGATGCGGCTGATCGCTGTAGAGTTTGAGGCTGAACTGCGCGCCAGTCAGCTGGCGCAGTGCGGAAAGATAGTCAGCATTGATGCCATACAGGTCGTTGCCGATGCGCATCGTCCAGGGGGCGTGGTTCTCTTCCAGCAGGCCAACACGCAGAATTTTGCCCTGCATGGTTTCCGCGTGTGTCACCGGCAGCATCATCGGCAGATTGATGCTGCTCACCGGACGCACCTCAGCCACAACGGAGCCGCACAGCAACAGCAGCAACAGCAGGAGAGTTCTCACTGCTGCGCCTTCCACAGGTCAGCCAGTTCCACCACTGAACGGGCGCCGGTTTTTTCCAGAATGTTCTTTTTATGGGTGCTGACCGTTTTATTACTGATGTGCAACTGGGCGGCGATTTGCAGATTGGAGAGGCCGCTGGCCAGCAGCGCCAGAATCTGACGCTCTTTCTGGGTCAGCGGGAGTTCCGGCTCATCATCCATCACCGGAAACGCCGTCTGACCGCCCAGCACCGCCAGGATAGCGCTAAGCAGCTGCGCCATGCGCTGGCTCTTCACCACATAACCGGCGGCACCCAGCGCCTGGGCGCGACGCACATAGTGGCGGGTCTGCTGAGCAGAGTAGATCAATACCGGACAGTCGGGCCGATGGATCTTCAGGCGACGCAAAAACTCCAGCCCATCGCTGTCCGGCAGGCCAATATCCAGCACGATGATGTCCAGTGGCTGCTGAAGCAGGGGACGGGCGGCTTTTTCACTGCTGGCAGAGAGGAGCTGAACCGGAAAGGGCGACTGGCTCAGAGCGGCTTCAAGTGCCACTTCAACCAGCGGATGATCGTCAATCAGAAGCAAAACGGCCATGAAGGATTTCCTGTAAAATTCACAGGATTAGCATAGCGGAAGAGTGGGACAGAGGGGAGAAAAACCAGGAGAGCGTCAGCTCTCCTGGCTAAACAGAATTACTGGGTGGTGCCGTCGGTTTTGGTATCTACGTCACCGCCGCCCACTTTAGTCTGAACTTTTTTATTGATGTTCGGACATTTACCATCTTTACACTGGGCGTTCTGGTCCATTTCGTTAGCAGACATATTACCATGGCTGGTGGTGCTGCCAGACGTTGCAGGATTGGTATCGTTGCCAGTGTTATTAATTTTGCTGTTATCGACATTATTTGGCGGCAGATTCTCTTTCGCTCCGCCCGCTGCTGCACCTGCACTGGCTGCCTGATTCGATGTACCGTTATTGCTGCTGCTGTCTGCAGCCAGTACCGCACCGCTGCTCAGTGTCATTGCTGCTGTCAAAAAGAGTAAGGCAAACTTTTTCATCATTATGCTCCCGTTAATAAATGAAGATGCTTTAAGCCCAGAGGTGCAATTTCGGGTAAGAAAATCCCTGACGAAATATAATTCGCCGGTTGGCTTAAACAGGGTGATTTAATTTGGTAAGCGGGACGTTCCTCAGTGCTTACCATTAAAAAGTCTAGTCGCTAACCTGATTAATGCAAATATCACCCGCACATTTAACCCGCAGCGGGAATTTACACCCCAGGCGCTTCGGGCTACATTGGGCAGGTTGTGTCCGGCGGGCGCCGGGCCAGAAATAATATGGAATCAGTATGAATTACCAGAACGATGACTTACGCATCAAAGAGATTAAAGAGCTGTTACCTCCGGTTGCGCTGCTCGAAAAATTCCCGGCGACCGATCGTGCTGCACAGACCGTTTCACAGGCCCGTCAGGCGATTCATCAGATCCTGCAGGGCAAGGACGATCGCCTGCTGGTGGTGATCGGCCCCTGCTCAATTCATGACACTGAAGCGGCAAAAGAGTATGCCGACCGCCTGCTGGCGCTGCGTGATGAGCTGAAAGGCGAGCTGGAAGTGGTGATGCGGGTCTATTTTGAAAAGCCGCGCACCACGGTGGGCTGGAAAGGGCTGATCAACGATCCCTACATGGATAACAGCTACCAGCTCAACGACGGTCTGCGTCTGGCGCGTAAACTGCTGCTGGATATTAACGACAGCGGCTTACCGGCGGCGGGCGAGTTTCTGGATATGATTACCCCGCAATATGTGGCTGACCTGATGAGCTGGGGCGCGATTGGCGCGCGCACCACGGAATCCCAGGTACACCGTGAGCTGGCGTCCGGTCTCTCCTGTCCGGTCGGCTTCAAAAACGGCACCGATGGCACCATTAAGGTGGCGATCGATGCCATCAACGCGGCGGGATCGCCGCACTGTTTCCTGTCTGTGACGAAGTATGGTCACTCCGCCATTGTGGAAACCAGCGGCAACGGTGACTGCCATATCATTCTGCGCGGCGGCAAAGAGCCGAACTACAGTGCGCAGCATGTTGCAGAGGTCAAAGAGGGCCTGGCAAAAGCGGGTCTGCCACAGCAGGTGATGATCGATTTCAGCCACGCCAACAGCAGCAAGCAGTTCCAGCGTCAGATGATCGTGGCAGACGATGTCTCACAGCAGCTGATTAACGGTGAGCAGGCGATTGTCGGTGTGATGATTGAGAGTCATCTGGTGGAGGGCAACCAGAGCCTGGAGAGCGGCGAGCCGCTGGTCTATGGCAAAAGCGTCACCGACGCCTGTATCGGCTGGGAAGATACCGACAAGGTGCTGCGTCAGCTGGCGGCAGCGGTTAAACAGCGCCGCGGCTGAGTGGGATAACTGACAAGGTCTGACCCGGTTCGCGTTGAGGATTGTGCCTCTGACCGTATTCCCTGCGCTTTGAGCCAATCAGTTGTTGCCTGGCTCATTGATCTCTTTATTCTGACAACGAACACAGTGCGCAGCGTTCGTGCGCGCAGCCCAATAAAAAAGGCCAGACTTTCGTCTGGCCTTTTTGCATTTCAGCGAGAAATTACTTCGCTTTACCCTGATTCGCAACAGCTGCGGCTTTCGCGGCAATCTCGTCCTGGTCGCCCAGGTAGTAGCGTTTCAACGGTTTGAAGTTTTCATCGAACTCATAAACCAGCGGTACGCCGGTAGGGATGTTCAGTTCGAGGATTTCATCTTCGCTCAGGTTATCCAGATATTTCACCAGCGCACGCAGTGAGTTGCCGTGTGCGGCAATGATCACTTTCTCACCGCTTTTGATGCGCGGCAGAATGGTTTCGTTCCAGTAAGGGATAACGCGGTCAATAGTCAGCGCCAGGCTTTCGGTGGTTGGCAGCTGCTCTGGGGTCAGTTTCGCGTAACGCGGATCATGGCCCGGGAAGCGCTCATCTGAACGATCCAGCTCTGGCGGAGTAACGGCAAAGCCGCGACGCCACTGCTTAACCTGCTCATCACCATATTTGGCAGCGGTTTCCGCTTTATCCAGACCCTGCAGCGCACCGTAGTGACGCTCGTTCAGACGCCAGGTTTTCTCAACCGGCAGCCAGGCCTGATCCAGCTCATCCAGCACATTCCACAGCGTGTGAATGGCACGCTTCAGTACTGAGGTGTAAGCGAAATCGAAAACAAAGCCCTCTTTTTTCAGCAGCTGACCTGCTGATTTGGCTTCGCCACGACCTTTCTCAGAAAGGTCAACATCATACCAACCGGTAAAGCGGTTTTCGTTGTTCCACTGGCTTTCGCCGTGTCGCACCAGAACCAGCTTAGTTACAGCCATAGCTTAACTCCTTAATACTGTGATGTTTCTGTGAGATTGGAAACCTGCTGCTGCCCGCCTGACACGCGAGCTGATTGCGCCATACCATAACGGAAAAGCGGGCAGCGCGTAAGCCTGTGTGTGACGCACTGCGCGTTTTTCAGCCGGAGGCTCAGCGTGGCGTGAAGCGATAACGCGTCACGGATTCCCAGCGATCTCCCGGCTGCAGCGAGCAATCAGGCTGAGGCCATTCATCATGATTAGGCGAATCCGGTAAAAATTCGCTCTCCAGCGCAATACCCTGAAATGCAGTATAGCTCGCCTGCTCACGGGCACGGGTGCCCGCCAGGTAGTTGCCGGAGTAGAACTGCAACGCCGGTGCCGAAGTGGTCACGCTGAGCTGCAGTCTGCCATCTTCCGACCAGAGTTCTGCCGCAGGCTGAGTGTCGTCGCCTGCGCTGTTGAGCAGAAACGCATGGTCATAGCCCTTCACCGCTCGCTGATCGTCGTCTGCCAGAAACTCCTGTGCCACGACTTTGGCCTCGCGGAAATCAAAACTGGTTCCGGCAACCTCTTTCAGCGGCGCATTCGGGATGCCTTCGCTGTCGACCGGCAGATAATGGTCGGCGTGCAGTTGTAAGCGATGCTGGCGGGCGTCGCCATGATGCGCATCAAGGTTAAAGTAGGCGTGGTTAGTCAGATTGACCGGGCAGGGCTGATCGCAGCGCGCTTCATAGCTAATGCTCAGGCAGTTCTGGTCATCCAGCTGATAGCGCAGATCGGCAATCAGATTGCCGGGATAGCCCTGATCGCCATCGGGCGAATCAATGCGGTAGTGCACCTCGCTGTCAGACTGGCTGACAATCTGCCAGCGGCGCTTATCAAAGCCTTCCGGTCCGCCATGCAGCTGATGTGCGCCCTGGTTCGGCACCAGCTGGCGGTTCAGTTTATTCAGTTTTGCCCCGGCGATGCGGTTAGCGTAGCGGCCGACCGTCGCGCCCAGATAGGCATCCTGATGGAGATAGTCAGAGGGCGTGGCGCAGCCGAGCAGCGCTTCACGCACCGTGCCATCCTGCATCGGCACGCGGGCGGAGAGCCAGGTTGCGCCCCAGTCCATAAAGGTGGCCAGCATGCCGTTGGCATTGCGCAGCACCGTTATGCGCCACGGCTGACCGTCGGGCGCGTGGGAGTTGACGTCGTTCAGCATTGGCCGGCTCCTTCAGAGGCTTTGCAGACGTAGAAGGTCTCTTTGATGCCGGTCGCTGCTTCATACTGCTCCGCTACGGCGGCTTTGACCTGATCGACCAGATCTAGTGGCATCAGCGCGACGATACAGCCACCAAAGCCGCCGCCGGTCATACGCACGCCGCCGCGCTCACCGATCTGCGCTTTCACGATCTCTACCAGGGTATCGATCGGTGGCACGGTGATCTCGAAGTCGTCACGCATCGAGGCGTGAGATTCGGCCATCAGCTGGCCCATACGGGTCAGGTCGCCCTGCGTCAGCGCATCGGCTGCTTCCAGGGTACGGGCGTTCTCGGTCAGGACGTGACGCACGCGTTTTGCCACCTGCGGGTCGAGCTGCGCCTGTGCCGCTTCAAACTCGGCCAGTTCAACGTCACGCAGCGCCTTCTTATTGAAGAAACGCGCGCCCGCTTCACACTGCTCACGACGCGTGTTGTATTCGCTGCCAACCAGGGTACGACGGAAGTTGGAGTTGATGATCACCACCGCGATATCTTCCGGCATCGACACCGGACGCGTGCCCAGCGTGCGGCAGTCGAGCAGCATGGCGTGATCTTTCCGGCCCAGCGCTGAGATCAGCTGGTCCATGATGCCGCAGTTACAGCCGACGAACTGGTTTTCCGCTTCCTGACCATTCACGGCAATGGCGGCGCCATCCAGCGGCAGATTATAGAGCTGCTGCACCACGGTGCCGACCGCCACTTCCAGCGACGCAGATGAGCTGAGGCCCGCGCCCTGAGGCACGTTGCCGCTGATCACCATATCGATACCGCCGAAATCGGCATGTCGCTGCTGCAGATGTTTCACCACGCCGCGCACATAGTTGGCCCACATCGGTTCCTGCAGGCTGACGATCTCTTCATCGAGAGAGAATGTGTCCTGCGCATTTTCATAATCCGCAGCGACCACCCGAATCTGGCGATCGTCACGGCGGGCACAGGCAATCACCGTCTGGTAATCGATGGCGCACGGCAGCACGAAGCCGTCGTTATAGTCGGTATGCTCGCCAATCAGGTTAACGCGGCCCGGTGCCTGAATGGTATGCGTAGCGGCGTAACCGAAGGTGTCAGAGAAAAGCTGCTGCGTGATGGTTTTTAAGCTCATTGTTGTGCCTCACGGAAGTGAACGTCGCTGACAGAACGCAGACGTTCCGCCGCCTGTTCCGCCGTTAAATCGCGTTGGGTTTCGGCCAGCATTTCATAGCCAACCATAAATTTACGCACCGTTGCTGAGCGCAGCAGCGGCGGATAGAAGTGAGCATGCAACTGCCAGTGATCGTTGGCTTCGCCGTTAAACGGCGCGCCATGCCAGCCCATGGAGTAGGGGAATGAGCACTGGAACAGGTTGTCGTAGCGGCTGGTCAGCAGCTTAAGCGCCAGCGCCAGGTCAGTACGCTGCGCCTCATTGAGGTCGGTAATTCGTTTGACGTGCGCTTTCGGCAGCAGCAGGGTTTCAAACGGCCAGGCGGCCCACCACGGCACCACCGCCAGCCAGTGATCGGTTTCCACCACGGTGCGGCTGCCATCCTGCTGTTCACGTGCCAGATAATCGACCAGCATCGGCGAGCCATGTTTAGCGAAATAGTCGCGCTGATGATCATCTTCACGCTGCGCTTCATTCGGCAGGAAGCTGTTGGCCCAGATCTGACCATGCGGATGCGGGTTGGAGCAGCCCATCGCCGCGCCTTTGTTCTCAAACACCTGCACCCAGGGATAGTGCTGACCCAGATCGGCGGTCTCTGCCTGCCAGGTACGCACCACCTCTTCCAGCGCGTTCAGCGACATCTCCGGCAGGGTTTTGCTGTGATCGGGCGAGAAGCAGATGACCCGACTGGTGCCGCGAGCGCTTTCACAACGCATCAGGATATCGTCGCTCTCAGGCGCGTCTGGCGTGTCGGTCATCAGCGCAGCAAAGTCATTGGTAAAGACGTAGGTGCCCGCATAGTCCGGGTTTTTGTCGCCGGTGATGCGGGTGTTTCCGGCACACAGGAAGCAGTCCGGATCGTGCGCCGGTAACGTATTGACCGCCGGGGTTTCCTGCGCGCCTTGCCACGGACGTTTGGCCCGATGAGGTGAAACTAAAATCCATTGATCAATCAGTGGATTGTAACGGCGATGCGGGTGATCGACCGGGTTGAATTTTTCCATGTTAGATCCTGGTAAGCGTCAAAAGCCAAAGAGGCATCGGTAAAAAGTAGCACATCAGCGCGCCCGAAAGCGTGATCAAGTCTGGATAAATGGTATCGTTTACACAAGCTGAATATTCTTATTTCGTGGCATTGTGTGCGGATATATGGCGTGAAAGGTGATGTGGAATGGTAGCGCTTACACAAGGGTGCTTTAAAACGCCGCAGCAGCGGCGTGGGGTGACGCGTTACAAGAGCCTTAGTGCAGGGTTTCCTGCTGATAGTGATAGCCGCCGTCATGGGCGATAAAGCTCAGGCGATGTGTGATGCAGGCGGGCGCATCTTCCGCGTGATGCGAAACAAACAGCAGCTGAGTCCGTCCCTCGCCAATCAGCACATCGACAAAGCGCCGCACGAGCTGGCGGTTAATCGGGTCGAGCCCCTGTAGTGGCTCATCCAGTATCAGCAGCGTCGGATGCTTAACCAGCGCGCGGGCAATCAGCACCAGCCGCTGCTGTCCCCATGAGAGCGAGTGGAACGGCGCATCGGCCTGTCCGTTATCCATCCCCAGCAGTGCCAGCCACTGCTGCGCCAGCGCTTTTTGTCGGTCAGAAGCCGCCTGATAGAGACCAATAGAGTCGAAGAAGCCCGACAGGATCACCGTGCGCACATTGGTGCTGACGCGGTAATCGAGATGCAGGCTGCTGCTGACATAGCCAATATGCTGCTTGATATCCCAGATGGTTTCACCACTGCCGCGACGGCGGCCAAACAGGGTTAAATCATTGCTGTAGCCCTGAGGATGATCGCCGGTCACCAGGCTGAGCAGGGTCGATTTTCCGGCGCCGTTCGGGCCGGTAATCTGCCAGTGCTCGCCCGCGTTGACCTGCCAGTTCAGCCCCTGAATTACTGGCTTATCGTTATACGAGACGGTGCCGTTGCGCAGGATAACGCGCGGCGCATCATCCGCCAGCGATGGCAGCTGATCCGGCACATCCGCCTCAGGTAACGCCATTCCCATCAGCTGTTCACTGTGTGCCAGCTGTGCCACCAGCGCTTCCGTTAAAATGGCCTGGCGTGGCCCGCTGTGGGTGAGGGTGCACTCCGCCAGCACGCCAACCTGCTGAATGAAGTCGGGAATATCGTCAAAGCGATTGAGCACCAGCACCAGGGTAAATGTCGGCTGCTGCAGGCCGCGCAGCGTGTCGGTCAGGCTGGCGCGCGACGCCACATCCAGCCCGTCAAACGGCTCATCCAGAATCAGCAAATCTGGCTGGTTCATCAATGCCTGACAGAGCAGGGTTTTGCGGGTTTCGCCGGTAGAGAGATATTTGAAGCGGCGTGAAAGCAGCGCTTCGATGCCGAACTGCTGTGCCAGCTGCTCGCAGCGCTCGGGCTGCTGCACCTCCGCCTGAATCACCTCTGCCACGGTCAGCCCGGTATCCTCTTCACCTTCGCTGAGCATATCGGTGTTGTTGCGCTGCCACTCCTGCGCCACCAGTGTTTGTAGCTGCTCCAGCGACAGCCGGACCGGCCGTCTGAAGTCGCTGCTGACTGAACCGGCCAGCGGCGGCAGTTCTCCAGAGAGTGCGCGCGCCAGTGATGATTTGCCGCTGCCGTTGGCACCGACAAACGCCCAGCTTTCGCCGCGCTGCAGCTCCACCTGATTCAGGCTCAGTATCCGGGTATCGCTAAGACGAAATGTGCCTTGCGAAATGTGCAATGAAGCCATGTTCTGTTCCATTTTTTGCATCGTGTCACTGAGTTGTAACCATTGCCCGTAATGAAGTCAAATCAACGGCTAGAGCAGGGTGGCGACGATGGCGTGTTCCGCATTGAAACTGGCGATCACGGCGTCGCCGGGCTGCAGCCTGAGTTGCTGCAGCTGATCGTTGCTCAGGGTCGCGCACAGGGTTTCGCCGCTGGCGAGCTTCATCAGCACTTCACTCATCTGCTCGCCGGGTTCGATGGCACTGACCGTCGCTGCCAGCTGATTGTCATCCTGTGCGGCGTCACGACTGATGCGGATCCACGGCGCCTTGATCAGCACCAGCACCTCTTTACCGGCGGCCAGTTGCAGGCGATCGGCGCTGCGCTGGGTCAGCGCCACATTAAGCTGCGTGACGCCATCGGCCAGTTGAATCAGCAGATGCTGGACCACCTGCTGCGCATCGTTACTGACGACGGTGCCAAACAGCTGGTTACGGGCGCTGGTCTGCAGCGAGAAGCGGGCGATGGCCGCCAGCAGACTGTCGAGCGGTAACGTATCCTGCTGTAGCGCATCAAAGGCTTTCTGCTGGATCTGCTCCATCAGCTGGAACAGCTGAATCAGGCGTTCACCGTAGCGGGTGAGCGTTGCGCCACCGCCGCCTTTACCGCCGGTGGCCCGCTCCACCAGCGTTTCATCCGCCATCTGGTTCATCTCATTAATCGCATCCCAGGCACTTTTGTAGCTGATACCGGCCAGCTTCGCACCCTGACTGATCGACCCGGTCTGCTGTACGCGTTTCAGCAGCTCAATACGTCGCGGATCGGCAAACAGTTTCTGTTGTAAACGGATATGAAGGGACAGTTCGGCTTCCATGACAGCTCCGGCAAAGGGTTAAGGCGAAGGCCGATGATAGCGGCGTTTTGTGACCAAAGTAAAAGCACGAAAAGGGCTGCGCAAAATTTTGCTGACCCGTTACAATCTCTTTTTTGTTAGCAGAGTGAGACTCTCCATGCTGGAATTACTTAAAAGCCTCGCCGTTGCCATATTGATGGTGCCTGTCGTGATGGCGCTGATGCTGGGCATGATTTATGGCCTGGGTGAAGTGTTTAACGTCATCTCTAAAATTGGTCATCGCGAAAAATCCTCAGCCCGTTCGCACAATTAATTGCTGCCACGCCCGCCATCTGCGCGGGCGTGGTCGTTTTTATCTCTCCTGATTTAACCTTTTGTTCCCCCTGCCGATAATTTACTGAACCTCACTGACATTGCGCTATATTATCCGCTACACAACGAATAGCCGGAGAAAATCATGTCATTTAAACACTATCGCTGGGGCGTCGCGGCCCTGATCACCGTTTCGCTGGCCGGGCAGGCTGTGGCCGCCGACAACATCACTGTGTTTGCCGCGGCTTCACTGACCAACGCGATGCAGGATATTGCCAGCCGTTACAAGCAGGAAAAGGGGGTGACGGTGGTCTCTTCGTTTGCCTCCTCTTCAACGCTGGCGCGCCAGATTGAGCAGGGTGCTCCTGCCGATCTCTTTATCTCTGCCGATCAGCAGTGGATGGATGATGCGGTGGCGAAAAAAAGTGTGATTACCAGTAGCCGCTATACCCTGCTGGGCAACGATCTGGTATTGATTGCGCCACGCAGTGCCGCCGCGAAAGCGGTGACGCTGGACCCGCAGACTGACTGGAAAACCTTGCTGCACGGTGAGCGTCTGGCAGTCGGCGATCCGGACCACGTTCCTGCGGGCATCTACGCCAAAGAGGCGCTGCAAAAGCTGGGTGCCTGGGAAGGCGTTGCGCCTTCGTTAGCGCCAGCCAATAATGTGCGGACAGCACTGGCGCTGGTCGAGCGTAATGAAACGCCCTATGGCATTGTCTACGGGTCCGACGCGGTCGCCAGCGACAAAGTGCAGGTCGTCGGGCATTTTCCGGCAACCAGCCATAAACCCGTAGAATATCCGATGGCGATCGTGAACGATCACGACAACGCTGCCGTTAAAGCGTTTTATGATTATCTGAAAGGGCCTCAGGCCGCGGCTATCTTTAAACATTACGGATTCACACCGACGAAATGATACTCAGCGATCCCGAATGGCAGGCGGTACTGCTTAGCCTTAAAGTCTCTGGCATAGCCGTGATGGGCAGTCTGCCGTTTGGCATCCTGATGGCCTGGATTCTGGTGCGCTGCCGTTTTCCTGGTAAAGCGCTGCTCGACAGCCTGATCCACCTGCCGCTGGTGCTGCCGCCGGTGGTGGTGGGGTATCTGCTGCTGATTAGCCTGGGGCGGCGCGGCATCATAGGCGAAAAGCTTTATGACTGGTTTGGTTTCAGCTTTGCTTTTAGCTGGCGCGGTGCCGCACTGGCCTCTGCCGTGATCGCCTTTCCGTTGATGGTGCGTGCCATCCGGCTGGCGCTGGAGGCGGTGGATAGCCGGCTGGAGCAGGCGGCGCGCACGCTGGGCGCCGGACGCTGGCGGGTCTTTTTCACCATTACACTCCCGCTGACGTTGCCGGGCGTGATCGTTGGAACGGTGCTGGCGTTTGCCCGATCGCTGGGCGAGTTCGGCGCCACCATCACCTTTGTATCCAATATTCCCGGCGAGACGCGCACGCTGCCGCTGGCGATGTTTACCCTGATAGAGACGCCCGGTGCGGAAGGGGCGGCGGCACGGCTCTGCGTCATCGCGATCGTACTGGCGCTGGCGTCACTGCTGGCGTCGGAATGGCTGGCACGTGCAGGCCGTAAGCGGATGGGAAACTGATGCTATCACTCAACATTATGCAGCAGCAGGGCGATCACGTGCTGGAGGTCGACCTGCAGATCCCGGCCAAAGGGATCACCGCTATTTTCGGCGTGTCAGGCGCCGGAAAAACCTCTCTGATCAACGCGATCAGCGGGCTGACTCAGCCGCAAAGGGGACGGATCCAGCTACACGATCGCCTGCTGTTTGATGCAGAGCAGAAGATTGCGCTGCCGCCGGAAAAACGGCGTATCGGTTATGTGTTCCAGGATGCGCGGCTGTTCCCGCACTATCGGGTCCGTGGCAACCTGCAATATGGTATGGCACCTAAGATGAAAGCGCAGTTCGACAGTCTGGTCTCTCTGCTGGGTCTGGAGGTGCTGCTGCCGCGCTTTCCGCTGTCGCTGTCGGGCGGGGAAAAGCAGCGGGTCGCGATTGGCCGTGCGCTGCTGACCGCACCGGATATGCTGCTGCTGGATGAGCCGCTGACGTCTCTGGATCTGCCACGCAAACGTGAACTGATGCCCTATCTGCAAAAGCTGGCGAAGCAGGTTGAGATTCCGATGCTCTACGTTTCGCACAGTCTGGAGGAGATCCTGCAGCTGGCTGATAACGTGCTGGTGCTGGATGCGGGCAAGGTCAAAGCTTTTGGTCCGCTGGAGCGGGTCTGGAGCAGCAGCGCGATGCGGCCCTGGCTGCCGGTGAGTGAACTGACCAGCGTGCTGCGGGTGCAGGTGCTGGAACAGCATCCCGACTATCCGATGACCGCGCTGTCGCTGGGCGATCAGCACATCTGGGTCAGCCGGGTGAATCAGCCGGTTAAAACCCCGCTGCGTATTCGCATTGCCTCGGCCGATGTCTCGCTGGCGTTGCAACCGCCGCAACACAGCTCTATCCGCAACATTTTACCGGCACAGGTGGTGGAATTGCTGGAGGTCGGGGACCAGGTTGAGGTGAAGCTGCGCATCGGCATTAGCGAACTCTGGGCGCGCATCACGCCGTGGGCGCGGGATGAGCTGGGCATCCGGCCGGATCAGTGGCTTTATGCCCAGATCAAAAGCGTCTCGGTGACGCCCTGATTACAACACGTACTGATAGAGGGTATCGGCAATACCGGTTTCAAGGTTGGTGCCGATGACCATTTTCGCCCGCGCTTTAATCGCCTCATCGGCATTGCCCATCGCCACGCCCAGTCCGGCCGTTTCCAGCATGCTGAGATCGTTATAGTTATCACCGAACGCGATCACATCGGACATACTCAGCCCCAGTGATTCAACCCACTGCGCCAGTCGTTTGCCTTTGCTGTTACCGCCTTTGGCGATATCGACCTGATCGTGCCACGACCATTCGCAGGCCAGCCCCAGTTCCGCTTCCACCCTGGTGGCGAACTGCTGCAGTTCCGGGATGTTGTTGTGCGACAGGGCAAACTTCCAGATCGAACCGGCGTCGCGTGCCGCCTGGGCCAGGTCGGGCACCTGGCGGAACAGTGGACGCTGGTGGGCCGGCAGCGATTCGGCCCACTTCAGGGTGCGCATCACGTGGCCGGTCGGGGTCTGATAGAGCATCGCATCATCCACGTAGAGCAACCCGTGAATCTGTTGCTGATTCAGCATCTCAATCACCTGCAACGCCAGCTGCGGGTCGAGGGGATCGGACGCCAGCACCTTTTTCGCCTGGTAATCATACAAATAGGTGCCATTACAGCAGATTGCGGGTGTATCCAGCTGTAACGCCTGATAAAAAGGGTGGATAGCGCAGTGATGGCGTCCGGTCACGATAGCGACATGAACGCCCGCCTGGCGTGCCTGATTTAGCGCTTCGATTGACTGCGGCAGAATCGTTTTGGCTGGGGTCAGCAGCGTGCCGTCGAGGTCGAGGGCAATTACACGGTAGTTCATTAATCCTCTCGTTTTTCCTGGTTTGCAGGGGCTGAAGTCTACACCTCACCACGGCCCGGAGACAAAAAACAGGGCACAAATGATCCCAGCGTAGGGCAATAAAACAGGCTACAGTGATTCACAGATCATGATCAGGCAGCAAAAAAGGAGAATGCATGAAACAAGTTGTCTACACCGCCAGTCCCGAGAGCCAGCAGATCCACGTCTGGCAGATGAATGATGAGGGCGGGCTGACGTTGCTTCAGGTGACCGATGTCGCCGGCCAGGTTCAGCCGATGGTGGTGAGTCCGAACCGCGATTTTCTCTATGTCGGTGTGCGTCCCAATTTCCGCGTGCTGGCGTTTCGCATTGCCGCCGATGGTACGCTGACCGAAGCGGGTCAGGCGCCGTTGCCCGGCAGCCCGACTCACATTTCCACCGATCGCCAGGGCAGATTCCTGTTCTGCGGCTCCTACAATGATGCCTGCGTCAGCGTCAGCCCGATTGGCGATGACGGCATCCCGCAGGCCCCGCTGCAGGTGATCAGCGGACTGGATGGTTGTCACTCGGCCAACATCGATAATGACAACAAGACGCTCTACGTGCCGGCTCTGAAGCAGGACCGTATCTGTCTGTTTACGCTGGGCGAAGATGGTCAGCTGACGCCGCGTAAACAGACGCAGGTCACGACGGTAGAAGGCGCTGGCCCGCGTCATATGCAGTTCCATCCGGGCGGTCAGTACGCTTACTGCGTGAACGAGCTCGACAGCACGGTTGAGGTGTGGGCATTAAATACGGGCGAAGGCGAAGCAGAAAGCGTGCAGACGCTGGATATGATGCCGCCTGACTTCAGCGGTACGCGCTGGGCAGCCGATATTCATCTGACGCCGGATGGCCGTTTCCTCTATGCCTGCGATCGCACCAGCAGCACGCTGGCAGTCTTCAGCGTCAGCGACCTGGGCGATGAGCTGACCCTGGAAGGGTTCCAGCCGACGGAAACGCAGCCGCGCGGATTTAATATCGATCACAGCGGACGCTATCTGGTAGCGGCGGGACAGAAATCTCATCACATCGAAGTTTATGCGATTACCGAACCGAAAGGGCTGTTAAAGCCGCTGGGACGTTATGCGGTGGGGCAGGGCCCGATGTGGGTTGTGATTCATCAGTTACAGGCGTAACCCGCTACGAAAAACGCCTCTCCTGTCAGGGAGAGGTATGAGATAGTTGACGAAGTCTGCCGCAGCCCAGCTGTGAGATCGAGCAGACACAGGGAACGGCGTCAGATCGGAAAGACGCAAAAACCGCCATCCATGGCACGCTCTGCCCCCGCGATTACGCACCTCATCCCTGAGGTGCGCCCGTAGCCGGGCCAACGCTTTGCGTTGTTCAAAAACGCTCCCGGCGTTTTTGTCCCTGGGCGTGGGACGCTTTCCTCTTCTGACGCCGTTCCCTGCGTTTTGAGCTAATACGTTGCTGCCAGGTCACCCAGCCTTGGGTTTGCCAGTAGTCTGGCGTGCTGAATTACTGATAATTCACGGTCAGCGAGGCGCTCGCCAGTGCGTGGAAATGCACATTAAAGCCGACCATTGCGCCACTGGCGCCTTCATCTACTTCAATCGTCTCCACATCCAGCGCATGCACGGTGAAAATGTAGCGATGGGTTTCGCCCTGTGGCGGCGCCGCGCCACCGTAGCCCGCCTGACCGAAATCGGTACGGGTCTGGATTGCGCCTGCTGGCAGTGATGCTTTGCCGGAACCGGCACCCTGCGGCAGTGACGTCGTGCTGGCCGGAATATTCGCCACCACCCAGTGCCACCAGCCGGAACCGGTCGGGGCATCAGGATCGTAGCAGGTCACCACAAAACTTTTGGTACCCTCTGGTGCCGCTTCCCAGGCAAGATGGGGAGAGATATTCTCGCCCTGATAACCCATGCCGTTGAAAACATGCTTTTCAGGCATTTTCTCGCCGTCATTAAAATCCTGACTAAAAACGCGCATCACATCTCCTTAATTGTCGATGAATAGCCTGTCATCATAACCAAAAGTGCCGTCAGTGCCAGCGGTCAGCCCGCTTCAGGCGGCAAAATGTTGAGAATGCTCCAGCGCGCCGCCAATCGCCTGCACCAGCCTGCTCAGCGCCTGCGGCGTGATGATGTAGGGTGGCATCAGGTAAATCAGCCGGCCAAAAGGCCGGATCCAGACGCCCTGTTCAACAAAGAACTGCTGCAGCGCCGCCATATTAACCGCCTGATGGGTTTCCACTACGCCAATCGCGCCCAGCACGCGCACATCGGCCACCTGCGGTGAACTGCGCAGCGGTAGCAGCTCAGCCCGTAACTGCTGTTCGATCGCCGTCACCTGGCGCTGCCAGTGACCTTCCGCCAGCATGGTCAGGCTCTCCGCCGCTACCGCGCAGGCCAGCGGATTGCCCATAAAGGTCGGGCCATGCATAAAGCAGCCCGCCGCGCTGCGGCTGATGGTGTCCGCGACCTCGCGGCTGGTCAGGGTCGCCGCCAGCGTCATCATGCCACCGGTCAGTGCTTTGCCGACGCAGAGAATATCCGGGGTAATGCCCGCATGCTCGCAGGCAAAAAGTTTGCTGGTACGGCCAAACCCGGTGGCGATCTCATCTGCAATCAACAGCACGCCATAGCGATCACAGGCTTCCCGTACCTGCTGCAGATAGCGCGGATGGTAGAAACGCATGCCGCCCGCACCCTGCACAATCGGCTCCAGAATGACGGCTGCCAGTTGCCGGTGATGCTGTTCTATCAGCCTGGCGAAATCATCGAAATCAGGCTGGTGCCATTCATCATCAAAGCCGCAGGCCGGGGCCGCCGCAAAGTGATGCTCGGGCAGATAGCCGCGCCACAGGCTGTGCATCGAGTTCTCGGGGTCGCACACCGACATCGCTGCAAAGGTATCGCCGTGATAGCCGCGTTTCAGCGTCAGGAACTGCTGACGCGTCTCGCCACGCCCCAGCCAGTACTGCAGCGCCATCTTCATCGACACTTCCACCGCCACCGAGCCTGAATCGGCCAGGAAGACGCACTCCAGCGCCTCAGGCGTCATCGCCACCAGCTGACGGCAGAGCGCCACCGCCGCCGGATGGGTAATGCCGCCAAACATCACGTGCGACATCTGGGTGACCTGCTCTGTGAGTGCCCGGTTCAGGCGCGGATGGTTGTAACCGTGGATCGCCGCCCACCACGAGGACATCCCATCCACCAGCTCACGGCCATCGGCCAGTTTCAGCTGAAAACCCTGTGCGGCGACCACCGGGTAGCAGGGCAGCGGATCCTGCATGGAGGTGTAGGGATGCCAGATATGCTGGCGGTCAAAGCGGGCATCGTCTGAGGAGAAAACGGGGATAGTCATCGGAGTTGTAAACCAAAATAAAAAAATATAGTTTACAAGTATAACCCTGCTTTTCGTCGGGATGACACCCTTTTTGGAGTAAGTAATGGCTCAACGCTGGACAATTGCACAGGCGCAAGCGCTGTTTGATCAACCCTTTCTTGAACTGATGTTTAAAGCGCAGCAGGTGCATCGGCAGCACTTCGATCCGCGCCAGGTGCAGGTCAGTACCCTGCTGTCGATTAAAACCGGCGCCTGTCCGGAAGATTGTAAATACTGCCCGCAGAGCGCGCGCTACAAGACCGGCCTGGAGTCGGAGCGTCTGATGGAAGTGGAAGAGGTGCTGACCTCAGCGCGTCAGGCCAAAGCCGCCGGTTCAACCCGTTTCTGCATGGGTGCCGCGTGGAAAAATCCGCACGAGCGCGATATGCCCTATCTGGAGAAGATGGTGGAAGGCGTGAAGGCGATGGGAATGGAAACCTGCATGACGCTGGGCACGCTCAGCGAGCACCAGGCGCAGCGACTGGCGGGCGCGGGTCTCGATTTCTACAACCATAACCTCGACACCTCACCGGAATTCTACGGCTCCATCATCACCACCCGCAGCTATCAGGAACGTCTGGATACGCTGGGCAAAGTGCGCGACGCCGGCATTAAGGTCTGTTCGGGTGGCATTGTCGGCCTGGGCGAAACCGTTAACGACCGCGCCGGTCTGCTGGTGCAGTTAGCCAACCTGCCAACGCCGCCGGAGAGTGTACCGATCAATATGCTGGTGAAGGTCAAAGGCACGCCGCTGGCAGATAACGATGATGTGGAACCGTTCGATTTTATCCGCACCATCGCGGTGGCGCGCATCATGATGCCGACCTCGCATGTGCGCCTCTCAGCGGGCCGTGAGCAGATGAGTGAGCAGACCCAGGCGATGTGCTTTATGGCCGGGGCGAACTCGATTTTCTACGGCTGCAAACTGCTGACCACGCCGAATCCGGAAGAGGACAAAGACCGCGTGCTGTTCCGCAAACTGGGTCTTAACCCGGAGCCTACTCACACTCAGCACGGCGATCAGCAGCAGGAGCAGCAACTCAGCGAGCAGCTATTCCATGCCGACACTGAACAGTTCTACAACGCGGCGCTGTAATGGGCTGGCAGCAACGTATCCGTCAGGCGCTGACGCAGCGCCGGGCGGCCGATGGCTGGCGGCAGCGACGGGTGATCGATCAGCAATCGACCCGCACGCTGCACAGCGGCGGCCGCAGCTATCTCCACTTTTCCAGCAATGATTATCTCGGCTTAACCCAGCATCCGGCGGTGATTGCGGGCTGGCAACAGGGCGCGGCGCAGGCGGGCGCAGGTGCCGGTGCTTCAGGGCATGTCACCGGTTATCACCGTCAGCACGCCGATCTTGAGGCGCAGCTGGCCGACTGGCTCGGCTACGACCGTGCGCTGCTGTTTATCTCTGGCTTTGCGGCCAATCAGGCAGTTATTCATCTGCTGGGCGAGAAAAACGATCGCATCCTGGCCGATAAACTCAGCCACGCCTCGCTGCTCGACGCCGCCAGCCATAGTCCGGCACAGCTACGACGTTTCCATCACAACGCGCCGGAGAGCCTGGCAGCCCGGCTCGCCTCTCCCTGTGAGGGCGAAACGCTGGTGGTGACGGAAGGTATTTTCAGCATGGATGGCGACAGTGCGCCGCTGGCCGCCCTGGCGCAACAGACGCGCCAGGCAGAGGGCTGGCTGCTGGTGGATGATGCGCACGGCATCGGCGTGGTGGGTGAGCAGGGGCGCGGCAGCTGCTGGCAGCAGGACGTTAAACCGGAACTGCTGGTGGTCACCTTTGGCAAAGCCTTTGGCGTCAGCGGTGCCGCGCTGCTGTGCGACGCAGCCACCGCCGACTATTTCCTGCAGTTCAGCCGACATCTGATCTACTCCACCGCGATGCCCGCGGCGCAGGCGAGCGCGCTGCAGGCGGCGCTGCGTGAAGTTCAGCAGGGCGATGCCCTGCGCCAGCAACTGCAGCAGAACATCGGGCATTTCCGGCGCGGTGCGGCCTCGCTGCCGTGGCAACTGATGGACTCCGGCAGCGCGATTCAGCCGCTGCTGGTGGGCGAAAATGGTGATGCGATGGCGCTCTCCCAGCGGCTGGCTGAGGCGGGCTGCTGGGTCAGCGCGATCCGGCCACCGACCGTGCCGCCGGGGACGGCCCGGCTGCGCATCACCCTGACCGCGGCTCATCGCCCCGAGGATATTGACCGGTTACTGGAGGCGCTGCATGACGCTGCGGGTTGACAAGCAGGCGGTGGCACGCGCCTTTGGCCGGGCGGCCAGCCATTACGATGCCCATGCGGCGCTGCAACGCCTCAGCGGCGATGCCCTGCTGGCACAGGCGCCCGCACAGAGCGGTCTGCAGCTGCTGGATGCCGGTTGCGGCACCGGCTGGTACAGCAGACTGTGGCGCGAACGTGGCAAACAGGTAACGGCACTGGATCTCTCTCCGCAGATGCTGCAACAGGCGCGGGACAATGACGCGGCGCAGCACTATCTGGCCGGTGATATCGACGCGCTGCCGCTGGCGGATAACACGATTGATCTGGTGTGGAGCAACCTGGCGGTGCAGTGGAGCGAGGATCTGCCCGGCGCGCTGAGCCAGTTCCGGCGGGTGCTGCGGCCCGATGGCACGCTGCTGTTTTCCACTCTGGGCGACGGTTCGCTGCAGGAGGTTCATGAAGCCTGGTCCCATCTGGATGCGCTGCCTCACGCTAATCGCTTTCTCAGCGAGCCACAGATTGCGGCGGCCTGCCACGCAGAGCAGCTGCGCTGTACCTCAGAAGTAGTGACCCTGCATTTTCCCGATGCGCTCAGCGCCATGCGCTCCCTGAAGGGGATTGGCGCGACTCATCTGCATCAGGGGCGTGACGGGCAGGTATTAACCCGACAACGGCTCAACCAGTTAGAGGCGCACTGGCCGCGCGATCGGCACGGCTATCGCCTGAGTTACCATTTAATCTATGGAGTAAGTGCATCATGAAACGCCTGTTTATCACTGGCACCGACACCGAGGTCGGTAAAACCGTGGCCAGCGGCGGGCTGCTGCAGGCGGCAGCCGCAGCGGGCTATCGCTGTGCGGGCTATAAGCCGGTTGCCTCAGGCTGTGAGATGACGCCAGAGGGCATCCGTAACAGCGATGCGCTGGCGCTGCAGCGTTACAGCAGCGTGCCGTTAACCTATCAGCAGGTCAATCCACTGGCGTTTCTTGAGCCGACATCGCCGCACATCGTCAGCGCCGAAGAGGGCAGGCCGATCACCCATCTGGCGCTGTCGGCGGGTCTGGCGGCGCTGCAACCGCTGGCTGACTGGATTCTGGTAGAGGGCGCGGGCGGCTGGTATACCCCGTTGTCGGAGACGCACACTTATGCGGACTGGGTGGTCAGCGAAAAGCTGCCCGTGATTCTGGTGGTAGGGATTAAGCTCGGCTGCATCAATCACGCCATGCTCACCGCTGACGCGGTGCGGGCAAGCGGATTGCCGCTGGTGGGCTGGATCGCCAACACCGTTGAACCTCCGGGTAAACGCTATCAGGAGTATCTCACCAGCCTGAAAAATAGGTTACCTGCGCCCTGTCTGGGCACCATCCCGTTTCTCACTGATGCGTCGCAGCAGGCGTCCTGTGGTCAATACCTGACGTTGCCGGAGTAACCGCCTGGCCTGGCTATTTTATTTGTCATGCTGAATCCGGGCAGTGCTCACCATCCTGACGCGATGTGTACACGCTCCGGTGGTTCCGCGCGCTCCGTCTCCAGCCTGCCTGCAACACTTACGCCCGGTGGGGCAGGCGCTGAGTGTCAGGCCACCGTCAGCCATTTATCGACGGTGTGGTCATCAAGCTGTTCCATGCTGCCCTGCGCCACATTGCGGCCGCGGTGCAGCAGCAGGAAATAGTCCGCCACGCGACGGATCAGCGACAGGCGCTGCTCCAGCAGCAGGATGGTCAGCCCGTAGTCGAGGTTAAGCCGACGGATCAGATTGCCCATCTCTTCTTCCAGCCACGGCGACATCCCGTCGGTCGGCTCATCCAGAATCAGCAGTTTGGGCTGCAGCACCAGCGCGCGCGCCAGGGCCAGCTGTTGCTGCTGATCGATCGGCAGATCGCCGCTGCGCTGCTGGCGCAGAGAGTAGAGCGCCGGGAAGAGGTCGAACACCATTTCGGGAATGGCGCGATGCCGATCGCGCTGGCTGGCACCCGCCAGCAGGGCAATCAGCAGATTATCTTCCACGCTCATCTGGGTAAAAATATGGCGGCCCTGCGGCACATAGCCAATCCCCATCTGCGCCCGCTGTTCAGCCGGTTGCAGCAGCAGATCTTCCGGCGGCGAGCCATCCTCTTTCCAGGAGATAGAGCCGCTGTTAATTGGCAATCTGCCCATGATGCAGTTCACCAGCGTGGTTTTACCCATGCCAGGACGGCCCAGAATGCCGGTGCAGGTGCCAGGCGACAGATCCAGGTCCACATCCCACAGAATATGGTTTTGACCGTAAAATTGATTTACCGAACGTAAACTCAGCATCTGACACTCTCCTTCCCGATCATTAGCCTGATTGCTTCCGCGCTCTGTCGTCTGGCAAACAAGTCATCAGCAACGGCAGCCTCGCCATTGCAGCACAGTGCGCATTCAGCGCGTTAACGCTACTGACTCCTGCAATTCCCAGGCCAGATCTAAAAACGGCCCTGTTTCCTGCCGGAGCGCCTCGTGTCAGGGAAGAAAGGTGAGAAAAACTTATCAATTCGCCACGGTGATCACGCGCCTGCACTTTTGCAGTGCCCTGGAGCGCTGTTTCTGGTGCAGACGAACTGTAACGTGGCAGCAAGTCCGATTAAGAATCTTAGTATGAGGCGTGAAAATTTGCGTGCGGCACCCAGTGACAGATTAAAATTGCAGAATAATCCGTCAGCAGGCGACGCGAAATTTAACGCAAAAAAAATTATTTTCACGGTGGTGAGAAGGCAGGGAAAAATTATACACAGCTGATGGCGTCGGGGCTGCCATCACTTATCCACCATTCCTGTGGATAACCTTGTGCATTAGGTAATGAAAACCAGTTGGAAGCGAGGAAATACGCGGCCTGGTAACATAATGACGAGAATCTGGCCTCATAGCCTTATGTCAGTAAAATCAGTTGTTTATCAAAAAACAAGCCTGAGAATTATCTGTCAGGTAACCGTACTGTAATTTTGTGACACTCTATTGACAAATGTTAAATCAGATCCCTTCCTGGGGATAACATTGCGCAACAAGCTGAGCGATAACGCTGCCAGCCTGCAGGGACATCAGGTGCCATCCTGCTGGCGTTAACATTGCACCAATACTGTTTTTATATCCAGTATTATTTTCTGGCAAAATCACCATAGCAGAGTAAAATAAGTGCCTGCCCGCCGACTTCTCCAGCAGGAACTGCATTCATGAGCAAAGCCTTTAAATTGAACTCCGCCTTTAAACCTTCGGGCGACCAGCCTGAGGCGATACGTCGCCTGGAAGAGGGGCTGGAGGATGGACTGGCCCATCAGACCTTATTAGGCGTAACCGGCTCCGGTAAAACGTTTACCGTCGCCAACGTGATTGCCGACCTCAACCGTCCGACCATGGTGCTGGCACCCAACAAGACGCTGGCCGCCCAGCTCTATGGCGAGATGAAAGAGTTTTTCCCGGATAACGCCGTCGAGTTTTTCGTCTCTTACTACGACTACTACCAGCCTGAAGCCTATGTGCCGAGCTCCGACACCTTTATCGAAAAGGATGCGTCGGTGAACGAACATATCGAACAGATGCGTCTGTCGGCCACCAAGGCGCTGCTGGAACGGCGCGATGTCATTGTGGTGGCGTCGGTTTCGGCTATCTACGGTCTGGGCGATCCCGATCTCTATCTGAAAATGATGCTGCACCTGACCCGCGGCATGATTATCGATCAGCGCAGTATTCTGCGCCGTCTGTCAGAGCTGCAGTACACCCGCAACGACCAGGCGTTCCAGCGCGGTACCTTCCGGGTGCGCGGCGAAGTGATCGATATCTTCCCGGCGGAGTCGGACGATATTGCGCTGCGCGTCGAGCTGTTTGACGAAGAGGTTGAGCGTCTGTCGCTGTTTGACCCGCTGACTGGCCAGATCGATTCGGTCGTGCCGCGCTTTACCATCTACCCCAAGACGCACTACGTCACGCCGCGTGAGCGTATTCTGCAGGCGATGGAAGATATCAAAGTTGAGCTGGCGGACCGCCGCCGGGTGCTGCTGGAGAACAATAAGCTGCTGGAAGAGCAGCGCATTACTCAGCGTACCCAGTTTGATCTGGAGATGATGAGCGAGCTGGGCTACTGCTCTGGCATTGAGAACTACTCACGCTACCTCTCCGCACGCGGACCGGGCGAAGCGCCGCCGACGCTGTTTGACTATCTGCCCGCCGATGGCCTGCTGGTGGTGGATGAGTCGCACGTGACCATTCCGCAGATTGGCGGCATGTATAAAGGCGACCGGGCGCGTAAAGAGACGCTGGTGGAGTATGGCTTCCGCCTGCCGTCGGCGCTGGATAACCGTCCGATGAAGTTTGAAGAGTTTGAGGCACTGGCCCCGCAAACCATCTATGTTTCGGCGACGCCGGGCAAATATGAGCTGGAAAAGTCGGGCGACGAAGTGATCGATCAGGTGGTGCGTCCTACCGGTCTGCTGGATCCGATCATCGAAGTGCGTCCGGTCGGTACCCAGGTCGACGATCTGCTGTCAGAAATCCGTCAGCGCGTGGCGATCAACGAACGTGTACTGGTGACGGTGCTGACCAAACGCATGGCGGAAGATCTCACCGAATATCTGTCTGAGCATGGTGAGAAGGTGCGTTATCTGCACTCCGATATCGACACGGTAGAGCGTATGGAGATTATCCGCGACTTACGTCTGGGCGAGTTTGATGTGCTGGTGGGCATTAACTTACTGCGTGAGGGGCTGGATATGCCGGAAGTGTCGCTGGTGGCGATTCTCGATGCGGATAAAGAGGGCTTCCTGCGCTCCGAACGCTCGCTGATTCAGACCATTGGCCGTGCGGCGCGTAACATCAACGGTAAGGCGATTCTCTACGGGGATAAAATCACGCCGTCGATGGCGCGCGCCATTGAAGAGACCGAGCGCCGCCGTGAGAAACAGCAGTTGCACAACGAAGAGAACGGCATCGTGCCGCAGGGCCTGAATAAGAAGATCACCGATATTCTGGAACTGGGCAAAAACGTGGTGAAAACCCGCGGCAAAGCGAAACCCGCCCGTCCTGGCGAAGCCCAGGCGCTGGCCGATTTCCAGCTGTTAACGCCGCAGGCTCTGCAGAAGAAGATCCACGAGCTGGAAGGGCAGATGCAGCAGCATGCGCAGAACCTGGAGTTCGAACAGGCGGCCAACGTGCGCGATCAGCTACATGAACTGCGAACGCTGTTTATTGCGGCCTCGTAGCGCCGTTAAAGCCCTGAATGGCGTGTTCCAGCGCCACCCGTAGCAGCTGGCGGTCGTGACGATATTGGATATCTGCGGCCTCCAGCGGTTCACGGACAATCAGCCGGTTTTCAATGCCTCGGGTGTCCACCGCCGGGCTGACGACCAGCGCATCAATCACCCGCTTGCCGATATAACGCTCCATCATCTGCAGCTTATCAGCCACTGAGAGACTGGCGGCGGCAGGACTCAGCTCGCGGCCCAGATTGCCGATAAACACCATAGTGGCAGGCGTGCGACGCAAGGCCTGCGCCATCTCTTCCATCAGCAGAATCGGCATCAGGCTGGTGTAAAAGCTGCCGGGTCCAATCAGGATCAGATCCGCTTCACCAACCGCCTGCAGCGCTTCCCGCGTTGGCTGAACGTTAGGGTGCAGCATCAGCTCCTGCGGCGGCTGCTTCATCTCGTCAATTGCGGTTTCGCCATAAACCATGTTGCCTTCAACATCCATCGCCACCAGATCCACCGGCTGCTCTGACATCGGGATTAAAAAGGCGTCAACCTTAAGCAGGTTACGGATGATGTTGATCGCTTCCAGCGGACGAACGCTGAGATGATCCAGCGCCCGCAGCATCAGATTACCCAGGTTGTGTCCGGCCAGTTCGCCATTACCGGCAAAACGGTACTCAAACATCGCCGAGGCGACGCTGGGTTCTGCAATCAGCTGGTTAAGGCAGTTACGCATATCGCCCCAGGCGATGCCGCCTTCTGAGCGACGAATACGGCCGGTCGATCCGCCGTTGTCGGTGGTGGTGACGATGCCGGTGAGACGCGAGCCCAGCGGGGAAAGGGCAGACATGACGCGGCCTAAACCGTGTCCGCCTCCCAGTGCCACAACGCGATCAAGATCGGCCAGTGTGCGATTCATACTTCTCCTTAATATCCGTTCGCGTGGCGAGGCTCTAATCGCTAAGCCCGCGCGGATGACTTACGTCAAAATCTGGATCGCATTTTAACGTATCCTGTCGCGAAAATGCGGTGAAAATTCGATATGTATAAGAATATATAGCGAAAACAGCAAATGGAAGAGTGGCCAAAATCACGCTACCATCATGCTTACCGCGCTGATCAACGGGTCAGCGTACACTCAAGCCTGAATGCCTACGTCTGCGGATAGGGGGTTCAGGCCGTAGCCATCGAGCTGCCAGGGTGCAGGAAGAAATGACTGCATCTCCCAATCTGGAAAGGTGTTCTGGTGTCACAATTTACTGATGCATACGCGCGTAAGTTCTATTACCTGCGCCTGTCGGTCACGGATGTCTGTAATTTCCGCTGTACCTACTGTCTTCCTGACGGCTACAAACCGCAGGGAATTCGTAACAAAAGCTTTCTCTCGCTGGATGAAATCCGCCGCGTCACGCGGGCCTTTGCCGCTGCCGGAACGGAAAAAGTGCGGCTGACCGGCGGTGAGCCGTCGCTGCGCCGTGATTTCACCGACATCATTGCGGCGGTGCGCGAAAACGCCTCCATTCGCCAGATCGCGGTAACCACCAATGGCTACCGCCTGGCGCGTGACGTGAAACAGTGGCGTGACGCGGGGTTAACCGCACTCAACGTCAGCGTCGACAGCCTGGATGCCCGTCAGTTTCACGCCATTACCGGTCAGGATAAATTCCATCAGGTCATGAGCGGTATTGATGCTGCCCTCGACGCCGGTTTTCGCCAGGTCAAAGTCAACAGCGTGCTGATGCGCGATCTCAACAGCCGTAATCTGGCTACGTTCCTCGACTGGATCCGCACCCGTCCGATTCAGCTGCGCTTTATCGAACTGATGGAGACCGGCGACGGCGGCACGCTGTTCCGCGATCAGCATGTTTCCGGCATGGTCATCCGCGATCAGCTGATCGCCCAGGGTTGGCAGCGTCGTGAGAGCGGACGCAGCGACGGCCCGGCGCAGGTCTTTTACCATCCCGATTATGTCGGCGAGATTGGTCTGATCATGCCCTACGCCAAAGATTTCTGTGCCAGCTGCAACCGTCTGCGCGTTTCGGCGCACGGTAATCTGCACCTATGCCTGTTTGGTGACGGCGGTGTGCCGCTGCGCGATCTGCTGGCGTCAGACGACCAGCAAGCCGAACTGCAGGCGCGCATCGCCAGCAGTCTGGGGCAGAAAAAGCAGACGCACTTTCTGCATCAGGGCAACACCGGCATCACACAGAATCTCTCTTACATTGGCGGCTAATTTCAGGAGGCAGTATGGGTAAACCAGCCAGCGAATTTCAGGCAGTGCAGATTGCGGTGATGACAGTGTCAGATCGTCGCGATGCCAGTGACGATACCTCCGGCGACTATCTGCGCGAAGCCGCAGCCGAAGCGGGGCATGAGGTGGTCGATCACGCCATCGTGCCGGATAATCTCTATCGTATTCGCGCCACTGTGTCGCGCTGGATCGCCAGTGAAGATGTTCAGGTCGTGATTATTAATGGCGGAACCGGCTTTAACCTGAAAAACAGCACGCCGGAAGCGCTGCTGCCGCTGTTCGACCGCGAGATTGATGGATTTGGCGAACTGTTCCGGATGATCTCCTATGAAGAGATTGGCGGTTCGACATTGCAGTCGCGTGCGATTGCCGGTCTGGCTAATCAGACGCTGATCCTGGCCGTGCCGGGCTCCACCAGTGCCTGCCGCACCGCCTGGGAACGCATTATCGCTGACCAGCTTGATGCGCGCACCGTGCCCTGTAATTTTGTCTCACATCTTAAGAAACGGTAAGTATGTCTCAACTCACACACATTAACGCCGCGGGCGAAGCGCACATGGTGGATGTCTCCGCCAAGGCGGAAACCGTGCGCGAAGCGCGGGCAGAAGTGCTGGTGCTAATGCAGCCAGAAACGCTGCAGATGGTTATCGAAGGCAGCCACCACAAAGGGGATGTCTTTGCCACCGCGCGCATCGCCGGTATTCAGGCGGCGAAACGCACCTGGGAACTGATTCCGCTCTGTCATCCGCTGATGCTGAGCAAAGTGGAAGTGAACCTGGAGGCTGAACCGGACCACAGCCGGGTCCGCATCACCACGCTCTGTCGCCTGACCGGCAAAACCGGCGTGGAGATGGAAGCGCTGACGGCCGCGTCTGTTGCCGCGCTCACCATCTACGACATGTGCAAAGCGGTGCAGAAAGATATCGTTATCGATCAGCTGCGGTTAATCAGCAAGAGCGGTGGCAAAAGCGGCGATTTCCAGGCGGTCGCGCATGATTAAGGTGCTGTTTTTCGCCCAGGTCCGTGAGCTGATCGGCACCTCATCGCTTGAGGTCGGTGCTGATTATCCGGATGTGGCCGCGCTGCGCAGTGCGCTGGCAGATCGCGATGACCGCTGGGCGCTGGCGCTCGAGTCGGGCAAGCTGCTGGCGGCGGTGAATCAGACGCTGGTGCCGATGAGTCATCCGCTGCACGCCGGTGATGAAGTGGCCTTTTTCCCGCCCGTGACCGGAGGCTAAGATGGAAACGCAGATTCGCGTCGGTCCCGCGCCCTTTGATATGGCGGAAGCGTATCGCTGGCTGGCGGCCTGTGATGAAGATGGTGCGGTAGTGACCTTTACCGGCAAAGTCCGTAACCACAATCTGGGCAACGACGTCGCGGCACTGACGCTGGAGCACTATCCCGGCATGACCGAAAAAGCGCTACAGGAGATTGTTGATGCGGCGCGCGAACGCTGGCCGCTGCAGCGCGTCACGGTGATCCATCGCGTGGGCGAACTGTTTCCCGGCGATGAAATCGTGCTGGTGGGCGTGACCAGTGCCCATCGTGGCAGCGCCTTTTCCGCTGCAGAGTTCATCATGGATTACCTGAAAACCCGCGCGCCGTTCTGGAAGCGAGAAGCGACAGAGCAGGGCGATCGCTGGGTGGATGCCCGCGACAGCGACCACCAGGCGGCTCAGCGCTGGGACTAAGCTGTATTAACGGCTTAGCGGGCAGAAGTGTCTGCGCCCGCTGAGCCGTTAACCGCAGACACGCCGCTGCCCGCATCCCCGGACATCACGACGCTTAGCGCGGGATTAAGGCTGCTTTAGCTGCTCAGCCGGACCAAAACCGGTCTGACCGTGGCTGTGTTCGCCGCCGCCGGCGGTGCGCTTCAGCTGAATGACCTGGCCCTGTTGCCAGGCATTGGCACCTGCTGCGGCAGGATGCGCCACGATATCCGCACGCTGGGCGCGGATCTTTTTGCTGTCGACGTCAAAACGACGATCGCGGTCCGCCAGCAGTCGCGAGTCCATCTGACCATCCTCCGTAAAGCCCATCATCAGCGCCGGAATGCCGATCGGCAGCGTTTTGTCGCGATCGGTGTGCCAGGTGTGCCAGGTTTTCCCGTAGGTGTTCACAATGCGCTTCATCAGGGCGTGGTCGGCGGCTTCCGGTAAGCCTGGTGCAATCAGCGTGCCCGATTTCACCTCATACTGATGGCTGTGCCAGAGCTTCTTTTCTTCGGGCGGCAGGGTGTTAAACAGCCGTTCGCTGATAATGTACTCCACGCCCATCAGCCGTGCATCGCGCGTGTTGCCGTCGTAAATCACCGCCTGCATCACATCGTCATTCAGCACGGTGACATAGTGGTGCGCCTCCATCTGACCGTTCTTATCGCCGTTATAAAAATGGAATCCGTCGAGATAGGTGTTGATGGCGTCGATGGGCGGACGTGACTGCATCACGCTGGCGCCGGTCTCCAGCACCTTAAGCGAGGAGGTGGTGGGGGCGCCCGGAGATTTTACCTGGGCAGGCGTATTATTAGCGCCGCAGCCGGTTAATAACAGGCTGAACGCCGCAACAGGCCAGAGTTTAAACATCGTAAGTTCCTTTAACGGTAAAAAAGATAACCTTAGTTCAGTTCTCGCCTGCCTGTGAAACTCTGGCGATGGTAGAGTAGAGCTTTGGTTCATTCTGAGGACAGGCATGTCATCCACCCCGATTCTGCAACGTCTGACACTGGTCGCCGCCCTGGTGCTGGCAGGTTGTAGCAGCAAGAAAACCCCTGAGGCGCCGGTGCGGCAGCCTGAAGATGTCAAAGCGCAGATCCAGCGGCTGCTGCCGTCGCACGTCAGCAATAAAGCGGCGTGGAGCGACGATATCTACACCACCTTCCGCACTCAGCAGATCGATCCCAGCGCCAGCAACCTCTGCGCGGTGATCGCCGTGGCGGATCAGGAGAGCAACTTCAGCGCCGAGGCCGCCGTGCCGGGTCTGCCAAAAATCGCCTGGGGCGAGATCAATCGCCGTGCGGCGCAGGTGCACGTTCCGGCATTCCTGGTGCGTACCGCGCTGCAGATCAAATCGCCTACCGGTGAAAGCTACGCCGCCCGGCTGGACAAAGTACGCAGTGAGAAAGAGCTGAGCGCTATTTTCGATGACCTGATCGATATGGTGCCGATGGGCCAGACGCTGTTTGGTAATCTCAATCCAATCCACACCGGCGGGCCGATGCAGGTCAGCATTGCGTTTGCCGAAGCGCATGCCAAAGGCTACCCGTGGCCGATCGATGGCACCATCCGGCGTGAAGTCTTTACCCGTCATGGCGGGATCTACTTCGGGACGATGCACCTGCTCGGCTATCCGGCTGACTACAGCCAGCCGCTCTACCGCTTTGCCGACTACAATGCGGGCTGGTATGCCAGCCGCAATGCGGCCTTCCAGGCGGCGGTGTCGCGCGCCACCGGCATGAAGCTGGCACTGGATGGCGATCTGATTCTTTATGGATCGGATGCGGCGGGCGGTACCGAACTGGCGGTGCGCACGCTGTCGAAGCAGATCGATATGAGCAACAGCGACATTCGCCGCGATCTGGAGAAAGGGGAGAAAGCGTCGTTCAGCGACAGCGAACTCTGGAAACAGGTCTTTACCCTGGCGGATAAAATGGCGGGTCGAAAATTACCGCGTGAAATGCTGCCGGGCATCAAGCTGGAAAGCCCGAAAATTACCCGTAATCTCACCACGGCGTGGTTTGCGCAGCGTGTCGACAGCCGTTATCAGCAGTGCCTGTCGCAACGTTAAGCGGCATGTTGTGGCGCAGTTGAGCTGAGCTGTGCCACACTTAGAGCCAGTTCCGGGCGACTTTTATTGTTATTCTGGCCCTGAACTGTGCGCATCCTCATAAGGCCGTATGGGCCCGTGGCGGTTGTGTCGCGCTGTCGCTGGCCCAACGGGCTGAAACAGAAACAACGTATGCCTGCCAGACCAGGTTATTCATCCGGTTCCCTGTGTGGAGCCGGTCCTAATCCGTTTAACAAGAGGTGCATCATGGACCGATATCCACGAAATGATTCCATTGTTCAATCCGCATCTCGCGGTTTACAAGCCTATATGGCGCAGGTTTATGGCTGGATGACCTGCGGTCTGTTACTGACGGCGTTTGTCTCCTGGTACGCTGCGCGCACGCCAGCGATCATGGAGCTGGTGTTTGCTAACCGCATCACCTTCTTCGGACTGATTATCGTGCAGCTGGGGCTGGTCTTCTTCCTGTCAGGCATGGTGCATCGCCTGAGCGGGGCCGTGGCAACCGGGCTGTTTATGCTCTATTCGGCGCTGACCGGCCTGACCATGGCGAGTATCTTCCTGGTTTACACTAACTCCTCGATCGCCAGCACCTTCTTTATCACGGCGGGTATGTTTGGCGCGATGAGCTTCTACGGCTATACCACCAAACGCGATCTCAGCCGTTTTGGCAGCCTGCTGTTTATGGCGCTGATTGGCATCGTGCTGGCGTCGCTGGTGAACTTCTGGCTGAAAAGCCCGGCGCTGATGTGGGCGATTACCTACATCGGGGTGGTGGTATTTGTGGGATTAACGGCCTATGACACGCAGAAACTGAAAAATATCGGTGAGCAGATCGATGCCCGCGATACGGAAAACCTGCGTCGCTACTCGATTATGGGCGCACTGACGCTGTATCTCGACTTTATCAACCTGTTCCTGTTGCTGCTGCGGATTTTCGGCAACCGCCGTTAAGCCTGAGGGAGTAGCGGGGGAGGTGCACTGTCTGCGCCTCCCCTTTTTTATTACGACTTCTGCAACTTCTGCTCGTTCTTCTGACGCAGATGCTTCGCCCGACTCTCCAGCCCCAGATAGAGCACCAGCGCTAACAGCAGCGGCAGGATAAAGTAGAGCACGCGATAAGCCAGCAGCGCCGCAATGATAGTGCCATGCGAGGCGTGCTGACCGCTAAGCAGCGCCAGGAAGACCGCTTCCAGTACGCCAATGCCCGCCGGAATATGAATAATTACACCGGCAATACTGCTGATCAGCAGCACGCCCAGCACCATCGGATAACCGACGTCTCGTCCCAGCAGCAGCCAGATAATCGCCCCCATCACCATCCAGTTGGCACAGGAAACCGCAAACTGCAGCAGCGCCATGCGCAGCGAGGGCAGCTGCAGCGTCTGGCCTTTTACCGTCCAGCGACGCTGCTTTGAGAAGGCACAGGCCCAGAGGTAGACCGCCACCAGCACTAGCAGAGCGCCACCAATCAGCCGCAGGGTGGTTTCACCAATAAACCAGCCACTGGGGATCGACACCATGCCCGCACTGAATACCACGCCCGCCAGCAGAATATAACCCAGCCAGTTAGTGGCGATGCTCAGAGAGAAGATGCGGGTAATGGTGCCGCTATCCAGCCCTAACCGTGAATAGAGCCGATAGCGCATCGCGACGCCACCTACCCAGGTGCTCAGCGTCAGGTTGAAGGCGTAACAGATAAACGACACCAGCATCACCTGCCGCTTCGCCAGCTTATGGCCGCAGTAGGCGCGTCCAATCAGGTCATAGCAGCCATACACCAGGTAACTCAGCACCACCAGTCCGGCGGCGGTCAGTACCACAAAGCGGTTGTAGTTAACGATGACGTCATAAACATCTTCCCAGTTCACTTTGCGGGCGTAGACCACCAGCAGAACCACCACCGCGATGAAAAAGAGTACGGTGAGAATTTTTTTCGCCAGTTGCCAGCGTGGATGTTTTTTTGCCATCAGGATTTTGCTCCCGGGTTATCAGTTTCAACGCGATCCTGCGTCTCCATTTCAGGCTGTACCGGCTCACCCACCTGGGCCAGCAGCGGCGTATGCGCCGGCAGCCAGCCAGCGATGGCCGGGAAATGGCGCAGGAAGTGGAATACCACCACGCTTTTACTCAGTTGCCACCAGTTGCGCGGCGGTAAGCGATCTTCCTGCACGCGCTGGCAATCGTTGGCCAGCAGCGCTTCCAGGTTATCGCGCAGCGTCTGGTTAAACGGCCTGTCGTGGATGATCAGATTGGCTTCAAGGTTAAGTGACAGGCTGAGCGGATCGAGATTGCTGGAGCCGACGGTGGCCCAGTAGTCGTCTTTTACCGCGATCTTGCCGTGCAGCGGGCGACGGATATATTCGTAGACTTCGACGCCGCCATCGACCAGATAGTTGTAGAGCAGCTCCGCGCCCACTTTCACAATCGGCATATCCGGTTCGCCCTGCACAATCAGTCGTACCCGGACGCCACGCTGCGCGGCGTTGCGCATCTCACGCAGCAGCCGGTAACCCGGGAAGAAGTAGGCGTTGGCGATAATCACATCCCGCTTCGCCTCGCGCAGCATCTCCAGGTAGTGGACTTCGATGTCGTCGCGATGCTCGTCGTTATCGCGATAAACATAGAGCACCTGAGCATCGCCGGGCGTGGCGTTGACCGCCGGACGATGAGAGCGCGATCCCCACCAGCGGCGGGTATTCTGTTCGCTGCCAATCGCCTGTTGCAGATAGCGGGCGATGTCGCCCACCACCGGGCCTTTGACCTGCACCGCATAATCCTGTTTGGCTTCCGGGCCATAATCGGTGTTGTGCTCGGCCGAGAAGTTAATGCCGCCCACAAAGGCCACCACGTCATCCACCACCACGGTTTTGCGGTGCAGGCGGCGGAAAACGTTGGTGCGCATCCCCATCACCAGCGGACGCGGATCGTAATAGATGAAACGCACGCCAGCGCTGGTCAGGCTGTTAACAAATTTGTCGGAGAGTTCGGCAGAGCCATAACCATCGACCATCACTTCGACCCGCACGCCGCGCTGGGCTGCCGCCAGCAGTTCGCGGTGCAGGGCGTTGCCCACGTCATCCTCAAACAGAATAAAGGTTTCGATTAATACCGTACGTTCCGCCCGCTGAATGGCGCCAAAGACCCGCGGGAAAAACGCTTCGCCATTTTCCAGCAACAGCAGCCGGTTGCCTTCCTGCCAGCTAAAATTCATAGGTGAATCTCCACCGCCAGCGGCGCATGGTCGGAAAGATGGGACCAGGGCTTGCGCGGCAGCGCCCACGGATGACTGACGGTGGCGTTGCGGACATAGATGCGGTCGAGCCGCAGGATCGGGAAGCGCGCCGGGAAGGTGCGCGCCGGGCGTCCGGTTTTCATACTGAATACCTCTTTCAGGCCTGCGCCATGTTTCAGAATGGAGTTAGCGCGTCGCTGCCAGTCGTTGAAATCGCCCGCCACCACCACCGGCGCGTCGGGCGGCAGTGAGTTAACCATTTCACATATTTTCTTCATCTGCGCGTGACGATGGGCCACTTTCAGACCCAGATGAACGCAGATGACATGCAGCGTGCCGTGCGGCTCGGGCAGGGCGATCTGGCAGTGCAGCATGCCGCGATTTTCACTGCCCGCCACCGAGATATCCCGGTTCTCATAGTCGGCGATTGGGAAGCGAGACAGCACCGCATTGCCGTGATGCCCCTCCGGATAGACCGCATTACGCCCATAGGCGAAATCGTTCCATATGGTGTCGGCCAGAAACTCATAATGAGGAGAATCGGGCCACTCCTCATGGTTAAGGGAGTGGATGGCATGCGTGCCCATCACCTCCTGCAGAAAGACCACATCCGCCTCCGTTGCGCGAACGGCGTCGCGTAATTCGGGCAGGATGAAGCGGCGATTGAAAGGGGCGAAACCCTTATGTGTATTGATCGTCAGGACTTTTATTGAAAATCCTTGCTTGTTTTGTGGCATACTCGCGACGCACTCCTTTTCATCATCAATAGAATCAAAGTGTAGTCTTTGTCACAAATGGGTGGTGAAAGAGGGCGAAAATTAGGGCGTTATCCGAAAATTGTTTTACATTGAGGAAATCGTTTCCGGCTTGTGCCGGTAGCACTTGGGCGACCTGTTGGGTCTGCCAGGAGAACTGAATGAAATGGTCTAATCGTATTCAAATTATCACGGGTCAAACGTTGTTGCATATTGCTATGCATCTGCTGGTGATCGCTGCACTGATCTGGGGCTGGAAGCACAAAGCGCTGGTTGATGTCTGCAGTACGCTGGTGGCGATGTACGCACTGGTTTTTGTTGCCATGCTGGTGACACAGCGCATTGCCCGTTTACGTACTCTCGGCGATTATCTTGAAGAAGCGACCACCACTTACTACTTTGGCGCCGCCATGATGACACTGTTCCTGGTGTCGCGGATTTACCACAACAACCTGCTGCTGGCGTGTCTCGGCGTAGTGATGTTGCTGGGTCCGGCGCTGGTCTCGCTGCTGGTGAAAGAGCCACCGCGACGAATCGAAAACAAACGTAGTTAAGTTGAAGGCCACCGGAAGGTGGCCTTCCTGTTTTCAGGCGGTTAAGTTGTGTCAGGAAATGTGAGCTATCTCGCACACTGCTCTCAAAGCTGTTACACTCGCCCGCTTACGCATCGTAGTTTGCGCCCTTTTCACGCGTCAGCCCTGGCTGGCGTCACTATCCCTCTGAAAACTACACCGTGAATCACGGTCAGAGCGGACCGGAGTAAATCACTTAATGTCTTTTGACTCTCTCGGCCTGAGTGCCGATATTTTGCGCGCGGTCGCCGAACAAGGCTACAGCGAACCCACACCTATCCAGCGCCAGGCGATTCCTGTTGTGCTGGCAGGCCGCGATCTGCTGGCGAGCGCCCAGACCGGCACCGGCAAAACAGCCGGCTTTACCTTACCGATGTTACAAAAACTCTCTGCCTCTGCCACGCCCATCCGCGGTCGTCGCCCGGTGCGCGCCCTGATCCTGACCCCAACCCGTGAACTCGCGGCGCAGGTTGGCGAAAACGTCAGCGACTACAGCAAATATCTCTCGCTGCGTTCCATGGTGGTGTTTGGTGGCGTCAGCATCAATCCACAGATGGTAAAACTGCGTGGCGGCGTCGATATCCTGGTGGCAACGCCTGGACGCCTGCTGGATCTGGCACAACAGAATGCGGTTGACCTGTCACAGGTCGAAATTCTGGTGCTGGATGAAGCGGACCGTATGCTGGATATGGGCTTTATCCACGACATCCGTCGCGTACTGGCGCGTCTGCCGGCTAAACGTCAGAACCTGCTGTTCTCTGCCACCTTCTCTGATGAGATCAAAGGCCTGGCTGAGAAACTGCTGACCAACCCGGAAATGATTGAAGTGGCTCGCCGCAACACCGCCTCCGAGCAGGTCGCGCAGCAGGTGGCTTTCGTTGATAAGAAGCGTAAGCGTGAATTGTTGTCGCAGCTGATTGGCGAAGGCAACTGGCAGCAGGTGCTGGTCTTTACCCGTACCAAACACGGCGCGAACCATCTTGCCGAGCAGCTGGGCAAAGATGGCATCTCCGCCGCCGCGATCCATGGCAACAAGAGCCAGGGTGCACGTACCCGCGCGCTGGCCGACTTTAAGTCAGGCGGAATTCGCGTCCTGGTTGCCACCGATATCGCGGCCCGTGGCCTGGATATCGAAGAGCTGCCACACGTCGTGAACTATGAGCTGCCTAACGTCGCCGAAGATTACGTTCACCGTATTGGCCGTACCGGCCGTGCGGCGGCGACCGGTGTCGCACTGTCACTGGTCTGCGTCGATGAGCATAAACTGCTGCGTGATATCGAACGTCTGCTGAAGCGTGAAATCCCGCGTCTGGCCGTTGAAGGTTATGAACCCGATCCGAGCATCAAAGCGGAGCCGATCATCAACGGTCGTCAGCAGCAGTCTCGCGGTGGTGCAGGTGGCGGTGGCGGCGGCCGTGGTCGCAGCCAGGGCGGACAGGGTGCAGGCGCATCGCGCTCATCTTCATCCGGCGAAAAGCGTCCTCAGGCGCGTCGTCAGAGCCAGGCCGCTCCTCAGGGCGATAGGCCCGCAGCCCGTCCGCGTCGTCCGGCAGCAGCGAAGCGTACCGGAAACGTCTGAGTATGAGGGTTTTACTGGCACCGATGGAGGGCGTGCTGGATTCACTGGTGCGCCAGCTGTTATCGGAAGTGAACGACTACGATCTCTGCATCACTGAGTTTTTGCGCGTGGTCGATCAACTGCTGCCGGTAAAATCTTTCTACCGTCTCTGCCCCGAACTGCATAACGCCAGCCGCACGCCTTCCGGCACGCGGGTGCGTATGCAGCTGCTGGGGCAGCATCCCGAATGGTTAGCCGAGAACGCCGCACGTGCGGTGGAGCTGGGCTCATGGGGTGTGGATCTCAACTGTGGTTGTCCTTCTAAACTGGTCAACGGCAGCGGAGGCGGCGCAACTCTTCTTAAAGATCCCGATCTGATCTATCGCGGCGCGAAAGCGATGCGTGAAGCGGTGCCTGCAGATTTGCCGGTAACGGTGAAAGTGCGGCTCGGCTGGGACTCCAGCGCCCGCAGTCTGGAGATTGCCGATGCGGTGCAACAGGCCGGTGCCAGCGAGCTGGCGGTGCATGGGCGGACTAAAGAAGAGGGCTATCGCGCAGAGGCGATCAACTGGCAGGCGATTGGCGACATTCGTCAGCGGCTGCGCATTCCGGTGATTGCTAATGGCGAAATCTGGGACTGGCAAAGCGCGCAACACTGTATGGCGGTAACCGGCTGCGATGCGGTGATGATTGGCCGTGGCGCACTGAACATCCCCAACCTGAGCCGGGTAGTGAAATATAACGAGCCGCCGATGGCCTGGCCTGATGTGGTGCGGTTATTACAGAAATACAGCCGGCTGGAAAAGCAGGGCGATACCGGCCTCTATCACGTGGCGCGTATCAAACAGTGGCTCGGTTATCTGCGCAAAGCCTATGGCGAAGCCGATGGCTTATTCAGCGAAATCCGTGCGTTAAAATCGTCGGGCGACATTGCACAGGCGATTGATCGTCACGCACATGTTCATGGTTTGTGATAAAAAATCAGGCGACCCCTTAGCGGCCTGACGGTATAGTGGGAAAAATTTCCTGGACCCCTTGCCTGCTATGTCTGACTCCGCTGTGTTGAGCAACAGCCAGCTCAACAAACGAATCCTCTCTGTTATTATCTTCACCTTCTTCTGCTATCTCTCTGTCGGACTGCCGCTGGCCGTGCTGCCAGGCTTCGTCAAAAATCATCTTGGCTTCAGCTCCTTTATCGCCGGACTGATTATCAGCATTCAATATTTTGCGACGCTGCTCAGCCGTCCGCAGTCGGGCCGTCTGGCCGATCGCCTTGGGCCAAAGCGGGTGGTGATGCTGGGACTGCTCTGCTGCGGCATGAGCGGGGTGCTGACTATCGTGGCCGCACTGCTGAGCGGCTGGCCGTGGCTGAGTCTGGCGCTGCTGGCCATCGGGCGGCTGTTTCTCGGCGTAGGTGAAAGCTTCAGCAGCACCGGCTCTACCCTGTGGGGTATGAACATCGTCGGGCCAATGCAGACCGCGCGCGTGATCTCCTGGAACGGTGTTGCGACCTATCTGGCAATGGCCGTCGGTGCACCGCTGGGTGTGCTGCTGAACAGTGAATTTGGTATGAGTGGATTTGCCGGGCTGATTGCGCTGATGGGCGTGGCGGGCTATCTGATGGCCAGTCGCAAACCGGCGGTGACGGTCAGTGTGGGCGAGCGCATTCCGTTTCACCGCGTCTTTTCGCGCGTCTGGCTTTATGGCCTGGCGCTGGGCTTCGGCACCATCGGTTTTGGCGTTATCGCCACCTTTATCACCCTCTATTTTGCCAGCCGTGACTGGCAGGGCGCGGCCTATGCGCTGACGCTGTTCAGCCTGGGTTTTGTGCTGGTGCGTCTGGGGTTTGGTCGCTTTATTACCCGTTTCGGCGGGCTGCGTGTGTCGCTCTTCTCTTTCCTGCTGGAGTGCCTGGGACTGCTGATTATCTGGCAGGCGGACAGCGCCTGGCTGGTAGGGGCGGGCGCATTCCTCACCGGCAGCGGATTTTCGCTGGTCTTTCCGGCGCTGGGCGTTGAGGCGGTTAAACGGGTTGAGCGCCAGGATCAGGGCTCTGCGCTGGGCACCTATTCCGCTTTTCTCGATCTGGGCCTGGGTTTAACCGGCCCGGTGGCGGGATTGCTTATCGGTCACTGGGGGATGCAGTCAGTCTATCTGGCGGCGGCGTTGATGGTGCTGGGAGCGCTGCTGATTACCCTGCGGCTTTACTGGCAGCAGCGGCTTATCGCCTGAATGACGATAAGCCGCAGACCGTTAAAAATGGCTGAACGCCCAGTAGAGCAGGGCAGAGAGCAGAACAGAAACCGGCAGCGTTAAAATCCAGGCGACGGCCAGGTTACGCAGCGTCGAGAGCTGCAAGCCGGAACGATTCGCCGCCATGGTGCCCGCCACGCCGGATGAGAGCACGTGGGTGGTAGAAACCGGTAAACCGAAACCGTCTGCCGCGCCAATGGTCATCATCGCCACCAGTTCGGCGCTGGCGCCCTGAGCATAGCTCAGATGGGTTTTACCGATCCGTTCTCCCACTGTGACCACAATCCGGCGCCAGCCGACCATGGTGCCCAGTCCCAGCGCAATCGCCACCACCACTTTCACCCACATCGGAATAAAACGGGTGGCGCTGTCGAGTTCCGTTTTCACTGCCTTAAGGTTGCGTTCCGTCTCCTGCGGCAGTCTGACCTCGGCGCTCTGCAGATGCTTGATCGATTCTGACGCCAGATACATCTGGTTGCGGGTATTGGTCACCGCCTGAGCTGGAATGTTTTCCATTGAACCGTAACGACGAATCTCATCGCCGACTTCGCGCAGCGTCATCGCCAGCGCGGGCAGCACGTCGGGATTCATGCTGTTGCTGCCAACAAAGCCGGTCAGTACCTCACGGGCCGGAGGAGGGTTCGCCGAAGCGGGTTGCAGTTGCAGCAGTTGATGGGCGGTCACTTCGTTCAGCGCCGCGACGCGCGGGATCTGATCGGGTGGCAGCGATCGATTCAGGGCGTAGGCGATCGGCATGGTGCCCACCAGGATCAGCATAATCAGCCCCATCCCTTTCTGACCATCGTTGGAGCCGTGCGCAAACGACACGCCGGTACAGGTCAGGATCAGCAGGCCGCGGATCCAGACCGGTGGCGGCTGATTGCTTTCCGGCGCCTGATAAAGCTGGCGATTGCGGATAAACAGTTTCATCACCCACAGCAGCATCCCGGCGCAGACAAAGCCGACCACCGGCGACAGCAGCAGTGCATAGCCGACCTTCAGTGCCTGATCCCAGTCAACCCCGCTCAGACCGCTGCGTCCGTGCAGCATCGCATTGGCAACGCCGACGCCGATGATCGATCCGATCAGCGTATGGGACGACGACGACGGCAGCCCTAAATACCAGGTGCCCAGGTTCCAGATAATCGCTGAGAAGAGCAGCGCATAGACCATGGCAAACCCGCTGCCGCTGCTGGCCTGCAGGATCAACTCCACCGGCAGCAGTGAGATAATGCCAAACGCCACCACGCCGCTGGAGAGCAGCACACCCAGAAAGTTACAGAAACCGGACCAGACCACCGCGACGCCGGGCGTCAGCGAATGGGTGTAGATCACGGTCGCCACGGCATTGGCGGTATCGTGAAAGCCATTCACGAACTCAAAGCCGAGCGCAATCAGCAGTGCCAGCCCCAGCAGAAAGAACGGCAGATAGCTGGTGACCGGCATATTGGTCTCTTCAACATCGCTGACCAGATTGAGGCCAGCGAACGCCAGTCCGGCAACCAGCAGAATAAAGAACAGCGGTTTACTGAAACGGCTATTTTTGCCGTTGAAATCGGGGCGACCTCGGGCTGATGAGGAGGAGAGACTGTTTTCGCTCATGGTGTACCTCTGGTGGCTGATGCCGGATGCTGATTTGCACCGGGTCAACGCAGTGTGATACGCGCTTTATATGACAGATTAATGATCGTCGGACGGGGCATTCTGAGCGGAGTGCGGGGAAAAACGCGGAAACGCAGGCAATAAAAAAGCCAGCGACAGGCGCTGGCTTCTGAAAGCAGGGCGGCAATTACGAGCTGGTATTGGCCGCGGCTGCAGGGGCTGCTGGTGTTACCGGAGCGGCCGGTGCGGCTGGCTCAGTGGCCGGCTGCTGTGGCTGCGCGGCATCACTGTTTGCACCCTGAGGGGTGACTGGCGTCATTGGCTCTTCCTGTGGCACAGCCTGCGGGTTTTCCGGCATCGGAACTGGCGCAGTCTGGATGTTGTTCTCCACGCCGTTCACTTTTACTGGCATACCGGTACGGCCCTGAATCGCGCCATTAACCTGATCCTGATTGACGCTGGCACCAACCAGAACTTTGCTCACCGCCTGATTCAGCGTAATCGGCACCAGCTCACGCGAGTTGAACTGCTCTTCGGTGGTCGACAGCGGGTTATGCACTTCTACATACCGTGAACCGTCTGGCTCCACGGTCGCTTTTACCGGCTGATCAACAAACTGTACGCGCGTGCCGACCGGCACGTTCTGATACAGCCATTTAATATCGTCAGCGCGCAGACGCACACAACCATGGCTCACGCGCAGGCCGATACCGAAGTTGGCGTTGGTGCCGTGAATCGCATAGAGACGACCGATATAGAGCGCATACAGGCCCATCGGGTTATCCGGGCCTGGCGGGAAGACCGCTGGCAGGGTTTCACCGCGCGCCGCGTAATCCGCATGCATGCCTTTGGTTGGCGTCCAGGTCGGGCCATCTTTTTTACGTTCTACCGCTGTGGTCCAGTTAATCGGGGTATCTTTACCCAGTTCACCGATACCAATAGGCAACACCACCACGGTTTTGCTGCCTTTCGGATAGTAGTAAAGACGCATCTCCGCGCTGTTAATCACAATGCCTTCACGCGGTGCGTCTGGCAGGATCAGCTGCTGTGGGATGATCATTTTGCTGCCAGCCTTAGGCAGATAAACGTCAACGCCCGGATTGGCTTCCAGCATATTGCTGAGGCCCATCTGGTACTGCGCCGCAAAAGCTTCCAGCGGCAGTTTGCTGTCTTCAGGGACAGTAATTTCGATATTTTCGCCGATCAGACGACTGTTGGCCGGCGGTAACGGGTAAACCACAGCAAAGGCTGACTGGCTGAAGGCCGCCAGAGCCAGTGCGATTGAAGCGAAAGCGCGAATGATTTTCATATTTTACAATTCTTTATCGCCATATTTCAGGCTGTTCAGTGTGTCGAATTCATGCTGGCCAATGTGACCTGCTGCGCATTATATGTTCATTAATCTGACGTTGTGAATCGGGATTTTAACCTGCCTGCAATACTTTACGTAAATTCACCGCGGATGTTAGCGCATTTCCGTAAAGCAGGGCGCTAAAAATGGGGCTTTCCGGGGTTATGCCTGACTAAGGTTGCCACTGCGTTTGTTCGCCGCTGAGTTTGCGGTTCAGGAAAAAGGCGGCACTGATTAACGCCAGATGGGTCAGCGCCTGCGGCGTGTTGCCCAGCGCATGGCCGTGGCTGTCAAACTCCTCCGCGTAGAGGCCCAGTGGATTGGCGTAGCTCAGCAACTTTTCAAATTCAAAATGCGCTTCCTGAATCCGGCCCGCGCGCGCCAGACACTCGACATACCAGAAGGAGCAGGCTCCGAACGACCCTTCTGAGCCTTTCAGGCCATCGGCGGGCGTCTCATGCGTATTGTAACGGCGCACCATACCGTCGCTGACCAGATTGGTTTTGATCGCATCCAGCGTGGCAATCCAGTCCGGGTCGGTGGCTCCCACAAAACGCACCAGCGGCATCAGCAGCATTGAGGCGTCGAGATGTTCGCCATGACGGGTCGAAGAGAAGTGACCCCGCTCACTGTTCCAGAAGTTAGCCCAGATATCTTCGCGGATCTCCCGGCGCGCCCGATCCCAGCGTTCATAAGGCATCGGCAGCGATCGCTTCATGCCCAGACGCAGCGCGCGATCCATCGCCACCCAGCACATCAGACGCGAGTGCAGGAAATGTTCCGGTTCACCGCGCATCTCCCAGATACCGGCATCGGGCTGATCCCAGTTATCACACAGCCAGTCGATCATTTTGACGACATGTTCCCAGCCGCGCTGGGAGATCGCCTCACCATATTTATTGGCCAGATAGACCGCATCCATCAGCTCGCCATAGATGTCGAGCTGTGTCTGCTGCCAGGCGTCATTGCCGATGCGCACCGGACGGGAGTCGGCATAGCCGGAGAGATTCAGCAGCTCCATCTCGTGCAGTTCGGTGCCGCTGTCCAGCCGGTACATGACCTGCAGGCGCATCTCATCGTGATGGCTGTTTTCAACGCAGCGACCAACCCAGTGGGTAAAGTGTTTGGCTTCATCGATATAGCCCAGCCGCATCAGGGCATACATGCTGAACGAGGCGTCACGGATCCAGGAGGCGCGATAGTCCCAGTTGCGTTCACCGCCCAGCTCTTCGGGCAGGCCAAAGGTCGCTGCTGCCGCAATAGAGCCGTGCTGATGTGAGGTCAGCAGTTTGAGGACCAGCGCCGAACGCTGCACCATTTCGCGCCAGCGTCCCTGATAGTTACTGTGGGCGCTCCAGCGTCGCCAGTAGTTCAGCGTCTCTTCAAAGCAGTGTTCGGTGGTCAGCGCTTCGATATGCGCATCATCCACGCTGCCAAATTCAAACTGCGCATGTTCACCGGGTTGTAACGTGAAGAGGGCGGTAGCACTTTCATCTTCCAGCGTCATCGCCACGCTGGCGGCGAGGCGCAGCGACGGCTGGCCCTCGGCATGAAAATCGATACAGCCGTTGTGCGCCTCTGCGCGGGTCTGCGCCCGGGCATAGTCGTGACGCGGTGAACAGCGCAGGCTAAAGGTCGCGCTGCCGCGAACCATTTTGACCCGCCGGATCAGACGCGGCAGCTTGTCCTTGTCATCACAAATCGGCATGTAGTCGGTGATCTCCGCCACGCCTTCATCATCCAGCCAGCGGGTCTGCAGGATGTTGGTATCGGGCAGGTAGAGCTGCTGACGTCGCGCATTGGGCCAGTCAGGGGCCAGGGAGAAAAGCCCGGCATCATCGCTGTCGAGCAGGGCGGCAAAGACCGACGGGCTGTCGAGTTCCGGCCAGCAGAGATAATCAATGGTGCCATCATTCGCGACCAGTGCGCAGGTGCGCAAATCTCCGATCACGCCATGGTCTTCAATCTTACGTTTTACCTTACTCATCCTCATCTCCCTGTCAGTGTCCATCCTAACTATAGCTGAGCCATCTGATGCGGCTTCGTTTGGGCACAGATGGTTAACGTACGGTTGAATGAGGCAGGGAAGGGGTGAGGGCGGGTGAGACATGGGAAATCGCCAGCAGGGTCGCCTGGCGCTGCTCAGCGTCGGCGACCCTTACCACCGGTCAGCTCACTCTCATAGCGGGTGGCGTCTGCTGGCGAATCCGTGGTTCATTTATTCCTGATCGGCACGACGATTGTGCCAGCGGCGAATCACCCAGCGCAGCGCAAAGGCGAATACCACTGCGCCGACCAGCCACAGCAGATGCTTCAGATGCTGGTCGAGTTTATGCAGCCATGGCGCGATGATGCCGCCCGCGAAATAGCCCAGGGTGACAAAGATCAGCGCCCAGATGGCCGCCCCGATGACGTTAAGAATAAAAAATTTCATCGGATTGAGGCGGCTGGCCCCGATGATTATTGGGCCAATCAGTCGAAAGCCATACATAAAGCGCACGCCAATCACAAACAGGCTGGGACGGCGTTTAATCAGGCGGTTCGCCTTGACCACTTTATCCTGATGCTTTTTAAAGCGGCGCAGGATCTGCGTGCCCCAGCGGCGACCGACCCAGTAGAGCAGTTGATCGCCGACAATACCGCCACCCATCGCGGCCAGCACCACTCCCACGTAATGCAGCAGCCCCTCATGCGCGGCGACGCCGCCCAGCAACGTAAATGTTTCCCCCTCGGCGATACAGCCAATAAAAAGTGCCAGATAACCGTACTGCGTAATTAATGCGTTGATATCCAGATGCAAAATGACCCTCCCTGTTCAGTGACTGTTTCTTCCAGTCTATACGCGATTTGGCTTCGCTTCCGCCCGTGCCTCATGGGTCCGTTTATTTATGCTGTTTTTCTGTCCGATCACCACGAAAGTTTCGCTGCCGTTTATACTTGAGAGGACGCTGCCCCCAAAGACGGATGCATCATCGGGCGGCCCACTGCATCAGAGGAGTGAATCTATGAATCATGTCTGGGGTCTGCTGGCGCATCCGAATCAGGAAATGCGTCATATCAAGCAAGAGAATGAGAGCGTATCGCACCATTACACCCACCATGTTCTGCTGATGGCGGCGATTCCGGTGATCTGCGCCTTTATCGGCACAACTCAGCTGGGCTGGAATCTGGGAGAGGGGCAATATGTGCAACTCAACCTGTTGACCGGGATTGGGCTTGGCATTCTGTTCTATCTGATTATTCTGGGTGGCGTCGCGGTAATGGGACGCGTGATTCACTGGATGGCACGTGATTATCCGCAGCGCCCCGGCGTACAGCGCTGTACGGTGTTTGCGGGCTATGTGGCCACGCCGCTGTTTCTCAGCGGGCTGGTGGCACTCTATCCGCTGGTCTGGCTCTGCGTGCTGGCGGGCGCCCTGGCGCTGCTCTACACCGGCTATCTGCTCTATATCGGTATTCCACTGTTTCTTAATATCGACCGCGAAGAGAGTCTGCGTTTTTCCGGTTCAACGCTGGCCATCGGCGTGCTGGTATTTGAAGTATTACTGGCATTAACCGTGGTGCTGTGGGGATATGGACCGCATCTGTTCTGACCGACCGCTGCCGCCGCTCTGGCGGCAGTTCTCTTTTTACGCCCGGAAACACTCTCACCAGGAAATTTCTTAACCTTACGGGTATGATATCGCCGCCAGCCCGCGCTCCGACCTCACTGAAGCGGGCGGCCTGTGTCGGTCTGACACAGTACATATTCATAACCGGGTTTTTTCTACGATGCCTGCAAAAATTCGTTCTACCCTGCTTTCGCTGGCGCTGCTCGTTTCAGGGCAGATTGTTTCACTTCCGGCGCAGGCGACGACGTCGCTGTCGCAACTGGCGCCGATTGCTCAGCCGCAGATCGCCTCTGGCAGTGCGATGATTGTCGATCTCACGACCAATAAAGTGCTGTTTTCAAGCCACCCTGATCGGGTCAGGCCCATTGCCTCCATCACCAAGCTGATGACTGCTATGGTGGTGCTGGATGCGCATCTGCCGATGAACGAGATGATAACCGTCGATGTCAGCCAGACGCCGGAAATGCGGGGTGTATTCTCACGCGTTAAGCTCAACAGCCAGATCAGCCGCCGGAATATGCTGCTGCTGGCGCTGATGTCCTCAGAAAACCGCGCCGCCGCCAGCCTGGCTCATGCTTATCCGGGCGGCTATAACGCCTTTATCCGGGCGATGAACGCGAAAGCGCGGTCACTGGGCATGAAACAGACCCGCTACGTGGAGCCAACCGGCCTGTCGACGCAAAACGTCTCCAGCGCGCAGGATCTGGTTAAACTACTCAAAGCGACGCGGGAATATCCGCTGCTTGGTGCGCTCAGCACCACTAAAGAGGAGACGGCGGTGTTTGCCCATCCGAGCTATGCGCTGCCGTTCCGCAACACCAACCATCTGGTCTATAAAGATGACTGGCATATTCAGCTAACCAAAACCGGTTACACCGATGAGGCTGGCCACTGCCTGGTGATGCGCACCATGATTAATAATCGTCCGGTGGCGCTGGTGGTGCTGGATGCCTTTGGCAAATATACCCACTTCGCCGACGCTAACCGTCTGCGCAGCTGGATTGAGACCGGTAAAGCGGCGCCGGTGCCGGCTGCCGCACTGGCCTATAAAAAACAGAAGTCGGGCCAGGTTGCCAGTAATGGGGCCAGCAGCGCCGACGTTGAGTAGAAAACAGCCGGTGTTGCGCGCTGCGGACACTGGCATTACCTGCAGGCTGAGCGGGTATCCGGGATGATGCAGGCAGAGGCGTACAGCGATTTTCACGCTTCTGTCTGCACCGAATTAGCCCGAAAAATGCCCGTTATTCCTATATTGCCATCCCTTGCAAAGCCCTACACTACGCGCGACTGGCGAGGGACGATCGCCTGATTTAAGCTGCCGGAATCTTACTCATATGTTTAAGCTACGATCCTTTTTTGCATTGTTAATGCTGGCGCTGGTGGCGTTTGCCCCGGCGCTGACGCTGGCCGCGGATGATAAGGCCACTGCTGCTCAGGAACAGGATGCTCCGCCGAAGCTGAATGCTGCGGTTGAACTGCCGAAAATGCAGAAGATCCTCGATAAAATCAAAAGTCAGGTCTCCGTTGATGCTGGCGAAAACAAGCTGACTCAGCTGAATGAAATGGCGCTTGAGCTCTCAGGCAGTGCCGACACGCTGGGCCAGGCGCTGCTCCCCGATCGCCAGCAACTGGAAGCCCAGTTGCAGGTTCTGGGGCCGGCACCTAAAGCCGACAGCGGCGTAAAAGAGACGTCGGAAGTCACGCGCAAGCGTAACGCGCTGGAGAGTCAGAAAAGCAAACTCGACGACCAGATCAAACAGGCCGAAGGCATTAAAAATGGCGCGCTGATGCTCTCCTCGCAGATTGTTAACCTGCGCCGCGATCAGCTGAAAAGCCAGCTGGCGCTGAACTCCGGCACCATTCTGGGGCCGCGCTTCTGGTCACCGCTGCTCAATAGTCAGGATCTGGATGGCGAGAAAATCGGTGAATTCCTGCAGGAGTTGCAGGACACCGCGGCACTCTCATGGGAGCCGGGCTGGCGCGTGGGTAGTGTTTTCTGGCTGCTGGCTGCGATGCTGGTGATGACGGCTGGCCGTCGTTACAGCGAAGAGTTTCTGGCCTGGATCAGCATTCACAAACTGCCGGAAGGGAAGCTGCGCCGCAGTTTTCTGGCGGCAGCGATAGCCCTGACCACCCTGGTGGCTGTCGTCCTCACCTTTAACTTTATCGCCCTGGCCTTTACCCGCCGTGATGAGGTTTCTGAAAACGTTCAGGACTTTGTGGATCAACTGGTTCGGCTCAGTGTCTTTTGTGGCCTGATTGCCGGACTGGGACGCGCTTTCCTCTCTACCCGTCGACCCAGCTGGCGTTTACCGACCATCTCCAATGAAGTGGCGATGGCGTTAAAACCGTTTCCACCGATTACCGCCGTGCTGGTCTTTATCTTCCAGACGGTCGAAGCGTTTAACTACAGCGTCGGCACCAGCCTGAATACCACCATTTTTGCCAACGGGCTGACGGCACTGCTGATTGGTACTACCGCGCTGGCGATCAGCATGCGCACCAACCGGGTTCGTCGCCGTATGACCCAGGCGGGCACACCACCAGAGGCTCGCTCTACGCTGGTCGGACTGATCCAGATGGGCCTGACGCTGACCGGCATCGCCATTCTGGTGTCGCTGCTCATCGGTTACGTCACGCTGGCGCGCTTCCTGAGTTATGAAGTGATCTGGTGCGGCCTGCTGTTTGGTTCGTTCTACTTCCTCAGTCATCTGCTTAACGATGGCTGTGAGAGCCTGTTCTCGACCAGTAACGCAACCGGTCGCCGCATTCAGAGTTCGCTTAACATCAATGAGCGTCATCTGCAGCAAACGGCTACGTTGCTGACGGCTATCGGTAAAACCTTCCTGGTGCTGGTTGTGGCGCTGGCGCTGGTCAACGGGACCTTTGCCTCTTCAACGCCGATTGAACTGCTGCAAAAAGTGATTGAGTTCTGGGGCGGTAAAGGACTTGAATCCCTGAATATCGTCCCGGCGCACATGGTGAATGCGATTATCTGCCTGATCGTCGGCATCTATGTACTGCGAACGGTGCGCCGCTGGCTCGACACCGATTTTCTGCCGAAAACCACCATGGATGTGGGTATGCGGGTGTCGCTGGTGACGCTGTTCAGCAACATCGGTTATGTGCTGATTATCCTGCTGACGTTGTCGATCATGGGCCTGCAGTGGAATAAGCTGGCCTGGATCGTCAGTGCCTTGTCGGTAGGTATCGGTTTTGGCTTACAGGAGATTGTGAAGAACTTTATTTCGGGGCTGATTCTGTTGACCGAGCGGCCAGTGAAGGTTGGCGATCTGGTGAGCATCAGCGGTATCGAAGGGGATATCCGCCGGATTAACGTGCGCGCTACCGAGATCCAGCTGGGCGATAAATCCACGGTGATTGTGCCGAACTCGCAGTTTATCTCGCAGAACGTGCGAAATGCCACCATGGGTAATGCGCAGGGGGTGGTCACGATTACGCTGACGTTCCCGCTCGACATCGATCCGGCGAAAGTGCGCGATATCCTGCTGGAGGTCTACAACGAAAATGAACGCATTCTGGAGACGCCAGAGCCATCCGTTTCGTTTAAAGATCTGACTCAGCAGGGAATTATACTGAGCGTCACCGGTAACGTGGCGGGTCAGCGCCAGATCGCAGGGGCGAAGAGCGATCTGCTGTTCGATATTCTGACGCGTCTGCGTAAAGAGGGTATTCTGCTCTCCACACCGCAAACCATGATTATCGAGCGCCGTCAGCAGATGGCGGGTGCGGAGCCGGTCCCCGAAGAGAAGCTGGTTTAAGAGAGCCAGGTTTAGGTGTGTAAAGGCCGACTTCTGTCGGCTCAGATGGTAAATACAGTGTGGCCCGGTTAGCTGTGTAATCGAGCTGGCACAGGGAACACGGTCAGATCGGAAAGACGCAAAAGCTGTCATCCATGACATGCTCGGCCCACGCCATCCCTGGCGTGGGACGCTTTCCTCTTCTGACCGTGTTCCCAGCGCATTAAGTTTCTTCATTGCTGCCAGATTCACCCTGCTTCAGGATTGGCAGCAATCAAAGGGCCGACTTCTGTCGGCCTTTTTTTATGTTCAAACGCTGGCTTCTCAGCCCGTTCAGACTTCGCTTTCTACAGGGATTCAACGCGGCTTGTGTGCTGCCCGTCGCGGCTCACCGAGCGAATTGCCACCGCACCGCTGACCTGCGGCGGTCTGGTGGCATCGTAGCGCTGCCAGTTTGTGCCCTTGTCCAGGCTGTACTCCAGCGTAACGCCCGGTAGGGCCACGTTCATCGACAGGATGCCATCAACGATTCTGGCTCCCGGCACCGGCAGGCGATAATCGATGCCCGCCTTATCCAGCTTCGCCAGTTCCCGCTGTCCCAGCAGATTGGCAAATCTCTGCCAGTCATTCAGACGCGCCTGCTGATCGACCAGATGGGTTTTACCCCCTACATACTCCTGACCTGCCTTGTAATCCTGCTCCCAGCTGGCGCGGTGCCAGCTTCGTTCCGCTACTGCAAACAGGCGAGGATAGATCATGTGCTCCATTTGAGCGTCAGTGCGCACCGTTTCGCTCCACAGCTGGGCCGAAATGCCGTAAGCACCGCTCCAGAGCTTCTCTGATTTGGCGCTGAAAAAGTTGCCGTCGCGATCCACCGAGGTTTCAGCATTCTGCGGCAGGTTGTCCGGCGCGAAGCCAAAGATTTTGCGCTCGTCGTTGAAGCGCGTGCCCCAGTAATAGCCGCGTTCCAGCGGGTTAACTTCATACGGAAAATCCAGATAGAGATAGTCGGGGCTGGAGATCACCACGTCGTAACCTTTCTGTGACCAGTCGCTGGCTGTGTCAAAACCGCCCCAGTAGAGGGTGTCCCAGAAGTTGACCGCGACGCGCGGTGTGGCAAAGGCTGCTGAATCTTTGGCATGTTTTAAACCATCCTGCCAGGCCTGCATTTTGCCAATACCGTGTCGGTTAACGATGTCACTGACGGTCAGGGCAAAGTAGCTCGGCAGGTGCGCCAGATCGTCCACTTGGCCGCTCTTCACCAGCGCCTGACAAACCTGCGATTTCGCCCACGGCAGATCTTCTTTACTCCAGTCGCGCAGACCGGTGCCCGGTTTAGGGTCGCGTTTATCCGAGTAGCCAGCACCCAGCCGGATATTCTTCGCTTCGTCACCGCCAAAATGCCAGACGCCGAGCGGCTGTCCCGCTTCCCGGTGCATCGCCTGAACTTCACCGATCACTTTATCGACAAACCGCTGCGAACCCGCAATGCAGGGATTGAGATAGCTGGTGCGGTCATAGAGCTGCACCGAGGTGGTATTAGAGTCGTCGGTGGGATCGATCAGGCGATACGCACTGGCCTGTTCAGATTGTCCCTCCTTCATCAGCCGCTGATAGCGCGCTTCCATGGCGATGACGGCGGCACGGGCATGGGCGGGCATATCGATTTCCGGGATCACCTGGATGTGGCGGGCCTGGGCATACTTCACAATCTCGATATAGTCGGCACGGCTAAAATAGCCGCTGCCGTTGTTATCGCTGAACGGACCGGAACCAAGCTGCGGCAGCAGGCAGCGCTGTTCGCTCAGGTCATGGCAGCGTTTAGCCCCCACGTCAGTCAATTCCGGTAAGCCGGGAATCTCAATCCGCCAGCCCTCATCGTCACTAAGGTGAAAGTGGAAGCGGTTCATCTTCCAGGCCGCCATCTGATCAAGCAGCCGCATGACCGCCTGCTTAGTGTGAAAGTTACGGGCAACGTCAAGAAACGCGCCGCGATAGGCAAAGCGTGGCGCATCATGGGCTTCCAGCGTGGCAATACGCGGCGTGCCTTCTGTAGGGATCAGCGAGAGAATCGACATCAGACCGTAGAACGCACCGGCAGCATCGTAGCCCACCACAATGGCACGGCGTGGGGTGATATCCAGATCGTATGCGCCCGGTTTAGCCTGTTTGCCACTGAAGTGATCGGGTTTGATCTGCGTCCTGATAGCAAATCCATCAGGCGATTCTTTCAGGCCGAGCAGGGCCAGACGCTGCTTTACCGCCTCACCGGTTTCACGGGTCAGCCCGGTCAGAGACAGACTGACGCCACGGCTGAGATCGGCATCCTGCGGACGCAGTTTCACCTCAAGCGGCGTGGGTGTGATTTGACCGCGCAGCGCGGAAGCGGGCAGGGTGGCAACGTCGCTGTTTTTATCAAACCGGCTGGCGGGTTGCATCAGGATATTCCGGTCATCGGCACTGCGTCGCCAGTTATCCCCCAACGGCAACACAAACTGGCTGGGATCTTCATGATCGGTGCTGGCAATAATTTTGGGGGTGTCCTGCCCGGACGTCACATACCAGCGCGGCATCACATCCGTGGCAAACAGCTGCCAGTATTCGTTAACGATCGGAATCTGCACCGATTCGCCCGCGCCAATGCCGGTGAACTTCTCAGTCGGCTCCAGCCGGGTCAGGTCGCCGACCAGATGGGTCATTTTAAACTGATCGTTATCGACACGCAGGGTCTGGTGGACGTTGCTCATGTAGATTGCCCAGTGTTTGTCGGTCAGGGCTGGGCCGTTATTGTTCAGGGTAATGGTGGCGCGATTGCAGGCGGCATAGTCGGCACCCAGCGCAGCGCAGTCGGTGCCATGAAGGGCGGCCTGATTATCGTTCACCTGATAAGTGACGCCAAACTGGCTGATCTGATTCACCACCTGCTGCGCTGACGAGCTGGCGTGACCTGTGGCTGCAACGCCCAGCAGAGTGAGCGCGATAAGGCTTAACTTAAACATAATGATTCATCCTTGCTGCTGAAGAGATATCCGGGAGTCTGCAGGGCGTCAGAACAGCGTAAACGGCACGATAACCATAAATTTGATGTCCTTCTCGTCCTGAAAAATATTGCCGTAACCGCCGCTGTAACTGGGCAGATTGCTGTGATTGTCGTAGCGGGTGTAATGCAGTTTTAACAGGGTATCTTTGGCGCGGCCCTGCTGGATTTGATAGATCAGATCAAGGTTCCAGGCGGACTCTTTCAGCCGCTGGCTCTGGTCAATGGTGGGCAGCGTGGCGGGTCTGGCATCCCAGCCCCAGACGTACGATGCGCCCACTTTCCATCCCGCCAGCTGCCATGGCGTTAAGTCGAGCATCGCCCCGGCAAAGATCGCTTTTTCGCCATTAGCGTTCCAGTCGGAACGGGCATCCCACCAGATATCCAGTCGTCCATTGGAACTGGCGTAGCCTGGCGTCATGCGCTGCAAAAAGAAGCCCTGATTCCCCTCTGCTTTGACCCAGCTGCCTTCGAGTCGCAGATCAACCGGGCCGACGGTATAGCCGACCGTGATCGCCTGTAACCAGGCCAGGCCGTCATAGACATCACGGGGATTAGCGGCACCCCCCGATACTTTGTCGTGTGCCCCGTAAAACTGATAGCTGGTGTAAAGTGCATTGCCGGCAGGCGTGGCTGACCACGAGGCTTTGGCAAAATATTGATCCATATAATCCGCCGCCTGGCCAAATGCGCCCTCAAGCACCAGGTTATTTTTGAAGTCATATTTCATACCGAACGAATGCAGGTAGCTGACAGGGGTTTTGCCATCAGCCTGACGAAAATCATATAAGTCACGATACCAGGGCGCTTTATATTTATCGCTCCACATCCAGGAGAGTGATAATGCCCCGGCCTGCTGGAAATCATACAGTGCACCGACTTCGACGCCGCGATAGGTTCCGGGTAAGAAACTCCAGTGTGGCGCAATAATTGTCTGGCCGGTTGGCTGAATATAACCGGCACGCAACCAGTAATCGTTATATTTTAATTTCAGTGCGGCTTTATAAACAGAAGCACCGCCGCTGTCGCCATTCCACTTTTCATCCCAGCGGGTACGCGCCTTACTGAAGCCAATTTCATTGGGTGCGGCGGGGCCGCTGTTGGAAAGCTCAGCAGCACCGAAAATGGCGAGGTCCAGACCAATCCACTCTCCGGCATAGCCTGACTGATAGTCGAGATTACTGTTGAGCGAGGCATGATGTAAATTAGCCCGATAGTGCCCCTGATATTCACTGGCGGGATCGGTGTCTCTGCGATCTCGCTGACGCTGCCAGTAAAAAACATTACCTTTCAGCGATGAGTCCTCAATAAATCCGCTGGCGTAGGCCGCTGATGAACTTATTGCAGTTAACGCTATTAATGCGGTGGCTATTTCAATTAACGCTAACGCGTAATTAATTTTTCGCATGATTATTCCTCCCTGAATGCAATCCGGATAATTAAGCAGAATATTATTATTGTGGCGGTAATCTATTTTTCGCGACGCGAATTATCAATTAGCAGCGTGGTGATTTGTGAACTATTGCGCAGAACCCGATGAGATAAAATAAAGCAGGTGCAATATGGGAGGGGAGATTAATTTTCTGATGAAGATGTTAGCTATTGGCAGGACTGCTGAAACGGGAGGCTGGCGGTGTGAACGGGCTTCCCGGTTGTATGACAATCAGCCTGCTCAGATAAGCAGGCTGACCGATAAGGCGATTAAACCTGCTTCACCGCCCATCCCTTTTGCTTGCTGGTTTTGCCAATCCCAGGGTTGAAGCTGTTAGTGGGATCGAGCTGGCGATAGAACGCCGCCAGCTGCGGTTTGGCCTGATAGAGATGTCCGACGTTATGTTCAGCGGGATATTCCGCGCCCCGCGCCTGAAGAATCTCCAGCATCTGCGCTTTGAGCGCATGCACATCGACGCCTTTTCTGACGATGTAATCCTGATGAAACACATGACAGAAGAAGTGACCATAGTAGAGACGATGGCTCAGCGAGGCGCGGATCTCATCGGGCAGGGTTTCGAACCAGTCCGCATCATTACGACGCAGGGCGATATCCAGCGCCAGAATGTCCTCGACCTCATCAGAATGCACCGCGTGGTAGCGCACTGCCGCACCCGCCGCTGCGAAGCGATGCAGAAAGGCGTGCGCACCTTCTTTGCCTTCACACTCGAAGAATTCGCCACCGCCTTCACGGAAGTAGTCGCGCAGATAGTTACGCGCTTCCGCCACGCCGTCGCCAGACATCTTCAGCATCAGATGGTGTTCATATTTGTCGCGATACTGCTTCATGCGTTTCGGCAGATGCGCCGGAAACAGTTTACTCAGGCGCTGCAACAGGCGATCGCTGAAGTGCGGTTTAACGAAGGAGAGTTTGCTCAGCCAGGCATCAACCCGCCCCTTCAGCGTGAAAAACAGCGGCATCTTGTCGGTGCCCAGCTTGTCGATCATCAGGAAGGTATCTTTGCCGTAGACTTCCGCAATGTCATAGATGTCGCGGTGCATATATTCGCCCGCCACCGGCAGATGGGTGAAATGCGCCAGCATGTGACGGCGGATATCGCTGAGAACGCCGGGCTCGTTGGTGCCGATGTAAAACACCTGCTGCTGCGGTTCGCTGGCGAAGGTATCGAGTCGCACCGCGAAGACCGCCAGTTTCCCGGCACAACCGGAGGCTTCAAACAGGCGACGCGCATCGGCGTTATAGCGGGCGGGCGTATCCGCATCCACTTCACGAACCCGGTCGGCATATTCATGATCGGAGGCGTGACGGCCATCGTGCTGCACATCTTTGGGCTGCCAGCGGTCATCATCCAGCCGCCCCAGAATCTCTTCCGGTGACGTCCCAAGATCGATACCGAGATGGTTCACCAGCTTCAGTTTTCCCTGCGCATCAATCTGGGCAAACAGCGCCATTTCACTGTAGGCCGGTCCGCGCTTGATCAGCGATCCGCCGGAGTTATTACAGATGCCGCCCAGCACCGAGGCACCAATGCAGGAGGAGCCAATCACCGAGTGGGGTTCACGCCCCAGCGGCTTCAGCGCTTTTTCCAGCTGATAGAGTGTGCTGCCGGGGAACGCCAGCACCTGCTGGCCTTCGTCGATCAGCTGAAGCTTATCCAGCCGCAGGGTGCTGACAATCACCAGCGGACGATCGTAATCGTCGCCATGCGGCGTCGAGCCTTCGGTCAGGCCGGTATTCGCCGCCTGCATCAGGATAATGACATCGGCATTTACCAGCGTTTGCAGTACCCGCCAGAGCTCCAGCAGCGTACCGGGAAACGCCACCGCCAGCGCCTCGCCTTCGCCGGAGCGAAAGCCTTTGCGATAGCGCGCGGTCTGTTCAGGTTCAGTCAGCAGATGGGTGGGGCCGACCAGGCGGCGCAGGTCAGAAAGCAGGGCAGAGGTTTGTATCATGAGCAATTCCCTTGTCTTATCAGTGCGTCCTAACTGTAGCACGTCAACTCACCTCAACGCAGTGTGACAGCGGCAGCTACCTGCTATTCTCATCTTGTGGCACACTGCCGCCTGTTAATTCGATATTGCGCAGTTACTTAAGAGAACCCAACCTGATGAAATGGATTTACTCTGTTAGTCTCGCTGTCTCCCTCGCGATGCAACCGGCATTGGCTGAGACAGTGCCAGGTAACCACCCGATGACCGAACAGGCGCGGGATGCCTTCGTCAACCAACTGCTTAAAAAAATGACGCTGGACGAGAAGATCGGCCAGCTGCGTTTAATCAGCGTCGGACCTGATAATCCGAAAGAAGTGATTCGCGACATGATTCAGAAGAGTCAGGTTGGCGCGATTTTTAATACCGTAACCCGTCAGGATATCCGCGCGATGCAGGATCAGGCGATGCAGCTCAGCCGCCTGAAGATCCCGCTGTTTTTCGCCTACGACGTTATTCATGGTCAGCGCACCATTTTCCCGATTCCTTTGGCCCTGGCGTCGAGCTGGGATCTGGATGCGGTGAAAGAGGTGGGGCGCGTCTCTGCCTATGAAGCGGCCGACGATGGTCTGAACATGACCTGGGCGCCGATGGTGGATGTCAGCCGTGAACCGCGCTGGGGCCGTGGCTCCGAAGGCTTTGGTGAGGATACGTATCTCACCAGCGAAATGGGTCGCAGCATGGTGCAGTCGATGCAGGGCAAAAGTGCTGCCGATCGCTACAGCGTGATGACCAGCGTGAAGCACTTCGCACTCTATGGCGCAGTTGAAGGCGGACGCGATTACAACACCGTGGACATGAGTCCGCAGCGCATGTTCCAGGACTATCTGCCGCCTTATAAAGCCTCACTGGATGCGGGCAGCGGCGGCGTGATGGTGGCGCTGAACTCGATCAATGGCGTACCCGCCACGGCGGACAGCTGGTTGCTGAAAGATCTGCTGCGCGATAAGTGGAAGTTCAAAGGCATCACCATCAGCGACCATGGCGCAATCAAAGAGCTGATCAAGCATGGCGTCGCTAGCGATCCGCAGGAAGCGGTGCGCATCGCCCTGAAGTCGGGCGTCGATATGAGCATGAGCGACGAATATTACAGCAAGTATCTGCCCGCGCTGGTGAAGAGCGGCGACGTCACCATGGCGGAGATTGACGATGCGGCGCGCCATGTGCTCAACGTCAAATATGACATGGGCCTGTTTAACGATCCCTACAGCCATTTAGGTCCGAAAGAGAGCGATCCGCAGGACACCAATGCGGAAAGCCGTCTGCACCGGGCTGAAGCGCGCGACGTCGCGCGTAAGAGCATCGTGTTGCTGAAAAACCGCCTGGAAACGCTGCCGCTGAAAAAATCGGGCACCATTGCCCTGATTGGTCCGCTGGCAGACAGCCAGCGCGACATTATGGGCAGCTGGTCCGCCGCTGGCGTGGCGAAGCAATCCGTTTCGCTGCTGCAGGGCATGCGCAATGCCACCGAAGGCAAGGCTACGCTGCTCTATGAGAAGGGCGCTAACGTCACCGACAACAAAGGGATTCAGGACTTCCTGAACCTCTATGAGCAGGCGGTTTCCGTGGATACGCGTTCACCGCAGCAGTTGATTGATGACGCGGTCGCCAAAGCGAAGCAGGCCGATGTGGTGGTTGCCGCCGTGGGCGAAGCGCAGGGTATGGCGCACGAAGCCTCCAGCCGCAGCGACCTGGTGATCCCGCCGAGCCAGCAGAAGCTGTTAGCAGCACTGAAAGCCACCGGTAAGCCGCTGGTGATTGTGCTGATGAACGGACGCCCGCTGTCAGTGGTGAATGAAGATCGGATGGCCGATGCGATGCTGGAAACCTGGTTCAGCGGCACCGAAGGCGGCAACGCCATCGCCGATGTGCTGTTCGGCGATTACAACCCGTCGGGCAAATTGCCGGTTTCCTTCCCGCGTTCAGTGGGTCAGATTCCGATCTACTACAACCATCTGCCCACTGGCCGTCCTTACAACTTTGCTAAGCCGAACAAATACACGTCGCACTACTACGACGCGGCTAATGGCCCGCTCTATCCGTTTGGTTACGGCCTGAGCTACACAACTTTCACCGTGTCGCCGGTAAAAATGTCCTCACCGACCATGCCGCGTAACGGCAGCATTGAAGCCAGCGTGACCGTGACCAACAGCGGTAAACGCGATGGCGCGACGGTGGTGCAGATGTACCTCAACGATCCGGTCGCTTCCATCAGCCGTCCGGTGCAGGAGCTGCGTGGCTTTAAGCGCATCATGCTAAAAGCGGGCGAGTCGCAAACCGTGACCTTTAAAATCGACGTGGATGCGCTGAAGTTCTGGAACCAGCAGATGCAGCATGTTGCAGAGCCCGGCAAATTCAACGTCATGATTGGACTCGATTCCGTTCGTACCGAGGATGGGCAGTTCAACTATTTATAACCGTCAGCCTTTCCCCTGACGTCAGGGGAAGGTGATGCGGCGCGTCGTTAGCGTCCTGCTACGGCGCGCCGCGTCATATCCACTATCAGAGCCATCATGATTAATCTGCGTGACCGCATTCAGCAGCAGGTATTCCGCCTTAATGGCCTGTCGATGAATGAATTTGACCTCTCTCAACCGCCTGGCGATCCCGGCCTGTTTGGCCCGGACAGCGTGATCTGGCGCGTCCACGGTGACTTCACCTCCATGATGTGCGGTGGGATCAGCGCGCTGCTGTTGCAGATGCTGCATCCGGCGGCGCTGGCGGGCGTCTGGGATCACTCCAATTTCCGTGAAGATATGATGGGCCGGCTGCGCCGTACCAGTCAGTTTATCGCGGTGACCACCTACGGTAATTCGCAGGATGCACAGACGCTGATCGACCGGGTGAAACGCATTCACCTGAAAGTCAGCGGCGTCGACAGCGAAGGTAAACCCTATGCCGCCAGCGATCCGCATCTGCTGACCTGGGTGCATGTGGCGGAGACCAGCCGTTTTCTGGCCGCCCATCTGCGCTACAAAAATCCAAACCTCAGCCGCGCCGGGCAGGATCAGTACTATCAGGAAGCGGCGCAGATTGCCGAAGCGCTGGGGGCGGAGCAGGTACCGAAAAGCGTTGTCGACGTCGCGGATTACCTGCAACAGATGCGTTCAGAGCTGCGCTTTGATCATCGCACTGCCGAAGTGACGCGATTGCTGATGAATGCCCCCGCACCCAGCTGGCAGGCAAAACCGGTGATGAAAATCATGCTGAAGTCAGGGTTCGGGCTGATGCCAGCCTGGGCGCAGGCAATGTCCGGTACTGAGATCGGCCGCTTTCAGCAGGCGATCATTGACCGGAAGATTAATGCGATTGCGGTGGGGTTAAGGTGGTCGATTCAGCGCGGAGCCTGGTATCGGGCAATGGTGCGGATGGGCAGGGATGTGGGGTGAGGGGTTCACTGGTAAAAGGGTGGATTGCTTTAGCGCATAAAGGATTACTCAACCGCAGTGTTAGATATCGGGGCCTTGGCAGGTGCTTTTGTGCAGACGTTAACTTATTGGGGGTTAGTTACAACAGGCTGATTGGGGCAGATACTAACATCCGTTTTGTGCCAGCGACGGAAGTTGCCGCATGAGAGACATACGCGTATATAATTGCGGTAGAATGAATGCACATTTTATGGATGAAAGGTGAAGCACCATGAAAGTTAGTGAGGCAGATTTGCTAAAGTCGGGTTTTACTGATGCTGATTTGAAAAAAATTAAAAATAACCTTGAAAGCTATGGCGGTACTCTGGGGGAAGCCGTAGCGGATTTAAAAAACAGATTCAGAGTGCTGTTATGGATTATTTCTGGCTGCACGTTAGTCTTTATATTTCTTCTGTGTTTCTCCACTAAAACATATATTTTAGGCGGAGGCCTGTCTCTGCTAATCGGGGTAGTCATAGTGACGTTTATTCAACCGCCAATGCTGGCCTGGAAGTCATGGCGTTACTGCCGGTTGAATAAAGAGTTAGCGTGATTGCTCGTTTAGGCTGAGTAAATCAAATATCACTTTAGCTTTAACACCCCAGCCAACGATTTTCATGGTCAGCTTCGGACGGCTCATAGTGTCAACTTTACGGAAGTAATCACGGGGCATCCATCTGAACAGCCGCCATGCGCCAGGCTTTCTCGCCAGCCCCCTAATGCTGTAAATATCGGCAGTAAGCGTTACCGTATTATAAAAAGCCAGTCCTGACTCTGGCTTAAAACCCATAAATTCAGCAGCTTGCATTGCACCATCGGCAAACATGCCTTCTGTGTTCTCGCCAGAGAGGCGCGGAATGAGTTCTTTAGACAGCCCATTAAGCCCGTCCATAACGAGAACGGCACCGGCCAGTGCGCCGAGTGGCGTCATTGTCGATATCATCAAAGCACCGCCGACAACAGCAAAACCTGAAATTACAACACGAACAGCGGAAATCATGTAACCCACAATTTTGTTGTTTTCACGCACAAACTCCACTTTGGCGTAGAGTTCTGCTGTCTTTGAACGCAGCAATTGTCCCTGCTCTTCAAGATTTTCTGTCTCTGACCTAAGGTGCTTAACGCACTTCATGCATTCTTCATCAGATTTCGCCTGCCGGGCGGCGGCGAACTGCCGGTCAATAACCGATTTTATTTCCTGGACGAACTGCAACCGGGTTAGCCCATCCCTGAGATAGAAAGCTGACAACCTGTTAGCTGTATCGATAAGTTTCCTGGCTTCAAGGTTGACCATTGTTTCAGCCCAGGCTTTATTCCTCCCGCCTGAGCGCATTATTTCAAGCAATGCTGCGTCCATTTTTTATCTCCCTATACATTACATCATCGATAATACTCTCTGATTATCAGCTGTAAACAACCAAAGGCCGCTCCATCGGTAATCAGCGATGCCATAATAATAAGTAGCAGGCGACTACTCAAGCGATCGCCAGAATAAGCTGATCAATTGCGTCTGCAGCAAATGACTATGAATGGGTTAAAGATTTATACAGTCGGCCAGAAATTTAATTAATGGTTAAGGTAAAAAGGATATTTAATAAACACCGTTGTGCTGAATTAAACATACGACTCTGGAATGCCTTGCCCACTGCTCCTGAGTATCCTCAATATGAGTATTTATTCCGAAATTCCGCTATTCGCTCATAGCGGCCTTTAAGGCCAACAACGGCCACATTTTCAAAGCGCAGCACTTCACCAAAAACCCTCACCATCTTCTCCAACCCCCACACTTTGAGACTATTACCCTTGTCTCAGATAGCCGCAGCCAGGATCCTGCTCTATTCTCGGGGAAAATGGATTCCTCCAGGCTTTGTCGAGGCACTATGACGTACAAATCCCTGATTGCTGAAGTCCACAATCAGCAGCGCACCCTGACCGCTATTGTCGAACAGGATGAGCGCACTGCCTATTTTTACATCTGGCCAACCGACCTGTTCCGCAGCCAGTATGCGGTACGCGGCTGCTGGCTACGAAACCTGCTGCCGGCACCGGCGCAGGAAGATCGCGAGGCGATGGAGCAGGGCATAGCGCCGCTGCTCAGCGCCGAGTATTGCCGTAATCTGGAAGCGGAACCCGCGCTGGATCCAGCCGGTCTGCAGGTGCTGTGGGAGCCGAGCGATGATGGCGCGGCGCTGTGGTACTACGGCCAGCTGCTGGCGGTGATCCCCGGCTGGAGTCTCTATCAGGAGAAGCAGGTGAGCTTCTCTGCAGGCTGCATCAAAAAGAACCGGCTGACGGCACCGCTGGGGTCGGCATCAACCAATGACTACTACGCCCGAGCGGAGCATCAGCGTCAGTTCTGGCGCGAATGGCACGACGGCAGCGAGTGGGATAAGGTGCAGAACGATCTGATGGCCTGCTATCAGGCGCGCTTTGGCGAGTCAGTAAAGTATTACGCTATCGATCAGGGCAGTTGGCCGCCGATGGCGATCTCCCAGCACTGGCATCAGGGCATCTGGTATTTCCTGACCATCGGCATGAGCATCCGGCCGATGCCGCAGGTCGATTATCTGTTTGATGAACTGGCGCCGCAGTATCGCCGCATTGAACTGGGTATGGCGGTTGACGGTGAAGTCATGACCGAAGGCAACGCGGTGCAGATGGCCAGCGCGCTGGCGGAGTTCGTGCATCTGCCGTGGGCGCGGCTGACCTGGCTGGGCGAGGGCCATACGCTGGCGTCGGAAGTGGCCCCCGTCGGCTTTGAAAGCTTCCTGCTCGCCAATGAGCTGGCAACCGATCAGGCGCAGTTCTCGCTGCCAAAACGCGACGGCGATCGCCCGACTCTGCTCTGGACTACGCCGATTACTGAAGCGGAGCGGCAGTTCGCGCAGGCGGATGAACATGGCGGTCAGAAGTTACGGGAATTGTTAACGGCGGATGGCAATAATCATATCTTCCGTCCGCGCCAGCAGGTCGTCAGTTCAGAAGAGTAGGCCAGCAATAATGCGCCTGTTCGCCCATTCCCCGGCACCCGCCGGGGATGTGATAGTTTCCAAGTGAAATTAAATTTTTACAAAAATCAAACATTTCTCAAATATGTGATCCTGCTCATCTCAAGTTCCCGCTTGCCGCGCCGTTAAACCCGATCAGGCAATCGCGCCGCACCAGGTTCAGGGGAACGAAGATGTTTAAAACAACACAATCCCGCTTTACCGCAACAATGATCGCGTTCTTTGTTGCGCTTTTACTCGTTACAGTCTGGGTTATTAATCAGTTTGTCGCGCCACAGCTGGTCGATAGCGAAAGCCGTCTGGTTCGCTATCAGGTGGATTCGCTGGCTTCCGGTATCGTTGAACAGATGAACCGCGTTCAGGCTCAGCAGCGCGCCATTACCGAAGCCGCATCTGTCATGGACAGCGCCACCATCGACACTCTGTTACCGACGCTGGTTAACCAGTATCAGGACAGCAATGTGTTTGGGGGCGGGATCTGGCCACTGCCAAATCGTCGTGACCCGGCCAAAGAGAAGGACAGCAGCTTCTTTGCCCGTAATGCCAGCAATGAACTGCAGGTGAACACCTACTGGAACTCCGACGCGGCTGACAAATACTGGGAGCAACCCTGGTACAAAGATGGCATGGCCGCTCCGAAAGGCCAGTGTGCCTGGGCAAAAGCCTATCAGGATGCCGCCAGCCCGCAGCCGCGCACCAACTGTGCTATGGCTATCTACAAAAACGGCACGGCCTGGGGTGTCGCCACCATTGATGTGACGCTGGGGTTCTTTAACCAGCTGGCGAAGCAGATGGGTGAAACCATTCAGGGCAACGTCCTGATCGTTGAAGCCGACGGTAAAGTCGTGGGCAATGGCGCACTGGTGAATGCCGCACCGAAGCTGGAGAACCTGGCTGACGTGCAGATGCCGATGGCAGCACCGCTGAAAACGCTGCTTAACGGTGTTGGCAATCAGCCGCTGGAAACCACCTATGACAGCAGTGAAGGCGAGCAGACGCTGTTCGTGCAGGCCATTCCTGGCAGCCCGTGGTATCTCGCCAGCAGCCTGCCAACCAGCCTGCTGAAAGCGCAGTCTCACAACATGCTGACCCGCCTGGGTCTGGTGCAGATCCCCCTGGCGGTGATCCTGCTGCTGGTGTCGCTGGGCTTTGTCCGCGCCATGATGAAACGTCTTAACGTGCTGAACAGCAACATTGAAGCGCTGTCGACCGGTGGTGCCGATTTAACTCAGCGTCTGCCAGCCAGCAACAGCCCGGAATTCAACGCCGTCGCGCAGAGCTTTAACCAGTTCATCAGCTATCTGCAGGGGCTGCTCCAGCAGGTGGGCGATAGCGCGCTGGCGATCACCGCCGCGTCGCGGGAAATTGCCAGCGGCAACGCCAATCTCTCCTCCCGTACCGAAGATCAGGCCAGCTCGATTGTAGAAACGGCCGCGTCGATGGAGCAACTGACCGGCACCGTGCGTCAGAACGCCGACAACGCCACCCACGCTAACCAGCTGGCGGGCGATGCCTCGCAGGTGGCCGCACGTGGCACCGAAGTGGTCCGTCAGGTGGTGACCACCATGGGCGAGATTCATCACTCATCCCGTAAAGTGGTCGATATCATCAGCGTGATCGACAGCATCGCATTCCAGACCAATATCCTGGCGCTGAACGCCGCAGTAGAAGCCGCACGGGCCGGTGAACAGGGTCGCGGTTTTGCGGTGGTGGCATCAGAAGTGCGCAACCTGGCACAGCGTTCAGCCAACTCGGCGCGTGAGATTAAAAAGTTAATCGAAGAGTCGGTGGCGAACATCGATACCGGCAGCGCGCTGGTCGAGCAGGCGGGTCAGACCATGGATGAGCTGATGAAGGGCGTGAGCAGTGTGACAACGCTGATGAGTGAAATCATGTCAGCCAGCCGCGAACAGAGCCTGGGCATCGAACAGGTTAACGTTGCGATTACCCAGCTGGATGGCACCACACAGCAGAACGCCGTGCTGGTGGAGCAGGTTTCTGCTGCCGCGCAGGCGATGGAATCGCAGAGCACCCAGCTTGAGCGGGTGGTTCAGAGCTTCCGACTGTAATCCCTCTCCAGGCCAGCCTTGCTGGCCTGATTTTCTCTCTGCTTCATCCGCTTATCTCCGCCTGACCCGGGTAAAAAATCCTCGATGATCCGCCCAAACCGATAATTCTGTGCCAGAATAGTTGGGAATAATCTCAAGGAAACGCCATGTCTGCTATTGAAGTTATCCTCGTTGACCACCTCGATCGTCCCACCGGCAAGATGGAAAAGCTGGAAGTGCATGAAAAAGGATTACTGCACCGCGCGGTGACGGTCTACGTCTTCAATTCCCGGCAGGAGCTGTTGCTACAACGGCGTGCCAGCGATAAATATCATTGTGGTGGCTTGTGGAGTAATACCTGCTGTGGTCATCCTTATCCCCATGAATCAACCCGCGACGCCGCCGAGCGCCGCCTGCGTGAAGAGATGGGGATGGTGGTGACGCTGACGCCGGTGTTTGAGCTGAGCTACAACCTGAAACTGAGCAATGGCCTGACTGAACATGAGTATGGTCACGTCTTCTTTGCCGTCTGCGACAGCCTGCCGCAGCTGAATCCGCAGGAAGCGGATGCCTGGGATTATCGCCCGATGGCGCTGATTGAGCAGCAGATGCAGCAGCAGCCACAGCAGTTCACACCGTGGTTTTTGCACACCTTCCCGCGCATCCCGGACTATCTGGAGCAGTTTCCTTTCCCGGAAGTCACTGCATAAAAAAACCGCACTAAGGTGCGGTTTCAATGCTGGCCGGAGAAGTCGGGCCGGGGTAAACAATGCGCCAGGGTTATGAGCCCGTTTGCTCCCTGAGCCTGCGCGCTATCCACGTCCTGACCATTGATTATCGCTGCAGCTCGAAATCTTCCGCATCCACATCATAACCCGACGGTTCCCAGCGGATCGCCAGCAGCGCCAGCAGGCCCGCCAGTGGTGCCAGGAAGATCACCCAGAACACGCCGGTGCCCAGCGCCGCGACCAGCACCGGAAACAGAAACAGCGAAACGGTAGAGCTGCCGCGCATCAGCGTCTGGTTAAAGCCGACACCCACGCCGCGCAGCGACGTCGGATAGCTCAGCGACGCAAAAGTCATGGTATGGGAGCCAGGCCCGAATCCCTGTCCAAACAGGAACAGCGCCAGCATGCCGATCGCCAGCGCGGCTTCCTGACCGCCTTCCGGACGACCAATCAGCGCCAGCCCGAGCAGCGCCACGCACTGACAGGCATAACCCGCCACCGACATCTTCCACGCCCCGAGGCGCGGCACCAGCCGCACCGCCAGTATCCCGCCGACAAAGGCGAACAGCAGATTCAGCGCCAGCGACACCAGAATGGTGGTAAGCATTGACTGGGCAAAGAAGCTGGAGATGATCACCGGCAAGCCAAACGCCACCGCGTTATAAGCAAAAGATGAGGCAATGGAAGTGATGGTCGCCAGCAGGGTACGGCGGCGATAAACACCCTGTAACAGCGCACCATAGTTACGCCAGCTCGCCTTGCGCACCGGCGTGGCAGGCGTCAGCGCGGCGTCGGGCGCCACCTGGGCATTAATATTCCACGCACTGCGTAAAATCGCCGCGGCACCTTTCAGGTCGCCCTGATTCGCCGCCCAAACCGGGGATTCGCTCATGTAACGGCTACGGATGGCGATGATGATAATCGCCGGAACGGCACCAAAACCGAGGATTAGACGCCAGAGCCAGTCGGTGTGGCTTTCGGGTAACACGGCATAGAGCAAGAGCACCAGCAGATAAGAGATGCTGATTGCCGCATACCAGGTTGGGCACCACATCGCCACGCTGGCCGCTTTATTCCCCTTGCCACGCAGCCTGGAAAACTCCGCCAGAAACGCCATCGCCACCGGCAGATCGATTCCGACTCCCAGACCCATCACAAAACGCGCGCCGGCCAGCACGTACTCATTGGGGGCAAACGCACAGGCGATAGCCGCCACCACGAAAAAGAACATATCGGCCATAAACACCCGATAACGGCCAATTTTATCCGTGAGATAGCCGCCGATCAGTGCGCCGATAATGGCCCCGAAGGTGATTGCCGAAGCGACCATGCCGGTGCCGGTCGGGGTGAGATTAAATTCGCGCGTGATGTCTTTGATGCCAAAGGCCAGCGCACCCAGGTCGTAGGCGTCAAGGAAGACGCCCCCCAGCGCAATCGCCACCACAATGCGGGCATTATTACGGGCGCTGTCGCCACTGTTCACTAATCGGGAGACGTCAGCTGCGCTGCGGATCCACTGTGTTTCGCCACCGGGCGAACTCCCTGCTGTTGCCACATGGGCGGAAGAGGTCAGGTCGGACATGATGTTGTACGTCTTTTATTATAAAACAGATTTCCGAGGATAGCCGTTTAGACGCCCAGACGTAAATTCATTTCGGTTATATGAGATGAATTTATAATCTCAAATCGTTATCAATTTGCGATAAAGTCAGCTACATCGCCGCTGCGCCAGGCTACGCTTTTAAGGCAGATAATTTCCGCTGCACGCCTTGCCAGCCTCCCGCAGAGTGGCAGGAGGGCAGCCTGAACGCGCAGGCGCACAACGCCTTGTGAATCATCACGCACGAACAAAACGTAAAAACAACACACTGCGATAAGGAAAAAGCCATGGTCAGAATTCGGGGTTGGATGGGCGTCAGCGCTTTGCTGCTCAGCATGGGGATAGCACAGGCGGCGGACCCGGTGCGGGTCGGCTCGAAAATTGATACCGAAGGATCGCTGCTGGGCAATGTGATTCTTCAGGTGCTGGAAAAGCATGGGGTAAAAACCGTCAATAAAATTCAGCTCGGCACCACGCAGGTGGTGCGCGGTGCCATCACGGCGGGCGAACTTGATATCTATCCGGAATATACCGGCAACGGTGCATTTTTCTTCAATGATGAGAAAGACAGCGCCTGGAAAAATGCCGCCGAAGGCTACGAGAAAGTGAAGAAGCTGGATGCGGAGAAAAACCATCTGGTCTGGCTGACACCCGCTCCGGCCAATAACACCTGGACCATCGCTGTGCGAAAAGATCTGGCTGAAAAAAATCAGCTCAACTCTCTGGCGGACCTCAGCGCCTGGCTGAAAAAAGGCGGCACCTTCAAACTGGCGGCCTCAGCAGAATTTATTGAACGCAGCGATGCCTTACCCGCCTTTGAAAAAGCCTATGGCTTTGACCTCAAGCAGGACCAGCTGCTGTCGCTGGCTGGCGGCGATACCGCTGTTACCATCAGCGCAGCGGCACAGCAGACTTCCGGCGTAAACGCGGCGATGGCGTACGGCACCGACGGTCCGGTAGCGGCATTAGGTCTGCAGACGCTCAGCGATCCTAAAGGGGTTCAGCCGATTTATGCACCGACGCCGGTGATCCGTGAATCGGTACTCAAAGCTTATCCACAGATTGCAGAGTGGCTGAAGCCGGTGTTCAGCGCGCTTGATGAGAAGACACTGCAACAGCTCAACGCCAGAATCGCGGTCGACGGTCAGGATGCCAGCAGCGTAGCGACCGAATGGCTGCAGCAGAAAAAGCTGCTGTAACCGATGCAGATATCGCGGGAAGCGATAAGCCGTCCGGTTGAGCAGCCGGTGGCACTGCTGCTGCTGACGCTGCTGACTCTGGCGCTGGTGGCATTGCCGTTTCTGAACTTCGCCCCGAACCGTCTGGTGGCGGGTGAACCGCTGATGGGCTGGCAGATTAGCCGCTTCGGGCTGTTGCTGCTGCCGCTGTTGACGCTGTGGCTGCTGCTGTGGCGGCATCCGACCCGCATCACGCTGATGCTGGCGCTGCTGGCGGCAGAACTGATGCTGGCGGCGATCATCTGGCTCAGCGGTCATCAGGCCACTTTACTCAGCCAGCAGGGCAGCCGTCTGGCGCGCACCAGCTTTGCCAGCGGATTGTGGTGCAGCGGCGCGCTGATCCTGCTGCTGATCACCGATCAGGTGCGGCAACTGACCCGCCATCGGCTGGCACAGCTGCTGCTCAATCTGCAGGTCTGGCTGTTGCCGCTGCTGCTGCTGTTCAGTGGCCAGCTCAGCGATCTCTCCCTGCTGAAAGAGTATGCCAACCGCCACGCGGTGTTTGATGCCGCGCTGAGCCGTCATCTCACCCTGCTGGCGGGCACGGTGGTGCCTGCGCTGATGATTGCGCTGCCGCTGGGCGTCACGTTGTTCCGGCGGCCTGGCTGGCAGGGCGGGGTGTTCGGTGTGCTGAATGTGATTCAGACTGTGCCCTCGGTGGCGCTGTTTGGTCTGCTGATTGCGCCGCTGGCCGGACTGGCTCAGCAGTTTCCGTGGCTCGGCGACTGGGGCATCAGCGGCATTGGGATGGCTCCGGCGCTGATCGCGCTGGTGCTTTACGCCCTGCTGCCGCTGGTGCGCAGCGTGGTGGTGGGGCTGCAACAGGTGCCGCACGAGGTGCGGGAGAGTGCACGTGGCGTCGGCATGAGTGGCTGGCAGCAGTTTATTGCGGTGGATGTGCCGCTGGCGCTGCCGGTCTGGCTGACGGGCCTGCGGGTAGTGGTGGTGCAGACGCTGGGCATGGCGGTGGTTGCGGCGCTGATTGGCGCGGGCGGCTTTGGCGCGATTATTTTCCAGGGACTGCTAAGCAGTGCGCTTGATTTGGTGTTGCTGGGTGTGATCCCAGTGATTGCGCTGGCGGTGGTCATCGATGCGCTGTTCCGCCTGCTGATCTCACTGCTGGAGAGAAAAGATGATTGAGTTTGACGGCGTTTCCCGCGCGTTTAACGGTAAAGCGGCGGTGAAAGATCTGTCGTTACAGGTGGCGAAAGGGGAATTTTGCGTGCTGCTTGGCACCTCCGGTTCGGGCAAATCGACCACCCTGAAGATGATCAACCGGCTGGTGGAGTTTGACAGTGGTGAAATCCGCTTTGCCGGAGAGTCGATTCGCCAGCTCGATGCCCGCACGCTGCGGCGGCGCATGGGCTACGCCATTCAGTCGATTGGTCTGTTTCCGCACTGGACGGTGCGGAAGAATATCGCCACGGTGCCAGTGCTGCTGGGCTGGCCCCGGGCACAGGTCAATGAACGTATCACGGCGCTGCTGGCGCTGCTGAATCTCGATGCGCAGCTGCTGGACCGCTATCCGCATCAGCTCTCGGGTGGGCAGCAGCAGCGCATCGGCGTGGCGCGGGCGCTGGCGGCGGATCCGGAAGTGTTACTGATGGATGAGCCGTTTGGTGCACTCGACCCGGTGACGCGCGGGGTGCTGCAACAGGAGATGTTGCGCATTCATCAACTGTCGGGCCGCACCATCGTGCTGGTGACGCATGACATCGACGAAGCGCTGACGCTGGCGGACCGCATTGTGCTGATGGATAACGGCGAGATTGTTCAGCAGGGCAGGCCGGTGGAGCTGCTCACCCAGCCGAAAAATGATTTTGTGCGCGACTTCTTTGGCCGCAGCGAAATGGGAGTACGGCTGCTGTCGCTGGAGCAGGTCGGTAATGCCGTGCGGCGCGGCGAGTGGCTGCCGGGCGAACCGATCGCTGCGGCACTGACGCTGCGCGATGCCCTGTCGCAGTTTATCGCCCGGCGTACCGATAAACTGCCGGTCATTGACGATCAGCAGCGCCCGCTGGGCGTGCTCCACTTTGGCGATCTGCTGCAACTGCGCGAGGATTTAACATGCGCAGGCTAAGGGATCCGCTGCTGTGGCTGGTGCTGTTCTACGGTGCGCTGCTGACCCTGATGCCTTACAGTGGGCCGCTGTTTCACCGCTGGTTTCCCGAACTGGCGCGGCCACTCTATCAGCAGGAGAGCTTCTGGCAGCTGACGCTGGCGCATCTGTTTCTGGTGATCACCGCCAGCCTGCTGGCGATTGTGATTGGCATCGGCAGTGGTGTGCTGGTGACACGGCGGGCGGGGCGGGCCTTCCGGCCGCTGATGGAAACGATTGTGGCGGCAGGGCAGACGATTCCGCCGGTGGCGGTGCTGGCAATTGCGGTGCCGGTGATGGGATTTGGCGCCTGGCCCGCAGTCGTGGCGCTGCTGCTCTATGGATTGCTGCCGATTTTACAGGGGACGCTGGCGGGTATTGATAGCGTACCGGCCAGCAGCCGGGAGATCGCCATCGGGGTCGGCATGAGTAGCTGGCAACGGCTGTGGCAGATTGAGCTGGCGCTGGCTGCGCCGGTCATCATCGCCGGGATACGCACCTCGGTGATCATCAACATCGGCACTGCTGCCATCGCCTCGACGGTCGGCGCGAAAAGTCTGGGATCGCCGGTGATTATCGGCTTAAGCGGCTTTAATACAGCCTATGTCATTCAGGGGGCATTACTGGTGGCGCTGCTGGCGATAGTCAGCGATCGCCTGTTTGAACGCCTGCAGCGCTGGCTTAGCGTGAGTGAACGATGAGAGAGTATCCCACCAGCATCAGACCGCCGGTGCCGCCTGCCGCCATAATAAAAAACAGCGTAGCGAAGAAAGCTTTTTTACAGTTCATGGGTAAAACCTGAGCTCGTTAATAGTGAGGCGGGGATAATAGCGCGCGCAAGGCAGCAGGCAAAGTGCCCGGCGTGCGTTTTTGTTATCAGGCGGGATCGTGCAACCGCACGGCATAGCCCTGTTCCTGCCAGTGTGACAGCTGTTCCTGCTGGCGGCGGGTCAGTTTTTTACCGGTAAAGACAAACATATTCATGCCGGGAAAGAGTTCAGGACGCGGTAAATCCAGCGGTTCTGCCAGCACATCAATCCGCCAGCCATGCTGCGACAGACGCCAGCCTTCCAGCCAGATTCGGGTACGATCGTCGATACCCCAGCCAATAATCAGCGCATCTTTACCCGATTTTTTGCGGCTGCCGGTCAGGCAGAACGCGACATAATCGATCAGCAAACCATCCAGCAGACTGCACATGGTGCGGGCGGTGTTCTGATCCAGACTCAGCTTCTGGCGCACCGGCATAAAAACATGGTCGATCAGCGCATCAATCGGATGTTCGCGACCAATCGCGGCAATTTTATTACGAAGTTTAGCGGGTCTGACATGACGCAGGACGCTGATCAGCTCATCCTGGAGTGTGGTCCAGCCGTCATGGGCATCTACATCGCCACCTTCCAGCAGTGCCTTAACTTTACCGACCGGCACGCCGCTTTCAATCCAGCGCATAATTTCTTCGATGCGATGAACATCTTCTTCGTCAAACTGACGATGGCCGCCTTCGGTACGTTGCGGCTTCAGTAAGCCATAACGACGCTGCCAGGCGCGCAGGGTGACTGGGTTTATGCCACAGCGCTCGGCGACGTCACCGATACTGTATAAGGTCATAAATTCCTCTTTCGATTGGTCTGAGTGCAATTACCATAACGAAGCCGACTAAGTTGTACAATACATTTCTCGATGTACAACTTGACTGATACGCCGTTTCTCCGTTATATCTCATATAAGAGAATTATTCCCAAGTATGAGAAATCACCATGTCAGAGCTGAATACGGAGCAACGACTGGCGGTGAGGCTGGCAGAATTACGCCTGCAACGCGGCTGGTCGCTGGATGAACTTGCTGTCGCAACGGGCATCAGTCGTGCGTCATTATCGCGCATTGAGCGAAGCGAGACCAGCCCTACTGCTGCGCTGCTTAACCGTCTATGTGTTGCCTACGGATTAACGATGTCGCGCCTGCTCAGTGAAGTGGAGGAGGAGTCCAGCCTGCTGATCAGAGATGACCAGCAGCCCGTGTGGCAGGATGAATCCAGCGGATTTATTCGCCGGAATGTTTCACCTCCTGCGCTTCATTTCCGATGCGAACTGGTTGAGGGCAAATTACGGCCCGGTGCACGTATAGATTACGATGCGCCACCCATTCAGGGGCTGGAGCAGCATATCTGGCTACGCGAGGGCGGCCTCACCGTCACGATGGGGGTGCAGCAGTGGGCGCTGAAGCCCGGTGACTGCTTACGTTTTCATCTGGTCGGGAAATCGGCTTTTGAGGCGCACCTGACTGAGGGTGCGCGCTATTTACTGGTGGTGGCGAAACCATGATCGATTACACAATACTTCGCGCCGACGAAGCGCAACCGCAACTGGGTGAACTGACGGAGGTGCTGCAGGCCTGTGTGGCAGACGGTGCCAGCGTCGGCTTTATTGATGCCGCAGACGAAGAGGTGATGACGCGATTCTGGCAGCAGCGGATCGCCGGTCTGGCAGACGGCGACAGCGAATTATTCGTTGCGCGGCAGCACGGTCGCATCGTCGGCACTGTCATTCTCAGTGGCAGCGCGATGCCTAATGGCCGACACCGGGCGGAGATCAGCAAACTGCTGGTGCATCCGCAGGCGCGCCGTCAGGGCATCGCGCGTGAGCTGATGCAGCGCGCTGAGCAGCAGGCCCGTGCGCAGGGCAAAACGCTGCTGGTGCTGGATACGCGCAGCGGCGATGTCGCCAGCGATCTCTATCGCTCGCTGGGCTGGCAGGTGGCGGGGTCGATCCCGTTTTATGCCGAATCCACCGCAGGCGTGCTGGATGCCACCACCTATATGTACAAAGTGCTGGCGTAGCCAGCCGCTAGCTCATGCGGCTGGCCTTTCTTCGTGCCGGCCCGGCCCGGGTTGACGGGCTGCCCGCACGACCCTGAAACGGGCAACTGCTGAAATTTACGACGTCGCACGAAAAATTCGGCGCGAAAGCTGACGCCAACAGGATACTGTGTAAAAATACAGGCCATATTTTCGGTGTGGTAACGCAAATCATGGCCCTGACAGCCGCAGTAAAAAGCCAGATAGCGCAGTGGTATAAAGCGCTTCAGGAGCAGGTGCCTGACTTCATCCCACGTGCGCCGCAGCGCCAGATGATCGCCGAAGTGGCGAAATGTCTGGCGGGCGACGATTCGCGCCATCTGGCGGTTGAAGCGCCAACCGGCGTGGGCAAAACCCTCTCTTATCTGATCCCGGGCATCGCGGCCAGCCGCGCCCAGGAGAAGCGGCTGGTGATCAGCACCGCCAACGTGGCGCTGCAGGATCAAATCTTCACCAAAGATCTGCCGCTGCTGAAAAAAATCATTCCCGATCTCACCTTTACTGCCGCCTTTGGCCGCGGGCGCTATGTCTGTCCGCGTAATCTGGCGGCGATGGCGGCCGATGACGATGAGCAGGGCGATCTGCTGCTTTATCTGGACGATGACGCCGTCAGCAGCACTAAAGAGGAGCAGACGCAGTGTGGCCGGTTGCAGAAATCGCTGGATCGCTATCAGTGGGACGGCCTGCGCGACCACAGCGAGGAGAACGTCAGCGACAGCCTGTGGCAGCGGCTCTCCACCGACAAAGCGAGCTGCCTTGGCGCACACTGTCGCTGGTATCGTGAATGCCCGTTCTTTGTGGCGCGGCGCGAAATCGAGCAGGTCGATGTAGTGGTGGCGAACCATGCGCTGGTCATGGCAGCAATGGAGAATGAGTCGGTGCTGCCACCGGCAAAAAACCTGATGCTGGTGCTGGATGAAGGGCATCACCTGCCGGAAGTGGCCCGCGATGCGCTGGAGATGAGCGCCGACATCACGCCGGGCTGGAGCAGCCTGCAGCTCGACCTCTTTATCAAGCTGGTGGAGAGCATTATGACGCAGATGCGGCCAAAATCGCCGCCGCCGCTGGCTAACCCGGAGCGCCTGAAAGCGCACTGCGATGAGCTGCGCGAACTGCTGACGATTACCGCTCAGGCGCTGAATCCGCTGCTGCCACCGCATAACCAGCCGGGCGAATTCCGCTTTGTGCTGGGCGCGTTGCCGCAGGAGCTGCTGGATCTCTGCGCCCGGCTCTTTAAGCTCAGCGATGCGCTGCGCGGCCTGAGTGAAGGTTTGATTAATGCGCTGAGCGAGCAGACCGGCAAGGTGGATGTGGTGCGACTGCATCGCAATCTGCTGCAGCTCAATCGCCAGTTTGGCTGGTTCGAATCGGTCAGCAAACTGTGGCGGCTGGCGGCGATGGAAAAAGCCTCTGGCGCGCCGGTATCGAAGTGGATCACCCGTGAGCTGCGCGAAGGTCAGGCGCACCTGCTGTTTCACTGCGCTGGCATCCGCGTCAGCGACCAGCTGGAGAAGATGCTGTGGCGTAAAATTCCGCACGTGGTCGTGACCTCCGCCACCCTGCGATCGCTTAACAGTTTCAACCGCCTGCAGGAGATGTCGGGACTCAGCGAGAAGGCGGGCGACCGATTTGTGGCGCTGGACTCCCCGTTTAACCACGTGGAGCAGGGCAAGCTGGTGATCCCGCAGATGCGCTATGAGCCGCTGATGACGCACGAAGCGGAGCATATCGCGGAGATGGCCGGTTTCTTCCGGCAGCAGATGGCGGAGAAAAAGCACAAAGGCGTGCTGGTGCTGTTTGCCAGCAACCGGGCGATGCAGCAGTTTGTCGCCTGTCTGCCCGACCTGCGCCTCTCAATGCTGGTTCAGGGCGATCAGCCGCGCAGCCGCCTGGTCGATCTGCATCGTCAGCGCGTCGCCAAAGGGGAAACCAGCATCCTGATTGGCCTGCAGTCGTTTGCCGAAGGGCTGGATCTTAAAGGCGATCTGCTGAGTCAGGTGCATATTCACAAAATCGCTTTTCCCCCGGTAGACAGTCCGGTAATTTTGACCGAAGGCGAGTGGCTGAAAAGCCTGAAACGCTATCCGTTTGAGGTGCAGAGCTTACCCAGCGCCTCTTTTACCCTGATTCAACAGGTCGGACGCCTGATTCGCAGCCATCAATGTTATGGCGAAATCGTCATTTACGACCGCCGTCTGCTGAGCAAATCCTACGGCAGCCGGCTGTTAGCGGCGCTGCCGATCTTCCCGATTGAGCAGCCGGAAACGCCAGAGCCGGCAGCGATACCGGCCACCGTGGTGCCAAAAAATACGGTGCGTAAACGACGTCCCACGCGGCGCTGAGCCGCGCACTTAACCGGAAGCGAGTGATGGAACTGAATAAAATCATTAAAGAGATTGGTCGCGGTAAAAATCATGCCCGCGATATCGACTTTGATACTGCCGTGGCGCTCTATGGCGCGATGCTGGCGGGCGAGGTGCCGGACCTGGAGCTGGGCGGCATTCTGATTGCGCTGCGTATTAAAGGCGAAGGCGAAGCGGAAATGCGCGGCTTTTATCAGGCGATGCAGGCGCAGATGATGCAACTGCAGGCGCCGGAAAACCGCCCGATGCCGATTGTGATCCCCAGCTACAACGGTGCGCGTCGGCAGGGCAATCTCACGCCGTTGCTGGCGCTGCTGCTGGTGAAACTCGGCTTCCCGGTGCTGGTGCATGGCGTCAGCGACGACGCGACGCGCATCACCAGTGAAGCGGTGTTTGCCGCGCTGGGTATTACCCCCGTCACCACCGCAGAGGCGGCGCAGGCAAAACTCGATCAGGGCGAACTCGCCTTTATCACCATCGATCATCTCTGCCCGCCAATGGCGAAACAGCTGTCGCTGCGCTGGCGAATGGGCGTGCGTAACAGCGCGCATACGCTGGCAAAACTGGCGACCCCGTTTGCCGAACGTGCGGCGCTGCGTCTGTCGAGCGTGTCGCATCCGGAGTATGTGCCGCGTGTGGCGAAATTCTTCAGTGACATCGATGCGCCTGCGATACTGCTCAATGGCACCGAAGGGGAAGTCTATGCCAATCCACAGCGCTGCCCGGCGATCAGCATGATTCAGGGCGCAGGCGCAGAAGCGGAAGTGTGGGTTGAGCGTCAGCCCGAAGTGGCCGTTGAACTGCCGGCCGATAAGACGGCAGAGGTAACCGCGCGCTGGATTGAGCAGGTGCTGAATCAGCAGCGGCCGGTGCCCGCATCAATGCGACTGCAGCTCGCCTGCTGCCTGCGCGCCAGCGGCCAGTGCGACTCGCTGGCGGCGGCAGAGCAGCAGATCCTCGCCGCCGGTTACTGACTCAGGCTGCTGGCAGCGCCTGTTCAACCAGGTTCTGCCAGAAAGTAATGCCAATTGGCAGCAGCGCGTCGTTGAAGTCATAGCGGGCGTTGTGCAGCGGGGCGGAAGGCGTGTCGCCATCCGCGCCCAGCCAGAAGTAAGCACCCGGACAGGCCTCCATCATGCAGGCAAAATCTTCTGAAGCCATCGACGGATTAACCTGCCACTGAACCTGTTCGGCCCCCAGCGTCGCCAGCGCCACCTCGCGTACCTGCTCAGCCGGGGCCGCATGGTTGGCGGTCACCGGATAGCCCGGTAACCACTCAATCTCACCGCTCACGCCAAACGGACGTGGCAGGGTAGCGACAAACTCATCAATCAGCCCGCGCACTTTTTCGCGCACGCTGGTCTGCAGGCAGCGCACCGTGCCGCGCAGTACAATCTGTTCCGGGATCACGTTGATCGCTTCGCCACCGTGGATCTGCGTCACGCTGACCACCGCCGAGGCGAGCGGCGAGAGCCGACGTGACGGAATCGTCTGCAGCGCCAGAATCAGCTCGGCCGCCACCACCATTGGATCGGCACCGCTTTCCGGCATCGCCGCGTGGCAGCTTTTGCCGTGCAGGGTAATCTCAAACGAATCCAGCGACGCCATCATGGCGCCAGGGTTAACCGCCAGTGACCCCAGCGGCAGGCCCGGCCAGTTGTGCATCGCATAGATTGCATCCATCGGGAAGCGCTGGAACAGTCCCTCTTCCACCATTTTGCGCGCACCGCCCAGGTTCTCTTCGGCAGGCTGAAAAATGAAATGTACCGTGCCGCTGAACTGGCGTGTGGCGGCCAGCTGTCGGGCGGCGGCCAGCAGAATGGCGCTGTGACCGTCGTGCCCGCAGGCGTGCATCACGCCGGGAGTGGCGGAGCGCCATTCAGTGTCGCCTTTTTCCGTAATCGGCAGCGCATCCATATCCGCACGCAGCCCGATAACCGGGCCGGGACCGTTTTCCAGCGTGCCGATCACGCCGGTGCCCGCCAGACCACGAAACACCTGCAATCCCGCCCGCTCTAACTCATCAGCGATAAACTGGCTGGTTTGCTGTTCCTGGTAACCTAATTCGGGGTGGCGATGAAACTCACGGCGCCAGCGCAGGGCATCTTCAAGCAGGGCAGGGGAAAGGGTCATGCAGAGTCGCGCTCCATACAGAATGAGAAGATTTCACTTTAGAGGTCGGGTGGCGCTGCGTCTATCGCCGGCAGGACGAAATCTGGCTATAGGCTAAATCAAAATGGAATAAGTAATAAGGAAGTGATGTCCGGGCAGGGCTTCAGAAGGGAAAAATGCGAAGAAAACGGGGCAAGTCGCTGCCCGCCCCGTTCAGCGTATTACTTCTGCATCGGCAGGTTCAGTTCATGCTCTGCCGCGCAGCTTTGTGCCAGCTCGTAACCCGCGTCGGCATGACGCATCACGCCGGTGGCCGGGTCATTCCACAATACCCGACCCAGACGCGCATCCGCCTCTTTGCTGCCGTCACAGACAATCACCATACCGGCGTGCTGCGAGAAGCCCATACCGACACCGCCGCCGTGATGCAGGCTGACCCAGGTCGCACCGCCTGCGGTATTCAGCAGCGCGTTGAGCAGCGGCCAGTCTGAGATCGCATCCGAGCCATCCTTCATCGCTTCGGTTTCACGGTTAGGTGAGGCAACCGAGCCGCAGTCGAGATGGTCGCGGCCAATCACCACCGGCGCTTTCAGCTCGCCGTTGCGCACCATTTCATTGAACGCCAGACCGGCAAGATGCCGTTCGCCCAGTCCCAGCCAGCAGATACGTGCTGGTAGTCCCTGGAAGGCGATGCGCTCCTGCGCCATATCCAGCCAGCGATGCAGCGTTTTGTGATGCGGGAACAGTTCTTTGAGTTTCGCGTCGGTCTTGAAGATATCTTCCGGATCGCCGGACAGCGCCACCCAGCGGAACGGGCCTTTTCCTTCGCAGAACAGCGGACGGATGTAGGCCGGTACAAAGCCAGGGAAGTCGAAGGCGTTGCTGACACCCTCATCCAGCGCTACCTGACGGATATTGTTGCCGTAATCCACGGTCGGGATGCCCATATGACAGAAGTCGAGCATCGCCTGCACGTGGACCGCCATTGAGGCACGCGCCGCTTTCTCCACTGCCTTCGGCTGTGAGACGCGTTCCTGCTGCCAGCGCGCCAGATCCCAGCCAGCCGGCAGATAGCCATTAATTGGATCGTGTGCCGAGGTCTGATCGGTCACGATATCCGGTTTTGGCCCGCCCGCCCGGGCGCGTTTCACCAGCTCCGGCAGGATCTCGGCGGCATTGCCCAGCAGCCCGACCGAAATCGCTTTTTTCGCCGCGGTCGCTTCGCTGATTAACGCCAGCGCTTCATCCAGCGTAGTGGCTTTGTAATCTACATAGCGGGTACGCAGGCGGAAATCGATGCGCGACTCCTGACACTCAATCGCCAGCACACAGGCCCCGGCCAGAACGCCCGCCAGCGGTTGCGCGCCGCCCATGCCGCCCAGCCCGGCGGTGAGGATCCAGCGTCCGCTGAGGTCGTTGTTGTAGTGCTGACGTCCCGCTTCCACGAAGGTTTCGTAGGTGCCCTGCACGATGCCCTGCGCGCCGATATAGATCCAGGAACCGGCGGTCATCTGGCCGTACATCATCAGGCCCGCTTTATCCAGCTCATGGAAGTGATCCCAGGTCGCCCAGTGCGGCACCAGATTGGAGTTCGCCAGCAGCACGCGGGGTGCATCCGCGTGGGTGCGGAAAATGCCGACCGGCTTGCCGCTCTGGATCAGCAGGGTTTCATCCGGCTGCAGTGCCCGCAGCGAACGCAGGATCTGCTCGAAGCACTCCCAGTTACGCGCCGCCTTACCGATGCCGCCGTAAACCACCAGATCTTCCGGCCGCTCGGCAACATCGGGATCGAGGTTGTTCTGAATCATGCGGTAAGCGGCTTCAATCAGCCAGTTGGCGCAGTGCAGCGTGGTACCGTGAGGCGCGCGAATTTCACGTGCCACAGCCTGAGAAAGAGTTTCGCTCATGAAAGATTCCTTAATTCAAGAAGTTGGGCGCATGCTCGGCAGCAGCGCGGTCAATGCCTGAGGCCAGTCAGTGCGACTTGCCCACTGACGCATTGCCTCGATATCGGGAGCCAGCAGGCGATCCTCCTCAAGGAAGGCGACCTGCTCGCGAATGGTGTCGATGGCCTGCTCAATCAGCGCAGAGCTTTTCAGCGGCCGGTTGAATTCAATGCCCTGTGCGGCGGCCATCGCCTCAATGCCGACTACCGCGGCGCTGTTAAAGCACATGCTGCCGAGACGGCGGGCGGCGTAGGTTGCCATCGAGACGTGATCTTCCTGATTAGCGGAGGTCGGCAGGCTGTCGACGCTGCCCGGATGGGCCAGCGATTTGTTCTCAGAGGCCAGCGCGGCGGCGGTCACCTGGGCGATCATAAAGCCGGAATTCACGCCGCCGTCGCGCACCAGGAAGGGCGGCAAACCCGACAAGCCGCTGTCCAGCAGCAGCGCCAGCCGCCGCTCGGAGATGGCCCCGACTTCGGCAATCGCCAGCGCCAGGATGTCCGCAGCAAAAGCCACCGGCTCGGCGTGGAAGTTGCCGCCGGAGATCACATCGCCGCTGTCGCTGAACACCAGCGGGTTGTCAGAGGCCGCGTTCGCTTCGATTTCCAGAATCCGCGCGGCGTGGCTGAAGTTGTCCAGGCAGGCACCCATCACCTGTGGCACGCAGCGGATGGAGTAGGGATCCTGAACGCGGCCGCAATGCGTATGCGACAGCACTATTTCACTGCCCTCAATCAGGGTGCTGACGGCAGCGGCGACCGCAATCTGACCATGCTGACCGCGCGCCTGATGGATACGGGCGTCGAACGGTTTTAGCGAGCCTTTAATCGCCTCCAGCGACAGCGCACCGGCCATCAGACCGGCGGCAAACAGGTTTTCACCCTCAAACAGGCCGCGCAGCGCCAGCGCAGTTGAGACCTGGGTGCCGTTAAGCAGCGCCAGTCCCTCTTTCGGGCCGAGTACAAACGGCGACAGACCCACGCTTGCCAGGCCTTCGGTTGCCGGGATCAACTCACCCCTGAGCCGGACCTGACCTTCGCCCAGCAGCATCAGGGACATGTGCGCCAGCGGCGCCAGATCGCCGGAGGCACCGACCGAGCCTTTTTCCGGGATGCAGGGCATGACACCCGCATTGAACAGCGCCAGCAGCGCCTCAACCAGTTCGATTCGCACGCCAGAGTGACCGCGTGCCAGGCTGATGATTTTGGTGGCGACCACCAGACGGGTAACATTGTCGGGCAGCAGATCGCCCAGCCCGACGCTGTGTGACAGCACCAGATTACGCTGCAGATCCGCCAGCCGGCTGGCCGGGATTTGCGTCTGCGCCAGCTTGCCAAAGCCGGTATTAATGCCATACACCACGTTGCCGGAGGCGACAATCGCATCCACGGTCTGCTGCGCCGCCGCAATTGCCTGACGCGCGGGCTCATCAAGCGTCAGCGTGACGTTGCCCTGATAGATAGCGCGTAATGTGGCGAGGTCCACCTCGCCTGGCACCAGGCGCAAAACCTGAAACGAACCTGACATAGTCTACTCCTGTCTATACAAGTGTGCTGGTGTGGCTAAACTGCTCTCCTTGCCCTGATCCAGCGGAATAATACGAGTGAAACATAAGCGTTAATTCTTGTCTATGCTTGTCTATACAATCAAAGAGAGCAAGCAAGTGCCGTGCCAGGCCGATCACAAAAATCGATTGCCCGTCCGCTGCGGGTTGACTATTTAGCGCTACTCAGAGGCTGCACCATCAGGATGCGCAGGCTGCACCATTGGGGCACCGCGCAGCGTACTGGATGTATATACATTCACACGGTGAGACAGTAAACTTAGGGGACTTTCAGCATAAGGAACAGCAAATGGTTGAGCATACGGCACTGGCACAACTGGCGGCGGCAATGAGCGATGAGCCTGCCCCGATTTATCAGCGGGTGAAGCAGGCCATCGTCAGCCAGATCCGTGAAGGGTTGTGGAAAGCGAATCAGCGTGTGCCATCAGAAAGTGAACTGGTGAATGAACTGGGCGTCAGCCGCATGACCATTAACCGGGCGCTGCGTGAACTCACCAGCGAAGGCTTTCTGGTGCGGATGCAGGGCGTCGGAACCTTCGTGGCGGAGATGAAAGGCTACACCGCCATGCTGGAGGTGCATAACATCGCCGATGAGATCGCTCAGCGCGGCCATCAGCACAGCTGCAAAATCCTCGCCATCGGTCAGGACAAAGCCGATCCAGAGCAGGCGGCGGTGCTGGGACTGACTACCGGGCAGACGCTCTATCATTCGCTGATTGTGCATTACGAAAATGATCTGCCGGTGCAACTGGAGGACCGTCTGGTCAATCCGCTGGTCGCGCCCGATTACCTGACGCAGGATTATCAGCAGATGACGCCTTACACCTATCTGATGCGCGTCGCGCCGCTGACGGCGGGCGAGCACATTGTTGAAGCGGTGTTGCCCGATGCGCGTCAGCGTAAACATCTGTCGGTGGATGAGCACGAACCCTGCCTGCTGATTCGCCGTCAGACCTGGAGCGACACTAAAATCGTGACCTATGCGCGGCTGCTCTATCCCGGCTCACGTTACAAATTACTGGGCCGCTTCAGAGGACACGGTTAAGACGGGTAAACAGCAGCCGGGCATCGGTATCGCACGGGCTGAGTGCTGTTTCTTCATCGACCCACCACGCGCCCTGCTGCGCAGTCAGCCGTTCCCCGTCAGCCATCTGCCAGGCGCCAGCCAGCACCCAGGCGACGCCATGCAGAGTGCTGACCGGCGTGGTCACCACCTCCACCGCTGCCTGCCATTCCCCGCGCCGCGTCATAATATTAAAATCTTCGCTGACGCTGCCCTGCAGCTTTGCCGTTAAGGCGAGTTCGCCGGCAAACGCCCACGGCTGCTGAGGCGTCAGTAAGTGCTGCCCGCCCGGTGCGGTCAGCAACACCGGATCGCCATGCAGCAGGGTAATCACCCGATCAATGTCAGGAAAGGCAGAGAAGGGACCATCCTGCGCCAGCGTCGCAATGCTGGCGCGCCAGCCGAAGCGCTCCGCGCCGGGTGGAAAGCTGATGATTTCGCGGGTTTCGCCGCCGCCGTTGCGCCAGCGGCTGACCGCCAGCTCCGCGTACGTGAACCGGGCGATCATCGCAGCGCCTCCATCGCCTGAGCAAAGCGGGCGGCACACGCCGTCTGGTGCGGATGCACCCCATCTTCTACCACGGCTTTACCCGCCACATAAACGTCCCGAATCTGATCGCGCTGCCCGGCAAAGAGCCAGCGGTTCAGGACGGCGTGCGACCCGACGCTGCCGAGCCACGCCTCATCCCGCAGCACCAGCCAGTCGGCACGTTGTCCCACCGCCAGCGTGCCCTGCTGAATGCCACACGCCTGCGCACCGCCCGCTGCTGCCTGTTGCCACAGCAGATCGCCTACCGACGGCTGGCCGGGCAGGGCAATCCGGTTGCGACGCTGGTCGCGCAGTCGCTGAGCATACTCCAGCCAGCGCAGCTCCTCCTGGGCGCTCAGCGAAACGTGACTGTCAGAGCCGATGCCCCAGCGTCCGCCCTGCGCGATGTACTCCACTGCCGGAAAGATGCCGTCACCGAGGTTGGCTTCGGTGGTCGGGCAGAGACCCGCCACTGCGCCACTGCGGGCGAGACGCGCCAGCTCACTCTCATCCAGATGGGTGGCGTGGATCAGGCACCAGCGCGCATCCACCTCAAAGCGGTTCAGCAGCCAGGCCACCGGACGCTCGCCGCTCCACGCCAGCGAGTCATTCACCTCTTTCTGCTGTTCAGCCACATGGATATGTACCGGCAGCGTCGGATCACTGGCCGCCAGCACGTCCTGCATCTGGCTTTCACTCACCGCCCGCAGTGAATGGAAACAGAGGCCACGGTTCAGCAGTGGCCTTTGCTGCTGCCACGTATCAAGCCGCGCCTGCTGTTGCAGATAGCGGTCGGTCTGCTGGATAAAACGCTTCTGACCCGCCGACGCTGGCTGGCTGCCGAAGCCGCTGTAGGTGTAGAGCACCGGCAGCAGCGTCTGGCCGATACCGGCGATCTCCGCCGCTTCAATCAGCTGTTGCAGCATCGCATCATCACTGTAGGGCGCACCCTGTGTGTCGTGGTGCAGGTAGTGAAACTCTGCCACCTGGGTGTAGCCGCCTTTCAGCATCTCGATGTAGAGCAGGGCGGCAATATCGCCCACCTGTTGCGGCGTCAGGCGCTGCACCATGCGGTACATCAGATCCCGCCACGTCCAGAAACTGTCCTGAGGATCGCCCGCTACTTCAGCCAGACCCGCCATGGCACGCTGGAAGGCGTGCGAGTGCAGGTTGGCGATTGCCGGGATCACCTCGCCGTTGAGCCGGATAGCCTGATCAGCGTGGCTATCCGGGGTAATGGAGTCGATAAAACCGGCCTGATTGACCGTGATACGTACCTGCTGCTGCCAGCCCTCCGCGAGCAGTGCACGCGAGGCAAAAAAAGTCGCCATGGTTGATCCTCATCGGATGTGGTTGTATATACATATACATACTTTGAGGCACAGTGTAAACGGCGGAGGCATGAGGCAGCGATGGCAGAAGAGATGCGCGTAGAGACGGTGTGGACCGGGGCTGACCTGGTCACCATGCGTGACGGAAAGTACCATCTTATCCCCCAGGGCGCGCTGGTGGTGCAGGCGGGCAGGCTGGTGTGGGTCGGGCCGCAGGCGGAGATGCCCGCGTTCGTCGCCGATCAGCATCATCATCTGCCGGGCGGCATCGTGACCCCGGGACTGGTGGATTGTCATACCCATCTGGTGTTTGGCGGCGACCGCAGCCAGGAGTTTGAACAGCGCCTGAATGGCGTCAGCTATGCAGAGATTGCCGCGCAGGGCGGTGGCATTCTCTCAACCGTGCGCGCTACCCGCGCCGCCACTGAAGAGGAACTGGTGGCATCGGCTCGCTGGCGGCTTAACCGCCTGCTGGCCGAGGGCGTCACCACCGTGGAAATCAAGTCCGGCTATGGCCTGGATGAAGAGAGCGAACTGCGGATGCTGCGGGCGATTCGCCAGCTGGGAGAGAGCGTAGCCGCTGACGTGCGCGCCACCTGTCTGGCGGCACATGCTTTTCCGCCGGAGTTTAAGCACGACCCGGATGGCTGGGTCGATATCATCTGCGAACGGCTGCTGCCGCAGGTGCAGGCACTGGGACTTGCGGATGCGGTGGATGCGTTCTGCGAGCATCTCGCCTTTTCACCGCAGCAGGTGGCGCGGGTGTTTGACCGTGCAGTGGCGCTTGGCATGCCGGTGAAACTGCATGCGGAGCAGCTCTCGGCGTCAGGTGGCGCAGCACTGGCGGCGCGCTATGGGGCGCTCTCTGCCGACCACCTTGAATATGCCACCGAGGAGGATGCCAGAGCGATGGCACAGCATGGCACCGTGGCGGTGCTGCTGCCTGGTGCATTTTATCTGCTGCGGGAGACGCAGCGTCCGCCGGTGGATCTCTTCCGGCGCTATGGCGTGCCGATGGCGCTGGCCAGCGATGCCAATCCCGGCACCTCGCCTGCGCTGTCGCTGCGTCTGATGCTTAATATGGGCTGTACCCTGTTTGGCATGACGCCGGAAGAGGCGCTGGCGGGCGTCACGCTGTGGGGGGCAAAAGCGCTGGGGCTGGCTGACAGTCACGGCTCGCTGGAGGCGGGAAAAGTGGCGAACTTCGTTCACTGGCCGCTGGCCCGTCCGGCAGAACTGGTTTACTGGCTGGGTGGTGAACTGCCCTGTACCGTTATCTATCGTGGAGAACCGCAATGAACCCTTTCCATTTTACCCAGGGCAGTCTGCCGCTGCTGGTCAGCATTCCCCACGCCGGTACCGAGCTGACGCCCGACGTGGAAGCCGGACTGAGTGAGGCCGCGCGCGGCTTACCCGACACCGACTGGCATATTCCCCTGCTGTATGATTTTGTGCGTGATCTCGGGGCCAGCGTGTTAATCGGCCGCTACTCCCGCTTTGTGGTCGATCTCAATCGCCCGCCCGATAACCAGCCGCTCTACACCAGCGCCACCACCGGCCTGTTCCCGGAAACCCTGTTCAACGGTACACCGACCTTTGCACCAGGCAAAACACCCGACGACACGGCGCGTCAGGGCTACATCGATCAGATCTGGCAGCCCTATCATCAGCAGATTCAACAGGAGCTGGCGCGGCTCAAAGCGCAGCATGGCTATGCGCTGCTGTTTGACGCCCACTCTATCGCCAGTGAAATTCCCCGCCTGTTTGACGGACGTCTGCCCGATATCAACATCGGCACCAACGACGGCGCAAGCTGCACGCCTGCAATGAGTGCGGCGCTGGAGGCCGTGTGCGCGGCGCAGAACGACTACAGCTGGGTGATTAACGGGCGCTTTAAAGGCGGTTACATCACCCGTGCCTACGGTCAGCCGCAGCAGCAGATTGAGGCGGTCCAGCTGGAGCTGGCGCAGCTCAACTATATGGATGAAACCCCACCTTACGCCTGGCAGCAGGCGCGTGCCGCCCGGTTGCAGAACGTGCTTAAGGCACTGATCCACGCCATGCTGGCGCAGGCTAAATCGCAATAAAACTCACCAGAGCGATGCGCCACTCCGGTGCATCGCTGCCCTGATTGGGTGCAGCGTCAGGCAGGTCGCCTGCCCGCTCCCAGACTCCCGCCGCCTTTTTCCGCCTCTGCAGAGCTGGCATAACCTTTGCTTGGTTGTATGTACAAGTGCAGCAGCACCGCCATCTGCGTAATAAATTCTGTCTGGCTCACAAAACGATAAAGCCGGCAATGAACTGCGCTGCGTTAACTTGTATATACATGACATATCATCCTGTGAAATTTATGTTAAATCTCGTCAGGGCGATCACCAGGCCGCTACTTTCAGGAGAACCGTATGACGCACCCTCTGACTCTTCGTCGTTTATGTCTCACTACGCTGGTTTCCAGCCTGCTGCTCTGTGGCGTCAGCGCCCAGGCCAAAGAGTGGAAGTCGATCACCATTGCCACCGAAGGCAGTTATGAACCCTGGAACCTCACCCTGCCAGGCGGCAAGCTGGGCGGTTTTGAACCGGAGCTGATGGCCGATCTCTGCCAGCGCATGGCGATACAGTGCAAGCTGGTGGTGCAGAACTGGGATGGAATGATCGCCGGTCTGAATGCCGGAAAATATGACGTGATCATGGATGCAATTGTGATCACCCCCGATCGCAAGAAAGTGATCAATTTCACCGTGCCCTACGCCTCAACGCCCGCCACCTTCATCACGGTGAAAGGGTCGTTGCTGCCTGCCGACAATAAGATCATCAAACTCACCGACGATGAGAAAACCGTGGAGCCTGCCATCGCACCCCTGAAAGCGGCGCTGAAGGGCAAAACCATCGGTATCGCCTCCGGCACCGTCTACACGCCGTTTATCGACAAGTACTTCAAAGAGGTGGCGGATGTGCGGGAATACACCAGCTCAGCCGATGCGATCCTTGATTTGCAGGCGGGGCGTATTGACGCGGTGTTTGACGATGTGACCTTTGCGCAGTCGATGCTGGCGCGACCGGATAACCGTAACCTCAGCTTTAGCGGTCCGCAGCTGGGCGGCCCAATCTGGGGTGAGGGTGAGGCGATGGGCGTGCGCATGGCAGACAACGATCTGAAAGCCCGGCTGGATCAGGCTATCAAAGCCGCACTGGCCGATGGCACAGTGAAAAAGCTGAGCGAGAAGTGGTTCAAAACTGACGTCACACCCTGAGTGAGGTAACTGATGATAAGCCTGCTGAGTTTTGGCCCGGAGGGCTGGGGACGGTTGATTCTGAGTGCCACGCTGACGACGTTGCTGCTCTCATTTGCCGCACTGCTGGTCGGTGCGGTAGTGGGATCGGGCGTTGCCGCTGCAAAGTTATCCCCGCACCGCGCGGTGCGCTGGGCAGGGGAAGGCTACTCGGTGATTTTTCGTGGCATCCCTGAGCTGCTGGTGATCTACCTGTTCTACTTCGGCGGATCGGGATTGATCACGCAGATCGGACAACTGTTTGGCGCGGACGGGTTTATCGAAGCGCCGCCGTTTCTGATCGGGGCGCTGGCCATCGGGCTTATCTCCGGCTCTTACCAGGCGGAAGTCTATCGTGCCGCACGGCTGGCCCTGGCGAAAGGGGAGATCGAAGCCGCTGTCGCTATTGGTATGCCGCGCTGGCGCATCCGGCAACGCATCCTGCTGCCGCAGGTGGCGCGCTATGCGCTGCCCGGCCTGTCAAACGTCTGGCAGATGAGCCTGAAAGACTCGGCGCTGGTGTCAGTGACCGGCATTGTCGAGCTGATGCGGGCCAGCCAGATTGCGGCCGGCTCCACCCGTGATTACTTCTCCTTTTATCTGGTGGGCGGTGCCTGTTATCTGCTGCTGACGCTGCTGTCGAACCGCGCCTTTCTGCGGGCTGAATCCCGTCTTGGTCGCGCCTGGCAAAGCCGCACCGCTGCACAGCATTAAGGAGATTTATGATCGATTTCGCGTTCCTCACTGACACCTTCCTGAAACTCAGCGCCGCGTTGCCGGTTACGCTGGGCCTGTTTATCAGCGCCTTCCTGTGCGGCGGCGTGCTGGCGGTGGGTATTCTGGCGCTACGCATGAGCCGCTGGCGTCTGCTGAGTGCTTTTGCCCGTGGCTACATTCTGGTGTTTCGCGGCTCGCCGCTGATGATCCAGCTGTTTCTGATCTACTACGGTCTGGGGCAGTTTGGTGTGATCCGGCACAGTCTCTTCTGGCCGTTTCTGCGTGAGCCCTTTACCTGTGCGGTGCTGGCACTGTCGCTCTGCACCGCCGCCTACACCGCGGAGATCCTGCGCGGCGCGCTGCTGGCTGTGCCGCCCGGTCAGGTGGAGGCGGGGATGGCGTGCGGCATGTCGCGCGGGCTGCTGCTGCGGCGCATTATCGCGCCGGTGATGCTGCGTTATGCGCTGCCCGCTTACTCCACCGAGGCGATTCTGCTGGTGAAGTCGACCGCGCTGGCCAGTCTGGTCACGGTCTGGGATGTCACCGGGGTGGCGCAGCAGATTATTCAGCGTACTTACCGCACCATGGAGGTGTTTCTCTGTGCGGCGGCAATCTACCTGATCCTCAACTTCATCATTGTACAACTCTATGCCCTGCTGGAGCGGCGCCTGACGCCGGTTCATAAACCGGAAAAAAAGCCGTTACCGGCCGCTAAGCCGATTCCTGGAGGAAAATAAACATGTCTGAACTGCCACCCGTCACGCTGTCGGCCAGCGATATCCATAAATCCTTTGGCGCCATGGAGGTGCTGAAAGGCATCTCGCTGCAGGCGCACCAGGGCGATGTTATCTCAATACTCGGTGCCAGCGGCTCGGGCAAAAGTACGCTGCTGCGCTGCATTAATCTGCTTGAGACGCCTGACGCGGGCGTGGTCAGCGTGGGCGGTGAAACCATTGAGATGAAGCGCCATGCCCGGGGACACCAGCTGGCGGCTAATCCGCGTCAGATTGAGCGGCTGCGCTCCCGGCTCGGCATGGTGTTTCAGAGCTTTAACCTCTGGTCGCACCTGACGGTGCTGCAAAATGTCATTGAAGGGCCGCACTACGTCCTCAAGCGCGATAAAAAAGCCTGTATTGCCCAGGCGGAACAGCTGCTTGATCGGGTCGGTCTGCTGAATCGCAAAGATTTCTATCCCGCCCAGCTTTCAGGCGGTCAGCAGCAGCGGGTGGCGATCGCCCGGGCGCTGGCAATGGACCCGGAGGTGATGCTGTTTGATGAGCCAACTTCGGCACTCGATCCGGAACTGGTAGGCGAGGTGCTGAAGGTCATGCGCAGCCTGGCGGAAGAGGGCCGCACTATGCTGGTGGTGACCCATGAGATGGGTTTTGCCCGCAACGTCTCTAACCGGGTGGTGTTTATGCATCAGGGCACTATTGATTGTCAGGGCACGCCAGAAGCGATGTTCGGCGAGGCGGGATCGGCGCGCTTTAAGCAGTTTATCTCCAGTCATCATCAGGTGGAGCCGGCGGTATGAGCGACGTAATACGTCAGACGCTGGTCTGGGGCGATGGCCCGCTGAAATGGCAGGCGCTGGTGCAGGTCGCCCGGCACGGCGCCACCCTGACGCTGAGCGACAGTGCCTGGCAGCGAATTGCGCAGAGCCGTGAAATCGTCGGTAATATCGTGGCGGCGGGGCAGGTGGCTTACGGCATCAATACCGGGCTGGGGGCGTTGTGCAACATCACCCTGTCTGAAGATGAGCTGAGCCAGCTGTCGCGCAATACCCTGCTGAGTCATGCCTGTGGCGTCGGGCCGGTGCTGGCAAAACCCGAGGTCCGCGCCATTCTGTGCGCTGCGATTGCGAACTACAGCCACGGAAAATCAGGTGTTTCAGTGGCGCTGGTGCAACATCTCCTGGCGCTGCTAAACCTGCAGATTACGCCACAGGTACCGTCGCAGGGATCGGTGGGATATCTGACCCACATGGCGCATATCGGCCTGGCGCTGATTGGCATCGGCGAGGTGGAGTGGCAGGGTGAAATCATGCCCGCGCAGCAGGCGCTGGCCCAGGCGGGATTAGCCCCTTACCGGCCTGGTGCCAAAGAGGGGCTGAGCCTGGTCAACGGCACGCCCTGCATGACCGGCTTAGCCTGTCTGGCGCTGGACGATGCCGAACGGCTGCTGGACTGGGCAGACGTCACCGGTGCGATGAGCTTTGAAGCGCTGCGCGGTCAGCTGGTGGCGTTTGACCCTGAGGTGCTGGCGCTGAAGGCCAGCCCGGGGATTCAGCGCAGCGGCGAACGACTGCGCCAGTTGCTGAGTGACAGCCCGCTGCTGAAAGCCAGCGTTGGCATCCGGACTCAGGATGCACTCAGTCTGCGCTCGATGCCGCAGGTGCACGGCGCCTGTCGCGATCAGTTTAGTCACGCTGTCCGTCAGGTGGAGACCGAACTCAACGCCTGTACCGACAATCCGCTGGTGCTGGGGACGCCGCAGGCCTGGCGCGTGGTGTCACAGTCCAATCCGCATGGCGAGTCGGTGGCAATGGCCTGCGACCTGCTGGCGATTGCGATGGCGGAGCTGGGCAGCATCGCCGAGCGACGGCTTGATCGGCTGGTGAATCCGCTGGTCAGCGGCCTGCCGCCATTTCTGGTCGCCGAGCCGGGCGTCAATTCCGGCATGATGATTGCGCAGTACGTGGCGGCATCACTCTGCGCGGAGAACCGTCAGCTGGCGCAGCCTGCGGTGCTTGATAACTATGTCACTTCAGGATTACAGGAGGATCATCTGAGCCTCGGCACCGGCTCGGCGCTGAAGCTGCTGAAACTGGTCAGCAATGTTGATCACATTATCGCGATTGAGTATCTGCTGGCGGCGCAGGCGCTGGAGTTTCACGGTGAATCACAGCTGGCAGCAGGCACGCGGCGCGCCTGGCAGCATTTGCGGCAGGTTGTTGAGCGCTGGCAGCAGGATCGCTGGCTGGCACCCGACATCGCCCGCGCCGTAGCTCAGATTAAAGCGCACCGGGCCGATGCGCTTGTGGGGTGAGGATTACCTGCGGCGTGCGTCCGGACGGACTAAATCAAAACGTTGCGCTTCGCTGATGCCGTAATAGGCGCTGGGGCCGCCCGCGCGCAGAATCGGCTCGGCTTTAGCGGTCTGATAAATGCCCTCTTCCAGCAGCGATTCATCGATGTGAATCGCCACCGCTTCCCCCAGCACCAGCCAGCTGTCGATCAGATTGCCGCTGGCATCCTGCAGCTGAATCAGTTGCGTCAGGCGGCACTCGAAGTTGACCGGGCTCTCTGCCACCAGACTGGCGCTGACCTGTGAAGCCGCCAGCGGCGTTAAACCGGCAAAGGCGAACTCATCCTGATCGGCAGGCAGCGAGGCGGAACTTTCGTTCATCGCTTCCGCCAGCGGACGGGTCGCCAGGTTCCAGACAAACTCTTTGGTCTCAGCAATATTTCTCACGCTGTCTTTCCAGCCACTACTGGCGAAACCGATAATCGGTGGATGATAGTTGAAACAGTTAAAGAAGCTGTAAGGTGCCAGATTGTGCTGGCCGCTGCTGCTCACTGAGCTAATCCAGCCGATCGGGCGCGGTCCGATAATGGCGTTCAGCGGATCGTGCGGCAGACCGTGACCAGCACGGGGTTGATAGGAATAGCGTTTCCGGGTCATAACTTCTCCAGCAGGGAATTTTATTTATCTTAGCCCGACAGCATCGCCCGACGGAATCGGAAAGAGGTAAGCGGATGGTGCGGGTTTATTTTCCGCCGCCTACAGCGTATTGTACGCGCGCCTGAATAATTGAGAGAACGTATGAAAAAGTCAGCCAGCACGTCGCCCTTCCACGCCCGCAATCGCCATCAGGGCGAATACGATTTTGCCGCGTTAACCGCTGCCCATCCGCCGCTGAAAGCCAAAGTCCGGCCCAATGGGTATGGCGTGCAGTCCGTGGATTTCGCGGACCCGGAGGCGGTGATGCTGCTGAACCAGGCGCTGATCAAACTATTTTACGACATCGACTGGCAGCTGGCTCCCGGCTCACTCTGCCCGCCCGTGCCGGGACGCGCCGATTATCTGCACTACCTTGCCGATCTGCTGGCGCTGGATAACAACGGCGTGATCCCGACGGCGGACGTTCTGGATGTCGGCTGCGGTGCAAACTGCATCTATCCGCTGATTGGCGCGGCAGAATATGGCTGGCGCTTTACCGGCACCGAAGTCGATGAAGCCGCCATCAAAGCTGCTAACCGTATTGTTGCGGCCAATCCGCGCCTGACGCGCCAGATCCGTCTGCGTCGTCAGAAAAACAGCGATGCAGTGCTGGCTGGTGTAGTCAGTAAAACTGAATTTTTCAGTGCAGTGATGTGTAATCCGCCGTTCCACGCGTCGGCGGAAGAGGCGGTATCGGGATCGCAGCGTAAGGTCCGCAATCTCGGACTGGATAAGAGTGCGCCGCTCAACTTTGGCGGCCAGCACAATGAGCTGTGGTATCCCGGTGGCGAAAAGGGCTTTATCGGCAAGATGATCGCCGAGAGCGTGGCGTTTGGTCGTCAGATCGGCTGGTTTACCTCGCTGGTGTCGCGCAAAGAGAACTTACCGGCGCTGGAAAAACAGCTGCAGGCGCTCGACGTGGCGGAGATGCGGGTGGTTAATATGGCGCAGGGTCAGAAGCAGAGTCGCTTCCTGGCGTGGAGTTTTATGCCTGCCGCCCAGCGCACTAAACTGCTGAGTCGCCTGGGGAACTGAGGTGTCGCTTTACATGGGTAACAGGTGTATCTGTGGGCGAAGAGTAAAATAGAACGGGCCGCGATGCGGCCCGTTTTGATTGTTGACAACGCCCGACTCGGTGGAGGTAAGACCGAGCTGGCACAGGGAACCCGGTCAGATCGGAAAGACGCAAAGGCTGTCATCCATGACACGCTCGGCCCGCGCCGTCCCTGGCGCGGGACGCTTTCCTCTTCTGACCGGGTTCCCTGTGCTTCGGGTTTATTCGTTGCTGCCAGATTTACCCTGGTTTGGATTGTCATCAGTTTTAACGGGCCGCATCGCGGCCCGTTTTGATCAGGAGACGTGCTGCAGGAATTCGCGCAGACGCTCGCTCGGTGGGTTGCTGATCAGGCTGTCGGGATCGCCATCTTCCGCAATCCGGCCTTTATCGATAAAGATCAGCCGTGAGGCCACCTTCTGTGCGAAGCCCACTTCGTGCGTCACAATCACCATCGTCATGCCTTCTTCGGCCAGATCCTGCATCACCTTCAGCACTTCGTGACGCAGTTCCGGGTCGAGCGCTGAGGTTGGCTCATCAAACAGCATCATTTTCGGCTTAACTGCCAGCGCACGGGCAATCGCCACGCGCTGCTGCTGGCCGCCGGAAAGCTCAGACGGGAAGTGGTGCGCGCGTTCGGCGAGGCCCACTTTGCCCAGCAGCTCACGCGCCAGCTGGCGTGCCGCCTCTTTGCTGGCACCGCGCACCCGGATAGGACCAAAGGCGACGTTATCCAGCGCACTCATCTGTGGGAACAGATGAAACTGCTGAAACACCATGCCCGCTTCCTGACGAATCAGGCGGTCATCGACTTTCGGATCATTGACGCGCAGGCCATCGACAATCAGTTCGCCACTGGTGATCTCTTCCAGCTTGTTAATACAGCGCAGCAGGGTTGATTTACCGGAACCGGATGGGCCGATAATCACCACCACTTCGCCCTGGTTAATCTTCAGGTCAATATTGTGCAGCACCTGGGTCTGGCCAAAATGCTTGGAGACATCTTTAAATTCAATCACAGGATTTTCACCCTTTTCTCAATGCGGCGCAGCACAAAGCTCAACACCAGCGTAATAACCAGATAGATAATCGCGACGGCGCTCCAGATTTCCAGCGCGCGGAAGTTACCGGCAATAATCTCCTGACCCTGACGAGTCAGTTCAGCCACACCAATAACGATAAACAGCGAAGTATCTTTGATGCTGACAATCCACTGGTTGCCCAGCGGTGGCAGCATACGGCGCAGCGCCAGCGGCATAATCACGTAGCGCAGCGTCTCGCGGCTCGACAGGCCAAGCGCCAGTCCGGCTTCGCGGAAGCCCTTGTTGATCGACAGCACGGCACCACGAGTAATCTCGGCAATGTAAGCGCCGGAGTTAATCATGATGGTTACCACCGCCGCGCTGAAGGGATCAATACGCAGGTCGGGGAACGCCATCGGCAAAGCAAAATAGATAAACATCACCTGCACCACGATAGGGGTGCCGCGAATGATTTCGATAAACACCAGTGCGATGTTATTGGTGATCCAGCCACCGTAAGCGCGGGCAAAGCCCGCTACCAGGCCGATGAAGAGGCCGCCAATCAGTCCAATAATTGAGATAATTAAGGTCAGTTTAGCGCCTTCAAGCAGCGCCGGCATGGCGGGCCAGATGACGCTCCAGTCAAACTCCATGGTGTCACTCCAGATATGTTGCGATGGAAAAAAGCAGGGAAAAAGTTCCCCTGCTGAAATCAGATAACGGGCAAATTATTATTTAGGTTCGGTGCCAAACCATTTTTTATAGAGCGTGTTGTAGGTGCCGTTCTCTTTCAGGGTTTTCAGTGCGCCGTTTACTTTTTCACGTAAATCGTCGCTGCCTTTCGGGAAGGCGATACCATACTGCTGCGCTTCAATTGAATCGCCTACCGCTTTAAAGCGGCCTTTACCGGCGGTATGGATGAAGTAAAGGATGTTAGGCGTGTCATGCAGCACGGCGTCCGCACGGTTGGTGCCCAGCTCCATATAGGCGCTGTCGATATTCGGGAACTGACGCAGATCTTTGGATTTGATGTTGGCTTTCGCGTATTCCACGGAGCCGGTGCCGCTTTTCACTGCGACCACTTTACCGTTCAGATCGCTGATGCCTTTGATGTCGTTTTCATTGTTACGCACCATCACCTGCAGACCGCTTTTGTAATAGCCGTCAGAGAACTCAATCGCTTTTTTACGTTCTTCGGTAATGGTGATACCCGCCAGTGCCAGATCGACATTGCGCGTTTGCAGTGCAGGGATAATGCCGCTGAAGTCCATTGGCTTCAGGGTGTAATCGAGCTTCAGCTCTTTCGCAATGGCATCCCACAGATCCACATCGAAGCCGACATATTTATCACCCTGTTTAAATTCAAACGGAACAAAGGCGGTATCCGTGGCGACGACCAGCTTTTTGTCTGCTGCAGTGGAAGAGACAGAGAAGGCCAGCGCCAGCGCGGCCACAGAAACTTTTAACAGTGACTTCATCATTTTTCCTTTTTTTACTACCAGGCGGCAGGGCCTGCGTTTGCGGCTTGTCATATGAAAGAATTATGCCAACTTTGCAAAATCCGCGAAATCAGAGAGTTAAATAACATAGCTGACACGATTTTGCAGTTAATTCTGCCATTGCACCAGTTTGGTGCTCATTTTTGGTGCAGGTGGCTGTTTTGGTGCAAGCGGTAGTGTGCCTCAGATGTTAAGGCTGTGAAGCGGAGGAGGGAAGAACTGTTAACAGGGTCATAAAAATGCGGTAACACAGACGTAAAAAAGGCGGGTTTCCCCGCCTGACAGACTGCATTGAGTCTTATTCGATGTTCGCTTCGATAAACCACAGGAATTTATCAAGGTCACGTGATGCCGCAGTAAAGATATCAGCGGTATCTTCGTCTTTCACTTCAGTGATCGCTTTACGGGTGTCATTCGCGACAACGCTGTAACGGTCTGCCAGCGCTTTCAGATGATCCTGAACGCTGTGAATATTCAGCGGATAGCTCTTCAGCGGAGTCGTATCGTTAACGACCTGCGTGGTGCCCAGCGCCACGCCACCCAGCTGAACCACACGCTCGGCAATAGTATCCTGATGATCGGTAATCGCGGTGCGGAAGCCGTCCAGCATCTCATGCACACCGATAAAATTAGCACCGCGCATGTTCCAGTGCGCCTGCTTAGTGATCAATGACAGGTCAATAAACTCGACTACCAGACGGTTTAACACCGCGATGGTGGCTTTTTTATCGTCTTCGGCCACATCATTGCGGGTATAAATCAGGTCAGAAGATTTAGTTTTAACCAATTTAGCGGTACTCATCGTTTCAGTCCTCTCTTTGATGGTTGTCCTAATCAAGTACCGGATAAGTATAGCAGCGCTTTTCAGCTTTGCAGAAACGACTTTGTCGATGGATGAAATAGCGTGCGTCTTTAGTCAGAGCAGGGCTGGGCTAAGAAGGTTAATGCCATGTTAAAATATAAAAACAAATAAATAGATAATTAAATCATTAGGTTATTCTATTATGTAAATAACTGGTAAGTGTCTGTTTCAAAATAGACAACGCAGGAAGGAGCGAAGATTAGGAATAATTCTCATGATGAGCATGATTATTATTTAGCCCCGCCAGCAGGCGGGGCGGATAGCGTTTATTTTTGGATATCGTCTGATAATTCAACGCTGTTTAACTGACTCTTTTTCGGCCGCATGGTCAGCGTTGAACCTGCCGAGGCGATGATGATCGCCAGCAGCGCCAGCCACTGAAGCCCGGTCAGGGTTTCCCCCAGAAACAGCATGCCGGAAAAGGCAGCCATGGCGGGTTCCAGACTCATCAGCGTGCCGAAGATGCGCGCCGGTAAGCGGGTGAGGGCGATCATCTCCAGCGAATAGGGAATGGCGCTGGAGAGCAGGGCAACCAGCAACGCGATCGGCATAACGGCCCATGTCCAGATGCCACTTTCTGCGAACGTCAGCCCCAGCGGTACAAAAATCACTGAGGCAATCAGCGACCCGGTAGCTACTGTCGCCGGGCCATGTTCTGCGCCTGCCCGCTGTCCCGCCAGGATATAGATCGCCCAGCAGGCGCCTGCACTCACCGCCAGCGCAGCGCCCAGCGGATCAATCGCAGTCATGCCTGTGCCAAAAGGCAGCAGGAACCACAGACCAATCACGGCCAGCAGCACCCAGACAAAATCCAGTGGCCGGCGCGATCCGAATAGCGCCAGCGCCAGTGGGCCGGTAAATTCCAGTCCCACCGCCACACCCAGCGGCACGGTACGAATCGCCAGATAGAACGTGAAATTCATTGTGCCCAGCGCCAGTCCATACATCAGGAGTGGCAGACGTTGCTCCCGGCTAAAGCGTAAACGCCAGGGTTTGAAGATAATACAGAGTATCAGGGTGCCAAATCCCAGACGCAGCGCGGTGATGCCGGTAGCGCCAACGGCAGGAAACAGGCTTTTCGCCAGCGAAGCACCGCCCTGAAGCGACAGCATCGCAATCAGCAGTACGGCAATCGGCATCACTATCGGGGCAAGGTTTTTAGAAGCGGGAGAGGCAGACATCCTGTGTACTTTTCCTGGTCATCAACGTAATGAGTCAGCCAGTGTAAAGGAAATAGCAGGCAAAAAATCACGGAATGGGGTTTTAAATTTCTCTCAACTGAGCGATTTTTGGCCAGAATCAGGGCCATTTAGGTAAAGAAATGTCAGGTTTTTTTAGGATTTAACTTAAAGAACGAAATGAGCACAAAATGATTATTGCAGAAAGATGACGGATTTTATAAGAAAAATGAATGACATAGGTTGTCGCATTAACTTCCTGTTACACCAAACATTCTGTTAGACAACAAAATCCGGGCAGAGTTTCTCGCTATTTTTTGTTATATTTTCAGCGTTGTCAGGAGAGAAGTATTTTCACATTTGAGGTGGTTATGAAAAAAATTGCATGTCTTTCAGCATTAGCCTGTGTACTGGCAGTATCTGCAGGTTCAGCAATGGCACAGAGCACCGTAACTGGTGGCTATGCTCAGAGCGACTATCAGGGCGTAGCTAACAAAGCTAACGGCTTCAACCTGAAATACCGCTACGAAGACGGTTCTAACCCACTGGGTTGGATCGGTTCATTCACCTACACAGAAAAAGATAACACCGATTCTGGCATTTATAACAAAGGCCAGTACTACGGTGTGACCGGTGGTCCTGCTTTCCGTCTGAACGACTGGGCAAGCATCTACGGTGTTGTGGGTATCGGCTACGGTAAATTCCAGCAGAACGATACTTCATCACGCGATAAAACTGATTCAAGCGACGTAGGTTTCTCTTACGGCGCAGGTCTGCAGTTTAACCCAGTTCAGGACTTCGCAGTTGACGTTGGTTACGAGCAGAGCCGTATCCGTAACGTTGACGTTGGCACCTGGATTGCTGGCGTAGGTTACAGCTTCTAAGTTTAGCTTAGCTGACCTGCAAAAAAGCGGCCCCTTGTGGGCCGTTTTTTATTGTGCTGATTTACTCACCCTTCTCTCGTATCTGCACGTTTCCCGACTTTTCCGGATCGCTGTAGCCGATCAGCAGCCATGCTGGTTGAAGCCGCAGGTCATATTGATTCGATGGGGAAACAGGAAAAAGAGAGAGCAGAAAGGGAGAGTGCGCCTCTCAGCCAGCGGCTGAAAGGCATAGAATCAGGATTAGCCGCGCCAGATGAGATTCTCACAGCGACGATCGTCAGACTTATGGCCCAGCAGTTTTTCCAGCAACATCAGACGCAGTGTGAACGGTGAACGCGTCAGCAGGCACAGCCAGGATTTCATCTCCGTGGTTGTTTTCTTCTCAGCCTGGAAGCATTTACTGCAATCTAAGCAACATTTCAGGGTGCTCATAGAATCACCTCCCAATCATTGTCGACGCGGTAGTCAGCAGCCTGCGGTGAGAGGCGTCATCATCACCGGAGCAACAGAGGATCAACTGGGATCGCTCTTTTGCTGCTTACATTATCGTCAAATATAGCACTGGCTATATCCTTTAGCCAAGGCTAATGACGAAAAATTTGAGCTTCTTTGCGGCTGGTTTACAATGAGCGCAGCTAAATCCGTACAGCAGTGACAGTACGGGAAAAAATAATGAGGAAGCTGAATGAGTCGTCGTGCTAAAAGCGTGGTTTCTGCGCCAAAAGGACCACTGAAAGATATTGAAGAGCATGTCGAAGGTTTTCGGCAGGTGCGTGAAGCGCATCGTCGGGAATTAATTGATGACTACGTTGAGTTAATCTCTGATTTGATTGGTGAATTTGGCGAAGCGCGTCAGGTTGATATGGCGGCCCGCCTGGGCGTTTCACAACCGACCGTAGCGAAAATGCTGAAGCGGCTTGGCAGTGCCGGGCTGGTTGAACAGGTGCCTTACCGCGGTGTCTTTCTGACTGGTGAAGGAGAGAAACTGGCAGAGGAGAGTCGCGCCCGCCATCACATTGTTGAAAGTTTTCTGCTGGCGTTAGGCATCAGTCCCGAAACTGCCCGACGTGATTCAGAAGGTATTGAGCATCACGTCAGTGATGAAACGCTGGCCGTATTTAAGAAATTCTCCGAAACCCGTTAACGCTAAGGCGTACCCTCATCATGCCTCAACTGCTTCGATCTTTTTTGCATGACTCTGTTTTGCATTTATTAATTGTGATTGGTGTAGTTCTGGCATTTCTGGCGGATTTTCGCTGGGCCGATCTGCCCGGTGCCGTAGACTGGCATACCATTATTACGCTCACCGGGTTGTTGATCCTGACCAAAGGGCTGGAAACCAGTGGCTACTTTGACGTGCTGGGGGGACGACTGATTGCGCGTTTCCGGCACGAACGTGCGCTGGCGCTGTTTATGGTGCTGGCTGCCGCGTTGCTCTCTACGTTTCTGACCAATGATGTGGCGCTGTTTATTCTGGTGCCGCTGACGCTGACGCTGCGAAAGTTCTCTCACTTACCTATCTCGCGACTGATCATCTTCGAAGCGCTGGCGGTCAACGCCGGATCCCTGCTGACGCCGGTCGGCAACCCGCAAAACATTCTGCTGTGGAGCCACGGCAAACTAAGCGTTGTCGCGTTTATTGTGCAGATGCTGCCGCTGGCCGCCTGGCTGCTGCTTAGCCTGATGGTATTAACCTGGTTCAGCTTTTCAAAGCGCTCGATTGATAAGCATGACAACCCGGAACAGCCGCAGTGGCAGAAGCCGCTGTTTATTGTCAGCGTGGTGCTATACCTGCTGTTTATCGCCGGACTGGAGCTGGAAATCACCGGTTGGGTCCTGCTGCTGATTCTTGCCACGTTCCTGGTGATGGCGCGTCCGGTGCTGCTGCGCATCGACTGGAGCCTGCTGGCGGTGTTTATCGCCATGTTTATTGACGTCTTCCTGATGACGCGTCTGCCGGTGATGCAGGCTCACTTTGATGCGGTTTCTCATTTCGGTCAGGGGCAGCTCTACCTGCTGGCGATTGGTCTGTCACAGGTGATCAGCAACGTTCCGGCGACGATTCTGCTGCTGCAAAAAGTCCCGCCTGGCGATGTGCTGGCCTGGGCGGTCAATATTGGCGGATTCGGCCTGCTGCCGGGTTCGCTCGCTAACCTTATTGCCCTGCGTATGGCGAAAGATCGGGCCGTCTGGTGGCATTTCCATCTCTTTTCTCTCCCTCTGCTTGCCTGGTCGATGGCCAGCGGCTGGCTGCTGTTGCGGCTGCTTAATTAGGCCCGACGCATCCTGCTACCCGCCACAGGTGGCAGGATGTGCGCCATTTCTCAAGTTTCGTAAAGTTGCGCTGGATTTTGTCAGTTTCCGATATAAGGTTAACAGGACCTTTATGCCCGGGAATTAGGGCCTTAGCCAGTGATGGGAACTATGAGCGAGAATAACCAACGCGATCCACACCAGCAGGACGCAGAGAATGCGACGGATAAAAACCGTCAGTCAGAGGAAAATCAGGACAACGACCAGCAGCCTGAGCGTAAACGCCCCGGTAAAAAGCCGCTGATTATTCTGGCGGTAGTGGTGGTGATTATGCTGATTGTCGGCTTCTGGTTCTGGTTCACTACCCGCAATATTGAAACCACCGACGACGCCTTTACCGAAGGCGATGCCGTTACCATTGCGCCTAAAGCCTCCGGCTATGTCGTGAAGCTGCTGGTGAAAGATAACCAGCGGGTGAAGAAGGGCGATCTGCTGGTGGAGATCGATCCCAGCGACAGTCGTGCCCAGCGTGAACAGGCTAATGCGCAGCTCGGTTTAGCTGTCGCACAGCTGCATCAGGCGCAGGCTCAACTGGCGCTGTCAAAGGTACAGTATCCGGCACAGCGCGATCAGGCGCTGGCGGATCAGGCGAAAGCCGAAGCGAATCTGCTTAATGCGCAGGCGGATTATCGTCGCCAGCGCGGCGTCGATCCGCGTGCGACCAGTCAGCGTAATATCGACAGCGCGTCCGCGCAGTTACGTTCGGCGCAGGCGCAGTTACAAAGCGCGAAAGCACAGGTTGAAGTGGCGTCACAGGTTGCTCTGCAGATTCGCCAGCAGGAGACCAATGTTGAAGCGCGTCAGCAACAGGTTGAGCAGGCGAAGGCGCAGTTAAGCACGGCCGATCTTAATCTCTCCTATACCCAGGTTCGCGCGCCCTATGACGGGTTTGTCACCAAGCGTAACGTTCAGCTGGGCACACTGGTGCAGGCGGGATCGTCGCTGTTTTCGCTGGTCTCGCCTGAGATCTGGGTCACCGCTAACTTCAAAGAGTCTCAGCTGCAACACATGAATCCTGGCGACAAAGTTGAAATCAGCGTCGATGCCTGGCCGGATATGAAGCTGGAAGGGCATGTCGACAGTATTCAGATGGGCTCTGGTTCACGCTTCTCGACTTTCCCGTCAGAAAACGCCACCGGTAACTATGTGAAAATCGTTCAGCGCGTGCCGGTGAAAATCGTCATCGACAAGGGCCTTGATCCGAACCATCCTCTGCCGCTGGGTCTCTCTGTTGAACCGAAGGTAACGGTGGAATGAGTACGGCGCAGAGCTGGAAACCCGCCAGTAATCCGTGGTTAGTGGCGATCACGGTCACGCTGGCGGTGTTTATGGAGATCCTCGACACCACCATTGTTAACGTGGCGCTGCCGCATATCGCCGGTTCGCTCTCCTCCAGTTACGATGAGTCAACCTGGGTGCTGACCTCCTATCTGGTAGCGAACGGCATTGTGCTGCCTATCTCTGCGTTCTTCAGCCGACTGTTTGGCCGTAAACAGTTTTTCCTGATCTGCATCGTGATGTTTACCATCTGCTCCTTCCTGTGCGGCATCGCTACCGAACTGTGGCAAATCATTCTGTTCCGCGTGCTGCAGGGCTTTTTTGGTGGCGGATTGCAGCCGGTTCAGCAGTCTGTGCTGCTGGACTACTTCAAGGCGGAAGATCGCGGCAAGGCATTTGGGCTCTCCTCTATTGCCATTATTGTCGCGCCGGTGATTGGCCCGACATTAGGTGGCTGGATTACCGACAACTACAGCTGGCGCTGGGTGTTCTTTATCAACATTCCGGTCGGCGTGCTTACCGTGCTGGCGATCTATCAGCTGCTGGAAGATCCACCTTGGGAGCGTAAATGGGCCAAAGGTAAGCTGAAGATCGACTATATCGGCATCAGCCTGATTACCTTAGGACTGGGTTGTCTGCAGGTGATGCTGGATCGCGGAGAGGATGAGGACTGGTTTGCCTCGCACTTTATCGTGCTGTTCGCCATTCTGGCCTTGATTGGCATCGTCGGTGCCATCTACTGGCTGATGTATGCCCGTAAGCCAGTGGTCGATATTCTGGTGATGAAAGACCGCAACTTCTGGGTCGCCGGGCTGTTGATGGCGGGGATGGCGATGATTCTGTATGGCAGCTCCGTAGTGCTGCCACAGCTGGCGCAGCAGGATCTGGGGTACACCGCCACCTGGTCAGGTCTGGTGCTGTCGCCTGGCGCGGTGCTGATTGTGCTGACCATACCGCTGGTGCTGAAACTGATGCCAATCGTTCAGACGCGCTACATCATTGCCTTTGGCTTTAGCTGTCTGGCCGTGGCGTTTCTCTACTCCGCCACCTTAACGCCCAACGTTGATTTCACCACTTTGGTGTTGATGCGCAGCGCACAGTCAATCGGGCTGGGTTTCCTGTTTGTCCCGCTGACGACTATCGCCTTTGTCACCATTCCGCAGCGGCTTAATGCTGACGCCTCGGCGCTGTTTACCATGTTCCGTAACGTTGCCGGATCGATTGGGATTTCACTCTCGACCGCTGCCATTACCGAGCGCGAACAGGTGCGGTCAGCGCACATGGTGCATAACATGACGCCGCTGAATGAGCCGTTCAACATTACGCTTCAGCACTGGGCGCAGGCGATACGCGACTTTACCTCGGCGGTGGGCGATCCCGTCACGCTGGCAACCGGTCAGCTCTATCAGGAGATGATTGCGCAGTCGCGTATCCTCGCTTACATCGATGTCTTCTCAGGCCTGAGTATTGTCGCCCTGATTTTGATTCCATTTTGTTGGCTGCTGTCGCCGATTAAGAGCGAAGGCAGTGCAGGAGCACACTAACATGAAGGTTTTTTACACTCATCGCCTGAAACCCCTGAGTTTACTGCTGGCCCTCGGGCTGGCGGGCTGCGCCGTCGGACCTGACTATCAGGCGCCGAAACCTGCCGTGCCGGGTGGCTACAACACCCTGGATTCGCAGGAGGCGTCAAAGCCACAAAATGCCGCGATTAATTCACGCTGGTGGCGCAGCTTCAATGATCCGCAGCTCGACAGTCTGATTGAGCGCGCGATTGCGGGCAACCTGAGCCTGCAGCAGACGGTGCTGCGTATTGCCGGGGCACGTGAACAGCTGACGCAGGCGCAGGGCAGTCTGTTCCCCACCCTGGGCGGTTCAGCCAAAGTGACGCGTCAGCAGCTTGGGCTGGAAGGCTTGCTTAAATCCAATGGCGCAACCGATCAGCTCGACAGCAACGTGGCCAGCCAGCTCAATGGATTGACCCAGCCGGTTACCCTCTATCAGGGCAGCTTCGATGCCAGCTGGGAGCTGGATCTGTGGGGCAAAGTGCGCCGTCAGGTTGAGGCAGCTAATGCCCAGCAGCAGGCAGCGATAGAACAGCGCAACGATGCGCTGGTCTCACTGGAGGCCGAAGTGGCGCGAGCCTGGCTGCAGCTGCGTGGCGCGCAGAGCACGATTCAGACGCTGCAACAGCAGATTGAGGTGGCGCAGCAGACGACCGAGCTGACCCAAAGCCAGCAGCGTAATGGCCTGGCCCCGCTGACCGATGTGGAAAATGCGCGTGCCCAGCTCAGCACGCTGCAGGCGCAGCTGCCGCAGTATCAGTCGCAGGCACGGCAGGCGATGAATGGGTTAGCGGTGCTGCTCGGCAAGACGCCGGGGGCGCTGGATGCTGAACTCAGTACGCCAAAAGCGTTACCCCCGCTGCCACAGTTTGTCCCGGTAGGCATTCCTTCTACGCTGGCACGTCGTCGTCCTGATATTCGTCAGGCTGAAGCGACGCTGCATGCACAAACCGCTGAGATTGGGGTTTCTGTCGCGCAGCTTTTCCCGAGCCTGTCACTGACCGGCCAGCTGGGCGTGCGCAACACCGATGTCAGTTATCTGGATAACTGGAGCAGCCATTTCTACAGTTATGGCCCGTCGTTATCGATTCCGATTTTCCAGGGCGGACAGCTGGTGTCGAGCGTGAAGTTAGCGCGGGCACAGCAGGCCAGTGCCGCGCTGGATTATCGCCAGACGGTGCTGACGGCGTTGCAGGATGTGGAGAATGCGCTGGTCAGCTATCGCGCCGATCAGCAGCGGGTCACCGCGCTGGATGAGACAACCGGTGCGCTTCAGCGCGCCTTTGATCTCGCCAGCGACAGTTATCGCCAGGGGCTCTCGACCTTCCTGGAGGTGCTGGATGCGCAGCGTCAGCTGGCTCAGGCAGAGGAGCAGGCGACACAGGCGCGGATGCAGAGTGCACTCGATTTAGTGGCGCTCTATAAAGCGCTGGGCGGCGGCTGGGAGACTTACCAGAACGTGGATATGCCGCAATATCCGGTATTTGGCCCGGCCACGCAGGCGAATTAGTTATCCGGCGGTAGCTGCCTCTGCGCAGTTACCGCTTTATCTCTCCTCCGGCAGCGTTAAACCGATGCTGCCTTTCTCTCCATGTTGTTCATCATGATCTAACTCGTTGATAAAGAGAGCTTCTCAGCATCACTGGAACGGGTGCAGCCAGCAGAAAATAAAACAGTGGTAATCGCAGGGTTATTATCAGCGTCTCCGGCGAGCGATTAATTTTATGTTGCAGGCACTTTCCGGATTCAGGTTTTTGAGCTCTGTCACCTTTCTCAGTTTATTTCTTTGACGTTTTTTTAAGGCAACTTACGACTGAACGAGTGGGGGCGCGTGAGGCTATTCAGTCAGCCTGAGCCGGGCGGAACTGTTATTGCGCAGCTAAGCGATCTGCGAATAATCCGACTCTGCTATAAATCGCAGCGGCAAAAATGGTTAACAGGTGGCAAAGGGCATAATTAAAAAAGCTACCAGAGCGTTAATTCTTTTGCGCTATTTAACGGTGCCGGGGGTGGCTTTTTAAGCATAATCTGTAAGCTGGTGTGACTGGGGTCACGGGCAGGCACATTTTTAATCTGTTATCTCCGGCCCGTAAGCGTAAATAATGAGGCTGCATGGCCCGCATTTAGTTGATAGCGTTAACTGCCTTATGCCGGGATAATCTGCCTGAAATCGTTTTCAACTCCTGAGTAAAAGTGCCATTTGTTGTTAATTCAGCGTTAATAAAAGGTCAGGCACGCCCGATTTTAATAGCTCTGTTTTGCCCGAATTAATACTTAGGAATTATCTGTAGCGTAAAAATAATTTATTTTTTTATTTGAATTAGGTAGTCTTGGCGCTACAGTTTTATTAACCCCCCTTAATCAAGGACATTGTGATGAGTGACGCATTTAAGGTACTGAACAATATTCGCACATTACGTGCCCAGGCTCGTGAACTGCCACTGACCGATCTTGAAGAGATCCTGGAAAAATTAACGGTTGTTGTTACTGAGCGCCGTGAAGAAGCAGAAGCGGAAGAGACGCAGAATCGCGAAAAAGAAGAAAAGCTTTCTAAATATCGCGAAATGCTGCTGGCTGACGGCATCGATCCTAATGAATTATTAGGTGCACTGGAAAGCGGAAAAAAACGTACCAAGCGTGCGCCGCGTCCGGCTAAATATTCTTACACCGACGAAAATGGTGAGCAGAAATCCTGGACTGGCCAGGGCCGTACCCCGGCAGCGATTAAAAAAGCGCTGGATTCCGGTAAAAGCCTGGACAGTTTCCTGATCGATTGATCGACACAATCCTTGTAAGTGGGAGCCGGGGGGCCATCATGGCCTTCCGGCTTTTTTATTTCTGCCGGGATATCAATCACCCCGCAAGGAATCCACGGCTGACGCTGGCGTGCGCTGCGTCACATCTGGCATAATAGCCGCCGTTTTTTCATCCATTCTCTTCACAAAGGTCAATGCCGTGTTAGTTAGCAGCAATATCACCATGCAGTTTGGCAGCAAGCCACTGTTCGAAAATATCTCCGTTAAATTTGGCGGCGGTAATCGTTACGGTTTAATCGGTGCGAACGGCAGCGGAAAATCCACCTTCATGAAGATTTTGGGTGGCGATCTGGTGCCTTCAGGCGGCAATGTTTCTTACGATCCCAACGAGCGCATCGGTAAGTTGCGTCAGGATCAGTTCGCCTTTGAACAATTTAGCGTACTGGACACCGTTATCATGGGTCACCATGAGTTATGGGAAGTGAAGCAGGAGCGCGACCGTATTTATTCTTTGCCAGAAATGAGCGAAGAAGAGGGGTATAAAGTCGGCGATCTTGAGGCACTTTACGGTGAGATGGACGGCTATAGCGCGGAGTCTCGTGCCGGTGAGTTATTACTCGGCGTCGGCATTCCGGTTGAGCAGCATTATGGCCCGATGAGCGAAATTGCGCCGGGCTTTAAATTACGTGTGCTGCTGGCGCAGGCGCTGTTTTCTAATCCCGATATTCTGTTACTCGATGAACCGACGAACAACCTGGACATCGATACTATTCGCTGGCTGGAGCAGGTGCTGAACGAGCGTGACAGCACCATGATTATCATTTCGCATGACCGTCACTTCCTTAATATGGTCTGTACGCACATGGCTGATTTGGATTATGGCGAGCTGCGGGTTTATTCCGGTAATTATGACGAATATATGACCGCGGCGACCCAGGCGCGTGAACGTCTGTTATCCGATAACGCCAAGAAAAAAGCGCAGATTGCTGACTTACAATCGTTCGTCAGTCGTTTTAGCGCCAACGCCTCTAAATCGCGTCAGGCGACATCACGCGCTAAGCAGATGGATAAAATTAAACTGGATGAAGTGAAAGCCTCCAGCCGTCAGAACCCGTTTATCCGCTTTGAGCAGGACAAGAAGTTGTTCCGTAATGCGCTGGAAGTGGAAGGTTTGACCAAAGGATTTGATAACGGTCCGCTGTTTAAGAATTTAAATCTGCTGCTGGAAGTGGGTGAGAAGCTGGCGGTGATCGGTGCCAACGGTATCGGTAAATCAACACTGTTAAAATCGCTGGTGGGTCAGCTGACGCCAGATAACGGCAGCGTTAAATGGTCAGAGAATGCGCGTATTGGTTATTACGCTCAGGATCACGCCGATGATTTTGCCAATGACCTGACGGTATTTGACTGGATGAGTCAGTGGAAACAGCCTGGCGATGATGAGCAGACCATTCGCGGTATTCTGGGTCGCCTGCTGTTTTCGCAGGATGATATTAAGAAGCCGGCCAAAGTGCTTTCCGGTGGAGAGAAGGGTCGTATGCTGTTCGGTAAGCTGATGATGGAAAAACCGAACATTCTGATTATGGATGAGCCGACCAACCACCTCGATATGGAGTCGATTGAATCGCTCAATATGGCGCTGGAGATGTATGAAGGCACGCTGGTGTTTGTTTCACACGACCGTGAATTTGTCAGCTCGCTGGCAACCCGCGTGATAGAGCTGAAAGCAGACCGCGTGGTGGACTTCACCGGTAATTACGAAGATTACCTGCGGAGTCAGGGTATCGTCTGATTGAAACGGGGTGGCGCAGGTCACCCTGTTTTTTTTGGTGGCAATGAATGAGTTATATGCTTTTAGCTTGTTAGATGGTGTGGGTTGGGCAGGATGCCAGGCTCAGGGATTATCTGGCAGCAACGCATATACTTAAGGCGCAGGGAACACGGTCAGAGGAGGAAAGCGTCCCGCGCCATGGACAAAAACGCCGGGAGCGTTTTTGAACAACGCAACGCGTTGGCCCGGTACGGGCGCACCTCAGGGATGAGGTGCGTAATCGCGCGGGCCGAGCGCCCATGGATGGTTTAAGCGACTTTCCGATCTGACCGTGTTCCCTAAGCAGGTAAAAACTTCACCACGGTGCGGGCTTCATGAAGCACAGGCGTTCCTGCCGACGCTACGCGCTACCACCACACACTTCACAGTGCGCATCCTGCGCTACCTTCATGCTGCGGAACTCCGCGCTCATCGCATCGTACATCAGCAACCGGCTGGTGGCGGGCGTGCCAAATGCCGTCAGCACTTTAATCGCTTCCATCGCCTGCATCGCACCAATCACGCCAACCAGCGGAGCCATGACGCCCGCTTCCACGCAACTCAGGGTTTGTTCCCCAAACAGGCGGCTGATGCAACGATAGCAGGGTGTGCCGGGCTGCCAGTTGAATACGCTGATCTGACCTTCCATCCGAATCGCGGCGCCGGAGACCAGTGGCACCCGCTGCTGACGACAGAGCCGGTTAAGCTGCTCACGCACCGCAACGTTGTCGGTGCAGTCAAGCACCACCTGCTGCCTGGCGATCAGCGCCAGCAGCGCTGCATCGTCCAGCTGTCCATTGACCGGATGCAGCTGACAGTGCGGATTGATGGCGGCCAGGCTTTGTGCGGCGGAGTCCACTTTGGCACGACCAATGTCAGCATCGTGATGCAGGATCTGCCGTTGCAGGTTAGAGTGCGATACGGTATCGAAGTCGAGCAGCGTCAGGCTACCGACACCGGCAGCCGCCAGATAGGGCGCAGCCGCGCAGCCGAGTCCGCCCAGCCCGACGACCAGCGCATGACTCGCTTTCAGCCGCTCCTGACCGTCGAAATCAAAGCCGCGCAATACAATCTGCCGGTTGTAGCGCAGCATCTCCTCATCGCTTAATTCAGGCAGCATTTACGCCTCCAGCAGGGCGTTGAACGGTTCCACCTCGACCCATTCGCCCGGTTCAACATTGCCGCGATCCCGTTCCAGCACAATAAAACAGTTTGCCTGGGCGAAGGAGCTGAAGACGTGCGAACCCTGCATCCCGGTGGTTTCCACCTCCAGTTCACCCTGTGCGTTCTGTCGCAGGATACCGCGCTGGAAATCGAGCCGGCCAGGTGACTTTTTCAGCCGCGAGGCGCAGCGCACTTTCTGACGTGGCGGCAATGCTGATTTTTGCTGGCCGGTGAGGGTGGCAAGCAGCGGCTGAACGAGCTGATAAAAGGTCACGGCGGCGGAGACCGGATTACCTGGCAGGCCGCAGAACCAGCTGCTGTTGAGGCGGCCAAAGGCAAATGGCTTGCCAGGCTTGATCGCCAGCTTCCAGAAGCTGATGGCACCAAGCTCTTCCAGCATCGTTTTGGTGAAGTCCGCTTCGCCCACCGAGACGCCGCCGGTAGTAATCACGACATCCGCCTGCCGATCGGCCTCGGTGAAAGCAGCACGCAGTGCGGCCGGGTCATCTTTGATGATGCCAAGGTCGATGACTTCGCAACCCAGCTTATGCAGCATCAGTGATACCGCAAAGCGGTTGGTGTCGTAGATCTGGCCTTCGGCCAGCGGCTCGCCTACCGGCTGAAGTTCATCACCGGTGGAGAAGATAGCGACCCGCAGTTTTCGCAGCACGCTGAGCTGCGCGATACCCAGTGAGGCGAGCAGTGGCAGCTCCGCCGCGCCCAGCCGCGTTCCCGCTTCCAGCACCACGGTGCCTGGCTGAATGTCATCGCCGATGAGACGAATATTCTGTCCGGGACGGACCGGCGCGGTGATCATAATCGCATCACCCTGTGTTTCGGTCTGCTCCTGCATTACTACTGCTTCACAGCCTGCAGGCACCGGCGCACCGGTCATGATGCGAATCACGCTGCCCTGCGGCCACTCACCGCTAAACGGTGCGCCGGCAAAGGCTTTACCCGCCACTGGCAGCGGCTGACCGCTGCTGGCGTCTGCCAGTCTGACGGCGTAGCCATCCATTGCAGAGTTATCAAATGGCGGGACGGCAATCGGTGAGGTCACCGATTTGGCGGTGATACGCCCGACCGCTTCGGCCAGCGGCACGCTAAGAGAGTCGGTGACGGGCGTCAGCTGTGACAGCATTTTTTGTTGTGCCTCCTCAAGGGAGATCAAGCCTGCAGTAAAACTTTCCATGGATATTCCAGCCTGGTTATCTCAGATGCTGCCTATTATGGTGGGAATTAGCCGCTGAGTCACATCGGTGTCGGCCTGACTTGCCTGTTGTTGTGGCCAAAGTGAAATATGGCGGTAAGAAAAGGTTATAACCACAGGAACAGTTTCCGCTTTACAACACTTAGCAGGCTTTCTATAGTCAAAAATCACCAAAAATGGGTGAAAACCATTTTAAATCAGTGTTTTTCGTCCTGATGCAACCACAGGGTAGATCGTTATGGTCAATGCAGTGATCGCCATTCATGGAGGCGCCGGTGCCATTACGCGCTCAGCAATGAGCGCCGAAAAAGAGCAACTCTATCGTCAGGCGCTACACGATATTGTCACTCAGGGCCAGCAGATACTGGCTCAGGGCGGCAGCGCACTCGATGCGGTGACCGAAGCGGTGCGGCTGCTGGAAGAGTGCCCGCTGTTCAACGCCGGTAAAGGCGCGGTCTTCACCCATCAGGGCACCCATGAACTCGATGCCTGCATCATGGATGGCCGCACGCTGGGTGCAGGGGCGGTCGCGGGCGTAACGCGGGTACGGAATCCGGTGCTGGCGGCACGTGCCGTGCTGGAACATAGCGAGCATGTCCTGTTTATCGGCGAGGGCGCAGAGCAGTTTGCTGAGGCGCACGGGCTGGAAATGGTCACGCCTGATTACTTCTCGACCCCGGAACGCTGGGAGCAGTTGCAGCGCGCGCTGAACAGCGATACGGCAGTGCTGGACCATGATGGAGCCGCGCACAGCGATGACCCGCTCGACCCGGACCGTAAGTTTGGTACGGTGGGGGCCGTCGCGCTGGATCTTGAGGGCAACCTCGCGGCCGCCACGTCAACGGGCGGTATGACCAACAAGCAGGCCGGGCGGGTCGGCGACTCGCCGCTGCCGGGCGCAGGCTGCTACGCCAGCAACGACAGCGTGGCGGTCTCCTGTACCGGCACCGGAGAAGTCTTTATGCGGACGCTGGCGGCCTATGATGTGGCAGCCCAGATGCGCTATGCCGGGCGATCACTGCAGCAGGCCACGGTTAATGTTATTCATGACAGTGTGCTGGAGCTGGGCGGCAGCGGGGGGCTGATTGCCGTCGACCGCGCAGGCAACGTAGCGCTGCCTTTCAACAGCGAAGGGATGTATCGCGGTGTGGCGCGGGTTGGCGAAGTGGCAGACGTCGCTATCTATCGCGAAAGTTAAGGAGCAGAGATGAGCGACAGGCAAACGTTACCGCCGCTGGCCCCTGAGCAGGTCCTGGCGGTGCGCGATCTCAATGTGCGTTTTCAGCACGAAACCACCGTCACTGACGCGGTGCGTCATTTATCACTCGATCTGTTTCGCGGCGAAACGCTGGCGCTGGTGGGGGAGTCAGGCTCGGGGAAATCAGTGACCTCGCTGGCGCTGATGCGGCTGATTGAGCAGGCTGGCGGGAGGGTCAGCGGCGAGGTGCTGTTGCGGCGTCGCAACGGCGACGTGCTGGATCTGATCCGCGCCTCAAAAGGTCAGATGCGGCGGGTGCGCGGTGCGGATATGGCGATGATCTTTCAGGAGCCGATGACCTCGCTGAATCCGGTCTTCTCCGTGGGCGAGCAGATCGCGGAATCCATCCGTCTGCATCAGGGTCTGAGCCACGCTGGCGCGCTGGCCGAAGCGCGCCGGATGCTGGATCTGGTACGAATCCCGGATGCGCAAAATGTATTATCCCGCTTCCCGCATCAGCTGTCGGGCGGGATGCGCCAGCGCGTGATGATCGCCATGGCGCTCTGCTGCAAACCGGCCCTGCTGATTGCCGATGAGCCGACCACCGCGCTCGACGTCACCATCCAGGCGCAGATTTTGCAGCTTATCCGCGTGCTGCAAAAAGAGATGCAGATGGGGGTGATTTTTATCACTCACGATATGGGCGTGGTCGCCGAAATGGCCGATCGGGTTCAGGTGATGTATCGCGGCGAAGTAGTAGAAAATGCCCCGGTAGCCAGGCTGTTCAGCGCACCGCAGCAGCCCTATACCCAGGCACTGCTGGCGGCGGTGCCAAAGCTCGGTTCGATGCAGGGCCAGCCCCTGCCGGCCAAATTTCCGTTGCTGCACAGCGATGCCGTTGATGACGTACCGCAGGATACGGTTCGCCGCCTGCAGCCACCCATTTTGCAGGTGCGCGATCTGGTCACCCGCTTTGATATTCGCGGCGGCCTGCTGAACCGCGTCAAAAGCCGGGTGCATGCCGTCGAAAAAGTCAGTTTTGATCTCTATGCCGGTGAGACGCTGGCGCTGGTGGGCGAGTCTGGCTGTGGTAAATCGACCACCGGGCGATCGCTGCTGAAGCTGGTGGCCAGTCAGGGTGGCACCCTGACGTTTGACGGACAGCGGATAGACCATTTGTCGGGTGCCGCGCTGGCCCATCTGCGACGCGACATTCAGTTTATCTTCCAGGATCCCTACGCCTCGCTGGATCCCCGGCTGACGGTTGGCTTCTCCATTATGGAGCCGCTGCTGGTCCACAAGGCGATGCCGCGTCGCGAGGCGGAGCAGCGCGTCGCCTGGCTGCTGGATAAAGTGGGTCTGCTGCCGGAACATGCTCAGCGCTATCCCCATGAATTTTCCGGCGGCCAGCGTCAGCGCATCTGTATAGCCCGCGCGCTGGCGCTGAATCCCAAAGTGGTGATCGCTGATGAGTCCGTCTCGGCGCTGGATGTGTCAATTCAGGCGCAGATTATTAATCTGATGCTCGACCTGCAGCGCGAGTTTGGCATCGCCTTCCTGTTTATTTCTCACGATATGGCGGTGGTGGAGCGTATCAGCCACCGCGTGGCGGTGATGTATCTCGGTCAGATTGTCGAGATGGGGCCGCGTCAGGCGGTGTTTGAGCAGCCTCAGCACCCTTACACCCGAAAACTCATGGCAGCGGTGCCGGTAGCCGATCCGGCTCACCGGCGTCGCGAACGAGCCTTACTGGTCGATGAGATCCCCAGCCCGATTCATGCGTTAGGGGATGAACCTGAAGTGGCGCCGCTGATGGAGGTGGCTCCGGGCCATTTCGTCGCCCGCCACGTTATCAGTGCGACCTGAACAGTGACGATGTCGCCCCGGCGACCAACCCGACAGGGATTACAGGAGAACAAGATGCAGATTACGATGCGTAAAGGGTTACTGGCGGCTGGCGTGTTAAGCAGCGCAATGGCATTGCCCGCCTGGGCAGCACAGGATGCGGTGATTGCCGTCGCGTCCAACTTCACCACTCTCGATCCCTATGACGCCAACGACACGCTGTCGCAGGCTGTCGCGAAATCCTTCTATCAGGGCCTGTTTGGCTTTGATAAAGAGATGAAGCTCACTAACGTGCTGGCTGAGAGCTATCAGGCCAGCGCCGACGGCCTGACCTATACCATTAAGCTGCGTTCCGGAGTTAAATTCCAGGATGGCACTGACTTCAATGCGGAAGCGGTAAAGGTCAACCTCGATCGCGCCAGCAATCCGGATAACCATCTCAAGCGCTACAACCTGTTTAAACATATCGCCAGCACCGAAGTGGTGGATCCAACTACGGTAAAAGTAACGCTGAAAGAGCCGTTCTCCGCCTTTATCAACATTCTGGCCCATCCGGCGGCGGCGATGATTTCGCCCACCGCGCTGAAAAAATATGGCAAAGAGATCGGTTTCCATCCGGTAGGAACCGGCCCGTTTGTGTTTGAAACCTGGAACCAGACCGATTTTGTGAAGGTGAAGAAGTGGGACGGCTACTGGAAGCCGGGCTATCCGAAGCTGGACAGCATTACCTGGCGACCGGTGGTGGATAACAACACCCGCGCGGCGATGCTGCAGACCGGCGAAGCGAACTTTGCTTTCCCGGTGCCCTATGAGCAGGCAAAACTGCTGGAGAAGAACAGCAAGCTTGCTGTGGTAACCACGCCATCGATTATGCAGCGTTACATCAGCCTTAATGTCACTCAGAAGCCGTTCGATAATCCGAAGGTGCGTGAAGCGCTGGAATATGCCATCAACCGTCAGGCGCTGGCGAAAGTGGCGTTCTCCGGTTACGCCACGCCTGCTACCGGCATCGTGCCGCCCACCATCGACTTCGCTCAGACCTATCCGGCCATCAGCTACGATCCGGCCAAAGCGAAAGCCCTGCTGAAAGAGGCGGGTTACCCGAACGGGTTTGAAACCACGCTCTGGTCGTCACACAACCACAGCACCGCGCAGAAAGTGTTGCAGTTCACCCAGCAGCAGCTGGCGCAGGTTGGCGTGAAAGTTAAAGTTACGGCGATGGATGCGGGTCAGCGTGCCGCTGAAGTAGAAGGCAAGGGCCAGAAAGAGAGCGGCGTGCGCATGTTCTACACCGGCTGGTCCGCCTCAACCGGCGAAGCGGACTGGGCACTGACGCCACTGTTTGCTACTACGGCCTGGCCACCGGCGATCTTCAATACCGCGTTTTACAGCAATCCTAAGGTCGATAAAGATCTGGCAGATGCGCTGAAAACCACCGATCGTGCCGAGAAAGCGCGTCTCTACAAAGATGCGCAGGATACCATCTGGCAGGATCATCCGTGGATCCCACTGGTGGTTGAGCAGCTGGTTTCTGCCAACAGCAAAAACCTCAGCGGTTTTTATGTGATGCCCGATACCTCATTCAATTTCGATGAGGCAACTCTGAAGTAACGGAGCAGGCCAGCCCGCGAGGCTGGCCGCAGCTGCAGGATGTTGCATGTTTAACTATTTTCTCAAACGACTCTTTGGGCTGATCCCCACGCTGCTGATTGTGGCGGTGCTGGTGTTCCTGTTTGTTCACCTGCTGCCGGGCGACCCGGCGCGTCTGATCGCCGGGCCGGAAGCCGATGCCTCGGTGGTGGCGCTGGTGCGTCAGGAGCTGGGACTCGACCTGCCGCTGCCGCAGCAGTTCTGGCACTTTATGCTGAATGCGCTGCAGGGCGATTTCGGCCAGTCGATGGTCTCGAAGCGGCCGGTCGCGGAGGAGATCGCCTCACGCTTTATGCCAACTTTGTGGCTGACACTGGTCAGCATGATCTGGGCAGTGATTTTTGGCATGGCAATCGGCATCGTTTCCGCTGTCTGGCGCAATCGCTGGCCCGATAGACTGGGGATGACGCTGGCGGTGTCGGGCATTTCGTTTCCCGCCTTTGCGCTGGGCATGCTGCTGATGCAGGTCTTCTCGGTGGAGCTGGGATGGCTGCCAACCGTCGGTGCAGAGAGCTGGAAACATTATATTCTGCCCTCCATCACCCTGGGTGCGGCGGTGGCGGCGGTGATGGCGCGCTTTACCCGTGCCTCGTTCGTGGAGGTGATGCAGGAAGATTATATGCGGACCGCCCGGGCCAAAGGGGTGCGCGAGTCGCTGGTGGTGGTCAAGCATGGCCTGCGCAACGCCATGATCCCGGTGGTAACGATGATGGGGCTGCAGTTTGGTTTCCTGCTGGGCGGCTCGATCGTGGTCGAGGTGGTGTTTAACTGGCCGGGCCTGGGGCGACTGCTGGTCGATTCCGTGGCGATGCGCGACTACCCGGTTATTCAGGCGGAAGTTTTGCTGTTTTCACTGGAGTTTATTCTGATCAACCTGTTTGTCGACATGCTCTATGCGGTGATTAATCCCGCTATTCGCTTTAAGGAGTCGCGATGAAAAACTGGCGACGCGAAGCGGCACTGAAAACGATGCCGCTGATTGCGGAGAATCGGGTGCGAACGCCGTGGCGTGAATTCTGGCGGCGTTTCAGAGGGCAGCCGGTGGCGCTGCTGGCCGGGCTGTTTGTGCTGGTACTGATTGTGCTGGCGGTTATTGCCCCGTGGATTGCGCCGTTCGACGCAGAGAACTACTTCGATTATGACCGGCTCAATGACGGCCCCTCGCTGATGCATCTGTTTGGCGTCGATTCGCTGGGGCGTGACATTTTCAGTCGGGTGCTGGTCGGCACGCGGATTTCCCTGATTGCGGGCTTCTTTTCGGTAGTGATCGGCGCGCTGATCGGCACATTCTTTGGTCTGTTAGCCGGCTATTACGAAGGCTGGTGGGACCGCATCACCATGCGTATCTGCGATGTGCTGTTTGCCTTTCCCGGCATTCTGCTGGCGATTGCGGTGGTGGCGATTATGGGCAGCGGCATGAGTAATGTGATTGTGGCGGTCGCTATCTTCAGTATCCCGGCTTTTGCCCGGCTGGTTCGCGGCAATACGCTGGTGCTGAAGCATCAGACCTATATTGAGTCGGCACGCAGCATCGGCGCTTCTGACTGGACTATCCTGATGCGGCATATCCTGCCCGGCACGGTATCGCCGATTGTGGTCTATTTCACCATGCGGGTCGGTACCTCAATCATTACCGCGGCCAGCCTGTCGTTTCTGGGGCTGGGCGCACAACCGCCTACGCCGGAGTGGGGGGCGATGCTGAATGAGGCGCGGGCCGACATGGTCATCGCGCCTCACGTGGCAATTTTCCCCAGCCTGGCCATCTTCCTCACCGTTCTGGCATTTAATTTACTCGGAGACGGGCTGCGCGACGCACTTGATCCTAAACTAAAGAGATGAAACCTTTCGATTATGATCAGGACTTCAGCACTATCGACTTCCGCCAGCACCCCGAGCTTTATCAGGTCGGGCGTGGTGAGCAGGGCGTGCTGATGGTCGAGCCTTATAAAGGCGAAATACTGCCACACTGGCGTTTTCGTACCGTTCCCATTGCTGAAGAGTCGGCTGAGAAAATCATGGCGCTGTTTGAGGAGTATCGGCGCAAAGATGATTTTGTCGGCATGGATATGGCGCGCAAATTTATTCAGATGGGGTATACCCGTGCGCGCCGTTACAGCAACCACAAGGGCGGACGCAAATATGATGCGGATGGCAAGGAGCTGCCGCGCGGTGTCAACGAGGAAAAAGCCGCGGCGGCGGCTGTTTTCAAAGGCTACTGGGACAAACTTCGTGCAGATGAAGACTATCTGCGACGTAAAAAAGCGCATCAGCAGCAGTATGGCTAAGCGTTAATCCTGCTCTCCCGGCAGCTGTTACCTCCTGCTGCCGGGGTTGTTTTAATGAACCCGTCCTGCTCAATCCTATCCCTCATTCCTTGCCTGCAACGGTTCTGCTGCAGCGCCCGTGCTGCCAGATGCGCAGCCGTTTCGCCACGCCCCAAAACGCCATAGCCCGCCACGCTTGCCAGATAAACTCACACAGCAGACAAGAAACCTTTTCTGCTGGCGAGCCGGGGGCGTAAAGTAGTGAAAAAACGCGTAAAAGCCGATCCACAGCACAGGCAAAAAAACGGGCGGTTCAAACCGTGCTTTTTCCAATAACTTCCCGTGCTATAAAAAGAAATTGGCTGCGGAGCCTCTGACTGGTGAACAAGCGAAACGCTGACAGTGGCCGTTGTTTAGAGCATCCGGTAAAAGGCGGGTTGATATTCACTTGTTTTCATTAATAATAAACGGGCAAACCCCACTGAGGGGGCTATGCCCCTCAGGTAATGAAATGGATAATGTGAGAGCTAAATAATGAAAGAGATCATCAACGGATTTCTGAATTTCCAGCAGAATGTGTTTCCTGAAAGGAAGGATCTTTTCAAAAGCCTGGCATCAAATCAAAATCCGAAAGCGCTGTTCATCTCCTGTTCAGATAGCCGTCTGGTGCCTGAACTGGTGACGCAGCAGGAGCCAGGAGAGCTGTTCGTTATCCGCAATGCGGGCAACATCGTTCCCTCATTCGGCCCGGAGCCAGGCGGTGTCTCCGCCACTATCGAATATGCGGTGGTCGCGCTGGGCGTCTCCGACATCATCATCTGTGGTCACTCTAACTGTGGTGCCATGAACGCCATCGCCTCCTGCGCCTGCATGGATACCATGCCTGCGGTTGAGCACTGGCTGCGCTATGCCGATGCGGCAAAAGCGGTGGTTGAGCAGCGTGAGTATGACTCGCCAGAGAAGAAGCTGAACGAGATGGTCAAAGAGAACGTCATCGCCCAGTTGAACAACATGAAAACCCATCCTTCCGTCTCCGTCGCGCTGCGTAACGGTAAGCTGCGTCTGCACGGCTGGGTTTACGATATCGAAAGCGGCACCATTATGGCGCTGACCCAGGGTGGCAAACAGTTCATCACCCTGTCTGAGAATCCTGATACCTGCTTTGAGTAATATTTTTCGCCCGCTGTGCTCTGCAGCGGGTTTTCCTGCTATTTATTCTGCATAACAGCGTTAAATCGCCTCTGTTATTCTGCATTTCCCCTCTGGCTTATCTATGCTTGCTTAAACCTTCCTGATACAAGCGAGTTGATGATGCGTAAAACTTCCGTTGCTGCTCTTCTGGCGGTCTCTGCCGTGCTGCTCAGTGGTTGTACTTCTCATGTTGCTGATAAACAGCAATATTCAGGTTTTTTAAGCGATTACAGCCAGTTGCAACCGACGTCGTCAGCCAGTGGTGAACCGACTCTGCGCTGGATTTCACCCGATTATCAAAGCAGCCATTATAAAGATGTGCTTTATACATCGCTGATCTACTACCCGGCGGCGCACCCCACGCCACGCGTCACTCAGCAAACGCTGGATCAGGTGCTCAGTTACACCGAGATCCAGCTAAAAGGCGCGATAGCCACCCGCCTGCCGCTGGTGAATCAGGCTACGTCGCATACTCTGAAGGTAAGGGCCGCCATTACCGCCGTGTCAGCAGAAAATCAGGGCGTGCAGTTTTATGAAGTGGTACCGGTTGCCGCGGTCGTTGCCAGCACCATGGCGGCGTCAGGGCATCGTACTCAGAACAGCGAACTGTTTCTGGAGATAGAAGCCAGCGATGCGGTGACGGGCAAACCGATGATCCGGGTGGTTCGCAAAGCCTTTGGCAAAACGGTCAGTAACAGCAATACGCCGATCACCTTTGACGAGCTGAAGCCTGGTATCGATACGATGGTGCGTGACACGGTAAGTTTTAACGCGCCCTGACTCTGACGGGCGACAGCAGAGCGCTGTCGCCCTGATTAATCTTTTGTAAATCCTCAACATCATTGCAGAGGGGCTGACTACGCTTAAGGGCATTCTATCCCGTCAGGAGATCGTTATGGCCCGTTTCTCAACTGCCTTGTTGCTAAGTGGCTCCCTGTTCTGTACCGCCCCCCTGTTTGCCGCCGACGTAAAGGTCGAGGTATTACAGGATAAGTTACAACATCCATGGTCCGTCGCCTTCCTGCCGGACAATAAAACGCTGCTGATTACCGAACGTAGCGGACAACTGCGCAGCTGGAGCCCGGAGAGCGGCCTGTCGCAGCCGATCCAGGGCGTGCCAAAGGTCTGGGCAGAACGGCAGAGTGGCCTGCTGGACGTGGTGCTGGCACCCGATTTTGCCACCAGTCGTCGCGTCTGGCTTAGCTATACCGAAGCGAACAGCAGTGGCAAAGCGGGCGCGGTGGTAGGCGTGGGCACGCTGAGCAAGGATAACCGGCAACTCAGCGATTTCCGCGAGGTGATTCGGCAGACGCCGATGCTCTCCAGCGGCAACAACATCGGTACCCGGCTGGCGTTTGATACCCAGGGCTATCTCTGGATCGCCTTCGGCGATAACTTTGCCAGCAGCGCTGCGCAGGATCTCGATAAGCTGCAGGGCAAACTGCTGCGGCTCAACGCCGATGGCAGCGTGCCGGACGATAACCCGTTTGCGAAACAGCGCGGCGCACGGCCAGAGATCTGGGCCTATGGTTTGCGTAATCCGCAGGGGCTGGCGCTTAACCCCTGGACCGGCAAAATATGGGAAAATGAACATGGCCCGCGCGGCGGCGATGAAGTGAATATCATGGAGCGGGGCAAGAATTACGGCTGGCCGCTGGCAACCTACGGCATCGACTATAGCGGTGACAAAGTGCCGGAGTCACAAGGCACACAGGTTGCGGGTACCGAACCGCCGCTTTATCACTGGAAGGATTCTCCGGCCATCAGCGGCATGGCGTTCTACAATAGCGCCCGTTTTCCGCAGTGGAAAAACTCGCTGTTTATCGGCGCTCTGAAAGAGAAAAACCTGATTCGTCTGAGTATCAACGGCGAGAAAGTGGTGGAAGAGCAGCGTCTGCTGGACGATCAGAAGGCGCGCATTCGCGATGTGCGTCAGGGGCCGGATGGCTGGCTCTATGTGCTGACCGATGAGGCCAATGGCAAGCTGCTGAAAGTGGGATTAGCGCAGGACGCTGGTGCGTCCCGCGGCTAAGAGCCTGTCCCCAGGCTATTTTATTGGTCAGTCTGGGCCAGGGCAGTGCTCACACAGGCTGCTTTAGCAACCTGAACGCCCGTCAGGGCGGCCCTGAAGGGGCGAGCGCAGCGAGTAATCCTCACGGACTACGTGTACTACGGATTGTGCCGCGCTGCCCGTGTCCAGGCTGCCAGCAACAGTATGCCTGATGGAGCAGGCTCTGAGTCAGCGCGCCCAGTGATAAACCTGCCAGCCGCGGTTTAACGCTTCCTTGTGTAACTGTTCGTCAGGGTTGATGACATGGGCATGATCGGCCTGTTCCAGCAGCGGCAGGTCGTTCATCGAATCGCTGTAGGCCCAGGTGCGGTCAAAGGTCTCGTCCTGCTGCAGCGCTTTCCAGTCACCCAGTCGCGTGACTTTGCCCTCTTTATAGGTCATGGTGCCGTAAGTGTTGCCGCTGTAGCGCTCGTTCACGATTTCAACGCCAATCGCCAGCGCGCCGCAAGCACCCAGCTTTTCTGCAATCGGCACCACCAGATGCTCGCCGCTGGCGGAGATGATCATGACCTTGTCGCCACGCGCCCGGTGCCACTCAATCCGCTCGCGGGCTGCAGGATAAACGCGTGGCATGATGTCGCGGTGAATGAAGCGGCGCACCCAGCCTTCAACGGTAAGCGTGGCCATGCCCGCCAGGGGGGAGAGTGTTTTATTCATATACTCTTCAATCGACAGCGTACCGGCATAGTACTGGCTCATTAATGCCTGTTCCTGATCAATCAGTTCACTGGGGGCGAATCCCTGTGATACCAGCCAGCGCAGCCACAGGCTGGTGCTGTCTTCACAAATGAGTGTTTCATCCAGATCAAAAAGGGCTAAGTCCATGGTCGGTCTCCTCGGCTGACTGGCGTTCAGGTTAACTGATATTTGTGACGGGCTTAACTCTTCTGCGAAAAATCGGAATTTCACGCAGTTTTGATAGCGACAGAATCGGGGAAAAGCGGCACGCGCGCGGCACTTATGCCAGGGTTACTCTACTAAACTCTAAAAAACTTTACGATTCGACGGTTTTTTTCGCTGCCGTCAAGGGTTAGCGTTTGAGTGAGAATTTTCTGCCCCTGGAATTTCGATTTAACAAGGACAATCCGGCCAAGCCCATGACAAACACTCGCTTCACATCTCGCCTGCGGCACCTTGCTGCCACTTCATTACTGATTCTTGCCCCCGTCAGCGTTTTTGCTGAGCAGGCTCCCGCCGCGCCAGGCATTGATGCTAAAGCGTGGATTCTGATCGACTACGCCAGCGGTAAGGTGTTAACCGAATCCAGTGCCGATCAGCGCCTCGACCCCGCCAGTCTGACTAAAATGATGACCAGCTATGTTGTGGGTCAGGCGATTAAAGCGGGGAAAATCAAGCCGGATGACCTGGTTACCGTCGGACAGGATGCCTGGGCCACCGGCAACCCTAAGCTGCGCGGCTCGTCGCTGATGTTTCTCAAGCCGGGCGATCGTATTCCGGTGCATGAGCTGAATAAGGGAATCGTGATCCAGTCCGGCAATGACGCCTGTATTGCGCTGGCGGATTATGTGGCGGGCAGTCAGGATTCGTTTATCGGCCTGATGAACAACTACGTGAAGGCGCTGGGACTGCAGAATACCCACTTTATGACGGTACACGGTCTGGATGCAGAAGGGCAGTACAGTACCGCGCGTGACATGGCGCTGATTGCTCAGGCGCTGATCCGCGATGTGCCCGAAGAGTACGCGCTGAATAAAGAGAAAGAGTTCACCTTCAATAATATTCGCCAGATCAACCGCAACCGCCTGTTGTGGAGCACCAATCTCAAGGTTGATGGCGTCAAAACCGGCCACACCTCAGGCGCGGGGAATAACCTGGTCGCTTCAGCAACCGAAGGGGATATGCGTCTGATCTCGGTGGTGCTGGGCACCGCCAGCGATGCGATTCGTTTCCGCGAAAGTGAAAAGCTGCTGACATGGGGCTTCCGTTTCTTTGAAACGGTTACGCCGATTAAAGCGGATGCACCGTTTGCGCAGCAGCGGGTCTGGTTCGGTGATCGCAGCCAGGTCAATCTGGGCGTGGCGAAAGATGCTGCGCTGACCATCCCTAAAGGGCAGATGAAGAATCTGAAGGCGAGTTTCAGACTCACTACGCCGCAGTTGGAAGCCCCGCTGAAGAAGAATCAGGTGGTCGGCACCATTGATTTCCAGCTGGACGGGAAAACGATTGAGCAGCGGCCGCTGGTGGTGATGCAGGATGTGCCGGAAGGCGGGTTCTTCAGCCGGATGATTGATTTCGTGATGATGAAATTCAATGGCTGGTTCGGGAAGTGGTTTTCATAAGTAAGCAGGGACGCAGGCTCGTACTGCGTTGAGCCCGAGCCTGCACAGGGAACAGGGTCAGATCGGAAAGACGCAAAATCCGTCATCCATGACACGCTCGGCCCGCGCCGTCCCTGGCGCGGGACGCTTTCCTCCTCTGACCCTGTTCCCTGCGCTTTAAGCTTATTCGCTGCGGTAAATCCGGGTTTGCCACAGTGCTGGGGACGCTAACGCGTCCCTTTTTTAATCCTGCGTCCAGCCTTTGCGAATCGGCACGGCAAACAGCGACCGATAGAGTGGATTGATTACCGCCAGCATCCGCTCGCCATAGAACTGCCACGCCAGATGCGAAGCCAGACAGCTCAGCAGCCCCACCAGGAACCCCCCCAGCATATCCATTGGCCAGTGAACGCCAAGGTAGACCCGCGACCAGGCAATAGCGCAACCGGCCACCATCAGAACCACACCTGACCAGAGGCGATGCCAGAAGATAAAGGCCAGTGCAAAGGTGAATATTGTGGTGCCGTGATCGCTGGGATAGGAGTCATCGGCGGCGTGATGCAGGAACTGATAACCAAAACCGATAGCGAAAGGACGGGGATGCGGCAACAGCTGGCCCACAGACCAGGAGATCGCCAGCGCATAGATCAGCGCCATACCGGTTTTCAGTACCAGTACCCGCTGCGAAGACACCTGATCGCGCGGTCCCCAGAGCCACATCGCCACGATTAACAGCGGCACAATGGCGATCAGATCTTTGGCAAAAAACGTCGCCAGCTGCAGTAACCAGGCGGGTGAAGCCGGTGTGGCATTAATGGCAGTAAACAGTGAATGGTTCAGCTCTTCCATTTCGGGATAAATTCCTCAGCAGACAGTCCGGTTAACGGCAGCTGGCAGCATCCCGCCAGCCCGGTCCGATAACAGCGGCAAAAAAACGGTCAGCGACAGCACGCTCACCCAATCAGTCAGCACAAATTGCTAACTAAACAGCGGTCTATCCTGCTTTTTACCGTTTTGTTCGTCTATAGAAAGGCTCTTAATCTGCCGTTGAGTTGTGTAACGGTTTAAGTTTTATGACACCTGAAGTTGCGAATCAGGCGGGGAATGACGGGGAGGGACGGAAAAAGGCATAAAAAAACCCGCCGGGAAAAAGACCAGCGGGCTCCACAATTTGGGGATTTCAAAGAAAAGCAGTGGCACTTATTATGACTATCCCTTAACAATAAAGTTCTGGACGCAGGCAAAAAAATTTTATAAGGGCAATATCGGCCAGATAATCACAATCAGCGTTCCCGCCAGCGTCAGCAACACGTTGGCGATGGCATAGGTCCCGGCATAGCCCAGCGCCGGGATATTGCTGCGTGCCGTATCACTGATGATCTCCATGGCCGGTGCGCAGGTACGTGCGCCCATGATGGCGCCAAACAGCAGGGCGCGGTTCATCCGCAACACATAAGCACCAAACAGATAGCAGATGATCACCGGAATCAGGCTGACCAGCAGGCCGCACAGCAGCATCAGCGCACCATCGCTGCTCAGGCCATGATTAATGCCGCTACCGGCACTCAATCCCACTCCCGCCATAAACACCATCAGACCGAACTCTTTCACCATAGTGAGCGCGCCCTGCGGAATATAACCAAAGGTTGGATGGTTGGCGCGCAGGAAGCCGAGCATGATACCGGCGAACAGCAGGCCCGCGGCGTTACCAATACCAAAACTGAAATTGCTGAACTGGAAGGTGATCAGACCAATCATCAGACCCACGATAAAGAAGGCGCAGAAGGCTAAGAGATCGGTCATCTGACTGTGAATCGCGATAAAGCCAATGCGATCCGCCACGCTTTTCACTCGTCGTGCCTCGCCGCTGACCTGCAGCACATCACCTTTGTTCAGCATGATACTGTCGTCGATCGGCATCTCAATCTGACTGCGTATCACCCGGTTCAGGAAGCAGCCGTGATCGGTGAGGTTTAACTTGCTGAGGCGTTTGTTTACCGCATTGTGGTTTTTCACCACGATCTCTTCAGTGACGATGCGCATATCCAGCAGGTCGCGGTCAAAAACCTCTTTGCCGTTGCGGAAGCTGGGGTCGAGCCGGGCGTGAGCATCGGGATAGCCCACCAGCGAGATATCATCACCGAGCTGTAACACCGCATCGCCATCGGGACTGGCGAGAATACCGTTGCGGCGGATGCGCTCAATGTAGCAACCGGTCTGACGATAGATACCCAGTTCGCGCAGGTTTTTGCCGCCGCTCCATGCCACCAGTTCCGGACCGACGCGATAGGCGCGGATCACCGGCAGGAAAACTTTGCGCTGGCTGTCCGCATCCAGACCGCGCTCCCGGGCGATCTGCTGGGCGCAGGTGGGCAGATCCTGATGTTGCAGACGGGGCAGATAACGTGCGCCGAAAATCAGACTGACCAGGCCTATCAGATAGGTCACGGCATAACCGAGGCTCAGCTGATCCTGCATCAGTCCAAGCTGCTTCGGATCGCTGATGCTTTGCCGCAGGGTATCGCCCGCCCCGACCAGCACCGGCGTTGAGGTCATCGACCCGGCCAGCATGCCGGCGGTGAGACCGATATCCCAGCCAAAGAGTTTGCCCAGTCCCAGCGCCAGCAACAGTGCGCTGACCACCATGACGATGGCGAGCATGAAATAGTTTTTGCCGTCGCGAAAGAAAATGGAAAAAAAGTTGGGACCGGCTTCGACGCCGACACAAAAAATAAACAGCATAAAGCCCAGACTCAATGCATCGGTATTGATCGTAAAGTGCTGCTGGCCTAATAAGAGCGAAACCACTAATACGCCAATCGAATTTCCCAGCTGAACCGAGCCCAGACGCAACTTACCCAGACAGAGGCCGAGCGCTAAAACGACAAACAATAACAAAATGTCATTTCCGCTTAACAATCCTGCGACGTTAATATTCACTGTTTAACTTCTTGTTTACATGTAACCTATTGAAGAGTAGCCTGTTTTTCGCTATCGTGAGCAGGCCGTTGAGGTGCTGTTGCTTCAGTACTGCAAATGGAACCTTTACCGCGGCGCTATTCTAATCACAAATATCTTTCACAGCCATTGGCTGTTTTCATTCGTTGCCACAGCGAACTGTTTCTTTTTATTTCCATCTGAACGCATCAGGGTTATCAGCAGGTTATTGTCGGGGTTACTTTTAATCAGTGGGGTGGTATGCCGCAGCGTTCTTATCTCTGGACTACCCGCCTGTGCGGCGTGGTGTTGTACAGTCTGGTGTTTGTCTTTACCTGTCATTTCTGGCAGGTCGGTCCCGGCCCGCTTCGTGGTCAGCCCGAATTACTGCTCTTTATGTTGCCCGGTATTGTGATGGCATTGGTGCAGGTGGAGAGCCCGTTAAAAAGCACCCTGCTGATGGGATTATGGGGAACGTTACTGGCAGCACTGCTGTTAAACAGCAGCCTGTTTATCCACAGCAACGCACTCTTTGTGGTCGCATGGAGCCTTAGCGCGCTGTTCTGGGCAGGCTGCGGGGCTTTGCTGGTGCGGTTGATGCAGATAGTGATGGCCTCACTCAATTAAACAGTGCCGGGTGACGGGTGTCAGGCAGAGCGCAAAAAGGCGAGACAGGAAAATCCTGGCTCGCCTTTTTCATTCCGGGTATCAGCGCTTACGCGGCAAATCCCAGATTCTCTTTGGTCCAGGCCGCAAACTCGGTGTAGCCACCGATATGTTTTTCGTCGACGAAAATCTGTGGCACGGTGCTGACCGGTTTACCGGCGCTCGCTTCCAGGTCGGCTTTAGTAATGCCTTCTGCGTTAATATCGACATACTGGTAGCTAAAATCATCACGTTCAGCGGTTAGTTTGTCGGCCAGTTCATGGGCACGCACACAGTAGGGACAGCCCGGACGACCAAAAATAACAGCAATCATTGAGAACTCCTTGCAGCGACTATTATGTGATGTGTATCACACAATGAAACAGAGAATGGCAACCATGATGCCCGCTCGTATCGCTTAAGGAAAGCAGGATTTGCCTGTTAGTCTGATGCCCGCACGCTATCGCTGCCCGGTCAGGAAGCCTCTGAATCAGAGGCTTTTTCGCGCCGGCAGCCCGTGTATCTCGCGCAATTTTTGGGTTGTTGACCATAATTGACGCTCAGTCAGCCGCTAAGGCAGGAGGATATCATGCAGAGTGTAGCCAGATTACCCCGGTTTGTGGTGGTGCTGGAGGCGGCTGGCGGCCTGTTAATCGTGGCCGCGCTGCTGCTGATCAACCACTGGCTTCCGCTGCCAGACAAGGCGGATGTAAAAACGCTGGCCACTGTGCTGTTTATTGCTGGCGTGGTTCTGATGCTACCTGCTGCCTGGCTGTTAATGTGGCGCACCGCGAAAGCGATAGCACCACAGCTGTTTAATCAAACTGACAAAAAAAGATAATATTGCTGGAGACTTTATGACACCGACCATTGATTTACTGTGCAGCCATCGTTCAATCCGCGCTTTTACTGACCAGCCGGTCAGCGAAGCACAGCGTGGAGCGATTATTACTGCGGCGCAATCGGCGTCCACATCCAGTTTTTTACAGTGTTCTTCCATTATCCGTATCACCGACAAAGCCCTGCGCGACAAGCTGGTGACGCTGACGGGCGGACAGACCTGGGTCGCGGATGCGCCTGAGTTCTGGATCTTCTGCGCTGACTTTAATCGCCACCTGCAGATTTGCCCTGATGCGCAGCTGGGTCGTGCCGAGCAGTTGCTGCTGGGCTGCGTCGATACCGCGCTGATGGGTCAGAATGCCATGGTCGCAGCGGAATCGCTGGATCTGGGCGGCGTCTTTATCGGCGGAATCCGTAACAGTATCGTGGAAGTAACCGAACTGCTGGGCCTGCCGAAATTTGTTCTGCCGTTGTTTGGTTTTTGCCTGGGCCATCCGGAGTCAAAGCCGGACGTCAAACCGCGTATGCCGCACGCGATGCTGGTGCATGAGAACCGCTATCAGCCGCTGGATCCGGCGGTACTGGCCGAATACGATAGCCGCACAGAGCTCTATTATCAGCAGCGCGGCAGCAACCAGCGCAGCGAAACCTGGAGTGAGCTGATCCAGCGCCTGATCATTAAAGAGACGCGTCCGTTTATGCTCGATTATCTGCATCAGCAGGGCTGGGCCACGCGTTAAGCCAGTAAGGGAGAGCAGCGATGAAGATAGCTATCCTGTCACGTGATGAGACGCTCTACTCCAGTCGGCGACTGCGTGAGGAGGCCGCCGCGCGCGGCCACCAGGTTCAGATCATCGATCCGCTCTCCTGCTATATGAATATTAATCCCGCCTCACCGGCGGTTCACTACTGTGGTGAACCGCTGGGCCATTTTGATGCGGTTATCCCGCGCATCGGCAACCCTATTACCTTTTATGGCACGGCCGTGCTGCGACAGTTTGAGATGTGCGGCAGCTATCCGCTGAATGAGTCCGCCGCCATTACCCGCACCCGTGACAAATTGCGCTCGCTGCAGCTGCTGGCACGGGAAGGCATCGACATGCCGGTCACCGGCTTTGCCTCCTCACCCGATGACACCGCTGATCTGATTGCCCTTGTCGGCGGTGCGCCGCTGGTGGTCAAGCTGGTGGAGGGCACCCAGGGCATTGGCGTGGTGCTGGCGGAGACACGGCAGGCGGCAGAAAGCGTTATCGATGCCTTTCGCGGCCTGAATGCCCATATTCTGGTGCAGGAGTTTATTAAAGAAGCGCAGGGTCGTGATGTTCGCTGTCTGGTGATTGGCAATCAGGTGGTGGCAGCGATTGAGCGGGTGGCGAAAGAGGGCGACTTCCGCTCTAATCTGCATCGCGGCGGCAAAGCTTATCCGGTCGTCATTACGCAACAGGAGCGGCAGATCGCCGTGAAAGCGGCGGCTACGCTCGGGCTGGAAGTGGCGGGCGTCGATATTCTGCGCGCCCATCGCGGCCCGCTGGTGATGGAAGTTAACGCCTCGCCCGGTCTTGAAGGCATTGAAACCAGCAGTGACCTTAACATCGCCGCCCTGATGATCGAGCGGATTGAGCAGCAGGCCATCCCCGGGCTCCGTCCTAAAACCGCTGGCTGACACGCGCTTTTCAGCGGTTTTCATGGCATCGTCGCGCATTTTTCCGTAAGCTAAGTCGCCTGTTTATCACCCCACTGGGATTTTACGATGGATTCTCTTGTCGTTCCGGATATCGACCTGCTGCGTCGCTGGCTGGATCAGCAAAATATCACCTGGTTCGAATGCGATGCCTGTCAGGCACTTCATCTGCCGCACATGCAAAACTTCGATGGGGTGTTTGACGCCAAAATCGATCTGGTCGACAACGTCATTCTGTTTTCGGCGCTGGCTGAAGTGAAGCCGACGGCGCTGATTCCACTGGTTGGCGATTTGTCGCAGATCAATGCCAGTTCGCTGACGGTGAAAGCATTTATCGACATTCAGGATGATAATCTGCCGAAACTCATTGTCTGTCAGTCAATGATTACCACCGCCGGGTTAACCTTTGGTCAGTTCTCGCACTTTATGAAACAGAGTGAAGAGCAGATCTCCATGGTGATCCTGGAAGCCTTTGCCAACAATCTGTTGATCGTGGGCGAAGAAGAAGAGCACGTTCCGGTGACCAGCGTTCATTCTGTGCTGCACTAAGCCCGACATGGTCACACACTAAGCCGTCCCTGAGACGGCTTTTTTATGCCCGCCATCCGCTGCCGCGATAATTTTTTATTCTGCATTTTGCCCTTTAACGCCAGATATTAGTCGTGGTTTATGCCATCAAAGCCGAACCTCATAGCTCAAACATGCATAAAATATCGCTTTCAGGCGTTTTTTACGCTGGGGTCTGGTGAAGCCTGACCGGGGGGGCTATGCTTGCGGGGCTGTAACAGGCGCGTAACTGCGCCTCAGCTATAGGTTTTTGCTATTAAACTCCCGCTGAATAATGATTCATTGTGTCACTGACGTCTTGTACAGAACGCAATGCAGGGATCTCTGGTTTGCAGCGTTGTAATGACCCGCTCAGGAGGATGGAAAAATATGTTCAACTCACGTCAGAAATGGCTGTCAGCTGTGGTAGCTGCTGCGCTGATGGCCGCATCGGCCAGCAGCATGGCGGAAGATAAAACGCTGCACGTCTACAACTGGTCCGATTATATTTCGCCAGATACCGTGCCGAACTTTGAAAAGCAGTCCGGCATCAAAGTGGTCTACGATGTGTTTGACTCCAACGAAGTCCTGGAAGGCAAACTGATGGCGGGCAGCACCGGCTATGATGTGGTGGTGCCATCCTCCAGCTTCCTGGCGCGTCAGCTGCAGTCCGGGGTATTCCAGCCTCTGGATAAGAGCAAACTGCCTAACTACAAAAACCTCGATCCGGCGCTGATGGAAAAAGTGGCGCAGCACGATCCGGGTAATAAATATGCCATTCCTTATCTGTGGGGCACCACCGGTATCGGCTACAACGTCGACAAGGTCAAGGCCGCCCTGGGCGCCGATGCGCCGGTCAACAGCTGGGATCTGGTGCTGAAGCCGGAAAACCTGGAGAAGCTGAAAAGCTGCGGCGTCTCCTTCCTGGATGCGCCAGAAGAGATTTTCGCCACGGTGCTCAACTACCTGGGCAAAGATCCTAACACCTCTGATGCTAAAGAGTATTCGGGCGCGGCCACTGACCTGCTGCTGAAACTGCGTCCGAATATCCGCTACTTCCATTCGTCGCAGTACATCAACGATCTGGCCAACGGTAATATCTGCGTCGCCATTGGCTGGTCGGGCGATATTCTGCAGGCGAAAAACCGTGCTGATGCGGCGAAAAATGGCGTGCATCTGGGCTACAGCGTACCGAAAGAGGGCGCACTGGCCTTCTTCGATATGATGGCGATCCCGAAAGATGCGAAAAACCTCGATGGTGCTTACGCCTGGCTGAACTACATCATGGATCCGAAAGTGATCGCCGATGTCTCCAACAAAATGAACTACGCCAACGGCAACAAAGCGTCGCTGCCGCTGATCAATGCCGACGTCCGCAACAACCCGGGTATCTTCCCGACGCCAGAAGCGATGTCGAAATTGTTTGTGCTGAAAGTCCAGGATCCTAAACTGGATCGTGTGCGTACGCGCGCATGGACTAAAGTAAAAAGTGGTAAGTAATTCGTCCTTAACGGATTGACCTGTCATGTATCAGCAACAGAGGCGCGGTGTCGGCCTCTGTTGTGCCATTTTTAGCGGCAAATTTTGTCGCCATGTTCCGCCTGGCTCCGGAGAGAACCTTTGTGAACGATGCCATTCCCCGTCCTCAAAATAAAACCGCAAAGGCGTTAACGCCACTGCTGGAAATTCGCAATCTGACCAAATCCTTTGACGGGCAACACGCCGTGGATGATGTCAGCCTGACTATTTATAAAGGTGAGATCTTTGCCCTGCTGGGCGCATCGGGCTGTGGTAAATCAACGCTGCTGCGCATGCTGGCCGGTTTTGAGCCGCCAACCAGCGGGCAGATTGTGCTGGATGGCCAGGATCTGTCCCACGTTGCTCCCTATCAGCGCCCGATCAACATGATGTTCCAGTCCTACGCGCTGTTTCCCCACATGACGGTGGAGCAGAATATCGCCTTTGGTCTGAAACAGGATCGGCTGCCGAAAGGGGAGATCACCAGCCGGGTAGCAGAGATGCTGGCGCTGGTGCATATGCAGGAGTTTGCTAAACGCAAACCGCACCAGCTCTCCGGTGGTCAGCGTCAGCGTGTGGCGCTGGCCCGCAGCCTGGCGAAACGGCCAAAACTGCTGCTGCTGGATGAGCCGATGGGGGCACTGGACAAGAAGCTGCGCGACAGAATGCAGCTGGAAGTGGTCGATATTCTGGAGCGTGTTGGCGCTACCTGCGTGATGGTGACGCACGATCAGGAAGAGGCGATGACCATGGCGGGCCGTATCGCGATTATGAATCGCGGCAAGTTCGTGCAGATTGGCGAGCCGGAGGAGATCTACGAGCATCCTACCAGCCGCTACAGCGCGGAATTTATCGGTTCGGTTAACGTCTTCGAAGGCTTACTGCGTGAACGTCAGGCGGATGGCCTGGTGATCGACAGTCCCGGCCTGATGCATCCGCTGAAAGTCGACTCCGATGTCTCGGTGGTGGATAACGTTCCGGTCCATGTCGCACTGCGCCCGGAAAAAGTGATGTTGTGCGATGAGGTGCCTGCCGATGGCTGTAACTTTGCGGTGGGTGAAGTGGTCCACATCGCCTATCTCGGCGACCTCTCTATCTTCCATGTCCGTCTGCACAGCGGACAGATGATCAGCGCACAGTTGCAAAACGCACATCGCTACCGCAAAGGGTTGCCGACCTGGGGTGATGAAGTCCGCCTCTGCTGGGAATGCGACAGCTGCGTGGTGTTGACGGTTTAAGGAGCGGCTATGAGCCAGATTTTCCAACGCGCCAAAGCGCCTGCCCGACTGGTCGGCACGCCGCTGCAACGCTGGGCCACGCGGATAAAAATGCAGCATGGCCGCAAGCTGGTGATCGCCTTGCCTTATGTCTGGCTGGTGCTGTTGTTTCTGCTGCCGTTTCTGACGGTGCTGAAGATCAGCTTCGCGGACATTGCGCGTGCGATTCCCCCCTACACCGAGCTGGTGAGCTGGGCTGATGACCAGTTCAGCATTGTGCTCAATTTCGGCAACTACCTGACGCTGACCGACGATCCGCTCTACGTCGATGCCTATCTGCAGTCGCTGAAAGTGGCGGCGATCTCCACGGTGATCTGTCTGCTGATTGGCTACCCGCTTGCCTGGGCCGTGGCGCACAGCAAGCCATCCATGCGCACCATTCTGCTGCTGCTGGTGATCCTGCCGTCGTGGACCTCATTTCTGGTGCGCGTCTACGCCTGGATGGGGCTGCTTAACAACAACGGTATCCTGAACCGGTTCCTGCTGTGGCTGGGTGTGATCGATCATCCGCTGGTGATCCTCTACACCAATACAGCGGTCTATATCGGTATCGTCTACTGCTATCTGCCGTTTATGGTGCTGCCAATCTACACCGCGCTGACCCGCATTGATTACTCGCTGGTGGAAGCCTCACTGGATCTGGGTGCGCGTCCGCTGAAGACCTTTTTCAGCGTGATTGTCCCGCTGACAAAAGGGGGCATTATCGCCGGATCGATGCTGGTGTTTATCCCGGCGGTGGGGGAGTACGTGATCCCTGAACTGCTGGGTGGCCCGGACAGCATCATGATTGGCCGCATCCTGTGGCAGGAGTTCTTTAACAACCGCGACTGGCCGGTGGCCTCTGCGCTGGCGGTCATCATTCTGCTGATCCTGATTCTGCCGATCATCTGGTTCCACAAGCATCAAAACCGTGAAATGGGAGAGAAGGCATGAATAATTTGCCAACCATTCGCTCACCCTGGCGTACCGGTATTCTGGTCTGCTGCTTCCTGTTCCTCTATGCGCCGATGCTGTTGCTGGTGGTTTACTCCTTCAACAGTTCACCGCTGGTGACGGTGTGGGAGAGCTTCTCGTTCCACTGGTACAGGGTGCTCTTCCAGGACAGCGCGATGATTGACGCCGTGCTGCTGAGTCTGAGCATTGCCGGTCTCTCCGCCACCATGGCGGTGGTGCTGGGCACGCTGGCGGCGGTAATTATCGTGCGCTTTGGTCGCTTCCGTGGCCACAACGGTTTTGCCTTTATGCTAACCGCGCCGCTGGTGATGCCCGACGTCATCACCGGACTGTCGCTGCTGCTGCTGTTTGTGGCAATGGGCAACGCCTTTGGCTGGCCGAGCGAACGCGGCATGCTGACCATCTGGCTGGCCCACGTCACCTTCTGTACCGCCTATGTGGCCGTGGTGATTAACTCGCGTCTGCGTGAGCTGGACCGCTCCATCGAAGAGGCGGCGATGGATTTAGGCGCAACGCCGCTGAAAGTCTTTTTTGTGATTACCGTGCCCATGATTGCACCGGCTATTGTGACCGGCTGGCTGCTGGCGTTTACCCTGTCACTCGACGATCTGGTGATCGCCAGCTTTGTGACCGGGCCGGGTGCCACCACATTGCCGATGGCGATCTTCGCCACCGTGCGACGCGGCGTTAACCCGGAAATCAATGCGCTGGCTTCATTGATCCTGTTTGTGGTCGGTTTAGTGGGTTTTATCGCCTGGCGGGTGATGGCACACGAAGAAAAACAACGTTTAAGCGATATTCAGAAAGCTAAACGTGGCTGAAATCCGTAACCTTTGCCACTATATGAACGGGCCGGTCTGACCGGCCCGTTTTTCGATCAGGTGGAGTCACGGACTATGTCAGAAATCTTCAAAAGCAGTGCCACGCTTTCAATCGCGCCGGTTCCGGTGACGGTTGCGGGCATTGCTATTATTGCGACCCGCTGCCTGAGCGTCCTGATGCTGGCAAACGAGCTGGGTTACAGTGAACTCGCCAACTTTGTTCACCGCAGCGCCCAGTCCTGGGACGCGACACTCATCTTTGTCGCCAGCCAGCTGATCTTCCTGTTCGAACTGCGCTGCGCCTTTACCCTGATGCGCGGCAGTAACCGTGGACGCTGGGGCTATGTGGCGACGCAGGTGATTGTGCTCAGCTATATGCTGGTCGCCTCGCTGGGCTGGATCTACCCCGAGATTTTCAGCATTGATGGCGACAATAACGTCCAGATTGTCCACCATACCCTGTCGCAGAAAATCCCCGATCTGCTGGTGCTCCTGCTGCTGTTTCTGCCTGCCAGCAGCCGCGCTTTTTTCAGGAAGCGATGATACAATCGCGCTCCGCCCGACCCCATCGTTAAGGCTTTACCATGCACTGCGCGCTTTATGACGCTAACCGTTGCCGCTCCTGTCAGTGGCTGGAAAAACCCTATCCCACTCAGCTGAACGACAAACAGTCGATGCTGGAACAGTTACTGGCTGAGCAGCCGGTCGCTGCCTGGTTGCCGCCGGTCACCTCACCGCAGCAGGCATTTCGTAATAAAGCCAAAATGGTGGTGAGTGGCAGCGTAGAGCGTCCGGTGCTGGGATTAATCCATCGTGATGGTGAAGCTGTGGATCTGTGCGATTGTCCGCTCTATCCCGCCAGCTTCCAGCCGGTTTTTGCTGCACTTAAGCCCTTTATCGCCCGTGCCGGACTGACGCCCTATAACGTGGCGCGCAAACGCGGCGAACTCAAATTCCTGCTGATAACCGAAAGCCAGCAGGGCGGCGTGATGCTGCGCTTTGTCCTGCGTTCAACCGCGAAACTGGAACAGCTGCGCGCCGCATTGCCGTGGCTGCAACAGCAACTGCCGCAGCTGGCGGTGATCTCTGCCAATATTCAGCCGGTGCATATGGCGATTCTGGAGGGGGAAGAGGAGATTGCGCTGACGCCCGCGCAGTCGCTGGCAGAGAACTTCAACGGCGTGCCGCTGTGGATCCGCCCGCAAAGCTTCTTCCAGACCAACCCGCAGGTTGCCAGCGCACTCTATGCCACCGCGCGCGACTGGGTCAGGGCGCTGCCGGTCAACAGCATGTGGGATCTCTTCTGCGGCGTGGGCGGTTTTGGTCTGCACTGCGCGACAGCGGAGATGGAACTGACGGGCATTGAGATCAGCGCCGAGGCGATAAAATGCGCCCAACGTTCCGCTGAGATGCTGGGGCTGGAAAAAGTGCAGTTTGCGGCGCTGGATTCTACGGCGTTTGCGACCGGACGCGATGCGGTGCCGCAGCTGGTGCTGGTTAATCCACCGCGTCGTGGGATTGGTGAGGCGCTGTGTAACTATCTCAGCCAGATGGCTCCGGATTATCTGCTCTATTCAAGCTGCAATCCGCAGACCATGGCGCAGGATATTGCCCGACTGAGCGCCTATGAGGTGACGAAGGTGCAACTGTTCGATATGTTTCCCCACACCGCCCATTTTGAAGTGCTGACGCTGTTAACCCGCCGTCAGCACGAGTCCGGGAAAGCATCGTCAGAGGTAGCCTCAGCCGGTAATCACTCCGGGAACCACTTCTGATTAAGCTGCTGCCAGCTGCCGTTGGCTTTCAGTTCGTTCAGTGCCTGATTGAACTGATCGCGAAGCGCCGTATTGCCTTTACGCACGGCAATGCCGAGACCGGTGCCAAAGTAGTCCGCATCCGTAACATGTTCACCGACAGTGGCGAGATCCGCATTGGTCTTCAGCCACTGATTCACCACCGCGCTGTCGCCAAATACGCCATCCAGCCGGCCACTTTTCATATCCAGAATCGCATTCTGATAGCTGTCATAGGCCACCACTTTCACTTCCGGATGCTTATCCTGCAGGTACTTCTGGTGAGTGGTGCCGTTTTCCACGCCGATGCGTTTGCCCTTAAGCTCAGCAAAGCTGCTGAACTGGCCTTTACGGGCGATCACGATGGCGGAGTTAGCGTAATAAGGCTGGGTAAAATCGACCTGCTTGCTGCGCTCAGTGGTGATATCCATGCCGGAAATCACCGCGTCATAGCGGCGGAACTTCAGTGACGGGATCAGGCTGTCGAAGGCATTGTTGGTAAAGGTACACTCCGCTTTCATCTGCTGGCACAGCGCTTTGGCCAGATCGATATCGAATCCCACCAGGTTATTTTCCCGATCCAGGGATTCAAACGGCGGATAAGTCGCTGAAGCGGCGAAGCGAATCTTTTCCGCTGCCTGGGCGGTAAGTGCCAGTGAAGCCAGCGCAGCGGCAACAATCCATTTTTTCATTTTATGATTCCTGTGATGTGGTCAGCCAGAGAAGGCGATACCCTGCCATAAAATGCATTTTTATGCAATTAGTGTGATTTTTCAGGCGAAAAGGGCGAGGAGCCTCGCCCGGATATCAGTTACGTCGTTCGAAGGCCAGAGCGCGCTTTTCGATCAGCCGCATCATCAGCGTCAGCAAACCGTTAACGCAGAGATAAACCAGACCCGCCGCGGCATAGACCGTGATGTCGTAGGTGCGGCCATAGAGCAACTGGCCGTGGCCCATGACTTCCATCAGGGTGATGGTGTAGGCCAGCGAGGTGCCTTTGAACACCAGCACCACTTCATTGGAGTAGGAGGAGAGGGCGCGTTTAAATGCATATGGCAGCAGAATGCGCAGCGTATCTTTGCGGCTCATGCCGAGCGCGGCACACGATTGCCACTGTCCGGAAGGAATCGCACGCACCGCACCGTAAAACAGCTGCGTGGTGTAAGCCGCGCTGTTCAGCGACAGCGCCAGCATCGCGCACAGCCAGGGCTGCGACAGTAAATGCCACAGCCAGGGGATCTGCTGGATCGAGGGAAACTGTCCCGGACCGTAATAGATCAGGAAGATCTGCACCAGCAGCGGTGTGCCGGTAAACAGTGTAATAAAGCCTTTGACCAGCGGGTTGAACATCGGCGTTTTCAGCGACAGCACCACGGTGAAGAGCAGCGCCAGCAGCAGGGCCACGACCAGCGATGCTGCCGTCAGCGTCAGGCTGGTATGCAACCCTTTCAGGAGTTCAGGCAGATAGGCCAGCATTAGCTGTTCCCCCGTTCAAAGCGGGTGGTGCGCAGTTCGATGCGGCGTAACACCGCCTGGCTGAACAGCGTGATCACTAAGTAGATAGCGGCCGCCACCAGGAACCAGGTAAACGGCTCCTGCGTGCGGGTGGCAATACTTTTGGTTTGCAGCATCAGATCGTTGACGCTAATCAGCGAGACCAGCGCGGTATCTTTCAGCAGCACCAGCCACTGATTGCCCAGACCGGGCAGGGCGTGACGCCACATCTGCGGCATAATCAGCCGGAGAAAGATGGCCGATTTTTTCATGCCCAGCGCCTGACCCGACTCCCACTGACCCATCGGCACCGCTTTCAGCGCGCCGCGCAGCGTCTGCGAGGCGTAGGCGGCATAGAGCATCGCCAGCGCTATCACACCGCACAGGAACGGACTGACGTCGAAGTTTTCAATTTCTACCTGTATCGGTAACTGAAACAGGCCGAAATTCAGGGTGAAGCCGTCAGAGAGGGTGAGCAGCAGCTGTGAAGCGCCAAAATAGATAAACAGCACCACCAGAATTTCCGGCAGGCCACGGATCAGCGTTACCAGGCCGGTGCCAATCCACGCCAGCGGTTTCAGGCGCAGTGACTCCCAGCCAGCGAAAATCATCGCCAGCACCAGGCCAGCGATGAGAGCACAAACAGCAAGGCCGACGGTCATGCCGGCGGCGCTTGCGAGGGTCATCATTTCATTCATCAGAGATTACTGCTGGAACCATTTGCTGTAGATGGTTTTGTACGTGCCGTCTGCTTTGATCTTATCCAGCGCGCCATTGAATTTGGTCTGCAGCTCGGTGTTACCGGTACGTACCGCAATGCCCAGGCCGGTACCAAAGTAGGCTTTGTCCGTGACTTTCTCACCAACGGCAGCCAGCGCGGCATTCTGCTTCAGCCATTCGTTGACGACTGCGGTGTCACCGAACACAGCATCAATACGGCCATTTTTCAGATCCAGCACCGCATTCTGATAGCTGTCGTAAGGAACGGTGGTGATCTCGCTGTGTTTCTCAGTCAGGTATTTCTGATGCGTGGTGCCGTTCTGGACGCCAACCCGCTTGCCTTTCAGCGCTTCCACGCTGGCAACTTTGCCTTTCTGGGCAACAAACAGCGCGGAGTTGTCGTAGTAAGGCTTGGTGAACAGGACCTGTTTTTCACGATCTGGTGTGATATCCATGCCCGCCATCACCGCATCAAAACGACGGAATTTCAGGCTCGGGATCAGGCTGTCGAACGCCTGATTGGTGAAGGTGCAGGTCGCGTCAATCTCTTTACACAGCGCATTGGCCAGATCGACATCAAAGCCCTGAATCTTGTTGTCCGCATCCACAAACTCAAAAGGAGGATAAGAGGCTTCGGTCGCAAAACGAATCGTCTGTGCCGCCGTAGCGCTCAGGCTAAAACCAGCAAGCAGTGCAGCAAGTACCATTTTTTTCATTTTTAGCATCCTGACTTAGTGCGAAAGATAGTGAGCAAACGCCTCGGTTTGCGGCTGTGTAAAGCGGCTGGCATCGCCCTGTTCCACAATGTGACCGTTCTCCATATAGACGACGCGGCTGGCCGTTTTACGTGCCACCTCCACTTCATGGGTCACAATCACCTGGGTAATGCGGGTCTGGGCCAGTTCGCGAATGATACTGACAATCTGTGCGGTAATTTCAGGGTCCAGCGCGGCAGTCGGCTCATCGAACAGCAGCACCTGCGGCTCCATCATCAGCGCACGGGCAATCGCCACACGCTGCTGCTGACCACCGGAGAGATGCAGCGGAAAGCGATCGCTGTAGGGCGTCAGGCGCAGCCGGTCAAGCAGCTTGTCGGCGCGGGCGCGGGCGTCACTTTTGCTGAGGCCCAGTACCCGGCAGGGCGCTTCAATCAGATTCTGCAGCACGGTAAGATGCGGCCAGAGATTGTACTGCTGAAACACCATACCGACGTTCTGACGCAGTTCGCGAATCGCAGCATCGGAGGGTTTCTGGCTGAAGTCGAACTGATTGCCGGCAATCTGCAACTGACCTGAACGGGGTTGCTCCAGCAGGTTAAGCACCCGCAGCAGCGAACTCTTACCCGCACCGCTGGGACCCAGCAGTACCAGGGTCTCGCCTTGCGGACACTCAAGGTTAATGTCAAACAGCGCCTGATGAGCACCGTAGAAGCAGTTTATTGCGTTTAGTTGAATACTCATGCGCCAGATTTGAATAGCTATTAGTGTCGCGGATTTTAACGTCACCAGAATAGTTATGCAAATAAGGTGGGTTAAAATTTGTAAAACAGCAGGCTAACCGCAAAAGCTTAGCACAATATCATGCACTGCCTGGGGCAGCGCGCTGCAGCGGGACGGACGGCGGAAATAAAAAAAGCGCAGCGCCCGGGGGCGACTGCGCTTCTGTGAACGGTTAAGCCTGAGGTTATTTTTTCGATTTCTCAAGCATCTGGCTCAGGCTGCCACCCTCTGCATGCGCAGGGTTGGCCATGTAGCGCACATCATCCACCACCCAGCAACTGCCCTGATGGATCATCAGCACTTCATCCTGCCACTGCTTGCCGTCGCGGCTCAGATCGACCCGCAGCGGGATGTTGCGTGCATCGCGGTTCGGAATGGTGGAGGCATCAGCGACGCTGGCGGCGGTTGGACCCTGTGACAGACTGGAGAAGAGATCGCCATTGCGCCACTGTGCGCCTGCATTGCTGCCGCTGGCCGCCTGCAATGAGTGGTACAGCGCATCACTCAGGTAAGGGCGATATTTTGCCAGGGTGTTGCTGTCGGGCAGACCCTGCGTAGGCTGTTCGATACGCAGGTCGTAAAACTGCTGGGCCACCTGGTCAGGACCGCCTTCAATGCACGGTGCGGTACGTGGGCCATTATCCTTAATCACTGGCTCAACGGTGGTACAGGCGCTGAGCAGCAGGGCTGCCGGGATCATTAGCGCAAACGCGTTGTTTCTCATCTCGATTTCCTTATGGTTCTCTGGCAAGGTGCCCTTTTTAGCATAGAGTATAGCCGTGCTTTTTAGTCGAAAGAGCCTTAGCCCGGTTTTCAACAAGGAGAATGCGATGAAATTTTCAACAACCCCCACGCTGGAAGGTCACAGCATCAGCGAATATTGTGGCGTCGTCACCGGTGAAGCGATTCTGGGTGCCAACATCTTCCGTGACTTTTTCGCTGGCATCCGTGATGTGGTCGGTGGCCGCTCCGGTGCTTACGAGAAAGAGCTGCGTAAAGCGCGAGAGATCGCGTTTGAAGAGCTGGAGGAGCAGGCAAAAGCGCTGGGCGCCAACGCAGTAGTCGGTATCGATATTGATTACGAAACGGTCGGCAAAGATGGCAGCATGCTGATGGTGAGCGTCAGCGGCACGGCGGTGATCATTCGTTGAAACGGGGGCTGTGGCTGATACTGGCGCTGCTGCTGGCGGGCTGCCAGTCCGGGATAGAATCCCGTGACGGCTACTGGGCCGATGTGCGGCATCCGGCGCAGGGCGCGCGACCGCGGGTGAAGGTGATTGTGATCCACTACACCGCCGAAGATTTTTCTTCGTCGCTGGCGACCCTGACCGATCGGGAAGTCAGCGCCCACTATCTGATCCCCCGCCAGCCGCCACAGCGCGCCGGGAAAGGCGTTATCTGGCAACTGGTGCCGGAGCAGCAGCTCGCCTGGCATGCCGGTCCAAGCTTCTGGCGCGGAGCCAGCCGCATCAATGACACATCGATTGGTATCGAACTGGTGAACCAGGGTTATCGCCGGACCCTGACAGGTCTTGAATGGCAGCCATTTACCGCTGCGCAGATCACCACGCTGGAGGCGCTGCTGCGCGATATTGCACAGCGCTACGGCATCGCACCGGAAAATATTGTCGGTCACAGTGATATCGCGCCGCAGCGTAAGCAGGATCCCGGCCCACTCTTTCCGTGGCATCAGCTGGCCCAGCGCGGAATGGGTGCCTGGCCCGATGCCGGACGAGTGCAGTTTCATTTAGCGGGTCAGGATCCGCACGCGGTGGTACCCGTGGAGCCACTACTGGAACGTTTACAGCGCTATGGCTATCCGGTGACGGCAGAGATGAGCGCGCGTGAACAGCAGAGGGTAATCGCCGCGTTTCAGATGCATTTCCGGCCTGCGGATTATCGCGGGCAGCCCGATGCAGAAACCGCCGCGATAGCTGCCGCGCTACTGGATAAATATGGCGCGGCGCAATAGCGGATTATTGGTGTAAAAACGCCTTCCAGTGGGCGACGACCTGCGCCAGTGCCGCACGTTCAGCATCCAGATGGGTGACCAGACGAGTGCGGGTTCCTGCGCTGATTAACACCCCGCGCGCCTTCATCCACTCACCTAATGGTTTGACCTGGGCTTCCGGCACCGCCACAAACAGCATGTTGGTCTGCTGATCGATGACCTGAACGCCCAGCTCATGCAACTGCTGTCCCAGCCAGGCGGCATTGTCATGATCCTCCTGCAGCCGCGCCACGTTGTGTTCTAACGCATAGAGACCCGCCGCCGCCAGAATACCGGCCTGGCGCATGCCGCCGCCGGTCATTTTACGCCAGCGACGTGCGCGCTCAATCAGCGCCGTGTCGCCACACAGCAGAGAACCGACAGGCGTGCCCAGACCTTTAGAGAGACAGATGGTCAGGGTGTCGCAGTAGCGGGCAATCGCCGCCAGCGTGGTCTGCTGCGCGACTACCGCATTGAAAATGCGTGCGCCATCAATGTGCAGCGCCAGCTGGTGCTCGCGGGTAAAGGTCCACGCCTGTTCCAGATACGCCAGCGGCAGGACTTTACCGTGATGCGTGTTCTCCAGACTCAGCAGACGGGTGCGGGCAAAGTGAATATCGTCCGGCTTGATGGCGGCCGCTACTACGTCGAGCGGCAGGGTACCATCGTCGGCGGCCAGAATCGGCTGTGGCTGAATACTGCCCAGCACCGCCGCGCCGCCCGCTTCATATTTGTAGTTGTGCGCCTGCTGACCCACGATATATTCATCGCCGCGTTCGCAATGGCTGAGTAGCGCCACCAGATTCGCCTGGGTGCCGGTCGGGAAAAACAGCGCCGCTGCTTTGCCGCTCAGCCGTGCGGCTTCCGCCTCCAGCGCATTTACGGTGGGGTCGTCACGGTAGACGTCATCACCGGTTTCGGCAGACATCATCGCGCTTAACATGGCGGCGCTGGGCCGGGTTACGGTATCACTGCGTAAATCGATCACCCTATGCTCCTGAACGTGGCGGAAGAAAAAAAAAGGCGGGCATCGCGCCCGCCTGGATGGAGTCTCTGTTTTACCGCAGCCAGTTGGTTTTCGCCAGTTCTACCACCTCATCACCGCGACCATTCATAATGGCGCGCAGCATGTAGAGACTGAAGCCTTTAGCCTGCTCCATTTTGATCTCGGGCGGCATCGCCAGTTCCTCTTTGGCGGTAATGACATCCACCAGCACCGGGCCATCGTGGGCAAACGCCTGCTCCAGCGCGCCATTGAGATCGGATGCCTTTTCCACCCGGATACCCCGGATACCGCAGGCTTCGGCGATAGCGGCAAAGTCAGGATTCTCCAGCTCGGTGCCATCGGTGAGATAGCCACCCGCTTTCATCTCCATCGCCACAAAGCCCAGCACGCTGTTGTTGAAGATCACCAGTTTGACCGGCATTTTCAGTTGCGCCAGCGAGATAAAATCCCCCATCAGCATGCTGAAGCCGCCGTCGCCACACAGTGCCACCACCTGACGATTGCGATCAATCGACTGTGCGCCCAGCGCCTGTGGCATCGCGTTCGCCATTGAGCCGTGGTTAAACGAACCCAGCAGGCGACGTCTGCCGTTCATCTTCAGATAGCGCGCCGCCCAGACGGTCGGTGTCCCGACATCGCAGGTAAAGATGGCGTCATCACTGGCGTAGTGGCTGATCTGCTGTGCCAGATATTGCGGATGGATCGGCTGCTTGTCGTTGGGCTGCGCCAGTTCGTCCAGACTTTTGCGCGCCTCGCCATAGTGCTTAACCGCGCTGTCGAGATGGCTGCGATCGCTTTTGTGTGTCAGTTGCGGCAGCAGCGCCTGCAGTGTGCTTTTCACATCGCCGACATAGGCCTGATCGACGTGACAATGTGACCCAAGGCTGCCCGGATTGATATCAATCTGGATGATTTTAGCCTTTTCCGGATAGAAGGCGCGATAGGGGAACTGCGTGCCCAGCAACACCAGCGTCCCGGCATTCATCATGGCGTGGAAACCGGATGAGAAACCGATCAGTCCGGTCATGCCGACATCATAAGGGTTGTCATATTCGATGTGTTCTTTGCCGCGCAGCGCATGGACGATAGGGGCTTTCAGCGCTTCTGCCAGCGCTACCACCTCCTGATGCGCTCCGGCGCAGCCACTGCCGCACAGCAGCGTAATATCGCTGGCTTCGTTCAGCGTCTGCGCCAGCTGCGCCAGTTCGGCGGGCTGTGGCAGGACCTGCGGCAACTGTGGCGGATACCATTCCGCGCTGGCGCTCTCTGGCGCCAGTTTAAGCGCGACATCCCCAGGCAGCACCACCACCGAGACGCCACGATTCAGAATCGCTTTACGCATCGCGATGCCCAGCACCTGCGGGAGCTGCTCAGGGTTCGAAACCAGTTCGCAGTAGTGGCTGCATTCGCGGAACAGCTCCTGCGGATGGGTTTCCTGAAAATAGCCGCTGCCGATTTCGCTGGAGGGAATATGTGCCGCAATCGCCAGAACAGGAACGCGGTTACGATGGCAATCGAATAGACCGTTGATCAGATGTAAGTTGCCTGGCCCACAGGAGCCGGCGCAGACCGCCAGTTCACCGCTGATGTGCGCTTCCGCGCCTGCTGCGAATGCGGCGACTTCTTCATGGCGCGTCGGCATCCATTCAATGGTGCCCATGCGATTAAGACTGTCGCTCAGGCCGTTAAGGGAATCCCCGGTGACGCCCCAGATGCGTTTTACGCCCGCGCTTTCCAGCGTTTTGGCGACCAGCGCCGCGACGGTTTGTTTCATGCTCTTCTCCTTTGTCGGCCCGCCCTGAAGAGTGACGTGACCAGAACCGAAAAAAGAAGCGTAGACGACACGGAAGAAAAGCAGGCGTGAAAAAATGCGCTGGCAGAGCTCAGCGCATATCAGACAGGATTCAGGCGGAGAAGAGGGCGATAAGAATCGGGGCCAGCAGGCTCATCACAAAGCCGTGCACAATGGCGGCCGGGACGATCTCATTGCCGCCCGCCCGCTGCAGCACCGGCAGGGTAAAGTCCATTGAAGTTGCGCCACACAGGCCCAGTGCGCTGGAGCGATGACGGCCAATCAGCGCCGGAATGAGCATGATTGCCACCAGTTCACGTATCAGGTCGTTGAAGAAGGCGGCGCTGCCGATGACCGGACCAAAAGCTTCGGTCATCAGAATGCCGGAGAGAGAGTACCAGCCAAAACCGCTGGCTAACGCCAGACCGGTTTTCAGCGGCACGCCCAGCAGCAACGCCGCAATCATGCCGCCGATAAGCGCGCTGACCAGCACTACGCTGGCAACCAGCAGGCCACGACGGTTCAGGATAATCTGACGCAGCGTCATGCCGCTGCCGCGCAGCTGAATGCCAACCAGAAACAGCAGGAAGATCAGCGCATATTCGCTGGCCGTCGAGGCGTGTTGCAGCAGTGGCCACTGGGTCAGGCCAAGCAGAAAACCGATGACAACCACGCCGCATAGCTTCAGAGAGTCCAGCGCCATATGCAGCCGCGAGGGCAGTTTCTCCTGCCGATGCGCATGCTGCCATGGGGCATATTTTTCCAGCCCGCGCAGCGCCAGCAGGTTGCACAGCAAAATACAAAAGGCCGCTACCAGCGCGGTGTGAAATACCGCCAGCAGATTGCTGCTCAGGTTGTCGAGAAAGGCCAGGCTGATGCCCATAAAGAACAGAATGACGTAAACCATCCAGCCCAGCAGCTGATTGACCCGGCGCAGGGTTGAAGTTTGACGGAACGGTAGCAGCCAGCCGGCGATCAGCGGCAGAAGAATAATCAGGAGTCCGGAGTACATAGCGATAAGGGCCATCCATGGTGGAAGAGGCCACACGCTAGCGAAAAAGCGTAACGGAGTAAACCCTGAGAAAGCGGCTTGACCGGCTCGCTGGCGGCAACCATGCTGTTTATAAACTGAGGATGGACGCCTATGATTCTGGAACATATCGACATTCGCGGTTTCCGCGGCATCAATAAGCTCTCACTGCCTTTAACCCAGACCAATCTGCTGATTGGTGAGAACGCCTGGGGCAAATCCAGTCTGCTGGATGCCCTGAGCCTGTTACTTTCGCCCCATGAACCGGCCTATGTTTTTACCGAGGCTGATTTCCATTTCACCCCAGGCGATGTGACCGATGCGATGCGCCGTCTGTCGGTGGTGTTCTACTTTCGCGATGACGGCAAAGACCCGGATGCGTTGCTCTCGACCTTCTGGCAGCGTGATGCTCAGGGCCAGCGTCAGCTCTGTTACAGCGTCAGCGCCACCTGGCGTGACAGCGGTATCGAAACCCGCCGCCGTTTTGTTGACCTGAACTATCAGCTGTTGCCTGAGCAGAACTGCGCGGCGGCCATCGATCTTTTGCTGAAACGGTATCCGGTTCTGCGATTGCGCGATGCGCGTTTCAGTAAGCGGACGCGGAGTAGTGCACCGCTCCCCACCGCACATCCTGAGCTACTGGCGGGTATGGAGACGCTGGCGCGCGATCTGGAGCACCATCCACAACAGCTCAGCGATGAGGTGCTGCGGCAGGGGCTGAAGACGATGCAGCAACTGATGCAGCACTACTTCCTGGTGCAGCCGCCCGATGCGGGCAACGAGGTCAGGCTACGGGATCCGCAGACGCGCGAGGGGGGACAGGGATGGCGGGCGCTGGATCACCTGAATCAGCTGATTGCCGGAACCGACTCCCGCAGCCGTCAGCTGATACTGCTGCAGATGTTTACCCTACTGATTGAGGCACGAGGAGACGTCCCGCTGGCCGCCGGTGCCCGCCCGCTGCTGCTGATTGAAGATCCGGAAACCCGGCTGCATCCGATTATGCTGTCGGTAGCATGGAATCTGCTGAGGCTGCTGCCGCTGCAAAAAATCGCCACCACTAATTCGCCGGAGCTGCTGTCGCAGGTGCCGGTGGAAAACGTCTGTCGTCTGGTGCGTGGACCCTCGCGCGTAGCGGCCTGGCGCATCGGTCCGGAGGGACTGAGTGCCGAAGAGAGCCGGCGCATCGGCTTCCATATTCGGGTCAACCGGCCTGCTGCGCTGTTCGCCCGTTGCTGGCTGCTGGTGGAGGGAGAAACCGAAGTCTGGATCATGAATGAGCTGGCGCAGCAGTGCGGTTACAACTTCGCCGCTGAAGGCGTGAAGGTGATTGAGTTTGCGCAGTCGGGGTTAAAACCGCTACTGAAGTTTGCCCGGCGCATGGGTATCGCCTGGCATGTCCTGACTGACGGTGATCAGGCGGGGAATAAATATGCCAGTACGGCACGCACTCAGTTAGAGCCGGGTGAACCGGAGCCGCGTTTTCTGACGCAGTTACCGGCGCTGGATATGGAAAATTTTCTCTATCAGCACGGCTTTAAGGATGTCTATCATCAGATGGCGCACCTGCCGTTAAACGTTCCGATGAGTTCCAGGCGTATTATTACTAAAGCGATTCACCAGAGCTCCAAGCCGGAACTGGCGATCGCAGTGGCTACGTCGGCGGCGGAACGCGGGCCAGAGGCCATCCCGCCATTGATGCGGCAGATGTTTGCCCGGGTGATTGGACTGGCGCAGGGCCAGGCAGATTAGGTGACATCGAACAGGAAAATGCCAGCGGCACTGGCTGGCATTTTTGGGTCTTTGTTCAGAAAGGCGATATGTGTCAGGCCACGGCCTGCACCTCGACCGGCACGATCAGGCTGGCGTGATTGCCTTTTGGGCCTTCATGGACATCGAACTGAACCTGCTGGCCTGCCTTAAGCGTGCGGTAGCCTTCCATCTGAATGGTGGAGTAGTGCGCAAAAATATCTTCGCCACCGCCAATCGGACAGATAAAGCCAAAGCCTTTGGAATTGTTGAACCATTTAACTGTGCCCGTCTCCATGCTTTTACTTCCCTCGCAAGACATTTTATAAGTAGGTGAGGTCATCGAAGCTGTGAGTCGGATTTGATTAAAACTCAATCAGCCTGTGCAGCTAGAATGTAGAGAAAGCGCGGCTGACGTCAAGCAAACCACCGGGCCAGGTGGGGAAAAAATCATCAAAATTTGAGGCAGTTAACGCTATTGCAAATTTTGTGATGCAGGTCGCGCAGGGGAATTTCTGAATAAATTTTCAGCAGCGGCATGCGGCTTGACAGGCATGTTAAACTCTCAATATGTAGCTACTTAAAGGCTAAAAGCAAAATCTCAACGGAACACTATGGCAAACGCAAACGACTGGCTTAACTTTGAACATCTGGCCGACGATAAAGTACGTGAAGGGTTAAAGCCGCCTTCTATGTATAAAGTCATTCTGAATAATGACGATTATACACCTATGGAATTTGTTATTGACGTTGTACAAAAGTTCTTTTCTTATGATGTTGAACGTGCAACGCAGCTGATGTTGAAAGTTCACTATCACGGCAAGGCGATCTGTGGTGTATTTACTGCAGAAGTCGCCGAAACAAAAGCGGCCCAGGTGAACAACTATGCACGGGAAAATCATCATCCGTTGCTGTGTACGCTGGAAAAGGCCTGAACCCGTCTCCATATAGGAAACAGGTAAGGGCGATAATTGGGGGAGGTGCCTAATGCTCAATCAAGAACTGGAACTCAGTTTAAATATGGCTTTCGCCAGAGCGCGTGAGCACCGTCATGAGTTTATGACCGTCGAGCATCTGTTACTGGCGTTGCTCAGTAACCCGTCGGCCAGAGAGGCACTGGAAGCCTGTACGGTGGACATTGTGGCTCTGCGGCAGGAACTCGAAGCCTTCATCGAACAAACCACGCCCGTGCTGCCTGCCAGCGAAGAGGAGCGTGATACACAACCCACGCTTAGCTTCCAGCGCGTCCTGCAGCGTGCGGTTTTCCATGTCCAGTCATCCGGTCGCAGCGAAGTCTCCGGTGCGAATGTGCTGGTCGCCATTTTCAGCGAGCAGGAGTCGCAAGCGGCCTATCTGCTACGCAAACATGAAGTGAGCCGCCTTGATGTGGTGAACTTCATCTCTCACGGTACGCGTAAAGATGAGTCCGGCCAGGCGCCAGGCGCAGAAAATCCGGTTAACGAAGAGCAAGCAGGCGGGGAGGAGCGTATGGAAAACTTCACCACCAATCTTAATCAGCTTGCTCGCGTCGGTGGTATTGATCCACTGATTGGTCGCGATAAAGAGCTGGAACGTACCGTTCAGGTGCTATGTCGTCGCCGTAAAAATAACCCGCTGCTGGTGGGTGAGTCGGGTGTGGGTAAAACCGCCATTGCTGAAGGTCTCGCCTGGCGCATAGAGCAGGGCGATGTACCGGAAGTGATGAAAGACTGCACGATCTACTCGCTGGATATCGGTTCGTTATTAGCCGGCACCAAGTACCGTGGTGACTTTGAAAAACGTTTCAAAGCGCTGCTGAAGCAGCTGGAGCAGGACGAACACAGCATTCTGTTTATCGATGAGATCCATACCATCATCGGTGCGGGTGCTGCATCCGGCGGCCAGGTCGATGCTGCGAACCTGATCAAACCTCTTCTTTCCTCTGGCAAGATTCGGGTGATGGGTTCCACCACCTATCAGGAATTCAGCAACATCTTTGAAAAAGACCGTGCCCTGGCACGTCGCTTCCAGAAGATCGATATCACGGAGCCTTCACCAGAAGAGACCGTGCAGATCCTGAATGGCCTGAAGACCAAGTACGAAGCGCATCACGATGTGCGCTATACCGCGAAAGCGGTGCGCGCAGCCGTGGAACTGGCGGTGAAATATATCAACGACCGTCATCTGCCTGACAAGGCGATTGATGTGATTGATGAAGCGGGTGCGCGTGCGCGCCTGATGCCAGCCAGTAAGCGCAAGAAAACCATCAACGTCTCTGACATTGAAACGGTGGTGGCTCGTATTGCCCGTATTCCTGAGCAAAGCGTGTCAGCAAGCGACCGCGATACGCTGAAAAATCTGGGCGATCGTCTGAAGATGCTGGTGTTTGGTCAGGACAACGCCATTGAGGCGCTGACGGAAGCGATCAAAATGAGCCGTGCAGGTCTGGGTCAGGATCGTAAGCCGGTCGGTTCCTTCCTGTTTGCCGGGCCTACCGGTGTCGGTAAAACGGAAGTCACCGTGCAGCTGGCGAAAGCGCTGGGCATTGAGTTGCTGCGCTTTGATATGTCCGAGTATATGGAGCGTCACACCGTCAGCCGTTTGATTGGTGCGCCTCCGGGTTACGTCGGTTTTGATCAGGGCGGCCTGCTGACGGATGCAGTGATTAAGCATCCTCATGCGGTGGTGTTGCTGGATGAGATTGAGAAAGCACACCCGGATGTCTTCAACCTGCTGTTGCAGGTGATGGATAACGGTATGCTGACCGACAACAACGGTCGCAAAGCGGACTTCCGCAACGTGGTGCTGGTCATGACCACTAACGCCGGGGTCCGCGAGACTGAACGTAAGTCGATTGGCCTGATTCATCAGGACAACAGCACCGATGCCATGGAGGAGATCAAAAAGATGTTTTCTCCAGAGTTTCGTAACCGTCTCGACAACATTATCTGGTTCAGTCACCTGTCACCAGAGGTGATCCATCAGGTGGTCGACAAGTTCATTGTCGAGTTGCAGGCGCAGCTGGATGCCAAAGGCGTGTCGCTGGAAGTCAGCGATGAAGCACGCGACTGGCTTGCTGAGAAAGGCTATGACAAAGCGATGGGCGCTCGTCCGATGGCGCGCACCGTGCAGGACAGCCTGAAGAAACCGTTAGCCAATGAACTGCTGTTTGGTTCGCTGGTGGATGGCGGCTCGGTGTCAGTGGCGCTGGATCGTGAGAAAGGTGAACTGACCTATCACTTCCTGAGTGCTGAAAAACGCAAAACCGAAGGCACTGTGCATTAATCACCTGCTGCAGATATGAAAAAGGCCGGATTAAAATCCGGCCTTTTTTTTCGCTGCAAATTGCAGAGCGATGAGATTACTGCAAATTAGCGACTACGGAAGACAATGCGGCCTTTGCTCAGGTCGTACGGGGTCAGCTCAACGGTCACTTTGTCACCCGTCAGGATACGGATGTAGTTTTTGCGCATTTTACCGGAGATATGAGCAGTAACCACGTGTCCGTTCTCAAGTTCTACGCGGAACATGGTGTTAGGTAACGTATCCAGTACGGTACCTTGCATTTCAATATTGTCTTCTTTGGCCATCGAATCCTCTGGGTGTACTACCTTTCAGTTGAACCGGCAAGATAATGCCCAATTCAACGATTTATGTAAAGAACCGTCGGCGATTTTGCCAACGCTTTGCCGGGGTGCACGTCAGTCGCGCGCATCCGGTAAAATTAGGGTGTTTATGTGACGTCTGCGGGGGATTAGCGGGCTAAGAATCTGTATCAACCGGTTACACGCGCACGATTGAAAACAGTTCCGAGAGTGCGTTGAGATTCCCAGCCTGGCAATTCCGGCTCGTTATTGCGAAGCGCGGACGACATACCAAACTCGACCATTATACCACTTAATACGCCTTTATGTGTGCAAAACATCTCTGTGCGACTAAAAAAGGGTTTGTGTCTGCCAGCAGCCATCGCTGACAGGCTGGCACGCAAGGCTTTGTACATATTGCAGATAGTCAGCGCGCGGTATCTCCTGCGCCCCCAAAGAGGCCGTATGAGGGTTAAGTACCTGACAATCCACCAGACGGCCCTGATGTCTGAGGAAATGCTGACAAAATACCCAAAGTGCGGTTTTTGACGCATTCTGCTGACGGCTGAACATTGATTCGCCGCAGAAGATTTGCCCCATCGCCAGCCCATACATGCCACCTGCCAGCTGATGTTCATCCCACACCTCAATGGAGTGGGCGTGGCCCAGTTCATACAATCGCAACCAGGCGCGCTTCATTTCAAAGGTGATCCAGGTGCCTTCCTCGCGACCGGTGGCACAGCCCTCGATCACCTCGGCAAATGACTCATTCATCGTCACCCGATAGGGCGAACGGCTGTGGAAACGCTTCATGCTCCGGCTGAGATGAAACTGCTCAGGCAACAGCACTGCACGGGGATCGGGCGACCACCAGAGAATCGGGTCGCCAGAAGAAAACCACGGAAAGATGCCGCGCTGATAAGCGTTAAGTAACCGGGCAGGGGAGAGATCACCCCCCATGGCCAGCAGGCCGTTTGGCTCGCGCAGCGCCATCTCCGGTGGGGGAAATTGCAAAGATTCCCGTGACAGTTGTACCAGTCTCATCGCGTTTTGTTACCTATCAGCATTTCGCTAAGACTATAGCGCAATCCGCTGTCGGAAACGCCAGTACCGACCCGCTTTTGAGATTAATTCGGCATGACTTCCCTGTTCCACAATCACGCCATTATCCATCACGCAGATGCGATCCATCTGCTCCAGGCCGCTGAGACGGTGGGTGACCATTATCACGGTCTTGCCAGCGGTCAGCCGCTGCAGCAGGGTGAGGATATGCTGCTCGGTTGTGGCATCCAGTCCTTCGGTGGGTTCATCCAGCAGCCAGAGATCGCCGTTATGCATTAACGCACGCGCCAGCGCCAGCCGACGCAGTTCGCCGCCTGACAGCGGGCGACCGCCTTCTCCCATCCAGGCGTTTAATCCTTCCGGGCTCTCAAGCAGGCGCTGCAGGCCGACGTCATTCAGCACGCGGCGTAACTGCTCATCAGTAGCATCGGGACAGGCCAGCAGTAAGTTATCACGCAGGCTCTGACTGAAGAGATGAACCCGCTGAGTCACCACGCTGATGCGCTGACGCAGCGCTGGCTCTGACCATGCGGTGATCGGCAGGTCATTCAGGCTGATGACACCGCGCTGGCTATCCCAGCCACGGGTCAACAGCGCCAGCAGAGTGGATTTGCCGCAGCCGGTCGGCCCCAGCAGTGCAATGTGTTCACCGGCTGCCACCTTAAGGGTAAAGCGGTTCAGCACCTTATCCGGGCGGTCGGGATAGCTGAAGTCGAGCTGATCGATATCGACTGCGAGACGTCCTGGCCGGGCATCTGAATCTGCCGGAAAGGTGATAGCGGGTGACTGATCGATAATGTCATTGACCCGCTGAGCGGCATTTATCACCTGCGACATGGGCAGAAAGGCCCCTGCAACCGGTGCCAGCGCCTCGAAAGCAGCCAGCGCGCAAAACACCACCAGGGCAATCAGCGAGCCGGGCAACTGCTGCTGGCTGATTGTCGCCGCACTGAGCCAGAGCAACAGTGTGACGGTTACGCCGCTGATCAGCAGCAGCAGGCTCTGTGCCGCAGCCTGCAAGCGCTGTTGCTGGCTCTGAGCCTGCTGCCAGCGCTGTTCATCTTCATCAAGTTGCTGACGCCAGTCCCGCGAGGCACCGTAAAGGGTGAGTTCAGCCTGAGCCGCCAGCCACTGCATCAGCTGTAAGCGCCAGCGGGCGCGCCCACGGGCAATCGCGCCGCCTGCGGGCGATCCCAGACGGTAAAACAGCGCTGGCATCACCACCAGCGTACTCAGCATGATGCCGCCCAGCGTCAGTGCCAGCTGAACATCGATGAAGCTCATTCCGAGGGTAACTACGACAATCACCACCAGTGCGCCGAACAGCGGCGAGATGACGCGCAGATAGAGGTGATCCAGCGTATCGACATCGGCCACGAAGCGGTTGAGCAGGTCCGCCTGCCGGAACCGCGAAAGCTGGCCTGGCGAAAGGGCCATCAGGCGACTGAAGGTGTGGACACGCAGATGCTGAAGAACCCTGAATGTTGCATCGTGGCTGACCAGCCGTTCAGCATAGCGTGCGGCAGTGCGAATGATGGCGGCGCCACGTACGCCTGCCGCAGGCAGCATATAGTTGAAGGTATTGAGACCGGCTACGCCTGCCACTGACGAGGCGGCCAGAAACCAGCCTGAAAGCGTCAGCAGGCCGATGCTGGCCAGCAGGGTAACAATCGCCAGCACGATGCCCAGCGCCAGGCGATAAGGGTGGCGCAGCCAGAGACGAAGAAAAGGACGCAAGGCGGACATCAGCGAATCTCCTGTTGACGATGCTTCAGCATCTCACTGAACGCACCCGGCTGTTGCGACAGCTGCTGCCAGTTACCCTGTTGCACCAGCTTACCGGCTTCCATTACCCAGAGGGTCTGCCAGTGACTTAACGTATCAATCTGATGGGTTATCATCAGCGTGGTCTGGCGGGCTGCCGCCTGGTTAAGTGCCAGCATCACATGACGTTCACTGAGCGCATCCAGGCTGGCTGCGGGTTCATCGAGCAGCAAAAAATGCGAGGATTTATAGAGTGCGCGCGCGACCGCGACCCGCTGCGCCTGACCCACCGACAGCTGATTACCGCCATCGCCTGGCAGGGTGTCAATGCCCTGGGGCAGACGAGGCAGGAACTCATTAATGCCGCACGACTCCAGCAGTGCCGCAAAACGCTCGTCATCCCAGGCCGCATTCATCACGATGTTGTCGCGCAAGGTGGCGGCCGGTAACTGAGGATTCTGTCCTACCCAGCTGAGCTGCTGATGCCAGTCATTCCGTCGTATATCGCGGAGTTCAACGCCATTCGCTTTCAGCGAACCCTGATAAGGCAGAAAACCGAGCAGGGCGTTCATCAGGGCCGTTTTACCGGCCCCGCTTTGACCGACCAGCGCAATCTGTTCGCCGGGGGCGACAGTAAAAGAGAGCGGGCCGCACAACACCTGACCATCAGGCGCACAGACACGCAGATCTTCGGCGGTAAGTGCGATTGAGCGATCGGCAGTGAAGGGCAACTGGCCTTCCTGCGGCGCGGTGGCAGGCGTCGCCTGCATAAAGGCTTCAAGGGCATCGGCACCGCCTACAGCCTGGGCTTTGGCGTGATAGAAAGCGCCGAGATCGCGCAGCGGCTGGAAAAACTCCGGGGCGAGGATCAGCACCAGAAAGCCGGCAAACAGCGTCACGCCCTGGCCGTAATCACCAAAATGCAATTCGCCCAGATAGGAGAAGCCAAAGTAGACGGCCACCACGGCAATCGCCAGCGAGGCAAAAAACTCCAGCACGGCAGAGGAGAGAAAGGCTAAGCGCAGCACTTCCATGGTGCGCTGGCGAAAATCGGTGGTGGCGGCGGCAACCGCCTGCTGCTCCGCTGCGCCACGATGAAACAGCCGCAGCGTCTCTCTGCCGCGCAGGCGGTCGAGAAAGTTACCGCTCAGGCGGGCCAGCACCAGGAAGTTCCGGCGGTTGGCCTCGGCCGCACCCATCCCGACCAGCGCCATAAACAGCGGAATCAGTGGCGCGGTGGCAAACAGGATCAGACCCGCCGTCCAGTTGAGCGGAAAAATAGTCAGCAGAATGCAGCAGGGGATCAGCACCGCCAGGGTCATCTGCGGCAGATAGCGCGCGTAATACTCCTGCATCTCTTCGATCTGCTCCAGCAGCAGCGTCGCCCAGCTGCCGGCTGGCTTTCCCTGAATCCACGCCGGCCCCAGATCAGACAATCGGTCTAATACCTGCTGACGTAAAGCCTGACGGATAGCCTGTCCGGCACGATAACCGGTCAGTTCACGGGCATAGTTAATCAGGGCGCGGAGCACAAAGCAGAGCAGTAACAGCAGGATGCTGACAGTCAGGGATTCACGCGGCTGCTGGTCAACAATCAGAGCCTGCAGCAGCGAGGCCAGTAAACCCGCCTGAGCAATGATCAGAAGTGCACTTGCCATGCCCAGCAGGGTGTTGAGTCGCAACCAGCGACCGGCGAAATGACGTTGCTGACGAAGCCAGCGGGTAAGATGCTGCTGCCGCGATTTGTCCATGCGAGACCATGATGAATGTCGATGACGGGTGAAAATGGAAAGACATTTCCATCTCTTCAGGCGCAAGAATCTAGCATGAGAGCAATAAAAAAGGCGACGGAAAAACCGTCGCCTGGAACATTTGAGATCAGAGGGTTAACAACTTACTGATCGTTTTTAACCAGTCCGTCAAGAAAGCGCTCAGCGTCTAACGCGGCCATACAGCCGGTGCCCGCAGAGGTGATCGCCTGACGATAGATATGGTCCATCACATCGCCTGCCGCAAAGACGCCAGGGATGCTGGTCTGAGTGGCGTTGCCGTGCAGACCTGACTGAACTTTGATGTAACCGTTCTCCAGCGCCAGCTGACCCTCAAAAATGGCCGTATTCGGGCTGTGTCCGATAGCAACAAAAAGACCCGCCACCTCCAGCGCTTCTGTCTCATCACTGTTCTGGGTAGAACGCAGCGTCAGACCGGTGACACCCATCTGATCGCCCACCACTTCTTCCAGCGTGCGATGGGTGTGCAGCACGATATTGCCATTGCGCACTTTTTCCATCAGGCGGTCGATCAGGATCTTCTCTGCGCGGAAGCTGTCACGACGGTGAATAAGGTGCACTTCAGCCGCAATATTCGCCAGGTAGAGCGCCTCTTCCACAGCCGTGTTGCCACCGCCAATCACCGCGACTTTCTGGTTGCGATAGAAGAAGCCGTCACAGGTTGCACAGGCAGAGACGCCTTTGCCTTTGAAGGCCTCTTCGGAAGGCAGACCGAGGTAGCGCGCTGACGCACCGGTGGCGATGATCAGGGCATCTGCCGTGTATTCGCCGCTGTCACCCGTAAGGCGGAACGGACGGTTCTGCAAATCGACGGTGTGAATGTGATCGAAAATGATCTCAGTATTAAATTTTTCGGCATGCTCATGCATCCGCTCCATCAGCGATGGACCTGTCAGATCGTGCGGGTCGCCCGGCCAGTTCTCCACCTCGGTGGTAGTGGTCAGCTGTCCGCCTTTTTCCAGACCCGTAATCAGTACCGGGTTCAGGTTGGCGCGTGCAGCATAAACGGCTGCGGTATAACCCGCTGGGCCGGAGCCCAGAATGAGTAACTTACTGTGTTTGGCCGTACTCATGCGTTCCTCAGTTTCATTCGGCTGACATAGCCTGCGATTGTAGGGAATATCCGGCGACAATGACAAGGCTTAGGCAATTTTGTTAACGATAGCTGCAAACGGCGTAGACGATGAGCGACGGTTTTGCCTGGCCAATGCGCCAAAAGGGGGCAAAACTCGGGTTAGAGGGGTGCAATAGTGGAAAAATAGTCATTTAAAAACAGATACCCAGCGGACTGTCTGGCATCTTGTCCTGAATTTGGTGATTTTACTTTGACAATCGCCTGCGCTTTTGCGAAAACATTATCAGAAGCGAATAACATTTATCGGAACAAAACAGGTTTTCATCGCCCGTTTTGCACGTAACGCCGAATAAAAGCAGCCTGATATGGATAATGACGCATGATGTGGACAGACAACATGCGTCATATCGATAGGTGTCAGAACACAGGCTCTGTTAGCTCACTTCAGAAATGCCCCGAACAATGAGCGTTTTCAGGGCGTGGCAGGTAAAGGGAAGGAATTAAGAGAGACAATAATAATGGTAGACAATAAGAAACGCCCCGGGAAAGACCTCGACAGAATTGACAGGAACATTCTGAATGAACTTCAGAAAGATGGTCGCATTTCAAACGTAGAGCTTTCCAAACGCGTAGGCTTATCGCCTACGCCATGTCTTGAACGCGTGCGTCGTCTCGAACGTCAGGGATTTATTCTTGGCTACACCGCGCAGTTGAACCCGCACTATCTGGATGCGTCGCTGCTGGTGTTCGTTGAGATTACTCTGAATCGTGGTGCACCGGATGTGTTTGAGCAATTTAACGCCGCTGTGCAAAAACTTGAGGAAACTCAAGAGTGTCACCTCGTTTCCGGCGATTTCGACTACCTGCTGAAAACGCGCGTACCTGATATGTCAGCCTACCGTAAGCTGCTGGGTGAAACCCTGTTGCGCCTGCCGGGCGTAAACGACACGCGTACGTATGTGGTGATGGAAGAGGTTAAACAGAGCAATCGACTGGTGATCAAAACTCGCTGATGCGGGGCAGGTGCAAAACCTGTGAGATTTCGGTACACTCCTGTGCATTCATACAGGATCAGCGTCGGGCTCGCCCGGCGCTGTTGCTTCTTACTTTACAGGCACCTGGAGAGTCCTCTTGAGCCAGGAATATACAGAAGATAAAGACGTTTCGTTACAATCGATGAGCAGTGGACGTCGTCTGCTGGAAGCGATGCTCATTCTGGTGGCGCTGTTTGCCATCTACCTGATGGTTTCTCTGGTCAGTTTTAACCCTTCCGACCCGAGCTGGTCGCAAACGGCCTGGCATGAACCTATCCACAATATCGGCGGCAGCGTCGGTGCCTGGCTGGCTGACACCTTACTCTTCATCTTTGGTGTGATGGCGTATGCCATTCCGCCCGTCATCCTGGGTCTGTGCTGGATTGCTTTCCGTCAGCGCGACAGCCAGGACTACTTTGACTACTTTGCCGTCGGGCTGCGCTTAATTGGCGTCCTCGCGCTGGTGGTGACGACCTGTGGTATGGCGGCGCTGAACGCCGATGATATCTGGTACTTTGCCTCGGGCGGCGTGATCGGCAGCCTGGTCAGTAATGCTATTGCACCCTGGTTCAGTCCGGCTGGCGGCACGCTGATGCTGCTCTGCGTCTGGGCGGCAGGCATTACCCTTTACACTGGCTGGTCATGGCTCACCATTGCAGAAAGAATTGGTGGCGTAGTCATGGGCGTACTGACGTTTGCCAGCAACCGCTCACGTCACGATGAACCCTGGCAGGAAGAGGATGACGAGCGGGACGCGCGTGAATACGCGGATGTGCCTGAGCTTCATGCCGCCGATCAGGATGATGATGTGCTGCTTTCTGCCCCACGTGCAGCTGCTGAGCCTGCGACGTCACAACAGGATCCGCTGCTGGCTAAAGCTGCAGCAGCCACCAGTGCGGCAGTCGCGGCTACCGCTGAAGCCGCCGAGGTGACCCTCGCCCCGGCAGCCACGGTGACGCCTGCACCTGTCGCCGCATCTGCTGCTGCTGTGGTTTCAGCTTCGGCGCCTGCCGCGTCAGCGACATCCATCCCTGCATCGCCGTCTGCACAACCTGCGCCTGCGTACGCACAGAGCGCGCCAGCTCCGCAGAGTGTGGCGAACTCCCCGACGCCGCCGCAGAGTGCTTCTGCACCCGCAGACGCACCACCGCTTTATCACTTTGAAATGCCAGACGACGCTCCGGCTACGCCGTCGTTCAGTGCTTACGACGATGATGAACCTAAAATGGGTAACTGGCGGGATACGTCAGCCATCCCTGCGGCATCGGCGGCAGCGGCAGCCGCTGCAACGGCAGCCCAGGCAACAACGCGTACTGCGCCTGTTTTTGATTTAGCCCCTGAAACCAATCTCAATCCGCAGGTTAAACAAGGTATCGGCCCGGCACTGCCGCGTCCTAACCCGGTAAAACTGCCAACCCGTCGTGAGCTGGCCTCTTATGGCATTAAGCTGCCTTCTCAGCGCATGGCAGAAGAGAAAGCGAAAACGGAAGAGACCGAACCGGTTAGTGCTGGCTCCGTTTCCTCTACTCCGGATGCTGAAGAGGCGTTGCAGCAGGCTGAACTGCGACAGGCTTTCCAGTCTGAACAGCAGCAGCGTTACGGCACCAGCTGGCAGCAGGACGAGGAAGATGAACAGGATGCACAGCAGCAGGATGCACTGGCCCGTCAGTTCGCCGAGCAGCAACAGCAGCGCTATGAGCCAGAAGTGAAAAAAGAGCCGGTATTCAATATTGATACCGCCTCAGCGTTTGATTTTTCACCGATGAAAGATCTGGTGGATGACGGTCCTTCTGAACCGCTGTTTACCATTGCGGCGACGCCAGAACCTGAAGCCCCAGCGGTTTCACACGAACCCTGGCAGCAGGTGAGTGAGGTTTCAAGACCTCAGGCTCCGGCTCATGTTCCTGCACCAGCGAGCTTTGCCCCGGCAGAGCCTGCCTATAGCGCCCCGGCAGCACCGTCTGAACCTGACTATGCTGCGCCTGCGGCAACCTCTGCACCCGCTTATGGTGCCCCTGCGGCTCCTCAGGTTCCGGCTTACGCTGCGCCTGGCTATGGCACGCCAGCGGCAGCGCCTGTTCAGCCGGTGGAAGAGGCGAAACCTTCACTGCACGACAGCCTGATTCATCCGTTCCTGATGCGCCATGAGCAGCCGCTGGAGAAACCCTCCACGCCACTGCCTTCGCTGGATCTGCTGACCGCACCGCCTGAAGAGGAAGAGCCGGTTGATATGTTCTCGCTGGAGCAGACTGCCCGTCTGGTGGAGTCGCGCTTAGGCGATTATCGCGTCAAAGCGGAGGTGGTCGGTATCTCGCCTGGCCCGGTTATTACCCGTTTCGAACTTGACCTGGCACCGGGCGTGAAAGCGGCGCGTATCTCCAACCTGTCCCGCGATCTGGCGCGTTCGCTGTCGACGGTAGCGGTTCGTGTGGTGGAAGTGATCCCAGGCAAACCCTACGTAGGTCTGGAACTGCCAAACAAGCATCGTCAGACCGTCTATCTGCGTGAAGTGCTGGATTGCCCTAAATTCCGCGACAACCCTTCACCACTGGCCGTCGTGCTGGGTAAAGACATTGCCGGTCAGCCGGTGGTGGCCGATCTGGCGAAAATGCCACACTTACTTGTCGCCGGTACCACCGGTTCCGGTAAATCTGTGGGCGTGAACGCCATGATTATCAGCATGCTGTATAAGGCGACGCCGGAAGAAGTTCGCTTCATCATGATCGACCCGAAAATGCTTGAGCTGTCGGTCTATGAAGGTATTCCGCATCTGCTGACCGAAGTGGTCACAGACATGAAGGATGCTGCCAATGCGCTGCGCTGGAGCGTCGGTGAAATGGAGCGTCGCTACAAGCTGATGTCGGCGCTGGGCGTGCGTAATCTGGCGGGCTACAACGAAAAAGTGGAACAGGCCGAAGCGATGGGTCGTCCGATTCCCGATCCGTTCTGGAAGCCGGGCGACAGCATGGATATGACGCCGCCGGTTCTGGAGAAACTGCCTTACATCGTGGTGATGGTCGATGAGTTTGCTGACCTGATCATGGCAGTCGGTAAAAAGGTGGAAGAGCTGATTGCCCGCCTGGCACAGAAAGCCCGTGCTGCCGGCATCCATCTGGTACTGGCGACACAGCGTCCATCTGTGGATGTCATTACCGGCCTGATCAAAGCGAACATTCCGACGCGTATCGCCTTTACCGTTTCCAGCAAAATTGACTCACGTACCATTCTCGATCAGGGCGGCGCGGAGTCACTGCTGGGTATGGGTGACATGCTCTACATGCCGCCAAACTCCTCGCTGCCGATTCGTGTTCACGGTGCGTTTGTTCGTGACCAGGAAGTGCATGCAGTGGTTCAGGACTGGAAAGCGCGTGGTCGTCCGCAATATATCGACAGCATTACGGCGGGCGAAGAGAGCGAAAATGCCGGTGGCATCGACAGTGATGAAGAGCTCGATCCGCTGTTCGATCAGGCGGTCGGTTTTGTGGTCGATAAGCGCCGTGCGTCGATTTCAGGCGTTCAGCGTCAGTTCCGCATCGGCTATAACCGCGCGGCACGTATCATTGAACAGATGGAAGCGCAGGGCATCGTTTCTGCACCTGGACACAATGGTAACCGTGAAGTGCTGTCGCCACCGCCACACGATATGTAGTGGCTAAATGTTTTGAAACACAACGCAATGAGCCAGTTCCGACTGGCTCATTGTTTTTATGCGGTTAAACCCCATATCTGAATCAGCTTTCGGTTTTTTCCTCTGTTCTGATGGCGGAACGGCGGCCAGGCTTAATGCAATTATCGATGGGAACGTTTAAATAAGGAATTGAAGCAGATGAAATTACGCGTAATCGCTCTGGGCCTGTTGGCCACCTTTTCTTCAGCCAGCGTTCTGGCTGATGCTTCCAGTGATCTGCAACAGCGCCTGAACAAGGTCAGCAGCTTCCACGCCAGCTTCACCCAAAAAGTGACCGACAGCAGCGGCGCGAATGTGCAGGACGGCGAAGGCGAATTGTGGGTAAAACGTCCCAGCCTGTTTAACTGGCACATGACCGCGCCGGACGAAAGCATCATCATCTCCGACGGTAAATCGCTGTGGTTCTACAACCCGTTTGTTGAGCAGGCGACAGTCAGCCTGTTGCAGAATGCGACCAGCAACACGCCCTTTATGCTGATTGCCCGCAACCAGTCAAATGACTGGAAGCAGTACAATATCAAACAGCAGGGTGACAATTTTGAACTGACACCTAAGAACAGCGACGGCAACCTGAAACAGTTCACCATCCAGGTGACGTCCAGCGGGACCATCAACCGCTTCAGTGCTATCGAGCAGGATGGCCAGCGCAGCGATTACCAGCTGAAAAGCCAGCAGAATGGCGCTATCAGCCCGGATAAATTCACGTTCACACCGCCAAAAGGCGTGACGGTGGACGACCAACGTCAGTGAGGTCACGGTGAGTAACCTGTCCCTGGATTTTTCCACCGAAAATTTCAAACCTCTGGCCGCGCGTATGCGGCCAGAAACATTGAAACAGTACATTGGTCAGCAACATCTGCTGGGCGCAGGCAAACCTCTGCCGCGCGCGATTGAAGCAGGGCACCTGCATTCAATGATCCTGTGGGGACCTCCCGGGACCGGCAAGACCACGCTGGCTGAGATCATTGCCCATTACGGTAACGCCGATGTGGAACGTATTTCGGCCGTCACCTCCGGCGTAAAAGAGATCCGTGAGGCGATTGAGCGGGCCCGTCAGAATAAACATGCCGGGCGGCGCACGATCCTGTTTGTGGACGAGGTCCATCGGTTCAACAAGAGCCAGCAGGATGCCTTTCTGCCCCATATCGAAGATGGCACCATTACCTTTATTGGTGCGACCACCGAAAACCCCTCTTTTGAACTTAACTCAGCGTTGCTGTCACGCGCCCGCGTTTACCTGCTGAAATCACTAACCCTGGAAGATATTGAGCAGGTGCTGGATCAGGCGATGCAGGATAAAGCGCGAGGTTATGGGGACAGTGACATCGTGCTGCCGGACAACACACGCAGGATGATCGCTGAACTGGTTAATGGTGATGCACGTCGGGCGCTGAACACGCTGGAGATGATGGCTGATATGGCCGAAATCACCGCATCAGGTCAGCGGGAACTGACGCCGCAGCTGCTTAACGAAGTCTCTGGTGAGCGATCCGCGCGGTTTGATAATAAAGGCGATCGTTTTTACGATCTGATTTCTGCACTGCACAAATCGGTACGCGGCTCCGCACCGGATGCGGCGCTCTACTGGTATGCGCGCATTATCACTGCGGGCGGCGATCCGCTCTATGTGGCTCGTCGGTTGCTGGCAATCGCCTCCGAAGATGTCGGCAATGCCGATCCGCGCGGTATGCAGGTGGCAATTGCGGCCTGGGATTGCTTCACGCGCGTCGGTCCGGCAGAAGGGGAGCGCGCGATTGCCCAGGCCATTGTTTATCTGGCTTGCGCGCCTAAAAGTAATGCGGTCTACAACGCGTTTAAAGCCGCAATGCGTGATGCGCGCGACCATCCCGATTACGATGTGCCGGAACATCTGCGCAATGCCCCGACTAAGCTGATGAAAGAGATGGGCCTGGGTAAAGAGTACCGTTATGCCCATGATGAAACCAACGCCTATGCCGCGGGTGAAGTCTATTTTCCGCAGGAACTGGCCAGCGCGCGCTATTACACCCCAACCCAGCGCGGGCTTGAGGGTAAGATTGGTGAAAAGCTAAGCTGGCTGGCCGAGCAGGATCAAAATAGCCCGACAAAACGCTACCGCTGAAACAGACGTTACGGTAATGTGGGCAATGTTTTCAACGCATTCCGCTGGAATGCGTCCCTTCTTTCAACCAACTTTTTATACACAGGATAAGCATGCTCGATCCCAATCTGCTGCGTAACGAGCCAGACGCAGTCGCAGAAAAACTGGCACGCCGGGGATACAAACTGGATGTGGAAACGCTGCGTTCGCTTGAAGAGCGTCGCAAAGTGTTGCAGGTGGAAACAGAAAATCTGCAGGCAGAGCGTAACTCCCGATCCAAATCCATCGGTCAGGCCAAAGCACGTGGGGAAGACATCGAGCCGCTGCGTCAGGAAGTGAACGCGCTGGGCGAACGCCTGGATGCCGGAAAAGCAGAACTGGATGAACTGCAGAATCAAATCCGTGACTTCTCACTGGCACTGCCGAACATTCCGGCCGATGAAGTGCCGCTGGGCAAAGATGACAGCGAAAACCAGGAAGTGAGCCGCTGGGGTACCCCGCGCGAGTTCAGCTTCCCGGTTAAAGATCACGTTGAGCTGGGTGAAGCGGCTAAAGGCCTGGATTTTGCGTCTGCCGTGAAACTGACCGGTTCACGCTTTGTGGTCATGCAGGGGCAGATTGCCCGCCTGCACCGTGCACTGAGTCAGTTTATGATTGACCTGCACACCGAGCAGCATGGCTACCTTGAAACCTACGTGCCTTATCTGGTTAACCACGAAACGCTTTACGGTACCGGACAGCTGCCTAAGTTTGGCGAAGACCTGTTCCACACCCGTCCGCTGGAAGAGGAGTCAGACAGCAGCAACTATGCGTTAATTCCTACTGCGGAAGTGCCGCTGACTAACCTGGTGCGTGATGAGATCCTCGAAGAGGATAGCCTGCCGGTTAAACTGACTGCGCATACGCCATGCTTCCGTTCTGAAGCGGGTTCTTACGGTCGTGACACGCGTGGCCTGATCCGTATGCACCAGTTCGACAAAGTTGAGATGGTGCAGATCGTCACGCCGGAGCAGTCAATGGATGCCCTGGAAGAGCTGACCGGTCACGCTGAGAAAGTGCTGCAGCTGCTGAACCTGCCATATCGTAAGGTTTTACTCTGCACCGGCGATATGGGCTTTGGATCGACTAAAACTTACGATCTGGAAGTCTGGCTACCGGCGCAGAATACCTATCGTGAAATTTCATCCTGTTCCAACATGGGTGATTTCCAGGCGCGTCGTATGCAGGCGCGTTGCCGCAACAAACAGGATAAGAAACCGCGTCTGGTTCATACCCTGAATGGCTCAGGGCTGGCCGTAGGCCGTACCCTGGTGGCAGTGCTGGAAAATTATCAGCAGGAAGATGGCCGCATCACTGTGCCTGAGGTTTTACGCCCCTATATGAATGGCGTCGAAATTATCGGCTAAGCAACAGTAACTCTCTGAACCCGGCCATGGCCGGGTTTTTTTATGTTATTGCTCAGGAAAAACTGTTCTGTCAGGCCTCAATTTAATCACAAATAAACGTTATCGATACCAGCCAGGCCGGAATGGCTAAAAACCTAGTTTTTCATAGAGATAGCATTTAGCGACCTGCCGCTTCTTACGATTGTAACCCACTGAAGATTAGTAAATTAAATTGTCGCACAGCAAAATGTGCTGCCGTTAAAATTCGCCCATTGACTTTAAAAAAGCCAATGGCAAACTGCGCGCAATTTCCTTCATTTGCTCTGGTTTCTATCCCCTATGTCAACCTGGTCACGCCCCGTGATATTGCTGCTTTGCGGCCTGATGTTAATGACGGTCGCAATTGCCGTGCTGAATACGCTCGTTCCACTGTGGCTGACGCATGACTTACTGACAACCTGGCAGGTGGGCATCGTAAGCTCCTCCTATTACACCGGTAATCTCGCAGGAACTCTGCTGGCTGGCTGGTTAATCAGGCATTACGGCTTCAACCGCAGCTACTACCTGGCTACCTTGATGTTTGCCGTCGCAACCCTGTGCCTGGCGATGATGTCGGGTTTCTGGGCATGGAGTTCAATGCGTTTCATCGCCGGTGTCGGCTGTGCGCTGATGTGGGTGGTGGTCGAGAGCGCACTTCTGTGCAGCGGAACGGTACGTAATCGGGGACAGCTGCTGGCGGCCTATATGGTTGTCTATTACATCGGCACCGTGACAGGCCAGTTGCTGGTCAGCAAACTGTCTACGGAATTACTCAGCGTGATTCCGTGGGTGACGTCACTGGTCTTCTGCGCCGTGCTGCCGCTGGTCTTTACTCGCGTCTCCGCCAGCGGTGAAGCGACAGAAGCCGCTCCGGCCCGCATCTGGCCGATGCTGCGTCGCCGTAGCTCACGTCTGGGCATCAATGGCTGCATTATCTCTGGCATCCTTCTGGGCTCGCTTTATGGCCTGATGCCGCTTTACCTGTCACATCAGGGAATGAGTGATGCCAATGTGGGTTACTGGATGGCGTTGCTGGTCAGCGCAGGCATTGTGGGCCAGTGGCCCATTGGCCGTCTGGCCGATCGTTTTGGTCGCATGCTGGTGCTGCGAGTTCAGGTCTTTGTGGTTATCCTGGGTGCGATGGCCATGTTAACCAATGCCGCGATGGCACCAGCGCTGTTTGTTCTGGGACTGGCGGGCTTCACACTCTATCCGGTGGCGATGTCCTGGGCTTGCGAGACGGTCGCACATCATGAACTGGTAGCGATGAATCAGGCACTGCTGATGAGTTATACCGTGGGCAGTCTGGCTGGACCGGCAATGACCTCTGTTCTGATGCAGAATTATTCTGACCAGCTACTGTTCGTGATGATCGCTGCTGTGGCGCTGATTTATCTGGTGATGCTGCTGCGCAAAACGAATCATCAGGCTACGCCAGTGGCACATGCCTGATCGCTGAACAGCAAAAAGGGAGCGTTAAGCTCCCTTTTTTTGTGGCAGATTCTTCAGTACATCACTTCGTGGCCATAGCTGGCGAGAATGTTTTTCACGCGCTCCATTGTCTCTTTGCTCGGTGGCTTCACCCCGTCCAGCTTGTACTCTTCACCCATCGCAATCCATTTATGCTTACCCAGTTCGTGATAGGGCAGCAATTCAATCTTCTCAACGTTCTCCATATCACGCGTGAATTCCCCCAGCCGATGCGCGGTGTCATCATCGTCGGAATAGCCGGGCACCACGACAAAACGGATCCATGTCCGTTTGCCTTTTTTCTGCAGGTAACGGGCAAAGTCCAGCGTACGGTGATTAGAGACACCCACCAGAATCTGATGGACGTCATCATTCATCTGTTTCAGGTCGAGCATCACTAAGTCGGTAACGTCGAGCAGTTCATCGATCACCGGATCATAGCGGCGTACGAAGCCGTTGGTGTCGAGACAGGTATGAATACCTTCGGCCTTACAGGCACGGAACCAGTCGCGCACAAATTCAGCCTGAAGAATGGCTTCACCACCCGACGCCGTGACGCCGCCGCCAGAGGCGTTCATAAAATGGCGATAGGAGAGCACATCCGCCATCAGCGCTTCGACGCTGATCTCTTTGCCACCGTGAGTATCCCAGGTGTCGCGGTTGTGACAGTAGAGGCAGCGCATCAGGCAGCCCTGGAAGAAGGTGATAAAACGGATACCGGGACCATCGACGGTGCCGCAGGATTCAAATGAGTGGATACGACCGTTAACTGACATTGCGATGTTTTCTCCAGTAAGTCTGCCGGGACAGACGGCGCAATCTCTGTTGCGCTCAGGGCAGGAAATCGATTCTGGTGGGAACCTTGATGGAGATGACCACCAGAACAGACTTTTAATTAAAAGGCTCCGCGAGGAGCCTTTTTTATCAGGTAGAGCAGTAATTACAGTGATTTAGTGAAGGTTCGGGTAATCACATCCTGCTGCTGTTCTTTAGTCAGTGAGTTAAAGCGTACAGCGTAACCGGAAACGCGAATGGTCAGCTGCGGATATTTCTCTGGATGTTCCATCGCATCCAGCAGCATTTCACGGTTCATAACGTTAACGTTGAGGTGCTGACCGCCTTCGATGCTGGCTTCGTGATGGAAGTAACCATCCATCAGACCGGCAAGGTTGGTTTTCCGCACGTTATCATCTTTACCCAGCGCGTTTGGTACGATTGAGAAGGTATAAGAGATACCATCTTTCGCGTAGGCAAACGGCAGTTTCGCGACGGAAGTCAGTGAGGCAACTGCACCTTTCTGGTCACGACCATGCATCGGGTTAGCACCTGGTCCAAACGGCGCGCCAGCGCGACGTCCATCTGGTGTGTTACCGGTTTTCTTACCATATACCACGTTCGAGGTAATGGTCAGAACAGACTGCGTCGGCACGGCATTACGATAGGTGTTCAGCTGCTGAATTTTCTTCATGAAGCGTTCAACCAGATCGCAGGCCAGGTCATCTACCCGTGAGTCGTTGTTACCGAACTGCGGATATTCGCCTTCAATGTCGAAGTCGATGGCCAGACCATCTTCGTCACGAATCGGTTTCACTTTGGCATATTTAATGGCAGAAAGTGAATCCGCAGCGACGGAGAGACCCGCGATACCACAGGCCATGGTGCGGTAGACATCCCGATCATGTAAGGCCATCAGTGCCGCTTCGTAGCTGTATTTATCATGCATGTAGTGAATGATGTTCAGCGAAGTCACATACTGTTTTGCCAGCCAGTCCATGAAGTGATCCATACGCTCCATGACGGTGTCGAAATCCAGTACGTCGTCGCTGATTTTGTCGCCTTTCGGTCCAACCTGCATTTTCAGCTTTTCATCCACGCCGCCGTTGATTGCGTAGAGCAGCGTTTTCGCCAGGTTGGCACGTGCGCCAAAGAACTGCATTTGTTTGCCGACAATCATCGGGCTCACGCAGCAGGCGATTGCGTAGTCATCATTGTCGAAATCAGCACGCATCAGGTCATCGTTCTCATACTGCAAAGATGAGGTATCGATAGAGACTTTAGCGGCATATTTTTTGAAATTAATCGGCAGTTTTTCTGACCACAGGATGGTCATGTTCGGCTCAGGTGAAGGACCCATGGTGTAGAGGGTATTCAGGAAGCGGAACGTACTTTTTGAGACCAGGGTACGGCCATCAACGCCCATACCAGCCAGGGATTCCGTTGCCCAGATTGGGTCACCTGAGAACAGCTCATCATATTCAGGTGTACGCAGGAAGCGAACCATACGCAGTTTCATCACCAGATGGTCAATCAGTTCCTGTGCCTGCTCTTCAGTTAGTTTACCGGCTTTAAGGTCACGTTCGATGTAAACATCAAGGAAGGTTGAGACGCGGCCAAATGACATGGCAGCACCGTTTTGTGATTTAACTGCAGCCAGGTAGCCATAGTAAGTCCACTGTACTGCTTCAACCGCATTGGTAGCCGGACCGGAGATGTCATGGCCATATTTTGCTGCCATCTCTTTAATCTGGGCCAGCGCATGATGCTGGTCAGAAATCTCTTCACGCAGACGAATAGTCGCTTCCAGATTAACGCCATTCTCTAAATCTTCCTGCAGTGAGGCGAACTGAGCGAATTTATCCGCCATCAGGAAATCGATGCCGTACAGCGCCACACGACGATAGTCACCGATAATACGGCCACGGCCATAAGCATCAGGAAGGCCGGTCAGGATTCCTGATTTACGGCAGCGCAAAATGTCCGGGGTATAAACATCGAACACGCCCTGGTTGTGCGTTTTGCGGTATTCGGTGAAGATTTTTTTCAGTGAAGGGTCGAGTTCACGGCCATACACTTTGCATGACCCTTCGACCATTTTGATGCCGCCATAAGGAATGATGGCGCGTTTTAATGGCGCTTCGGTCTGCAGACCAACAATTTTTTCCAGTGGCTTAATGATGTAACCCGCGTCGTGCGAGGTAATGGTTGAGGCGAGATCGGTGTCGAAGTCGACTGGCGCGTGGGTGCGGTTCTCAATTTTGATGCCTTCCAGCACGCTTTCCCACAGTTTGGTGGTCGCTTCGGTGGCACCCGCCAGGAATGACTCGTCACCTTCATATGGGGTGTAGTTTTTCTGAATGAAGTCGCGCACATTGACGCTATTCTGCCATTCGCCTTCAGCAAATCCTTCCCATGCTGAAGCCAGTTTTGCATTAAGTTCGGTCATAATATACCTGCCTTATATGAGGAGACTTTACGGTCGGGCACAGCCAACTTCCTGTGCCGTCAAAAATGCGTTTAATGAACCTGGTCACCTTTACGGAGATAGATAACCCAGTAGGTCAACCCAACCAGAACGCCGCCGCCGATAATGTTTCCGATGGTCACGGGAATCAGGTTGTCGATAATAAAGTTACTGAGGGTCAGCGAGTGAAACTGTGCCGCCGTGGTGCCAGCTGCCTGCCAGAATTCAGGTGTCGCGAAGTCACGAATAGCAATGGCATAGGGTATAAGAAACATGTTGGCGATACTGTGTTCGAAACCGCTTGCGACAAACATCGCAACAGGCAGAATCATCACGACCAGCTTATCGGTCAGGGTGCGGCCTGAGTAACTCATCCAGACGGCGAGACAGACCAGCAGATTGGCCAATGTACCCAGACAAACCGCCTCTATGAAGGTGTGATGCATCTTGTGGTCGGCGGTTTGCAGGACATTCAATCCCCAGGCGCCATTCGCGACCATGTGCTGTCCGGCAAACCACATCAGGGCGACAAAGAAGAGTGCACCTGCAAGGTTACCGGCGTAAACGTTAATCCAGTTGCGGGCCAGCTGTCCCCAGCTGATGCGGCCACTGGCTTTGGCGACAACGATTAGTACAGTAGAGGTAAAAAGGTCGGCACCACATACCACGACCAGCATTAAGCCGAGTGAAAAGCAGATACCTCCAATCAGTTTGGCTATGCCATAGGGCATCGCGCCGCTACCGGTGGTCGCTGTAATATAAAAAACGAATGCGATTGAGATAAATACGCCGGCGTTTATTGCCAGAAAGAAGGTCGTAAAAGGATGTTTGGTTGCTTTATAGATACCCGCGTCTTCGGCCACTTTTGCCATCGCGGCGGGTAATAAAAGATTAAAAGGGTTGTCAGTTTTCACACTAACTTACTCCTGAAGTTGTCTGAAAAAATACTAACAAAGGAGTATAGGTCAGTAATTGATATGGATCATGTTTGCCAGGGTGGTAACCCACTGGTCGCAAATTAATGAGAAAATAATGAGTTAACTAGCTGAATATAGACAAATAAATTTATTTTAAAAATACAAAAATATTTTAATATAAAGTGATGCGCCACTTTTTTAGTTCAGCCTGTGTTATTAATTAATGGCTTATATGTTAATTAAAATGATGTGATGTAATGGGAAGGAATTTTAAAGTAGCTAATGTTTCATAGAGAAAGTGGGGAAGGATGGCACCAGATAAATCCAGTGCCATGTTTAACCGTCTGCTTTCAGTCTGACGCGTCAGGGCTTACGCGTTTTTCCAGTAGTGACGTTTGGCGTTTTGCAGTTTTTCGTAGGCGGCAAGCAGCGACTGATGGGCAGGGAAGGCCTGCAGCTCATCATCAACAGCCTGAAGGCCGTTAAACGGATTCTCACCACTGATCGCGGCGGAGGCTGCTTCCATTGCGCTCTCACCATACATCCGCAGGAAAGCGTGATGATACTGCAATGGATCACGCTCATCTTCCATAGCCAGTAACAGCAGGGTCTGCAGGCAACGATAGTAGTTAGCGCGCTCTGGCGTAAAGATTGAGCTGTTAAACTCCATCGTCCATTCTGTCCAGATCAATGCCTGATCCAGATCGCCGCCCGCCAGCGCCAGCATCGCTTTTAATTCGCCAACACGCAGCGTGTACCAGCCATTGTCTTTACCGGTCGCCAGACCCAGCAGCTCACGAACGCGGGTGAAGTCATCAAAGCCTTCATCATCAAGCTGTCCAATCAGATCCAGATACTCTTCCGGATTCCAGTTGCTGTCAGGCAGGGCCAGCAGGGTTTCACGCATGCCCGCTCCCATGCTGTTGTTCGCCAGGAACAGGTCTTCTGCCGGGTAGATATCAGACATGCCTGGCACGATGATGCGGCAGGCATAGACACCCAGATGCTCGTAGTCTGCAATATAGACTTCCTGATCTTCCGAGGCGAAGATTGCCATCAGCGTGGCGAATTCCTGTTCGGTGCTGCCCGCGAATGACCAGTCGACAAAAGGATAATCCGCAGTTTCTTTAAACAGATCCCAGGAGATCAGGCCGCTTGAATCGATAAAGTGTGTTTCAAGGTTGGCATGCTCAGCCACTTCTTCGTCATCAAAGGTCGGTGGGGTAAACACATCCAGATCTTTGAGGCTTCGGCCCTGCAGCAACTCGGTAACGGTACGCTCCAGCGCCACACCGAAATCAGGGTGAGCACCAAATGAGGCAAAACAGGTTCCGTTGGTTGGGTTAAACAGCACCACGCAGATAACCGGATATTTACCGCCGAGAGAGGCGTCATAAGCGAAAATCGGGAAGCCTTCCGCTTCAAGACGTGCAATGGCTTCGATCACCTCAGGATAACGCTGCATCACGTCATCTGGAATCGCAGGCAGGCTGATCGCTTCAGCAATAATGCGGTTTTTAATGTAGCGCTCAAACACTTCAGACAGCCCCTGAACACGCGCTTCGTTCGCGGTATTACCTGCCGACATGCCGTTTGAGACATAGAGGTTGCCGATAATATTCATCGGGATATAGACAGTCTGCTGGTCGGACTGACGGGTAAAGGGCAGGGCGCAGATACCACGTTCAGTATTCCCGGACTGCAGATCAATCAGGCCGGAAGCCGTCAGGGCATTATCGGGATCGTAAAATGCGCGCAGGCGTGGATCCAGAATACCTTCAGGTAAGGACTCATCATCAGGTAACGCAAACCATTTTTCATTGGGATAGTGAACAAAATCGCCGTTAGCGATCTTTTTTCCCAGCCAGAAGTCAGCAAAAAAATAGTTAGTTGAGAGACGCTCGAAATACTCGCCAAGCGCGGAGGCCAGCGCCGCTTTTTTACTGGCGCCCTTGCCGTTGGTAAAACAGAGCGGGCAATCGCGGTCGCGGATATGCACTGACCAGACATGGGGGACAGGATTCAGCCAAGATGCTTCTTCAATGTTAAAGCCAAGATCCTGCAGCTTGTTCTGGAAACGCGCAATGGAGTCTTCCAGTGCGGCATCTTTGCCCGGGATAAATGTTTGCGTCATAGTGCCGCTCTCTCAGTTGTCATAGGGTGCGTAAAGCGCGCAATGATACGGATTTTGCTAACAGACCGCTATCAGGGCGGGACATTTTTACCGGCTTACTTTACCTGCTTAGTTTTCATCACTTTCGCTCTCAGGCCAAACGCGGATTAATGGCGCTGGATAAAGCCTCACAAAATTCCGTGCAGATTTGCATTGGTAACATAACCTCCGGCGAGCCAGATTCAGAAAATGTGACCGCTCCCTGATTTATGATTGCAGCTATCAGAATGCAGTGATAAAACCGGATGGTTATTCATAACCGTTCGATATGACAGTGGTGAGGGGAAATGACGCAAGTTTATAATTTTAGCTCTGGCCCGGCGATGCTACCGGTTGAAGTGCTTCGTCGTGCAGAACAGGAACTGACGAACTGGCGCGGTCTGGGTACCTCTGTAATGGAGATCAGTCACCGCAGTAAAGAGTTTATTCAGGTGGCTGAAGAAGCGGAGCAGGACTTCCGTGATCTGCTAAAAATACCGTCGAATTACAAAGTTTTATTCTGTCATGGTGGGGCGCGTGCGCAGTTCGCTGCCGTACCGGGAAATCTGCTGGGTAAAGCGACCAGTGCCGACTATGTTGATGGCGGTTACTGGGCGCATAGCGCAATAAAAGAAGCGGAAAAGTATTGTTCCCCACGCACGCTGGATGTCAAAACAACGCGCGACGGTAAACGAGCCATCCTGCCAATGAGCGAATGGGAGGTGAGTGAGACGTCCGCTTACCTGCATTTCTGCCCGAATGAAACCATTGATGGCATCGCGATTGACGAACAGCCCGACTTTGGCAGTAAAACCGTTGTTGCTGATTTCTCATCCACCATTCTGTCACGCCCTATCGATGTGAGTCGTTACGGTGTGATTTATGCGGGTGCGCAGAAAAATGTGGGCCCGGCCGGATTAACGCTGGTTGTCGTTCGCGAAGATCTGCTGGGTCAGGCGCACGCCTCTGTGCCCTCAATCCTCGATTACAAAGTGCTGGCCGATAACGATTCGATGTTTAACACCCCGCCGACTTTTGCGTGGTATCTCTCAGGGCTGGTGTTTAAATGGCTGAAAGAGAAGGGCGGTGTAGCTGAAATTGATCGTATCAATCAGGCAAAATCTGACCTGCTTTATGGCGTAATCGATCACAGTGGCTTCTATCGTAATGATGTGGCAACAGAAAACCGCTCACGCATGAACATCCCTTTCCAGCTGGCCGATGCTTCACTCGATGCGCTGTTCCTGGAAGAGTCGTTTAAGGCGGGATTACACGCGCTTAAAGGCCATCGTGTAGTAGGCGGTATGCGCGCCTCTATTTATAATGCGATGCCGCTGGAAGGTGTGAAGGCCCTGACCGATTTCATGGTCGATTTTGAACGCCGTCACGGCTGATTATTAAGATATCAGCATTGATGCTGATGCCAGACCTCGTCACACGGCGAGGTCTCTGTATTTTTTGAGGATTTCGTTTCACATGCAGGACTCCCTGACTCTCCAACCGATTGCGCGCGTCAACGGCACGGTAAATCTGCCCGGCTCAAAGAGCGTTTCCAATCGTGCATTGCTGCTGGCTGCTCTGGCTAAAGGTACAACCCGTCTTACCAACCTGCTCGACAGCGACGACGTTAAGCACATGCTGAACGCGCTGACCGCGCTTGGTGTAAGCTATACGCTTTCCAGCGATCGCACCCTGTGTGAAGTGACGGGAAATGCCGGGCTACTGCACGCATCTCAACCGCTGTCACTGTTTCTGGGCAATGCCGGAACCGCAATGCGTCCGCTGGCCGCGGCGCTTTGTCTGGGCCAGCACGATATCGAACTGACCGGCGAACCCCGCATGAAAGAGCGTCCAATCGGGCATCTGGTTGACGCACTTCGTCAGGGCGGAGCAACCATTGAGTACCTGGAAAACGAAAACTATCCGCCGCTGCGTTTACGCGGTGGTTTTACCGGGGGTGAAGTCAGTGTGGATGGCAGCGTTTCCAGCCAGTTCCTGACAGCGCTGCTGATGACCGCGCCGCTGGCACAGCAGGATACCTGCATCACCATCAAAGGTGATTTGGTGTCGAAACCTTACATCGATATTACCCTTAATCTGATGCAGTGCTTTGGCGTCGAGGTTGAGAATCAGAACTATCAGCGCTTCCTGATCAAGGGACAGCAACAGTATCAGTCGCCGGGTGATTACCTGGTTGAAGGCGATGCCTCTTCCGCTTCCTATTTCCTGGCCGCTGCCGCTATAAAAGGCGGAACGGTTCGCGTCACCGGGATTGGACGCCAGAGTGTGCAGGGTGACATCCGGTTTGCTGACGTGCTGGAAAAGATGGGCGCGACGATTGAGTGGGGCGATGATTACATTGCCTGTACGGCCGGCAAACTGCAGGCCATCGATATGGACATGAACCATATTCCGGATGCTGCAATGACCATCGCGACTACAGCGCTATTTGCAGAGGGCACCACCCGGTTACGCAATATTTATAACTGGCGGGTAAAAGAGACCGATCGACTGAGCGCAATGGCCACAGAGCTGCGTAAAGTCGGGGCAGAAGTCGAAGAGGGTCATGACTACATCCGCATTACGCCGCCAGCGACGCTGATTCATGCGGATATTGGCACCTACAATGACCACCGCATGGCGATGTGTTTCTCTCTGGTTGCACTTTCTGATACCCCGGTGACCATTCTCGATCCTGGCTGTACTGCAAAAACCTTCCCGGACTATTTCGTTCAACTGGCTAAAATCAGCCAGAGCGCCTGATATCTCCCCTTCCGGTGCGGTTCGCACCGGAACTCCCCTGATTTTATCTGGCTGTAACAGGCCAGAGATCCTCTGAATTGACTAAGATTACGAACCTGATCAGTGCGAAAGGGTAACCAAGCCGTGCTATGCAGCGTATAATGCTAGTCATTAATGGTGACCGAAAGGTCAGGAAGCACGCAGCAACAGGAGGGAATAATGACAGTAACTGCCCCGGTCATAACTATTGATGGGCCAAGTGGAGCGGGAAAGGGAACCCTGTGCAAAGCGATGGCGGAATCGCTGCAGTGGCATCTGCTGGACTCCGGTGCTATTTATCGCGTGCTGGCGTTGGCCGCATTGCATCATCAGGTGGAGATTGAATCTGAAGAGGCGCTGGTTCCGATTGCCGCTCACCTGGATGTGCGCTTTGTGTCACAAAATGGTGAAATGCAGGTCATACTTGAAGGTGAAGATGTCACCGGTGAAATCCGTACTCAGGAGGTCAGCAACACCGCTTCTCGTGTTGCCGCTTTTCCCCGGGTACGCGAAGCGTTATTGCGCCGCCAGCGCGGTTTCCGCGAGATGCCGGGCCTGATTGCTGATGGCCGTGATATGGGCACCGTGGTTTTTCCGGATGCGCCAGTGAAAATTTTCCTTGATGCCAGCCCGGAAGAGCGTGCTCAGCGCCGTATGCTACAGTTGCAGGATAATGGCTTTAATGTTAACTTTGACCGCCTTTTAGCCGAGATAAAAGAACGCGACGACCGCGATCGTAATCGCGTAATTGCGCCTTTAGTAGCCGCTGGCGATGCACTGGTTCTGGACTCTACCGAGATGTCTATCGACCAGGTCATTGAAAAAGCGCTACAATATGCCCGCGAGAAGCTGGGTATTACGGCTTAACTGAATCTACCACCCTGTACCATGGATCCGGTGCCGGGCATGTGAAACAACCCCATCCGACATGAAGTCAGATGGACGTTAAATTGAAGAATCCTGAAGATTATCAATATGACTGAATCTTTTGCTCAACTATTTGAAGAATCCTTAAAAACAATCGAAACCCGCCCGGGTTCTATCGTTCGTGGCATCGTCGTTTCTATCGACAAAGATGTCGTTCTGGTTGATGCGGGTCTGAAATCTGAATCTGCAATTCCTGCAGAGCAGTTCAAGAACGCAGCCGGCGAACTGGAAATCCAGGTAGGCGACGAAGTTGATGTTGCTCTGGATGCAGTGGAAGACGGCTTCGGTGAAACCCTGCTGTCCCGTGAGAAAGCTAAGCGCCATGAAGCATGGATCACGCTGGAGAAAGCTTACGAAGACGCTGAAACTGTTACCGGTGTTATCAACGGCAAAGTTAAAGGCGGCTTCACAGTTGAGCTCAACGGTATCCGTGCGTTCCTGCCAGGTTCACTGGTAGATGTGCGTCCGGTGCGCGATACGCTGCACCTGGAAGGCAAAGAGCTTGAATTTAAAGTGATCAAGCTGGATCAGAAACGCAACAACGTCGTGGTTTCACGTCGTGCGGTTATCGAATCCGAAAACAGCGCAGAGCGCGATCAGCTGCTGGAAAACCTGCAGGAAGGCATGGAAGTCAAAGGTATCGTTAAGAACCTGACTGACTACGGTGCATTCGTTGATCTGGGCGGCGTTGACGGCCTGCTGCACATCACTGACATGGCATGGAAACGCGTTAAGCATCCAAGCGAAATCGTCAACGTGGGCGACGAAATCACCGTTAAGGTGCTGAAGTTCGACCGCGAGCGTACCCGTGTTTCTCTGGGTCTGAAGCAGCTGGGCGAAGATCCATGGGTTGCTATCGCTAAACGCTATCCGGAAGGCACCCGCCTGACCGGTCGTGTTACCAACCTGACTGATTACGGCTGCTTCGTGGAAATCGAAGAAGGCGTTGAAGGTCTGGTACACGTGTCTGAAATGGACTGGACCAACAAAAACATCCATCCGTCTAAAGTTGTTAACGTAGGCGACGTGGTTGAAGTTATGGTTCTGGACATTGACGAAGAGCGTCGTCGTATCTCCCTGGGTCTGAAGCAGTGTAAATCTAACCCATGGCAGCTGTTCGCTGAGACGCACAACAAAGGCGATCGTGTTGAAGGTAAAATCAAGTCAATCACTGACTTCGGTATCTTCATCGGCCTGGATGGCGGCATCGACGGTCTGGTTCACCTGTCTGACATCTCCTGGAACGCGACTGGCGAAGAAGCCGTTCGTGAGTACAAAAAAGGCGACGAAATCGCTGCCGTTGTACTGCAGGTTGATGCAGAGCGCGAGCGTATCTCTCTGGGCGTTAAACAGCTGGCAGAAGATCCGTTCAACAACTACATCACTTTGAACAAGAAAGGTGCCATCGTCACCGGTAAAGTGACTGCAGTTGATGCTAAAGGTGCTACAGTTGAATTAGCAGACGGCGTTGAGGGTTACCTGCGCGCTTCTGAAGCTTCACTGGACCGCATTGAAGATGCAACTCTGGTTCTGAACGTTGGCGACGACGTTGAAGCTAAGTTCACCGGCGTTGATCGTAAAAACCGTGTCGTAAGCCTGTCTGTCCGTGCGAAAGACCAGGCTGATGAGAAAGAAGCTATCAATACTGTTAACACCAAACAGGAAGAAGGCAATTTCTCTAGCGCTATGGCTGAAGCGTTCAAAGCGGCTAAAGGCGAGTAATCGGCCTGAAGCACCGGGTGGGCAACCACCCGGTTTCGGTAAAAGCTGTCATACATTCCCATAGGGATAAACCGGAGGTTACATGACCAAGTCAGAACTGATCGAAAGACTGGCGGGACAGCATACTCATATGCCGGCGAAAGTCGTTGAGGATGCAGTAAAAGAGATGCTTGAGCACATGGCCACTACGCTGGCACAGGGCGAACGCATCGAAATCCGGGGATTCGGCAGCTTTTCTTTGCACTATCGCGCTCCGCGTACTGGACGTAACCCGAAAACGGGTGACAAAGTGGATCTGGAAGGTAAATACGTTCCCCACTTTAAGCCAGGCAAAGAGCTGCGCGATCGCGCAAATATCTACGGCTAAGCCGATACCGAACCAGATAAACGGCATCTCCGGATGTCGTTTTTTTTTGCCTGCGATTCAGGCTCAGACCTGACATCCGGATTGCTGTCATCAACACTGCAACACCGCACTCTCTTTGTGAGAGCGCTCCAGCCTGCCTGATCATCCGCTGTTACTTTCATCTCCTTTGCCCAGAATAATCGAACTGATTCAATGGATACGATTATGCTGACATGGACCGTTCTGGCGCGACTGGCGATCGTTGCAACGTTACCGCTAATGCTGATGGCCCGGCTGCCTTCCGGTGAGGTGATGTGGGGCTTCCTCCTCACAGGACTGGCTCTGCTGCATTGCCCTTACCAACCCGTCCGTCTGGCCGGTATTACTCTGCTGTTTCTGGCATGGGCCTGTAACGACGCCCGTCTGATGGTGCGGGATATCGAAAAGTTCTCGGCGCGTCCTGCCACCTACACCCTTCAGATCAGTGAACTGCGGAAAGAGCGGAAGCAAATCCGGGTTCGTCTGCTGAAAGAGGAGGGCAGGATGATTTTTCCGCCTCGCTTTGCCTGGATCTGGTTTGATGCTGATCCGGAGGTCTACTGTCCAGGACAACGCTGGACGATGAAACTGCGTCTGCGGCCGGTACATGCCCGCCTTAATGAGGGCGATTTTGATGCGCAGCGTTTCGCACTGGCTAATAATACGCCGCTTCAGGGACGAATCCTTAAGCAGACTGCGGTAAGCGATCGCTGTGATAGCCGCTGGCAATTTATTTTATGGCATCGTGACAGGACCCGTGCAATGCCTGCACGTGCAACGCTGGAGGCACTGGCTTTTGGCATTCGGGATGAGATGAGCCAGCAGACGCGTCAGCTACTGCGAGATACCGGTACCGCGCATCTGATGGCGATATCGGGCATGCATATCGCCCTGGCCGCCAGCACCGGCTGGATGATTGCGCGTGGGGTGCAATTTATCTTGCCAGCCCGTTATATCAGCTATCTTTTCCCCCTCATCGTGAGCTGGCTGTTTGCTGCAATCTATACCTGGCTCTCCGGTGCACAGCCTCCCGCAGAGCGTTCGCTGCTTGCCCTGACGCTCTGGGCGATAACACGGTTTGCGGGTGTTCAGCTGAATAGCTGGCAGGTCTGGACGTTCTGTATTGCATTACTGCTGGTAACCGACCCGCTGACCGTGCTCTCTGACAGCTTCTGGCTCTCGGTACTGGCTGTCGGCATGCTGCTGGTCTGGTATCACTGGTTCCCGCTGCCCGCGTCGTTCCGTCAGCAACGGCGTTGGATTCCGGTACAGCTGCTGCATTTACAGGCGGGCATGATGATTTTAATGGTGCCGTTGCAGGTGGCGATTTTCAACGGCATCAGCCTGACTGCGCTGGTGGCAAATGTTGTCGCGATTCCGATCGTCTCGTTTATTACCATGCCTCTTGTGACGCTTGCCCTGCTGCTACCGGTGGCGCATTTATCTGGCTTCTTCTGGGGAGCGGCCGATCTCTCATTACGTGCACTGTTTCATTGCCTGACGTTGCTGCCACCAGGCTGGTGGCCGCTGAGTGGCACAACCTGGTTTACAGTCATGGTATGGGGCGGTCTGATTCTCTGGCGTGCGCAGCTCTTCTTCTCTCTGCCACTAAGCAGCGGCGCGTTAGCGCTGGCAATGATACTGAGTCGCCAGCCAGAACAGGAGCAGGGCTGGCGAATCGATATGCTGGATATCGGGCACGGTCTGAGTCTGGTGATCAGCCAGGGCGACGAGGCAGTGATGTATGATACCGGCCCGCGCTGGCAGAACGATAATGCGGGGAGTCGGGTGATCATTCCGTGGCTGGAGCGCAGGCAGTTACGGTTAAAACAGGTCATCCTGAGTCATAAACATCTGGATCATACTGGCGGGCTGGCGGCAATTACTCAACGCTGGCCAGCGGTTGAAGTCAGAAGTGCGCTGGCTGATGAGGCACACTTACCCTGCGTACGGGGCACGCAGTGGCGCTGGCGGCAGCTCCACTTTCGGGTGATCTGGCCGCTGACGGCACCCCTGCCGGGCGGAAATAATGACTCCTGTGTGGTGATCGTCGATGATGGTCAGGTCCGGCTGATGTTAACCGGTGATATTGAAGCGAAAGCGGAACGCCAGCTGGTGGCGCTGGAGAAGCAGGGGCTGAAGGTCGATATTCTGCAGGTCCCGCACCACGGCAGCCGGACGTCGTCGACCTCATTGCTGCTGCGTAAAGCCGCAGGCCACACCGCTATCGCCTCGCTGGCACGCTACAATGCATGGCGTATGCCCGCGAAAAATGTGCTGGAAAACTATCGAACGGCCGGTTTTCACTGGCTGGATACGGGCCAGTCAGGACAAATCAGTATCAGAATAAATCAGGGCAGAGCGCAGGTTTCTACCCTGCGGGAACAATTAATGCCCCGTTGGTATCATCAGTGGTTTGGCGTCAAACGCGAATCCAGGTAGAATGGCCGGCTATTTCCAACAGCGTGAATAAATAATGCATCAAGATAAAGATCTCTCTACGTGGCAGACGTTTCGCCGACTCTGGCCGATGATCGCGCCTAATAAAGCGGGATTAATTGCGGCCTCAGTCGCCCTGATTATTAATGCTGCGGGCGACGCCTTAATGCTCTCACTGTTGAAACCGTTACTGGATGATGGTTTTGGTAAAGCTGACAGATCGGTGATGCTATGGCTGCCGTTAGTGGTTATTGGCCTGATGCTGGTCCGCGGAGTCACCAGTTATATCTCCAGCTACTGCATCTCCTGGGTCTCTGGCAACGTCGTGATGAACATCCGCCGTCGTCTGTTCAGCCATATGATGGGCATGCCGGTTTCGTTTTTCGACCAGCAGTCAACCGGCACCCTGTTGTCACGCATTACTTACGATTCTGAGCAGGTCGCCTCCTCTTCTTCGGGCGCGCTGGTCACCGTAGTGCGTGAAGGGGCTTCCATTATTGGCCTGTTTATCATGATGTTCTACTACAGCTGGCAGCTGTCGCTGATCCTGATTGTACTGGCACCTATCGTCTCCTTTGCTATCCGCACCGTTTCTAAGCGCTTCCGCACCATCAGCAAAAGTATGCAGAACACTATGGGGCAGGTGACAACCAGCGCCGAACAGATGCTGAAAGGGCACAAAGAAGTGCTGATTTTTGGCGGACAGGACATTGAATCGGAGCGCTTTTCCCGCGTCAGTAACCGGATGCGTCAGCAGGGAATGAAACTGGTTTCAGCCTCCTCCATTTCCGATCCGATTATCCAGCTGATCGCGTCGCTGGCACTGGCTTTTGTGCTCTATGCCGCCAGCTTCCCCAGCGTCATGGATACCCTGACAGCCGGTACCATCACCGTGGTCTTCTCCTCGATGATTGCCCTGATGCGCCCGCTTAAGTCTCTGACCAACGTCAACGCCCAGTTCCAGCGTGGGATGGCGGCCTGTCAGACACTGTTCTCTATTCTGGATAGTGAGCAGGAAGTAGATAACGGTACGCGCGAAATCACCCGTGCTAAAGGGGATATTGAATTCCGTGATGTGACCTTTACCTACCCAGGTCGTGAAATTCCGGCACTGCGTAATATCAATCTGTCGCTGCCAGCAGGAAAAACGGTGGCGCTGGTGGGCCGTTCCGGTTCCGGTAAGTCTACGATGGCGAGCCTGCTGACCCGCTTTTATGATATCCAGCAGGGCGAAATCCTGCTGGACGGTCATGATCTGCGTGAGTACAGCCTGCGCTCATTGCGCAATCAGGTGGCGCTGGTGTCACAGAATGTGCACCTCTTCAACGACACGATTGCCAATAACATCGCGTATGCCCGCAGTGAGCAATACAGCCGTGAAGAGATCGAGCAGGCGGCCACCATGGCGCATGCCATGGACTTTATTAATAAAATGGATAAGGGCCTGGATACGATGATTGGCGAGAATGGCGTGCTGTTATCTGGCGGTCAGCGTCAGCGTATTGCCATTGCCCGTGCACTGTTACGTGATTGCCCGATCCTGATCCTCGATGAAGCCACCTCGGCGCTGGATACCGAGTCTGAACGCGCGATTCAGTCTGCACTGGATGAGTTGCAGAAGAACCGTACCTCGCTGGTGATTGCGCACCGACTCTCTACCATCGAAAAAGCGGATGAAATCGTGGTAATTGAAGATGGGCAGATTGTTGAACGCGGTACGCATCAGGTGCTGTTAGCAGAACGCGGTGCCTATGCACAGCTGCACAAGATGCAATTCGGCCAATGATTGAACGTATCTGGAGTGGTCGCTCACCGCTATGGCTACTGCTATGGCCATTCAGCCTGCTGTATGGTGCGATCACGGCCCTGATACGCTTCAGTTACAGGCGCGGCTGGCGTAAAAGCTGGCGTGCGCCCCTGCCGGTCGTGGTGGTGGGTAACCTGACTGCTGGCGGGAATGGAAAGACGCCGGTGGTCATCTGGCTGGTCGAGGCGTTACAGCAGCGCGGCCTGCGCGCTGGCGTGGTCTCCCGAGGATATGGCGGTAAGGCGGACCACTATCCCTTGCTGGTCACGGCGCAGACCCCCACCGAACAGGCCGGGGATGAGCCGGTATTGATCGCCCAGCGCACCGGGGCGCCGGTCGCGGTCGCCCCTCAACGGCGACGGGCGATTGAGGCGTTACTGAAACAGGGTTCGCTGGATGTGGTCATCACGGATGATGGCCTGCAACATTACGCCCTGCAGCGCGATCGCGAGATCGTGGTGGTTGATGGGATCCGTCGCTTTGGTAATGGCTGGTGGTTGCCTGCCGGTCCGATGCGTGAACGTGCCGATCGTCTGCAGCAGGTTGATGCCGTGATCATTAACGGCGGCGAAGCACAGCCCGACGAGATTGCCATGCAACTTCAGCCCGGGCTGGCTACCAATCTGCTGACCGGTGAAACCTGCCCGCCGGAGCAACTGGGTGCGGTAGTCGCCATGGCCGGTATTGGTCATCCCCCGCGTTTTTTCACCACGCTGAAACAGCAGGGTATAACGCCGGTCGCAGAGATCGCCTTTGCCGATCATCACGCCTACAGCAAAGATGAACTGACCCGATTACTCCAGGCGGGGCAGCAACTGCTGATGACCGAAAAAGACGCGGTGAAATGCCGTCACTTTGCCCAGCCTGACTGGTGGTATTTGCCGGTCGATGCCCATTTAACTGGTAATGCCGTGACGCCGTTACTGGATGACATTGAACAACTCTGCCGCCATATTTCCTGATACCCGCCCCCGTTCAGGTGAAGCCTGATAAGGAAGAGGATGAACAGTACGCATTCACTTTCGTTACAGCAAGCACGCCACCTTCATCTCGCCGCGCAGGGCCTGCTGCGAACTCCGGCAAAACGTGCTGTTTATCAGGATCTGATTGACTGCATTTCCCGCATGTCGCTGTTGCAAATCGATACCATTCATGTGGTGGCCCGCAGTCCGTATCTGGTGCTGTTCAGTCGCCTGGGGAACTATCCTCAGGCATGGCTGGAACAGGCTCTGGCACAGGGCGAACTCTTTGAGTACTGGGCGCACGAAGCCTGCTTTATTCCCCGTGCCGATTACCGACTTCTTCGTCATCGCATGCTGTCGCCGGAACGTCTGGGCTGGAAATACAATGCGCAATGGGTCGCTGAGCACCAGCAGGCCATTGCCGAATTACTGCAGCAGATCAGAGACAACGGCCCGGTACGCGCCGCCGATTTTACCCATGCCGATAACCCGAAGTCAGGCTGGTGGGCATGGAAACCGCACAAACGTCATCTGGAGAATCTCTTCAGCGCCGGTGAGCTTATGGTCACCGAACGCCGTAATTTTCAGCGCGTCTACGATCTGCGCAGCCGCGTAATGCCTGACTGGCAGGATGCGATACATGGCATCAGTGAAGCGGAGGCAACCCGTCAGATGCTGATGAACAGCGCCCGCAGCTTAGGGGTTTTCCGCGCGGCCTGGCTGGCGGATTACTACCGCCTGAAGCGGGCACCCGTGAACGACTTTATCGCTGACGCCCAGGCTGCGGGCGATCTGGTCGCCGTCAATACAGAGGGCCTGGGTGAGATGTGGCTGCATCGTGACTACGTGCCGTTGCTGGAGACACCGCTGCAGGCGACGCACAGCGCGCTGCTGTCGCCGTTTGATCCGGTGGTCTGGGATCGCAAGCGTGCGCGTGAGCTGTTCAATTTTGACTACCGTATTGAGTGCTATACGCCGGAGGAAAAACGCAAATTTGGCTATTTTGTTTTGCCCATCCTCCATCGCGGCCAGATAAAAGGGCGGCTGGATGCCCGCATGCTGCGTCAGGCAAAACAGCTGGAGATTAAAAACATCTGGCTGGAGGAGAAGACCCGCGTTACGGCGCGATTTTTGCTGGATATCCGGCGTGCTATCGAACGCTTCGCGACGTGGCAGGGTGCTGAAAGCGTCGCTATCCTGCAGGCACCCGATGCGCTTAACGATCAGTGGCCAGCCCTGTGGACGCTGGATTAATCAATTTTGCGGCAGCCGCTGCGGGATGGCGTTTTACCCCATCCCGCACGCGCCGCGCTATGGTATGCTTGAATCCTTAAGCATTCGGTCCCTGATGGAGGACATATGGATCATCGTTTACTCGAAATCGTTGCCTGCCCGGTTTGCAATGGCAAACTCTACTTCAACAATGCTCAACAGGAGCTGATCTGCAAACCTGATGGCCTGGCCTTCCCGGTCCGGGACGGCATTCCGGTGCTGCTGGAAACAGAAGCCCGCACGCTGTCAGTTGAAGAGATTCATCCATGAGTTTCACCGCTATCATTCCTGCGCGTTATGCGTCAACCCGCTTACCCGGCAAGCCGCTGCTCGATATCCACGGTAAACCGATGGTCGTGCATGTAATGGAGCGGGCCCGTGAATCGGGTGCCAGCCGGGTCATTGTTGCCACCGATCATCCCGACGTGGCGCAGGCAGTGGAAGCGGCAGGCGGCGAAGTCTGCATGACGCGCGCCGATCACCAGTCTGGCACTGAGCGACTGGCGGAAGTGATCGAAAAATATCAGTTTGCCGATGATGAAATCATCGTAAATGTGCAGGGCGATGAGCCGATGATTCCGGCCGAGATTGTGCGTCAGGTGGCGACCAATCTGGCGGGGTCGGCGGCCGGGATGGCGACGCTGGCGGTGCCGATCACCGATGTGGAAGAAGCCTTTAATCCGAATGCGGTGAAAGTCGTCATGGATGTGAATGGCTACGCGCTCTATTTTTCACGGGCGACCATCCCCTGGGATCGTGAACGGTACGCCGCATCGCGCGAGCAGATCGGTGATACGCTGCTGCGCCACATTGGCATCTACGCCTACCGTGCTGGTTTTATTCGCCGCTATGTCGCCTGGGCGCCTTGTCCTCTGGAACAGATTGAGCTGCTCGAGCAACTGCGTGTTTTATGGTACGGCGAAAAAATTCATGTCGCCGTCGCGAAAACCATTCCCAGTGTGGGTGTGGATACGCCAGACGATTTGCAACGCGTTCGTGATGCCATGCAGGCCTGACAAGCGGGGAGCCTGTCTCCCCGTTTCAGCGCAACGTTCTTGATCCGCCGCTAAACTTATCTCCAACACTTCCTTCAGGATATTGTGATACTCATCTGAGGAGGATGCCGCATGGAACAGCTTAAATCGGAACTCACGCTGGCGCTGGGTGAAACCATCAGCCGCCTCGAAATGATCAGTGAACATCCACCCACCCGGCTTTATGCGTTATACGATCGGGACGGGCGCCCCATGCCGGTGGTGGCGAAATATTTTCGTCATCAGGGCCGGGCGGCGATGGAAGCCAGAAAGCTGGCGCTGCTGGGCCAGGCCGGACTGATCGCCGTGCCAGCGGTCTATGGTCTGGTGATGAGCCAGCAGCCGCCGGTGCATGAAATGCTCCTGCTGGCGCGACTGAATGGCGTAACGGCGGAAGCGCCTGCGCGGGATGCTCAGCGCTGGCAACAGTTTTGCGAACAGGTGGTCGAGGGAGTGCTGGCCTGGCACCGGCTCGACAGCCATGGCCTGGTCGGTACGGTGGACAGCACGCAGCAGAACAGCTGGCCCGCCTGGTATGCACAACGGGTTGAGGTGCTATGGGCGACCCTGAGCTATCTGCGTCCTCCAGCCTTTACGCTGGAAGATCGTCAGATTCTGTTTCGCTGCCGGGCACGACTGGCGCATCTGTTTCGCGGCTTCGACGATCCCTGTGTGATGGTTCACGGCAACATTCAGCTGCAGAGCATGCTGAAAGATAGCCGCAGTGACCAGTTAATCGCGATGACACAGCCGGGCACCATCCTCTGGGCACCCCGTGAATACGATCTTATCCATCTGGATACCTCGCCTGCAGAAACGGCGCTGCTGCACAGCTACCTGCAACGGGCGCCGGTTTCAGAGGGTTTTGTCTGGCGTCGGTGGGTTTATCAACTGTGGGACTGCATTGATCATCTGGTACAGACCGGCACGTTTAATCGTCCGCGTTTTGACCATGCACGCGCGCAATTACTTCCCTGGCTCGGCTGAGTCCGATTCCTCGCCTTTCAGCCGTTGCAATAGTGTGCCAAGCGTTTCGTAGACCGCACGTTCGCTGTGACTCAGCCAGATCGATGAGGGTATCGCCCGTTCCCATCCATTCAGCGGTGACGTAATCGCCAGCTGATTAGCGGGAGCGGCCATTGGCTTCAACCCAATCGCGTGGAAAAAGCGTATTGCCCGCGGCATATGATTCGCGGATGTGACCAGCAGAAACGGGCGATCGCCCACCACGGTTTTAACCGCCTGCGCTTCATCCGCGGTGTCGCGGGGCTGGTCGAGAATCTGAATATGTTCGCGGGGAATGCCCAGACTTTCCGCCACCTGTGCCGCTACCCAGGCGCTACTCTTTGGATTGGTGCCGCCCGCTGCGCCGGTAAAAATCAGCGTCGACTGCGGATTCCGCTGCCACTGACGAACGCCTTCTGCCACGCGCGGCAGACTGTTATTCAGCAGGTTCGAGCTGGGCGCCCATGCCGGGTTAAAGGTATAGCCTCCGCCCAGCACCACAATGAAGTCCACCTTCTCTGATCCGTTCCAGGTCGGATAGCGGCTATCCAGCGGCAAAAGCAGACGATCGGCCAGCGGTTGCAGGCTCAGCAGCAGCAGTAACAGCCAGCTGACGGAGATCACGGTTTTGCCGCTTTTCTGCCAGCCAGTAAACCAAAGCAGTAAAATGCCAACCGCCATCAGCAAAAGCAGAAACGGCAAGGGTAAAAGCAGCCCGCCGATAACTTTTTTAAGGGTAAATAACATCAAAAAAGAGTCCTGTTGTCCGAAAATAGAGCACCCGGAAGGGAAGATGGGGATGAAAGGTTCATTCTTCTGGTGCCTGTGACAAAATAGCACAAGTCTCACCGCAGCATACCGGAGCGCATGCCATGCAGGATCGTAACTTTGACGATCTCGCGGATAAATTTTCGCAAAATATTTACGGCACCACTAAAGGGAAGATACGCCAGGCCATCCTCTGGGATGAGCTGGAGAAGATACTGCCCGGTCTGTCACCGCACCCGCTGTCGGTGCTGGATGCTGGCGGCGGTGTCGGCCAGGTCTCCAGCGGGCTTGCTGCGCAGGGCCATCAGGTTCTGCTGTGCGACCTTTCCAGCGAGATGCTGCGCCGGGCCGCGGAAAATGCGGCGGCACAGGGTGTGAGCCACAACATGCAATTCAGACAAATTAGCGCTCAGCAGGTGGGCGAACATTTGGATAAGCCGGTGGATCTGGTATTGTTCCACGCTGTGCTTGAGTGGGTCGCTGAACCGGAGAAGGTGCTGAAAGCGCTGTTCGATCTGCTGCGTCCGGGGGGCGTCATGTCGCTGATGTTTTACAATCTGCACGGCCTGACATTGCGCACCTTAACGCTGGGTAACTTCGGCTATCTGCGCACCAACCTGACCAAACGCAAAAAGCGAACGCTGTCGCCTGACTATCCGCGCGACCCCGAGCAGGTCTATCGCTGGCTGGAGGCGTGTGGCTTTGTGATTGAGCAGCGTGCCGGGATCCGGGTGTTCAGTGACTACATGAAGCCGCCGAAGGGCGAGCCAAAAAGCGACGACGAAATTATTGAGATGGAGCGGCGTTACTGCCGTCAGGAACCCTTTTTGAGCTTAGGGCGCTACATCCACGTGACCGCGCGTAAACCCGGGCAGAAGGACGAATTATGAGTGAATTTTCCCAGACGGTACCTGAACTGGTCTCCTGGGCGCGCAAAAATGACTTTTCCCTTGCGCTGCCAGTGGAACGTCTGGCCTTTTTGCTGGCTATCGCCACCCTCAACGGTGAGCGGATGGATGGCGAAATGAGCGAAGGCGATCTGATTGATGCTTTCCGTCACGTCAGTAAAGCTTTCGAACAAACCCATGAAACCGTGTTGGTTCGTGCCAACAACGCCATCAACGACATGGTGCGACAGCGCCTGCTCAACCGTTTTACCAGCGAAATCACGGAAGGCAATGCCATCTATCGCCTGACGCCGCTGGCGATCGGCATCACCGACTATTACATCCGCCAGCGTGAGTTCTCGACTCTGCGCCTGTCGATGCAGCTGTCGATTGTGGCCAATGAGCTTAAGCGGGCAGCCGATGCTGCGCAGGAAAACGGCGATGAGTTTCACTGGCACCGCAATGTTTTCGCACCGCTGAAATATTCCGTGGCGGAGATCTTCGACAGCATCGATATGACCCAGCGTCTGATGGATGAACAGCAGCAGGCGGTTAAAAATGATATCGCCGAACTGCTGAATAAAGACTGGCGCGCGGCCATCTCCAGCTGTGAAATGCTGCTTTCTGAAACCTCAGGAACGCTGCGTGAACTGCAGGATACGCTGGAAGCCGCGGGCGACAAACTTCAGGAAAATCTGCTGCGCATTCAGGATGCCACGCTGGACAGTCCCGATCTGGGCTTCGTCGATAAGCTGGTGTTTGATCTGCAAAGCAAACTCGACCGTATTACCAGCTGGGGCCAGCAGGCGATTGACCTCTGGATCGGCTATGACCGCCACGTCCATAAATTTATTCGTACCGCCATCGACATGGATAAAAACCGCGTCTTTGCGCAGCGCCTGCGGGTATCGGTGCAGAATTACTTCGACGCGCCCTGGGCGCTGACCTATGCCAACGCCGACCGCCTGTATGACATGCGTGATGAGGCGCTGACGCTGCGTAACGACGAAGTGATGGGCGAACTGCCGCCGGAGATGGAGTACGAGGAGATCAACGAAATCCGCGAACAGCTGGCAGCGATGATTGAAGAAGCGCTGCAGGTCTACAAATCGCAACAAAAACCGCTCAACCTCGCGTCAGTGATGCGCGACTACCTGGCCCAGTATCCCCGAGCCCGCCATTTCGATCTGGCGCGTATTGTGGTGGATCAGGCGGTGCGCCTTGGCGTAGCGGAAGCTGATTTAGCCGGTTTGCCTGTGGAATGGCAAGCCATCAATGATTACGGAGCCAAGGTGCAGGCACATGTCATCGACAAATATTGAACAAGTGATGCCGGTTAAGCTGGCACAGGCACTGGCCAACCCGATTTTTCCCGCGCTGGACAGCCAGTTACGCGCCGGACGCCATATCGGTATCGAAGAGCTGGATAATCACGCTTTTCTGATGGACTACCAGTCGTTTCTCGAAGAGTTTTACAGCCGCTATAACGTTGAGTTAATCCGTGCGCCGGAAGGCTTTTTCTATCTGCGTCCGCGTTCAACCACGCTGATTCCGCGTTCCGTGCTCTCTGAGCTGGACATGATGGTCGGGAAGATTCTCTGCTATCTCTATCTCAGCCCGGAACGACTGGCCAATGAAGGTATCTTCACCCAGCAGGAGCTGTACGACGAACTGCTCTCTCTGGCCGATGAGAACCGCCTGCTGAAGCTGGTCAACCAGCGTTCAACCGGTTCGGATCTGGATCGCACCAAACTGCAGGAGAAAGTGCGCGCCTCTCTGAGCCGCCTGCGTCGCCTTGGCATGGTGTGGTTTTTCGGCAACGACAGCAGCAAGTTCCGCATCACGGAATCGGTGTTCCGCTTTGGTGCCGACGTGCGCGGCGGTGATGACGCCCGTGAAGCGCAGCTTCGTCTGATTCGTGATGGCGAAGCCATGCTACTGGAAAACGCGACAGCACCAGTCGACACCGATGACGGTGAAGGACAGGAAGGCGACGCGAGTGAGAACGCAGAGGAAGAACAGGCATGATTGAGCGCGGAAAGTTTCGTTCGCTTACGCTGATCAACTGGAACGGCTTTTTTGCCCGTACCTTTGATCTCGATGAATTAGTGACCACGCTATCAGGCGGTAACGGTGCGGGTAAGTCCACCACGATGGCGGCATTTGTCACCGCGCTGATCCCCGATTTAACGCTGCTGCACTTCCGTAATACCACCGAAGCGGGCGCGACATCAGGATCCCGTGACAAGGGTCTGCACGGTAAACTGCGGGCTGGCGTCTGCTACTCCATGCTGGATGTGGTGAACTCACGCCATCAGCGTGTCGTGGTCGGTGTCCGTCTGCAACAGGTCGCCGGACGCGATAAAAAGGTCGATATTAAGCCATTCAGTATCCATGGCCTGCCCACCGACACCAACCCAACCGATATGCTGACGGAAGTGCTCAACAGTCGTCAGGCTCGCGTATTACCGCTGAACGAAGTCAAAGAGCGGGTTGAGGCGCAGGAAGGCGTGCAGTTCCGCGCCTATAACTCAGTCACCGATTATCACGCCATGCTGTTTGATCTTGGTGTGGTGCCGCGTCGTCTGCGCTCTGCCAGCGATCGCAGCAAGTTTTATCGTCTGATTGAAGCCTCGCTGTATGGCGGTATCTCCAGCGCCATCACCCGCTCTCTGCGTGATTACCTGCTGCCTGAAAACAGTGGCGTGCGCAAAGCGTTCCAGGATATGGAAGCCGCGCTGCGCGAGAACCGCATGACGCTGGAGGCGATCCGCGTTACCCAGTCTGACCGCGATCTCTTCAAGCATCTGATCTCCGAGGCGACCAGCTACGTTTCGGCTGACTATATGCGCCACGCCAACGAGCGTCGGGGACACCTCGACAGCGCGTTACAGCTGCGCAACGAGCTTTTCAGCAGCCGCAAGCAGCTCGCTACCGAGCAGTATCGTCATGTTGAGATGGCGCGCGAACTGGCCGAGCACAGTGGTGCAGAAAACGATCTTGAAGTCGATTATCAGGCCGCCAGCGATCACCTGAACCTGGTACAGACGGCGATGCGTCAGCAGGAGAAGATTGAGCGCTACGATGCGGATATCGAAGATCTGACGCTGCGGCTGGAAGAGCAGACCGAAGTGGTCGCTGAAGCGCGTGAAATTCAGGAAGAGAATGAAGCGCGGGCCGAAGCGGCTGAGCTGGAAGTGGATGAGCTGAAAAGCCAGCTGGCCGATTTCCAGCAGGCGCTCGACGTGCAGCAAACCCGCGCCATCCAGTATCAGCAGGCATTGCAGGCGCTGGAACGCGCCCGCACGCTCTGCCAGTTACCCGATCTGAGCATTGAAAATGCGGCTGAATGGCAGGAAAGCTTCCAGGCCAAAGAGGAAGAGGCGACAGAACGGTTGCTGCGCCTGGAGCAGAAGCTGAGCGTGGCGGAAGCGGCGCACAGTCAGTTTGAACAGGCGCTGGCGCTGGTGACCAGCATTGCCGGTGACGTGACCCGTCAGGACGCCTGGCAAACCGGCCGCGAACTGCTGCGTGATGCCAGCAACCAGCGTCATCACGCCGAACAGCTCTCTTCGCTGCGTCTGCGTCTCAATGAGCTGGAACAGCGTCTGCGCGAACAGCATGAGGCGGAGCGTCTGCTGGCGGAATTCTGCAAGCGTCAGGGGCAGCATTATGAAGCGGATGCGCTGGCAGGCCTGCAGCAGGAGCTTGAAGCACAGATTGAACAGCTGAATAGCAGCGTCTCCGACGCCGGTGAGCAGCGCATGATGATGCGCCAGGAGCTGGAGCAGCTGCGCGAACGCATCACCAGCCTGACCGCCCGTGCGCCACACTGGCTGGCGGCGCAGGAGATCCTGACTCAGCTTAGCGAGCAGACCGGCCAGGCGCTGAACAGCAGCCAGGACGTGACCGAATATATGCAGCAGCTGCTGGAGCGTGAGCGTGAAACCACCGTCGAGCGCGACGAAGTGGCCGCTCAAAAACGTGATATCGAGCGGCAGATTGAACGTCTTAGCCAGCCAGGCGGTGCGGAAGATGCGCGCCTGACCCAGCTTGCCGAACGTTTTGGCGGCGTATTGCTGTCAGAGATTTACGATGATGTGACGCTGGATGATGCGCCGTACTTCTCGGCGCTCTACGGTCCGTCGCGTCATGCGATTGTGGTGCCGGATCTCTCGCGCGTTCGTGAGTTGCTGGATGGTCTGGAAGAGTGTCCGGAAGATCTCTACCTGATCGAGGGTGATCCGCAGTCGTTCGATGACAGCGTCTTCAGCGTCGATGAACTGCAGAATGCAGTGGTGGTGAAGGTGGCGGAGCGTCAGTGGCGCTACTCCCGCTTCCCGAAAATACCGCTGTTTGGCCGCGCGGCGCGTGAGAATCAGCTGGAGCTGCTGCACCTTGAGCGCGATAAGCTGGCCGAACGCTACGCCACGCTGTCGTTCGACGTGCAGAAAACGCAGCGTCTGCATCAGTCATTCAGCCGCTTTATCGGCAGTCATCTGGCCGTCGCCTTTGACGCCGATCCGGAAGCGCAGATCCGTCAGCTCGGCGCGCGCCGGGGTGAGCTGGAGCGGGCGCTGAATCAGCATGAGAGCAACAATCAGCAGCAGCGTCAGCAGTATGAGCTGGCCAAAGAGGGCGTGTCACAGTTAAACCGGCTGCTGCCACGCGTCAATCTGCTGCTTGACGACACGCTGGGCGATCGCTGTGAAGAGATCCGCGAGCAGGTCGATGCCGCACAGGAAGCGGCGCGCTTCCTGCATCAGCATGGCGCTAAGCTGGCGAAACTGGAACCGATCATCGCCGTGTTGCAGAGCGATCCGGAACAGCATGAGCAGTTACAGGCGGATTATCAGCAGGCGCAGCAGCAGCAGCGCAACGCCCGTCAGCAGGCCTTTGCCCTGACAGAAGTGGTGCAGCGTCGCGCCCACTTCAGCTACGACGACTCGGCCAGCATGCTCAACGGCAACAACGATCTCAGCGATAAGCTGCGTCAGCGTCTGGAGCAGGCTGAGGGCGAACGCAGCCGCAGTCGTGATCGCCTGCGTGAACATCAGGCGCAGCTGACGCAATACTCCCAGGTGCTGGCCTCGCTGAAAAGCGCCTATGACGCCAAGCGCGACATGCTGAAAGAGCTGCAGCAGGAGATGCAGGACATTGGCGTCCAGGCTGACAGCAGCGCGGAAGAACGCGCGCGTGTTCGCCGTGACGAGCTCTACACGGCACTGAGTCACAACCGCGCCCGCCGCAATCAGCTGGAGAAACAGCTTACCTTCTGCGAAGCGGAGATGGATAACCTGCAGAAGCGACTGCGTCAGCTGGAGCGTCAGTATCATCAGGTGCGCGAGCAGGTGGTCAGCGCCAAAGCGGGCTGGTGTACTGTACTGCGTCTGGTGAAAGAGAATGGCGTTGAGCGTCGTCTGCATCGCCGTGAACTGGCCTACCTGAGCGGCGATGAGCTGCGCTCTATGTCGGATAAAGCGCTGGGTGCGCTGCGTCTGGCGGTGGCGGACAACGAACATCTGCGCGACGTGCTGCGACTGTCGGAAGATCCAAAACGTCCGGAACGTAAAATTCAGTTCTTTATTGCGGTTTATCAGCATCTGCGCGAGCGTATTCGTCAGGATATTATTCGGACTGACGATCCGGTCGAAGCAATTGAGCAGATGGAAATCGAGCTGAACCGTCTGACGGAAGAGCTGACGGCACGTGAGCAGATGCTGGCAATCAGTTCGCGCAGTGCGGCCAACATCATCCGTAAAACGATCCAGCGTGAACAGAACCGTATCCGCCAGCTCAACCAGGGCCTGCAGACCGTCAGCTTTGGTCAGGTACGCAGCGTGCGGCTCAACGTGAACGTGCGTGAAACCCACGCCATGCTGCTGGATACGCTGTCGGAAGAGCACGAGCAGCATCAGGATCTCTTTAACAGCAATCGCCTGACCTTCTCGGAGGCGCTGGCGAAGCTCTACCAGCGTCTTAATCCGCATATCGACATGGGGCAGCGTACGCCGCAGACCATCGGTGAGGAGCTGCTGGACTACCGCAACTATCTGGAGATGGAAGTGGAAGTTAACCGTGGTTCCGATGGCTGGCTGCGCGCAGAGAGCGGGGCGCTCTCAACCGGTGAAGCGATCGGTACCGGGATGTCCATTCTGGTGATGGTAGTGCAGAGCTGGGAAGAAGAGTCCCGTCGTCTGCGCGGCAAAGATATTTCGCCATGCCGACTTCTGTTTCTTGATGAAGCGGCCCGTCTGGATGCCCGTTCCATCGCCACGCTGTTTGAACTCTGTGAGCGACTGGAGATGCAGCTGGTGATTGCAGCACCGGAGAATATCAGTCCGGAAAAAGGCACGACCTACAAACTGGTGCGTAAGGTGTTTAATAACACCGAGCATGTGCATGTGGTCGGTCTGCGTGGTTTTGCTGCCGATCCTTCGCCGGTGCGGGCGGGAAGCGACGCAGATGCGCTGCCCGATTTAACCGCTGAAAATTCGCAGGCGGAAACGTAGTCAAAAACTGAACCATTCGTTAATCTGGTTACGGCATTTGTCGCATGAGGCAAATGCCGTTTTTGTTTGTATACTCACATGATGAGTCACGGCGCGGTCGCAGTGGATACAGGGAACACTGCGAAGTTGAAAAACAAGGGGGCAGGGATGTTGCTGGTAAAAAAATTAAATCATCATCGCGTTCTATCATTGTTAGCGCTGGCGCTAACCGTTGTTCCATTTACGCTACCGCAGGCCGCTGTTATCGCCGCTTTGCCCGGGACAACGCAGGCGGCTATCTCCGTTTCCGAAAGTCAGCAACGCATCCGGCAGGCGTTTTCCAGCGCCGATCAGCCGTTTTATCTGGCACCGCTGGCGACGCTCTATGCATCCCGCCATATGCAACCGCTCTGGCAGGATCCCCAGGCGATACAAAAATTTCAGCAGCAGCTGGCTGAAGTGGCGCTTTCTGGTGTTCAGCCACAGTTCACGCGCTGGATTGAGCGTCTGACAAACCCGGCGATCACCGGCTTTGCCCGGGATGTCGCGCTGTCCGATGCGATGCTGGGCTATCTGCAATTTGTTTCGAATGTGCCGACGCAGGGTGAAACCTGGCTTTACAGCAATGTTCCCTACCGGCTGACACAGCCGTCGGTGGCGGTCGTGAATCAGTGGCAGAACGCGGTCAATGCAGGATCGGGCAACACGTTTATTGCGTCACTGCAGCCGCAGCACCCGCAGTATCAGCCGATGCACGCCGCGCTGAAAACCCTGTTAGGTGATAAGCAGCCCTGGCCGCAGCTGAAGAGCAGTGAAACGCTGCGTCCGGGACAGGTCAGTGACGATGTGCCTGCGTTGCGTGAAATCCTGCAGCGCAGCGGCATGTTAACGGCGCAGGTTAATGCGCCGGCACCGGATGACGATGCGGTGCCGGTGGCCGCCTCACCAGTGACCCACAGCGACCAGCCGGTTGCGGTCAGCCCTTCTGCCGCGCCAGTCACCGATCTGTCTGCGCCTTCACTGCAATCGCCGGGTAACGTTCAGAGTCAGACGCTGGAAGGGAACACCGCCAATGTCTATGACGAGACGCTGGTGGCGGGTGTGAAGCGTTTCCAGCAGTGGCAGGGACTGGATGGCGACGGTGCTATCGGTGCCAGAACGCGGCAGTGGCTTAACGTCTCTCCGCAGATGCGTGCTTCGTTGCTGGCGCTGAACATTCAGCGACTGCGCCTGCTGCCGGACGATATGCACAACGGCATTATGGTGAACATCGCCAACTACTCGCTGATTTATTACAACAACGGCAACAAGATCCTCTCATCACGCGTCATCGTCGGGCGTCCCGATCGCAAAACGCCGTTGATGCGCAGCGCGCTGAATAATGTGGTGCTGAACCCGCCGTGGAATGTGCCAACCACGCTGGTGCGCAAAGATATCATTCCGAAAGTGAAGCAGGATCCGACCTATCTCTATAAGCACGGTTATACCCTGCTGTCGGGCTGGAGCGCTGATGCTGAAGTGATCGATCCCAGCATGATCGACTGGCGCATGGTCACCGCTTCATCGTTCCCCTATCGGTTGATTCAGGCACCGGGTGTGGCGAATGCGCTGGGCCGCTATAAATTTAATATGCCCAGCTCAGATGCGATCTATCTGCACGACACGCCGAACCACAACCTGTTCCAGCGGGATATCCGCGCGCTCAGCTCAGGCTGCGTCCGGGTGAATAAAGCGTCCGAACTGGCGGGCTTATTACTGCAGGACGCGGGCTGGAACGATGCCCGCATCTCCAGCACGTTAAAAGAGGGTGACACCCGCTACGTGCCTATTCGCCATCGCATCCCGGTCAATCTCTATTATCTGACGGCGTGGGTGGCTGATGATGGCAAACCGCAGTTCCGCACAGATATTTACAATTATGATGACACCGCGCGTTCGGGCAGTCAGGCACTGAGTCGGGCTGAGCAATTGCTGCTCTAGTGATTGATTTTAAATCGTTAGCGGCGTGCCGGTTATTCAGAAAAATATTATCAAATGGCGATTCCTGCAGGGATCGCCACGCAAACAGGTTGCAGATGGGTTGACGCTCTACTGAGAGAAAGTTATGGTTCGGGCTGTGCGCTTTTTGCACATTTCTATGGCTTCACTCTCAGGTAAATCGTTACATGTCTACTATTGATTCTTTTCGTCGCAAACTACTGCTGTGCGGTAGCGCCGCCGCCGGTCTGGCATTATTACCCGCTTCTGCAAGGGCCTCGCTTTCTACCTCTCGCCCGCGTGTATTGATGCTTAATAATCTTCATACCGGTGAAACCCTTAAAACTGAGTTTTTTAATGGTAAGAGTTACGACAAGGATGAGTTGTCACGATTAAATCACTTTTTCCGTGACTATCGCGCCAATAAAGTGAAAAGCATCGATCCGCACCTGTTTGATCAAATCTTCCGCCTGCAGGCGCTGCTGGGAATGCGTAAACCGATACAGCTGGTTTCGGGCTACCGTTCACTGGCAACCAACAACATGTTACGTGAGAGCGGTCCTGGGGTGGCAAAGCACAGCTATCATACCAAAGGCCAGGCAATGGATTTCCATATCGAAGGGGTTTCTCTGGCCAATGTACGCAAAGCGGCGTTATCTCTGCGTGCGGGTGGTGTAGGATATTATCCCCGCAGTAACTTTGTACATATTGATACCGGGCCGATCAGGCACTGGTAATGACACCGGCAACGCTGCGTGAGCCGGTCATGGAGCGTTATGAATTACCACATTATTCCTGTTACCGCGTTTGCCCAGAACTGTTCAGTTATCTGGTGCGAGTCCACTCGTGAAGCCGCGCTGGTTGATCCAGGCGGCGATGCCGATCTGATCAAAGAGACGCTGGAACAACGCCAACTTAAACCTTCCCGGATTCTGCTGACTCATGGACACCTTGATCACGTCGGGGCCGCCGTCGAGCTGGCTGCCTTCTGGCAGATTCCGATTGTCGGACCACAAAAGCGTGATGCATTCTGGCTGGAAGCGCTGCCTACCCAGAGCCGGATGTTCGGACTTGATGAATGCGCGCCTTTTACCCCCGATCGCTGGCTGGAAGAGGGGGAGAGCGTACAGGTAGGGCTGACCACGCTGGAAGTCCTGCACTGTCCGGGCCATTCGCCTGGCCACGTGGTGTTCTTCGATCGGCCAGGAAGGTTACTGATTTCAGGTGACGTGATTTTTAATGGTGGTGTGGGACGCACAGACTTCCCGCAGGGCGATCATCAGCAGTTAATCAATGCTATCCGCACGAAACTGCTGCCGCTGGGCGATGATGTCACTTTTCTGCCCGGTCACGGCCCGATTTCTACGCTGGGGCATGAACGCATCAGTAATCCTTTCCTGCAATAAAAAATGGGCCAGCAGGCCCATTTTTCAATTCTGTCATCCTGCTTACAGCACGGCGACAATCGCTTCGCACAGCGCCGACATATTGTCTGGCGTCATGCCCGCCACATTCACCCGACCTGAGTTCACCGCGTAAACGCCAAACTCTTCACGCAGGCGAATGACCTGCTCTTTGGTTAAGCCACTGAACGAGAACATGCCGTTCTGCTTAATAATAAAGCTGAAGTCGCGCTGTGCGCCTTTTTCCGCCAGGGTATTTACAAAGAGCTGGCGCATGCGCTGAATACGCTGGCGCATGTCCGACAGCTCCTGCTCCCAGATGGTACGCAGGGTATCGTTGCCCAGAATGGTGGCGACGATGGCGGCGCCATGTGCCGGCGGATTGGAGTAGTTCGCGCGAATGGTGTACTTCACCTGACTGAACGCGGTATCAGCCACGCTTGCTTCGGCGGCAACCAGCGTGATGGCACCAACACGCTCGTTATACAGGCCGAAATTCTTGGAGTAAGAGCTGGCGACGATCAGTTCCTGATGCGAGGCGGCAAAAATACGCAGGCCTTCTGCATCTTCCTCCAGACCACGGGCAAAACCCTGGTAAGCGAAGTCAAACAACGGCAGCCAGCCATTGGCCTGTGACAGCTGCGCCAGCTGTTGCCACTGCTCGGCGGTGGGGTCGATACCGGTCGGGTTATGGCAGCAGCCGTGGAACAGCACCACGTCGCCTGGCTGAACCTGTTTAAGTGACGCCACCATGCCATCGAAATCGAGCGTATGGTTTGCAGCGTCATAATAGTGGTATTCACAGACTTCAAGACCGGCAGCATTGAACACGTTGTTGTGATTCGGCCAACTCGGATTGCTGATCCAGACCCGCTTCACCGAAGTTTGCGTGGCGAGGAAATCGGCTGCAACGCGTAGCGCACCGGTACCACCCGGTGTCTGAGCCGTGCGAGCGCGGCCAGCGGTGATTAGCGGGCTCTGGTTGCCAAACAGCAGGGCCTGCGTGCAGCGGGCGAAATCAGCCAGGCCATCAATGCTGAGATAGTTTTTGGTGGTTTCATTTTCCAGCAGATATTGCTCAGCTTTTTTAACACTGGTCAGCACCGGGGTCTTGCCGGTTTCGTCTTTATAGACGCCGATACCCAGATTGATTTTTTCCGGGCGGTCGTCAGCACGAAACAGATCGGCCAGCCCAAGAATAGGATCGGCGGGTGCAGCAGAGATCGATTCAAACATGTGTCAGGTCCATTAGCGTGAACTTAAGCAAGAGAGCTCTCAGGTTAGCGTCCGGCCAGACAAATGCCAACCGTTTGCGAGACAAATTCATACATTTTGCAGTGTGGATTGCGCGACGGGGAAAGGTAGTGATTAAAGCGGGGTAACGGCGCGAGGAAAAACGCACCTGTCGGGAATAGCAGCCATAAAAAAACGGGGCCGTAGCCCCGTTTTTCAACATGTTTTAAGCGGAATTAGAACTGGTAAACCAGGCCAACACCAACCACGTCGTCTGTGTTCAGACCCAAGCGGTTGTTGTCATTCAGCTGGTTGATCTGATAGTCCACATAGGTCGACATGTTTTTGTTGAAGTAGTAAGTCGCGCCAACGTCGATGTATTTAATCAGGTCAGCATCGCCCACGCCTTCAATGTCCTTGCCTTTAGACTGTACATAGGCAATGGATGGACGCAGACCGAAGTCGAACTGATACTGTGCAACCAGTTCAATGTTCTGTGCTTTGTTTGCAAAGCCAGTGGTAGAGAACGCGTTGCCGTTAGCCAGAGTACCGGTAGCAGTAACTGGTGTTGAATTGCGTGTCTCGCCATACATTGCAGCCAGGTAAACGTTGTTTGCATCGTACTTGATTGCCGTTGCCCAGTTTTCAGCACGTTTACCAGCACCCTGACCGGTGACAGTGGTAACTGCAGCACCGCCGCCATTAGCCTGGCTAGGTGTAACAGTTGTCTGTGCGCCTGCTGCCTGAGCATTAGTACGATCGCTGCTGCTATAAGCACCTACGATACCCAGACCGATTGGTGAGGTATAAGAGGTTGACACACCGTAGCCGTCGCCGTTGGAGCGACGCAGGCCGTCGGTACCGGTGCGCTCGTTTTTACCCTGATACTGAACTGCGAAGTCCCAGCCATCAACCAGGCCGAAGAAGTTGGTGTTGCGGTAGGTCAGCAGGCCTGTGCTACGGCCGTTCATGAAGTTATCGGAATATCCTGAATCACCACCGAACTCTGGCAGCATATCGGTCCAGCCGATTGCATCATAAACCACACCGTAGTTACGGCCGTAGTCGATTGAGCCAGCATCGCCGAATTTCAGACCGGCAAAGCCCAGACGGGTTTTGTTGCCATTCTGTGCATCAGAACCTTCAGAGTTGTTCGCCTGAACGTTGTATTCCCACTGGCCGTAACCGGTCAGCTGGTCATTAATCTGGGTTTCGCCTTTAAAGCCGAAACGAACATAAGATTTGTCACCGTCGTTGCCTGAGTCATCAGAGAAATAATGCAGGCCAACAGCTTTACCGTACAGGTCCAGTTTGTTGCCGTCTTTGTTATAGATTTCTGCAGCGTTTGCTGCGCCGGCGGCTAACAGAGCAGGGATAACCACTGCAAGAATATTGCGCTTCATCATTATTCATTACCCTCATTGGAGTTATTTGTACACCTGCCACTGCCGTCAAGAAACCTTTACGGGAACCCTGAACGAAGTTTGGTGTCTTCCTGTGTCTGCACGCATCTTTCCATCCCACCCGCCGTAATTCTAGCGCTTAAATGCTACTAAACTCGTAATCTTGTTTCAGTAAGAAAATATGTATTACAAAATGTAAAAAACACGGAACTTTGTGAGAGAACTCAAAAATTACAAAAATAAAAAAAGGCCGGCAGTGCCGACCTCGTTATATATATGAATTTCTTATATTTAATGCCGAATATCAGAAACTCGCGTTGCGTGGGGTGCGCGGGAAGGGGATTACGTCCCTGACATTTTGTACGCCGGTGACATAGGCGATTAAACGTTCAAAGCCTAATCCAAAGCCAGAATGTGGCACGGTACCGTAGCGACGCAGGTCACGATACCACCAGTAATCTTCTTTATTCAGACCCATCTCTTCCAGACGCGCATCCAGGACATCCAGACGTTCTTCACGCTGTGAACCGCCAATGATCTCACCAATGCCTGGCGCCAGAACATCCATCGCCGCCACGGTTTTGCCATCGTCATTCAGGCGCATATAGAACGCTTTAATGTCCTTCGGATAGTTTTTCACCACCACCGGCGCTTTAAAATGTTTCTCGGCCAGGTAACGCTCATGCTCAGAGGAGAGGTCAATACCCCAGGAAACCGGGTTTTCGAAGGTCTGATCGCATTTCATCAGGATCTCAACCGCATCGGTGTAATCCACCTGCGCGAAATCGGTGGTGATGAAACGCTGCAGACGCTCAACCGCCTCTTTATCTACCCGCTCAGCAAAGAAGGCCATGTCATCGGCACGCTCTTCAAGCACCGCGTTGAAGACATACTTCAGCATTGATTCGGCCAGTGCAGCGGCATCATCCAGTGAGGCAAAGGCGATTTCCGGCTCCAGCATCCAGAATTCCGCCAGGTGGCGGCTGGTGTTGGAGTTCTCTGCGCGGAACGTCGGACCGAAGGTGTAGATCTTCGACAGGGCGCTGGCATAGGTTTCGCCATTCAGCTGACCGGAAACGGTCAGGAACGCCTCTTTACCAAAGAAATCTTCGCTGAAGTCAACTTTGCCCTGATCGTTACGCGGCAGGTTTTCCATATCCAGCGTAGAGACACGGAACATTTCGCCGGCACCTTCGGTATCGGAGGCGGTAATCAGCGGCGTCGAGACCCAGAAATAGCCATTTTCATGGAAGAAGCGATGCAGCGCCTGCGCCAGGGTGTGGCGAACACGGGCGACCGCGCCAATCAGGTTGGTGCGCGGACGCAGGTGAGCCACTTCGCGCAGATACTCGATACTGTGGCGTTTCGCCGCCATCGGGTAGCTGTCGGGATCTTCCACCCAGCCCACGACTTCCAGGCTGGTCGCCTGAATCTCAAACGCCTGGCCCTGACCCGGTGAGGCCACCACTTTACCGGTGACGATAACGGAACAGCCCGTAGTCAGACGCAACACTTCATCCTGATAATTATTCAGAGAATTATTGACGACAGCCTGAACGGGATTAAAGCAGGAGCCGTCATAGACAGCGATGAAGGAAAGACCGGCTTTGGAATCTCTTCGGGTACGCACCCAACCACGTACGGTGACTTCACTGTCAACCGCGACGCGACCGTGCAGTACGTCCGCTACAGGCACTACGCTCATAAATATCTCTCTATATAGAAGAAGTGAGTAAAAAAGTTGCCCCATCCGGGGTTTTGCTATGTTACTTGCGAGTCTTCAGGAAACAAGCAAAATTCAGGGGGAAAGCAGATTTATTACAGCAGAGGCGGGGCGTATCAACGCCCCGGTAAGAAGAGGATTAACTCGCTTTTTTCACCAGCGGCAGATCAAAAGCTTTACGCAGGGCCCTGACAAAGGCTTTATCCTGGCAGATGGTTTTGCCCGGGCTGTCTGAGAGTTTCGCCACCGGCTTGCCATTGCACTGCACCAGTTTGATAACGATATTCAGTGGCGTCACGCCCGGAATATCGCAGGTGAGGCGGGTTCCGATGCCGAACACCACGTTCGTCCGCTGACCAAAGTGGCGGTAAAGCGCCAGCGCTTTGTCGAGATTTAAGTTGTCAGAAAAGACCAGGTGTTTGCTTTGCGGATCGATACCCAGCTTCTGGTAGTGGGCGAGGGCTTTCTCGCCCCATTCGACCGGATCGCCGGAGTCGTGGCGCAGTCCCTGATAGCGGCGGGCAAACACCGGACCGAAATCACGCAGGAATGCGTCCATGGCGATGCAATCGGTCAGGGCGATGCCCAGCTTATCGTCATACTCATCCAGCCACGCCTGTAGCGCCGCGCGCTGGCTGTTGGCCAGTACCGGACTGATCTGCTGGAAGGCCTGGAACCACTCATGCGCCTGTGTTCCCACTGGCGTCAGTGACAGACGGCGCGCCAGATCATAGTTACTGGTGCCAATCAGCCACGGAAAATCCTGTTTCAGCGTTGAGACGATCGACTGCTGCACATCCTGCGAATAGCGACGACGGGTGCCGAAATCCATCAGGCGGAAGCGTGACATATCAAGGTCAGCAAGCTGGCCTTTAAAGTCGCCGAGTTTCTGATGTAAGTGGTCAAGTGCCTGCTGAGTAGTGACCTGCGGCGTGCGATGACGATGCACAATCTCACTGATCAGCGCCAGCAGCGGCACCTCCCACATGATCACTTCGCGCCACGGCCCCTGAATACGGAGTTCCAGCTTGCCATGGTGATTGCGCACCTCAACCTGATCCGGGTTATAGCGGAACTGGCGTAACCAGCTGAGGTAATCCTGCCGGAAGAAGGGAAGGTGAGACAACCAGGTCGCTTCATCATCAGTCAGCGCCAGGTGTTGCATTGCGGTTATCGCGTCACGAATTTCGTCAGCGTAGAGACCCAGCAGTTCGTCGCCGCGGCAGCGAAACTCCGCCGCCACCGTTATGTCATGATAGCGGTGGAAAACGGCCTGCTGCATATGGAGCTTATAGGCGTCCGTATCCAGCAGCGAGGTCAGTATCGGGGAAGCATGTCCTGTCATGGCGCGTTTCAGCATCCTGTTCGGTGGCGCAGAGCCCGGTGTTGTACACAGTCATAAAGACGCAAAAGTATAATTCACTATCTGAAGCCGATCACAGCATATTTCAGACGGGCGGGTCGAGGCCAATCTGTGCCATTGTTAACAAAGTGTAGCCATTTCACCCTTTAGGTGCATTGTGCGTGGCAAGCTTGTAGTAACAAGCTTAGACTTTGCCGGTAAACTTATAACAACGCGAGACGCAATATGACGCAACAGCCCCAAATCAAGTATCGCCACGACTACCGTGCGCCTGAGTACACCATCACCGATATCGATTTAACTTTTGAACTGGATGCGTCCACCACTCGTGTAACGGCCATCAGCCAGGTTAAACGACTGGGCGACAGCCAGGCTGAGCTGCGACTGGACGGCGAAGCGTTAACGCTGATTGCGCTGGAGGTCGACGGGCAAGCCTGGACGGCCTTCCGTGAAGAAGAGGGCGCACTGGTCATCAGCCAGCTGCCGGAAAGCTTCACCCTGAAAATTATTAACGATATTCATCCGGACCAGAACACCGCGCTGGAAGGGCTGTACAAATCGGGCGAGGCGCTCTGCACCCAATGTGAGGCTGAAGGCTTCCGTCATATTACCTGGTATCTTGATCGCCCCGACGTGCTGGCGCGCTTTACCACCACCATTTATGCCGACGGTGAGCGCTATCCATTCCTGCTCTCCAACGGTAACCGGATTAATAGCGGCCGGGATGAGCAGGGTCGCAGCTGGGTGAAGTGGCAGGATCCGTTCCCGAAACCCTGCTACCTGTTTGCGCTGGTGGCGGGCGATTTCGACGTGCTGCGCGACAGCTTCACCACCCGTTCAGGACGTGATGTGGCGCTGGAGATCTTCGTCGATCGCGGTAACCTCGACCGTGCCGACTGGGCGATGACCTCGCTGAAAAACAGCATGAAGTGGGATGAAGAGCGTTTCGGTCTGGAGTATGACCTCGACATCTTTATGATCGTGGCGGTGGACTTCTTCAACATGGGCGCCATGGAGAACAAAGGCCTTAACGTCTTCAATGCCAAATATGTGCTGGCTAAAGCGGAAACGGCGACGGACAAAGATTACCTGGGCATTGAAGCGGTTATCGGTCACGAATATTTCCATAACTGGACCGGTAACCGCGTGACCTGCCGCGACTGGTTCCAGCTCAGCCTGAAAGAGGGGCTGACGGTGTTCCGCGATCAGGAGTTCAGCTCTGATCTGGGTTCACGCGCGGTGAACCGAATTGATAACGTGCGTATCGTACGCGGTGCGCAGTTCGCCGAAGATGCCAGCCCGATGGCACACCCGATCCGTCCGGATCAGGTCATCGAGATGAACAACTTCTATACCCTGACGGTGTATGAAAAAGGGTCAGAAGTGATCCGTATGATGCACACCCTGCTGGGTGAAGAGAACTTCCAGAAGGGCATGAAACTCTATTTTGATCGCCACGACGGTAGCGCCGCCACCTGCGATGATTTTGTTCAGGCGATGGAAGATGCTTCAAATGTTGACCTGTCGCAGTTCCGCCGTTGGTACAGCCAGTCCGGTACGCCGGTGCTGACCGTGCGCGACGATTACAACCCGGAGCTGGAGCAGTATACGCTGCACGTCACGCAGCACACGCCTGCGACTGCCGATCAGAAAGAGAAGCTGCCGCTGCATATCCCGCTGGATATTGAACTCTACGATGGCGAAGGCAAGGTGATCCCGCTGCAGAATAATGGTCATCCGGTACATCATGTGCTGAATGTTACCGAGGAGTTCCAGACCTTTATTTTCGATAACGTCTACTTCCAGCCGGTGCCGTCGCTGCTGCGCGAATTCTCTGCCCCGGTGAAGCTTGATTACAAATGGAGTGATGCTCAGCTCACCTTCCTGATGCGTCATGCACGCAACGACTTCTCCCGCTGGGATGCGGCTCAGAGCCTGCTGGCGACCTATATCCGTCTGAATGTCGCCCGCTATCAGCAGGGCCAGCATCTGTCACTGCCGCTGCATGTCGCCGACGCCTTCCGCGCGGTGCTGCTGGATACCGACTGCGACCCGGCACTGACCGCGCTGATTCTGACGCTGCCGTCGGAAAATGAGATTGCCGAGCTGTTTGATACTATCGATCCGCAGGCGATTGCGCTGGTGCGCGACGCGCTGCAACGCACGCTGGCACGCGAACTGGCCGATGAGTTTTTTGCGATCTACAACGCCAATCAGCAGCCTGAATACCGCGTGGAGCATGACGCGATTGGTCAGCGCAGCCTGAAAAATATCTGCCTGACCTATCTCGCCTTCAGTGATGCGCAGCTGGCGGATAAACTGGTGCAGACCCAGTATCACCAGGCGACCAACATGACCGATGCGCTGGCGGCGCTTTCTGCTGCAGTTGCGGCACAGTTACCGTGCCGTGATGCGCTGCTGGCAGCTTACGATGAGCGCTGGCATCAGGATGGTCTGGTGATGGATAAATGGTTTGTGCTGCAGGCGACCAGTCCGGCCGCTAACGTGATGCGCAACGTGCGCCAGCTTCTGAATCATCGCTCCTTCACCATGAGTAATCCGAACCGTGTTCGCTCGCTGGTGGGTGCCTTTGCCTCGGCTAACCCGGCCGCCTTCCATGCTAAAGATGGCAGCGGGTACAAGTTCCTGGTGGAGATGCTTACCGACCTCAACACCCGCAATCCGCAGGTTGCGGCACGGATGGTGGAGCCGCTGATTCGCCTGAAACGTTATGACGAAGGCCGTCAGGCGATGATGCGCCAGGCACTGGAGCAGCTGCTGGAGCTGGATAAACTCTCTGGCGACCTCTACGAAAAAATTACCCGGGCACTGAACGCCTGATAATTAAAAAGGGGAGCGTCTGAGACACTCCCCTTTTTCAGCGCTGCTGCGCGTAACGAACCGGCTGCGGTCGCTCCGTACGCTGCATGACCCGATCCAGTACCTCCGCTTCCAGCTCGGCCAGCCGCGCCGATCCGCGACGGCGGGGACGGGGCAGATCCACCAGCAGATCCAGCCCGATCTGACCCTCTTCGATTAACAGCACGCGATCTGCCATCACCACCGCTTCACTGACATCATGCGTAACCAGCAGCACGGTAAAGTGATGCTGCTGCCACAGTGACTCAATCAATCCCTGCATTTCAATGCGTGTCAGGGCATCCAGCGCCCCCAGCGGTTCATCCAGCAGCAGTAAACCGGGCCGGTGGATCAGCGCCCTGGCCAGTGCGACGCGCTGTTTCTGGCCGCCGGAGAGGGCGGCTGGCCACTCATCAGCCCGATCGGCGAGGCCTACCGCCGCCAGCGCATCCAGCGCCGCGCTGCGCCATTCGCGTCCGCGCAGACCCAGCCCGACGTTATCGATCACTTTTTTCCACGGCAGCAGTCGCGCATCCTGAAACATCAGGCGGGTATCTTCACGAGCCGACTGCAGCGGCGCATTGCCTGCCAGCAGTTCACCGCTGGAGCTCTGTTCGAGACCGGCCAGCAGGCGCAGCAGCGTGCTTTTACCACAGCCGCTGCGGCCCACCACCGCCACAAACTGACCTGAGGGAATATGCAGGTCAATCTTATTGAGAATGGTGCGGCTGCCATACTGTTTGCTGACGCCGTTAACGCCAACCGGGGTGCCGGTGTTGAGGCGCGCCGGTGAGAGAGTCTGGCTCATGCGTTCTCCTCCTTCAGTTGATAAGCGGGATGCCAGCGCAGCCAGACACGTTCAAGCAACAACGCGGCGACATCCGCCAGTTTGCCGAGCAGGGCGTAAAGAATAATGGCGACCACCACCACATCGGTCTGCAGGAATTCACGCGCGTTCATGGCCAGATAGCCGATACCCGCGTTGGCAGAGATGGTCTCTGCGACAATCAGCGTCAGCCACATCAGGCCCAGCGCGAAACGCACGCCGACCATGATATTGGGCAGCGCGCCTGGCAGGATCACCTGGATAAACAGGCTCCAGCCGGAAAGGCCATAGCTGCGCGCCATCTCAACCAGCCCGCGATCGATGTTGCGGATGCCGTGATAAGTATTCAGGTAGATTGGGAACAGCGTCCCCAGCGCCACCAGAAAGATCTTGGCGGACTCATCAATACCGAACCAGAGGATTACCAGCGGGATCAGCGCCAGATGCGGCACATTGCGCAGCATCTGTACCGAGGTATCCAGCAGTCGTTCACCGGTTCTGGAGGTGCCGGTAATCAGCCCGAGCAGCAGGCCGATAGAACCGCCGATACTGAAGCCGATCAGCGCCCGCCAGCTACTGATCGCCAGGTGCTGCCAGAGTTCACCACTGGCGGTCAGCTGCCAGAAGGTGGTCACAATTTTCTCCGGTGCGGGCAGAATACGGGTCGATAACCAGCCGGTTTGCGAGGCAATCTGCCACACCACCACCAGCAGCGTCGGCAGCAGCCAGGGCACCAGCGTATCAGCAAGGCGTTTTCGGGTTCTGGTCATCATGCTCTCCTCAGCCCCGGGCGACTTTTTTCTCAGGGGTAAAATCGTTGGCTACCGCTTCACCATGTGCCTGAACCACGCGCGGCTGGGGCACCAGTGGAACCTGCAGATCAAGATGCGGGAACAGCAGTTCGCCGACGCGATAAGCCTCTTCCAGGTGCGGATAACCCGACAGGATAAAGGTCTCAATGCCCAGCGCTTCATACTCTTTGATGCGAGCGGCCACGGTCGGACCATCGCCGACCAGCGCGGTCCCGGCTCCGCTGCGCACCAGGCCGACGCCTGCCCACAGGTTAGGGCTGATTTCGAGCTTGTCGCGGCGACCGCCATGCAGTGCGGCCATCCGGCGCTGCCCCACAGAGTCTGCCCGCTGGAACGCCGCCTGCGCTTTCGCGATGGTGGCGTCATCCACATTGGCAATCAGTTTGTCTGCGGCCTGCCAGGCCTCTTCATTGGTTTCACGCACGATCACATGCAGACGGATGCCGAACCGGACGGTGCGCCCCTGGGCTGCCGCTTTCGCGCGCACCTGATCAATCTTCTCTTTAACCTGCGCAGGGGGTTCGCCCCAGGTGAGGTAAACATCGACCTGTTCGGCCGCCAGCTCCTGGGCGGGTTCAGAAGAGCCACCAAACCACAGCGGGGGACGAGGCTGCTGCACCGGGTTAAACATCAGACGCGCACCGCGAACCTTCACGTGCTTGCCTTCATAATCGACGGTTTCGCCTTCCAGCACCCGACGCCAGACGCGGGTAAACTCGGCGGATTCCGCGTAACGCTCGCGGTGATCGAGAAACACGCCGTCGCCCGCCAGCTCTTCCGGATCGCCGCCGGTCACCAGATTAAACAGCGCACGTCCGTTAGAAAGACGGTCCAGCGTGGCGGCCTGACGCGCTGCCTGGGTTGGTGAAATCACCCCAGGACGCAACGCCACCAGGAATCGCAGGCGCTGCGTCACCGGAATCAGCGAGGCGGCAACCAGCCAGGCATCTTCACAGGAGCGGCCGGTCGGGATCAGTACGCCACCAAAACCGAGGCGGTCAGCGGCCTGTGCCACCTGTTGCAGGTAGGCGTGGTCAACGGGTCGCCCCCCTTCGGCAGTACCAAGATAGTGGCCGTCGCCATGCGTCGGCAGGAACCAGAAAATGGATACGCTCATTGTTGCTCCTTATTGCGTCACGGTATGCGGATGCCAGATGCGATCCTGAATCGTCACTTTTACTGGCAAGAGATGATTGGCATAGAACAGGTCAGCGGTACGCTGCTGGGCGGCCGCGGTTTCGGCACTGACCGGCGAAATGCGGGTTGGCGGCCGATGGCTGAGGTAGCTGGCGATGACCGGTTCGGGCAAGCCCATCGCCTGTGCCAGTAACGTGGTGCTCTGCTGACGCTGGCTGATTGTCAGCGCGTCAGCAGAGCTGAAGGTGTCGAGCACCTGCTGAATAAACGCGCCATGGGCTTCGGCATAGCTGCGGGTCGCTAAATAGAAGGAGCCGGTAAGATTAAGGGAGCTGCCATCAATCAGCAGGCGCGAATTCCCCTGCAGCAGCACCGATGAATAGTAGGGGTCCCAGATTGCCCAGGCATCAACGTCACCCTGCTGGAAGGCGGCGCGCGCATCGGCGGGGGTGAGATAGACCGGCGTGATGTCTTTAAAGGTCAGACCCGCCTGCTGTAAGGCGCGCAGCAGTAAGTTGTGAGAGCTGGAGCCTTTCTGGAAAGCCACTTTCTTGCCTTTCAGATCCGCAACCTGTTTCAGCGGGCTGCTTTTTGGCACCAGAATCACTTCCGCTTTGGGTTTTGGCGGCTCCGCGCCAACATAGAGCAGATCCGCGCCCGCGGCCTGGGCAAACAGCGGGGGAAGATCACCGGTACTGCCCAGGTCGATACTGTTGATATTCAGCGCTTCCAGCATTTGCGGACCTGCAGGGAACTCGATCCACTTAATCCGGGTATGGGGAAAACGCTTCTCCAGTAACTGATGTGACTTCGCCAGCACCATGCTGACCGAACCTTTCTGATAGCCGATGCGAATCTCAGACGGATCGGATTCGGCGGCCTGTACCTGGAGGCCGGCCAGCAGAAGTCCGGCCACCAGCCACTTTCCTAATCTCAGCTTCATCGATCGCTTCCTTATACCGCTTGCGCAACGGGATGGTGGTGACGGGTCAGTGCCAGCCAGAAGGCGGAGACGGCCTCATCCAGGCGCTGTGACAGTGAATCCTGCAGTTCGGGCTGACGGTCGTAATGACTGATCTGATGATCCTCGGCATAAACACCATGCAGGATCTCCTGCGCTTTTAAGGCGCTGAGCACCGGCTTCAGGGCGTAGTCCAGCGCCAGCATATGACCGGCACTGCCGCCGCTGGCCAGCGGTAAAACGACTTTGTGTTCCAGTGCGCGTTCAGGCAGCAGATCGAGCAGCGTCTTCAGCGCACCCGAAAACGACGCTTTATAGATAGGTGTCGCAATAATCAGTCCATCAGCCGAAGCCAGATCGTCACGCAGGGCGAGAAGCGCAGGTGCATCAAAACGCGCATTGATTAAATCGTCAGGCTGAAAGTTGTGAATATTCCACGGAATGACTTCAATACCACGCGCCTCCAGCTTGTGCTGACACAGCGTCAGCAGTGAGGTTGAGCGGGAGGGGAATCGTGGGCTGCCTGCCAGCGTAATAACTCGCATCATCACTCCTTATAACTAAAAGTTATTGATTATCAAATGTTGAGAACTTATGCCTTCATACTGTCAGAGCAGGGGAGTGGGCTTAAATGATTTATCCGGCAAAGTAAGGGTGAAATCTGCAAATAGAAGGCGTTGCGACAGATGTCAGCATCGCCGCTTCCGATAATTCTTAAATTAAGCGCTGGCAGCGGAACAATTCATTAAGGGGCATGATACGAGATCGTCAAAATGTGTCGGTTGAGCAGAAAAAATATCTTTCGTCTGATTGCTTAATCATTTTTTCTGAGAGTGGCGCGGCCATAAAGCGCAACGGCTGACAAAATAGCGCGACGAAGCAGCACAGAATCAGCTTATCTGCGGCAGCCTCTGCCAAAGATTAAGATTTATTGCAGAAAGCAAACTGTAATAATAATGAAGGAATGCTGAACTTATTCATCGTTTCAGATGTTCGCTTACAGATTTCTGAATCTGGTTACGTCTGCTTTGCAGGGCTAATTTAAATCGATCCTCAACGGTTTTAACATTACTGCGGGCTATAGATGCACTTTCGTTAAGAGTGATGCTCACATGAAACATTAAGATGATTTTTACGGCTGGTCTTTTTTCGCATTACAGGTTTAAGATAATCGGGCTCAATGAAAGCAATCATAATAATCGCGCCTTACTCTTTTCGACGTTTCGCCTCTGGTCAGAACCTGCATCAGGCAGGTGAATCGTATTGTCATTTTCTAACAGCAGAGAATTGCATATGTCTGACATCCTGTTATCCGTTATTATTCCAACCTACAATGTTGAGAAATATATTGTAGAGTGCGTCGATTCGTTATTACGCCAGGTTAAAGCGCCCAATGAAATAATCATTGTGAATGATGGATCTACTGATGGAACATTAGCCTTAATTGAACAGAATTATGCGCACCTTTCTCAGGTGAAAGTGATCACCATTGAAAATGGCGGCCTCGGCAATGCACGGGACACCGGCATTGCACTGGCAAAGGGTCAGTTTCTCTTTTTCTGTGACCCGGATGATGTCGTGGTTGATGGCCTCGTCACTGAGCTGGCAATGGTGGCGGAGAAGCATCCTGAAACGGATCTTTTCTGTTTTAACTCCTGCGTCTATGAAGATGGCCACATTGATATCACCTCGCCAAAAGTGAAGCATGACCAGTTTGGCCAGCAGAAACCACAGGAGGTCTTTCTGCGCCTGCTGCGTAATGGCAGATATACCTCTGCCGTCTGGAATTACGCCTTAAGAAAAAGCGTCATTGAACAGCATAAGTTGCGCTTTGTACGTCGGATTCATGAAGACCACAACTTTACGCTCTCCGTGTTTATGAAATGCCAGCACGCATGGGTCAGCCGTCAGGTCTATTATAAGCAGCGCATCCGCAGTGGTTCACTGACCAACAGTACCAAAGGCAATGAGTTTTTCTATCAGCGCTATGACGCTTTTATGCATGCTTATAATACGTTAACCAGTTCGCTCCCTAAATCAGCCTGGCGTAGTTCGCTGGAAAAATCTTATTTACTTCACTCGTTCCGTCTGATGATCTATTTGTCTCTCTATAATAAAACGCCGGTGCCGGAATATGTCTGTAATGCCATTCGCTTTATGGGTCGTAATGTAAAATCAGAAAATCTTAAAGAGTGGTTGTTGTTTAATCGCCCGGAACTCTTTATTGCGCTGCAGCATTACAAGGTTAAAAAAGAGCTTAAGCGCGCAGCCTGATTCTGAAAAATGTGAAGCGATATTGTTTATGCCTTAGCGAAATGAGAAGGTGAGACATGCAATGTGTATAAGGTTGTTGCGACATGGCAAAAGTACTCGATAAAAGTCTGGTTATTAATATTTTCTCGCTGCTGGCTTACCGTGGCGCATCGTTTCTGTTTCCGCTGGCCACGCTGCCCTATCTTGCCCGCGTTCTGGGCGTAGAGCAGATGGGTACGCTGGCGCTGGCGATCGCCTGCGTCCTCTATTGCAGCACCATCTCCGACTGGGGATTCAATGTCTTTACCACCAAAGATATTGCTCACCATCGTGATGACAAAGAACGCGTTAGCCAGCTCTTCTGGTCAACGTTTAACGCCAAGCTGATGCTGCTGGTGGTCACCAGCGGCACGCTGCTGACTGCGACGTGGTTCAATCCCTCCTGGCATCCTCTGTTCTTCATCATTCTGGCGAACTGCACCACGCTAGTCGGCTCGCTGTTTTCATTCGGCTGGCTGATGCAGGGCTTTGAGAAGTTGGGTAAGACGGCGATGATCGCCACCTTCGGTAACTTCTGTGCGATTCCGCTGACCTTTTTGCTGGTGAAATCTCCGCAGGATACCTGGCTGGCTGCCCTGATCCCTGGCGCGGTCTCCATTATCAGCGCGGCGATTACGCTGAAGTTTGTGCTGGAGATGAAAGTCATAGGCCGCTATCGCTTTGAACCACGCGAAATCAAACAGCGCATCACCGACAGCATGGATGTATTTATCGCCATTGCCGGCGCTAACCTTTTCAACAGCGTCAACGTGGTGATTCTCGCCACCTTTGCTTCTACTTACATGGTCGGGATCTACAACGGCGCCGATCGCCTGCGTAAAGCGGCCAACTCTGTGCCGGAGCAGATCGGCAGCGCCTTCTTCCCGCGCGTCAGCCACCTGTTCGGCCGGGATAAACGGGCCGCGATTGCCGCGACACGCAAAAGCCTGCTGCTGTCGTTTTCCCTGAGTCTGTCGATTGTAATCTTCACCTGGTTCTTTGCTGACCTGGTGGTCTCAATATTGCTGGGTAAAGACTTTATCCAGTCAGCGGATGTGCTGCGCGTCTTTGTGCTCTGCTTCCTGTTTGGCAACATTGCCTACCCGGCTGGATTACAGATTCTGATCCCACATGGTCTGGCCCGCCAGCGTATGTGGGTGATGATGGCCGCTGGTGTGGTTAACGTGCCGCTCTGCTGTTTCCTGGCGTGGAAGTTTGGCGCAATCGGTGCCGCATGGTCGATGGTCGGGGCTGAAGCGTTCGTCTGTCTCGGTATTTTTGGCATCATGCAACGTCACGGCATCCTGCGGGAATATCTCTTTCCCTCTGAGGTGAAAAATCAACCCGTAAACGATTCCGCCGCGTAAGATCAAAGCATTTTCAGTTAACTTCACGCTTCCCCGCTGTTCGATTTACTTTTGCGCCAGAGCACTTTACCATTCTGGCGCACAATTTCCCGTGCACCGACTTTCACGATCGCTTCCGTCCTTCAGGAGAGTGCATGTTTTATCCTATCGTCCGACCGGCGCTGTTTAAACTTGATCCCGAACGCGCACACGAACTCACCTTTCAGCAACTGCGTTTTATGAACGGCACCCCACTGGAGATGTTTTATCGCCAGAATCTGCCGTCGCGTCCGGTCACCTGTATGGGACTGACCTTTAAGAATGCCCTGGGCCTGGCGGCGGGTCTGGATAAGAACGCAGAGTGCATCGATGCGTTTGCGGCGATGGGCTTTGGCTTTGTTGAAGTCGGCACCGTCACGCCGCGCGCCCAGGTGGGGAACGATAAGCCACGCATGTTTCGTCTGGTGGAAGCGGGCGGAATTATCAATCGGATGGGGTTTAATAATCTGGGTGTTGATCACCTGGTTGAAAACGTGAAGAAAGCGCGCTTTAACGGCGTGCTGGGGATCAATATCGGTAAAAATAAAGATACGCCGGTCGAGCAGGGCAAAGATGATTATCTGATCTGCATGGAAAAGGTTTATGCCCACGCCGGTTATATCGCCATCAATATTTCCTCACCTAACACCCCAGGTTTACGTTCGCTGCAATATGGCGAGGCGCTGGATGATCTGCTTTCTTCCATCAAACAGAAACAAAAAGAGCTGGAACAGCGTCATCTGAAATATGTTCCGCTGGCCGTAAAAATTGCGCCCGATCTCTCTGAAGAAGAGTTAATTCAGGTCGCGGACAGTTTAATTCGTCATCAGATTGATGGCGTGATTGCCAGTAATACCACGCTCGATCGTTCGCTGGTGAGCGGTCTTAAGCATGCTGAAGAAGCGGGTGGGTTAAGTGGACGGCCAGTGCAGTCGCGCAGCACGGCGGTGATACAGCGCCTCTCTCAGGAACTGCAGGGACGGTTGCCGATTATTGGGGTAGGCGGGATCGATTCTCTGACGGCAGCGCGTGAAAAAATCGCCGCCGGGGCAACACTGGTTCAGATTTATTCAGGCTTTATTTATCAGGGGCCAGGCTTAATTAAAGATATCGTCACCCATCTCTAAGACAATTCTCACAATCATTGGCCAGGGGGTTTATTTATCCCCTCGGCTCGTTTATATTTTGTCCTGTTGCACGCTTTTTCAGCTTTTACTTATGTTTCTTTTTTCGCTGAATTCTGCGTGATTTTTGGCGCAGCGGTAAATACAGGGCACACGATGAAAATTAAACCCGATGATAACTGGCGTTGGTATTTTGACAACAGCCACGACCGAATGATGCTCGACCTGGCAGATGGTATGCTTTTTCGTTCCCGTTATTCCCGCAAGATGCTCACGCCGGATGCCTTCACTGAATCGGGTTTTTGTGTCGATGACGCCGCCCTTTATTACACCTTTGAAGAGACCTGCCGTCAGTGCAAACTCAGTGGCAGCCATCGCGCCGAACTGGTGTTAAATGCGCTGGTCGCTGCACGCTTCCTCAAGCCACTGATGCCGAAAAGCTGGCATTTCGCCTCTTATGCCCCGGCAATGCAGCCCCGTCCCGGTGAAATGGTACAGGTTACGCTGGCAGACGAGGGAACGCAGGCACGACTGCTGGTGGTTGAGAGTGGCGATAACGCGGCACTCTGCCTGCTGGCGCAGCCGGGATTGACGCTGGCCGGAAAAAACATGGTGCTCGGCGATGCCATCAAGGTGATGAACGATCGCCTGCAGCCCCTGTATCAGGATGTCGCGCCGCGCTACGCCCGCGCAGTCTGACTACCTTAGTTCTACATCGCCAGCCGGAATACAGCTGCAGCTCAACAGCGTGCCGTCCTGACGCAGGGCGCTCTGTTTCAGCGCCTTAACCTCACCCGCGACCAGACTCAGCTTGCAACTGCCGCACAGTCCCGCCCGACAGGAGTAGGGGATCCGGAAGCCCTGCATCTCCAGCTGATCCAGTAATACCTGTTGATTATCTCCGGTGAACGAATGCCCCTGAAACGTGATAGTCACGGCATCAGGCGCCTGCTGCTTTGGTTTCAGTGTTTCGACCACTTCACCGGCACCATAGCTGCGCGGTGCATGACGTTTCAGGACAATCATCTCATCACCAGCGCGCACCACCCCACTGTTGCGCGCCACTAAGTTCAGACCGAAATCAATATCCCCGCTGCCATCCAGGGCGGTGCGGAACGTCTGCAGCGTGGCCAGCGGATGACCGGCAGGATGCTTAACGCCGGTTTCGGTGCTGACAGTGGTGAGCACGCAGCGACTGCATGGCTTAGGAACCTCGAATATCACGTCGCCAATCTGAATCTCCGCCCAGCTGTCTTCATCCCATGCGGCAGCGCCGCTGACGACCAGATTCGGACGAAACTGTTCGGCACGGACGCTGGCCGGGCAGCGCTGTTGCAGATCATGCAGCGACGCGTTGTTGATCAGCAAAAACGGAAAGCCGTCGGCAAAGCTCAGCGGAATATGATTAAACGCTTTAACCCGGCGGCTGGGTTGCGGCCCGACCCAGCGCAACTGAACCTCACGCGGGAAGAACTGGCTCAGCCATTGGTTAATCGCAGGCGGCGCTATGCGCGCGGTGAAATGATTTCCCCAGACTTCGGTGGGGTGATCCTGCTCATCGAAATCGCTGAAGCGGATCAGGGAGTGACTGCCATCCGGGGCCGTCAGCAGCAGGCCATCCGGTAAAATCGCGGGCGTGAAGCGCACCATCTCCGGGTGCTGACGCGCGGTAATAAAGGTGCCATCAGGTTCGGTCACCATAAACAGACGATCAAATGCCAGTCCGCTGTCAGTGACCAGCGCGTGTGACAGCGCTAATCCCCGCATCGACTTCACAGGATGAATAAATAAGCGGGAAAGCGTGATCATGGTGTTCTCCTTGAACCCGACGCGCAGCACAAAAGAAGCTAACTTTATGACATAGGTCTCCGATTCGCTATAATGCGCGACAATTTTCTCAAGAGTTAAAAAGTGACGATATGAATTCTCTGTTTGCCAGCACGGCGCGTGGGCTCGAAGAGCTGTTAAAAAGTGAGCTGGACGCGCTGGGCGCGCAGGATTTGCAAGTAGTGCAGGGAGGCGTTCACTACGAAGCCGACGATCGCACCATGTACCAAAGCCTGATGTGGAGTCGTTTAGCATCACGCATCCTGTTGCCGCTGGGCGAGTTTGGCGTCTACAGCGATTTGGATCTCTATCTGGGTGTGCAGAGCGTGGACTGGCCGACGATGTTCGGCAGCGACAAAACCTTTGTTGTGCATTTCAGCGGCACAAACGATTCGATTCGTAACAGCCAGTTTGGTGCGCTGAAAGTTAAAGATGCCATCGTGGACAGCTTTACCCGTCAGAACCTCGAACGACCTAACGTCGATCGTGAGCAGGCAGATATCCGTGTCAACGTCTGGCTGAATGACGATCGCGCCAGCATTGCGCTGGATCTCAGCGGCAGCTCGCTGCATCAGCGTGGTTATCGCCAGCAGACCGGTCAGGCGCCGTTAAAAGAGACCCTGGCGGCGGCCATCGTGCTGCGTTCTGGCTGGGAGCCGACGACACCGCTGATCGATCCGATGTGTGGTTCCGGTACGCTGCTGATTGAAGCCGCACTGATTGCCTGCGATCGTGCGCCTGGCCTGCTGCGCAAGCACTGGGGCTTCACCGCCTGGAGCCAGTTTAACGCTGCGTTGTGGCAGGAGGTTAAAACTGAGGCGCAGAACCGTGCCCGCACTGGTACGGCTGCCACTCAGGCGCGCTTCTTTGGCTACGACAATAATGGTCGGGTGCTGGAGTGGGCGCAGGCGAATGCCCGCCGCGCTGGCGTCTTTGAACTTTTCACCTTCGGCCAGCAGGATCTGCTGAAGCTGACTAATCCGGTCGATCCGGCGGTTCACGGTACGGTGCTGAGTAATCCTCCTTACGGTGAACGTCTGGAGAGCGAGCCAGCCCTGATTGCGCTGCACAGCCAGCTCGGACGTCTGATGAAGCAGCATTTTGGCGGCTGGAACCTGTCGCTGTTCAGCGCCTCGCCAGAACTGCTGAGCTGCCTGCAGCTGCGTGCCGATCGCCAGTTTAAAGCGAAGAACGGTCCGCTGGATTGCGTGCAGAAAAACTATAAGCTGGCGGTTAACAGTCATGAAAGCGCCGGACAGATTGCGGAAGATTACGCTAACCGCCTGCGTAAAAACGTGAAGAAACTGGAGAAGTGGGCGCGTCAGGAAGGCATTGAATGCTACCGTATTTACGATGCCGATCTGCCAGACTACAACGTTGCTGTCGATCGCTATGGCGACTGGGTGATTATCCAGGAATATGCGCCACCGAAAACTATCGATCCTGATAAAGCGCGTCAGCGTCTGTTCGATGTCATCAGCGCGACGCTGAGCGTGCTGCAACTGCCTGCCGACCGTCTGATTATGAAAACGCGTGAACGCCAGAAAGGCAAAGCGCAGTATCAGAAGCTGAGCGAGAAGGGCGACTATTTGGAAGTTAAAGAGTTTAATGCGCGTTTCTGGGTGAATCTGACCGACTATCTCGATACCGGCCTGTTCCTCGATCACCGCATTGCCCGTAAAATGCTGGGCCAGATGAGTCAGGGCAAAGATTTCCTGAACCTGTTTGCCTATACCGGTACCGCCAGTGTGCATGCCGGTCTGGGTGGCGCGCGTTCAACCACTACGGTAGATATGTCGCGTACCTATCTGGAGTGGGCGGAGCGCAACCTGCGTCTTAACGGACTGACCGGGCGTCAGCACCGTCTGATGCAGGCGGACTGTCTGAGCTGGCTGAATGAGAGTGACGAGAACTTTGACCTGATCTTTATCGATCCGCCAACGTTTTCCAACTCAAAACGTATGGAAGAGAGCTTCGACGTTCAGCGCGATCATATGATGCTGATGCGTAACCTGAAGCGCCTGCTGCGTCGCGGCGGCACCATCATGTTCTCCAATAACAAACGCGGTTTCAAAATGGACATGGATGGCCTGAAATCACTGGGCCTGCAGGCGCAGGATATTACCCAGAAAACGCAGTCGCAGGACTTCGCGCGTAACCGTCAAATTCACAACTGCTGGCTGATCACTCACGCCGGTAAGGAATAAGCTTACATGTCATTAATCAGTATCCACGGCGCTTATCTCTCCTTCAGCGATGCGCCGCTGTTAGACAACACCGAACTGCACATCGAAGAGAACGAACGCGTCTGTCTGGTGGGCCGTAACGGTGCAGGTAAATCCACGCTGATGAAAATCATCAATGGCGAACAGCCACTGGATGATGGCCGCATTATTTATGAAACCGATCTGGTCGTGGCGCGTCTGCAACAGGATCCGCCGCGCAATATTACCGGTTCGGTGTATGACTTCGTGGCCGAGGGCGTTGAAGAGCAGGCTGAGCATCTGAAAGCCTATCACGCCATTTCCCATGTGGTGATGGAAGATCCCAGCGATAAAAACCTCAATGAGATGGCGCGTCTGCAGAGCATTCTCGACCACCAGAATCTGTGGCAGCTGGAGAGCCGCATCCATGACGTGCTGGAGCAGATTGGTCTGCAGCCCGATACCGAGCTGTCGTCGCTCTCGGGCGGCTGGCTGCGTAAAGCGGCGCTGGGTCGTGCGCTGGTGAGTAACCCGCGCGTCCTGATGCTGGATGAGCCAACCAACCACCTCGATATCGAAACCATCGACTGGCTGGAAACGTTCCTGAAGAACTTCACCGGCAGCATCATCTTTATTTCCCATGACCGTTCGTTTATCCGCAACATGGCGACGCGCATTGTCGATCTGGACCGTGGCAAGCTGGTCTCCTGGCCAGGCAACTACGATCTCTATCTGGAAGGCAAAGAGGAAGCGTTGCGCGTTGAAGAGATGCAGAACGCCGAATTCGACCGCAAACTGGCGCAGGAAGAGGTGTGGATCCGTCAGGGCATCAAAGCTCGTCGTACCCGCAACGAAGGCCGTGTGCGTGCGCTGAAAGCGCTGCGTCGTGAACATTCAGAACGCCGCGAAGTGATGGGCAAAGCCAACATGCAGGTGGGCGAAGCGTCCCGTTCCGGCAAGATTGTCTTTGAGCTGGAAAATGTCGACTACGCGGTCGATGGCAAAGTGCTGGTGAAGGACTTCTCAACCCAGGTTCAGCGTGGCGACAAAATTGCGCTGATCGGACCAAATGGCTGCGGGAAAACTACCTTACTACGCCTGATGCTGCAGCAGCTGAAAGCTGACCATGGTCGTGTGCATTCCGGCACCAAGCTGGAAGTAGCCTACTTTGACCAGCATCGCGCTGAACTGGATCCGGATCGCACCGTGATGGACAACCTGGCCGAAGGCAAGCAGGAAGTACTGGTCAACGGCAAACCGCGCCACGTACTGGGCTATCTGCAGGACTTCCTGTTCCATCCAAAACGTGCCATGACGCCGGTGCGCGCCCTTTCGGGCGGTGAACGTAACCGTCTGCTGCTGGCACGCCTGTTCCTGCGTCCCAGCAACCTGATGATTCTGGATGAACCGACTAACGACCTCGATGTCGAAACGCTGGAACTGCTGGAAGAGCTGATTGATGGTTATCAGGGCACCGTGTTACTGGTGAGCCACGATCGTCAGTTCGTCGATAATACCGTTACCGAGTGCTGGATTTTTGAAGGCAACGGTGAGATTGGTACCTTTGTTGGCGGTTATCACGATGCTCAGCAGCAGCGCGCCGCCTACCGGCAGCACAAGGCGGCAGCACCGGCGAAAGCGACGGGTAACGCCTCTAAGCCTGCAGCAGAGAAGGGTGATGCGAAGCGTAGCGTGAATAAACTCAGCTACAATCTGGCGCGTGAGCTGGAACAGCTGCCGCAAAAACTGGAGCAGCTGGAAGCGCGTATCGGAGAACTGCAGGCGAAGATGAGTCATCCCGACTTCTTCAGTCAGGCACACGATCAGACGCAACCGGTGCTGGATAATCTGGCTCAGACTGAGCAGGAGCTGGAAACCGCTTTTGCGCGCTGGGAAGAGCTAGAGTCACTGAAAAACGGCGCGTAGGGCAGGGCTAACGGATGTGTTCAGCAGTGAAAAGTAACGCGTGGATGCTCTGTCCACAATGCGATTTAATGATTAAGCTGCCGGACATTCCCGTTGGCAGCCGTGCGTCATGCCCGCGCTGCCACACCTCCCTGACGGCCAACTGGCACGAACCGCGTAAACGGCCAACGGGCTATGCGCTGGCAGCGCTGTTTATGCTGCTGCTGGCGAATCTGTTTCCTTTTGTCTCAATGAAGGTGGCCGGGCTGACCAGCCAGATCACCCTGGCGCAGATCCCTCAGGTGATGGTGACGGAAGATTACAGCAGTCTGGCGACGCTGTTCCTTCTCTTTGTGCAGGCGGTTCCGGCCTTCTGCATGATCACCATTATCCTTCTGGTCAATCGGGTCCCGTTGCCGACTGGACTCAAAACTGGTCTGGCACGTATTCTGTTTCAGCTGCGTAACTGGGGCATGGCAGAAATCTTTATGGCGGGCGTGCTGGTCAGTTTCGTCAAGCTGATGGCCTATGGCGAGATCGGCCTGGAGACCAGCTTCTGGCCGTGGGTTCTGTTCTGTCTGCTGCAGTTGCGGGCCTTTCAGTGCGTTGATCGACGCGGCTTGTGGGACAGTCTGTCACCCCGACCTGCACTGCCCCATCCGCCCGAAGTGGGCATCAGTGGTTTAGAGCAGGGTCTGCGCTCCTGTCCCTGCTGTACGGCCATTCTGCCGGAAGCAGAGCATAAGTGTCCCCGCTGCGGCGTCACGGCTGAGGCACGGCGTAAGCACAGCCTGCAGTGGACGCTGGCGCTGTTGTTCACCTCCATACTGCTTTATATCCCGGCCAACCTGTTGCCGATTATGGTGACGGAAACCCTCGGCACTGCCTATCCTTCCAATATCATGGCGGGGGTGATTGTGCTGTGGGGTGATGGCTCCTATCCGGTGGCGTTGGTGATCTTTATCGCCAGTATCATGGTGCCTACGCTGAAAATGCTGGCGATTGGCTGGCTTTGCTGGGATGCCAGCGGACGCGGACAGCGTGACAGCCACAGGATGCACAAAATTTATGAAGTGGTCGAATTTGTTGGCCGCTGGTCAATGATCGACGTGTTTGTTATTGCCGTGCTCTCTGCGCTGGTGCGCATGGGGCAATTAATGAATGTTTATCCCGCGTGGGGGGCAGTATTGTTTGCAATGGTGGTGATTATCACCATGATTGCTGCCATGACCTTTGACCCGCGATTAACCTGGGATCGTGTACGCGAAAACAATATGAAGGAGTCGCGCCTTGACGGAAACTAATCACGGCCATGCAAAGGTGGAACAGATTAAGCGCTGGTCGCCAGTCTGGATTGTCCCCATCGTTACGCTGTTAATCGGCGGATGGATCCTCTTTTATCACTTCAGCCATCAGGGGCCGGAAGTCACCCTCATCACCGAAAACGCCGAAGGCATTGTTGCGGGTAAAACCACGATTAAAAGCCGCAGTGTGGATGTCGGTGTGGTGGAAAGCGCGGTGTTAAGCGACGACCTTCACCATGTGGAAATCAAAGCGCGCCTGAATTCAGGCATGGAAAAACTGCTGCACAGCGACAGCGTTTTCTGGGTGGTGAAACCGCAGGTGGGTCGCGAAGGGATCAGCGGTCTCGGCACTCTGTTATCCGGTGCCTATATCGAATTACAGCCGGGCACTAAAAGCCAGGCACCCGAGCAGTTTAAGCTGCTGGATGCGCCGCCGTTAGCGCCACCGGATGCCAAAGGGATTCGCATCGTGCTGGACAGCAAGAAAGCGGGTCAGCTCAATCCGGGGGATCCGGTGCTGTTCCGTGGCTATCGCGTCGGTACGGTCGAGACCAGCGCTTTTGATACCGAAAAACGCATGATGACCTATCAGCTGTTCGTCGCTGCGCCTTACGATCGCCTGATTACAACCAACGTTCGCTTCTGGAAGGACAGCGGCATCGCCGTGGATATGTCCGCTTCAGGAATGCGGGTGGAAATGGGATCGCTGACCACGCTGTTCAGTGGCGGCGTCAGTTTTGACGTGCCGGATGGCTGGGAGCTGGGTCAGCCTGCGCAGAATAAGTCTGATTATCATCTGTTTGACGATCAGCGCAGCATTCAGGACTCGCTCTACACCAACCATATTGATTACCTGATGTTCTTCACCGACTCCATTCGTGGTCTGCAGGCGGGGGCGCCGGTTGAGTTCCGCGGCATTCGCCTGGGTACCGTCTCAGAAGCGCCATTGATGAAAGCCGGTCTGGACCAGGCGCTGAACAATGATTACCGCGTGCCGGTGCTGATTCGCATTGAGCCGGATCGCTTTATCAGCCGACTGGGTGAGAACTTCGATCTGCAACAGCATCTGCAGGATGGTAAAAAACGTGGCCTGCGTGCGACGCTGAAAACCGGTAGCCTGTTGTCGGGTGCGCTCTATGTCGATCTCGACTTCTATGACAATGCACCGCCTTACAAAGGGCCGCAGAAAGTCTCTGGCTATGAAGTTATCCCAACGGTCAGCGGTGGCCTGAGCCAGATTCAGCAGAAGCTGATGGCGGCGCTGGATAAGATTAACAGTCTGCCACTGAACGGTATGGTCAATGAAGCGACAGGTACGCTTAAAGAGAGCCAGAAAACGATGCGTGATCTGCAGCGCACCATCGACAACATCAACAAAGTCACCGCCAGTCCGGCTATGAAAACCCTGCCGGAAGACCTGCAGCAGACATTGCGCGAGCTGAACCGCAGCATGAAAGGCCTGCAGCCAGGCTCACCAGCCTACAGCAAGCTGGTGGGGGATATGCAGCGCCTGGATAAGGTTCTGCGTGAACTCCAGCCGGTGTTAAGAACGCTTAACACCAAGAGCAATGCGCTGGTATTTGAGGCAAAACCGGGACAGGATCCCCAGCCGAAGAGGGCGAAACAGTGAATAAAGGATTGATACTTTGTGCCGCGCTGGTGTTGAGTGCGTGCAGTAGCAGCGTTGACAATACCTGGTATCAGCTGCCCTCCGGGGCGGCTTCCATGCAGGTCAGCAGCAGCCAGCTGAATGAAGCGCAACCGATGTTGTGGGTGCAGCAGGTGACGGTGCCGGACTATCTGGCAGGCAATGGACTGGTTTATCAGACCAGCGATGTCAAATACGTTATCGCCGCGAATAATCTCTGGGCCAGCCCGCTCGATCAGCAGTTGCAGCAGACATTGATCACTAACCTGAGCAAGGCGCTGCCAGGCCGGCTGGTAGCCGGTTCACCTTTAGGCGCGCAGCACGATACGCTGAATGTGACCGTGACAGGCTTTCAGGGACGCTATGATGGCAAAGCAGTCGTCAGTGGCGAATGGACGCTGGAACATCAGGGCCGGCTGACCAAACAGGCGTTTAACCTGGTACTGCCGCAGACCGAAGATGGCTACGATGCGATGGTCAGAACGCTGGCGGCGGGCTGGCAACAGACAGCACAGAAGATTGCCAATAGCGTGGTTGCGTTAAATTAAGATTGATGTGAATAAATAAGCTAAGCCCCTGACCGATTGTCGTGCTTTATCGACAGAGGTCAGGGGCTTTTTTATTAGCTTAATCAGAAAGATAGTGTTGTCGCATGCATCACAGAACGTCATTATTTTTACCGATTAAGGTCACATTTATGACACTGGCATGAAGATTGGGCATTGATCTTTGGGTGCGCAGGAGGTAGAACATAAGGGTGGTTGAACATTAATTCACCACTTTTCTTTCCACCAGATTCCACAGACCTTACATGAGGGACACGGAGTATGAAGAGACAGAAACGAGACCGCCTCGAACGCGCCCATTCACGTGGTTATCAGGCAGGCATTACTGGACGCTCAAAAGAGATGTGTCCGTATCAGTTGATTGACGCTAAGTCTCACTGGTTGGGAGGTTGGCGACAAGCCATGGAGGACAGGTCGGTAGCTGCATAACCGGATGTCACTGAAAAGGGAATATAACCTCCGCCATGCGCGGAGGTTTTTGTTTCCGGGGGAAACACTTAGAAAGCGGCGGTATCTTTAAACAGGCCGACTTTAAGATCGCTGGCGGTATAGATCAGATTACCGTCAACCAGCACTTCACCATCTGCCACACCCATAACCAGTTTGCGGTTAATAACGCGTTTGAAGTGAATGCGGTAAGTCACTTTCTTCGCATCTGGCAGGACCTGACCGGTGAATTTCACTTCACCCACGCCCAGCGCACGACCTTTACCTTCGCCGCCCAGCCAGCCCAGATAGAAACCAACCAGCTGCCACATGGCATCAAGGCCCAGACAACCCGGCATCACAGGATCGCCTATAAAGTGACAGCCGAAGAACCAGAGATCAGGATTGATATCCAGCTCCGCTTCAACAAAGCCTTTGTCATATTTGCCGCCGTCTTCGGTCATTTTGACCACGCGGTCCATCATCAGCATGTTGCCGGATGGAAGCGGCGGACCATTTTCGCCAAACAGTTCACCACGACCTGACAGAATCAGATCTTCTTTGGTATAGGATTCGCGTTTATCTACCATGTTTTCAATAAGCCTTGTTTTAGTGAATCACGAATATTAGCGAACAGTTGTACGCTGAGCAAATCGGATTAACGGTGGTTGAACCAGTTAAGCCAGCGCAGCGCCCAGGGACGTTGCGGACCGTCCGGCTGGTTGAACAGGCTAATGCGTTCCTGGATGGTATTCAGCAGGCAGTCGCCCAGGCCATCCTCGGTACTCCAGATTTTACCGGTCAGCAGCGGTAGCGCTTCATCGGCACGGTCAATTGCCCAGATATGGAAATGACCCTGTTCAACCGCACTGACAACCGCCTGGCTGAGGCTGAGATGACGGACATTGCTGGCGGGAATAATCACACCCTGCTGACCTGTCAGTTCTCGCTGATGGCAGATATCAAAGAAGCCTTCGATTTTCTCGTTCAGTCCGCCCACCGGTTGTACGTTGCCGAACTGATCAACCGAGCCGGTCACCGCAATTTGCTGATTGATGGGCTGATTAGCCAGCGCGCTGATTAAGGCACAGAGTTCAGCCAGCGAAGCGCTATCACCATCCACCTCGGAGTAAGATTGCTCAAAGACCATTGAGGCCGAGAAGGGCAGTTGCTGATCGAGTTCCAGCTCGGCAATCAGGTAAGCCTGCATAATCATCATGCCTTTGGCATGAATATTACCGCCCAGCTCCGCTTTACGCTCGATATCCATGAATTCGCCATCGCCGGGATGTACCACGCAGGTAATACGCGATGGATCGCCCCAGGCACGGGGATGGCCTGGATATTCAACGACCGACAGGCCATTAATCTGACCAACCACTTCGCCTTCGGTTTCAATCAGAATCTGTCGCAGCAGGATCTCGTCACGCATCCGCTCATTAAGATAATTCTCGCGCCACAAACGCGCTTCCAGCGCATCACGCAGCGCTTCAGCGTTCAGTTCATCGCCCATCAGGGCCGATTCGCGCATCTGGCGTTGTAGCCAGCGGGGGCAGAGTGGCAGCGTCTCCTGATCGCCGCTGTAGCGGACGCCTTCTTTAATCAGTTCTGGCCAGAAGTCCGCTTCCGGCAGGGGCAGACCCGCCTGTTGCGCCAGTTCGATGTTCCAGCGACACCAGGCAAGCATGTCATCTTCATCCAGAATCTGAATATTCTCTTCAAATTCAGTATAGATGGCCATTTCGTGAGCTTCGGGATCCAGCTCCTGAAATTCTGCCAGCGCTTCCCGATCGCCACACAGGACCAGTTTCAGATTGAGCGGCAAGGGAGGAATCGAGACTGGCAGCGGCCGGCGTTCATCCTGAGATGTCCACTCAACATAGCCCTGCTCAACACACTTCTTCAGGCGTAACCAGAGAATCGGCTGCGTCATCAGGCTACGCAGGGAAAGCAGCAGCGTGCCGCCATTAGCACGATGGATCAGGCCCGGTTCCAGCTGGATGCGATCTTTATACTGGCGCACGCAGCCAAACAATTGCTCCATCTCAGTCCATTCAGCAAAGTGAATACCACCCTGACTGGTGAATGGGCGTTGAGGATCGGAGGGGGGCTGGAGCGTGACGTTGTCGGCCATGATATGGTAATCACCGCCGAATAGAGTGGTACTGTCGGCCATAACCCGCTCTGCGGCCTGGGCAATGAATGTCAGATAATCGCGATTCTCCTGGCTACGAACCAGCAGTAACGGGAACCCCTGCGTCTGATGGTGTAAGTGCGCCAGTGCATTCAGCAACCGGGGCTGTACCGTTGCCAGAGCATCAGTTTCTTCATCAGCAATTCGGGAGAAAACGGATTGGTATTGCGCGCTATCTGGCTGTAAGGTCTGCCACGTAAGTTGAGTGCTGGTCAAAATAATCGCATTTGTCTGTTTTAAGAAAAGCGAGATTATACAGGATTCACCCTTGTTAAGCACTGCAGACTTCCTGTTGAAGATGTGATGGTGACAGCATGTTTTTCGTTGCTGCATCCGGGAAAAAAGCTGTTATTCTTAGTTCGTTACGTGATCACGATGAGATTCCGATGAAATACCAGCAACTCGAAAATCTTGAATGTGGATGGAAGTGGAAATACCTGGTGAAAAAACATCGGGAAGGTGAACTGATCACGCGTCACCTTGAGTTAAGCGCGGCGCAGGCAGCAGTGGATAAGCTGCTGGCAATGGAAAATAATCCGGTTACAGTGAATGAATGGATCGCAGAACATATTCATGCTGATCTGGATAACCGACTGAAGCAGACCATCCGTGCCCGACGAAAACGCCATTTCAACGCTGAACATCAGCATACGCGAAAAAAATCGATAGACCTGGAATATCTGGTCTGGCAGCGACTGGCAGGTCTGGCACAGCGGCGCGGCTGCACGCTCTCTGAAACGATTGTTCAGCTGATAGAAGATGCAGAACGTAAAGAGAAATATGCCACTCAGATGTCGAGCCTGAAGCAGGATTTGCAGGCGATTCTGGGTAACTCCGGTTCAGAGAGCGAATAATCGGAATCGGGCAGGGCAATCAGAGCCTTCATCTCTCAGTCCGGTTTTATTACCGGCATAAAAAAACCCCGCCTTAGCGGGGTTTTTTATTACGTATAAACTTAAGCCTGTGGCTGAGTTACAACGTCTTTGATACCTTTAACGTCGATTTCTACACGACGGTCCGGCGCCAGGCAGTCGATCAGGGCATTACGGCCTTTCACGCTGTCACAGGTGTTGCCGGTAACTGGGTTAGATTCACCCATGCCACGTGCAGAGATCTTGTTGGAAGGAATACCTTTAGATACCAGGTAATCTACGACTGACTGAGCACGTTTCTCAGACAGTTTCTGGTTGTACTGCTCTGAACCGATGCGATCGGTGAAGCCCAGTACGACAACGGAACCATCTTTAGGATCCATTGAGCTCAGCTGGCTGTACAGCTGATCCAGAGCCTGCTGGCCTTCTGGCTTCAGGGTAGATTTGTTGAAGGTGAACAGAACGTCAGACTTCAGAGTGAAACGCTTGGTTTCAACAACTGGAGCTGGTGCTGGAGCCGGAGCTGGCGCCGGAGCAGCGACGTCATCCTGACCGAAGCGGTATGAAACGCCTACGCTCAGCATGCCGTTGTCTGGACGAGTACCAACGGTCTGTGCATCACCGATGTTGTTAACCCACTGGTAATCCAGACGGGTAGCCCAGTTTTTGGTCAGCGCATATTCAACACCAACAGCAGCCAGCGGAGATACGCCGGTGTCGTGGTCGCTGATGCGGCCAGTAGTTGGGTTAGTCTGCGTTGAGTCTGCACGCCATACCATGCCGCCCAGACGAGTATACACGTCCAGATCGTCATAGATTGGGTAGCTCAGTTTAGCAGCCAGCTGAACGCCCTGTGCTTTGAATGCGCCGTTAGTCACGTTGCCTTTGTTAGGCATGCGACCCAGCCAGTCATAGCCCAGCTCGAAGCCCAGGTATGGATTTGCCTGGTAACCAACGAATGCACCTGCACCCAGCTGGCTTTCATGAGTTGGACCGTCATTGTTTTCGTAACCGTTACCGTAGTAACCAGTGTCGTGATACTGAGACCAGCCCAGTTTAGCACCGGTGTACCAGGTGTCATCTTTCGGAGCGGCCTGCGCTACGGTAGCGAAGCCAGCCAGTGCCACTGCAATTGCGATAGCTGTCTTTTTCATTTTGCGCCTCGTTATCATCCAAATAGGCAATGAGCAAAAAGGTTGCTCTTGGTTTAAATCCTTCGCCGGGTCAAAACGCTCGCTTATGACTCTACCGCAAAAAACGGAGGTTATTGAGCACCCTGGCGAGCTAAAGTCTACAACGAGATTGGAAACTTACAAGTATGATGTGAGGCGCTTATGTAAAAAAACAGCGATTTATACACAATTTCTAACAATTAGGCTGGTCTTATTGCCGCGGCAAAAAGCCCTAAAAACTTGCTAAACCATTGTCAACGCTCGAACTAACAGAATCAGTGGTTTAGCTGCGACAGATAAGAAAAATAGCTTGGGAAACTTCTGATTTTTACTTAATGAAACAAATCCGACTGAATTTTTATCGCAGTTTGCGGTCTGAGAGGCGCTTCTGATGTCCCGCTTGCACGCAAAATCAATCCTAACGCTTCACCCTCTGCCGCCGCATTTTCAAGTTGACGTCGTTCATCTTCGTCAAGATCGTAAGGAATCCATGCCAGAACGACACTGTAATTTCCTGTACGCAATGCTTTAACCATCGCTTCAACCGCATTCAGACGTTCAGAATCGGCGATATGCATACTTTTATCCAGTGGTAATCCTGATTCCTGCAGCCAGGTGCGATTCAGTTTATATGCCGGTGTTAACCACAACTGCCAGCGTGATTGCTGACTCAGCTGCTGCAATAAAGGCAACAGCAACATCTGCATCATACCGGGCTGTTCGCTGTAGCGTAACTCAGTAATTCCACCGCCCTGAGAGGCCGGAACGGAAGAGGACGCATAATGATGAGCATAGCGTGCATTATTAGGATGTTGTGTTCGCATAAGTTAATCACCAGCAGTGGACTGTATGAATATACAGTACTGTCATCCTGGATAAAGATCAACCCAAATTTCTGAAAACGCCTCGCAAAATCGCGACAAGATTAGTTGAAACGCTATTTATTAATTGAACCCGTTGACGCTTTTTTTTATCTTCTAATTACCTGATACCCAAGGTAATTTATGATATATTTCTTACATGGAGGTGGTGCAATGAAAAAGGTGAATCCGGTTGTAGAGCGCTCCAGAGCGCGCCTGGCCCCATTAGGAACAATAGAGTCGCGCACCCAGTTCGGAGGCTATGCCCTGGCTGTAGAAAGTGTGGTTTTTGCCTTAATTAATAAAGACGAACTCTATCTGCGTGCCAGTGAGCCTCTGCGGGAATACCTTACAGATCGTCCGCTGCAACCCCTGATTTTTCGCAAGCGGGGCAAGCTGGTGAGTCTCAATTACTTTCGGGTCGATGAGGCGTTGTGGCGCGACCCTGACCATCTGCTGGCGCTCTCTGCTGCCTCTTTAGAAACGGCGCAGCTGGAGTTGCAGGACCGACAATCCTCACCGCGGTTAAAAGATCTGCCAAATCTCAGCGTACGTATGGAGATGATGCTGTACGAGGCGGGCGTCATGAGCGTCAATCATCTCTACCAGATGGGGGCTAAACAGTGCTGGCTGAAGCTTAAAGCGATCAACCAGCACGTTGGGTTCCAGACATTACTTGCGCTGCAGGGGGCGATCACGGGCCACCATGCCGCCGCGCTGCCGCAGGCGACACGGGCGGAGCTGAATGCGTGGTTCCAGCGCACGCTTTTATCAAACCCCAATCTCAGAAGCGGCGAAGGCTAATCAGTGATTAGCGTGCGGCGCAGGCGAGCCACATCGGGCATTAATGCCACCAGCAGACCGAGTTGCTGGAGCACCAGCGGCGCACGCGTATCCGCATCTGCGGCCAGCTGGCTGATTCGCTGAGCCAGTTGATGGCGCATCGTTTCTACGTGCTCATCGCTGACAACTTCCGTCTGCAGCACATCCTCCACATAGCAAACCGTATCATCCAGCAATGTCAGCAGTTCGGGTGCGGTAATTTTATCGCGGTGAGCGCCCAGCGCAGAAATGTAACTCAGAAACGAATGGTTGGAGCAAAGCAGCTGAAAAGCCGAATCGCGCAGCTTCTGGCTGGTGCGACTTTCACTGCTCATGTTTGAGACCACTGACGCCAGTTCAGCATCCGCGTTATGCGCATCACGCCGTGCAATGCGATAGGCGAGACGGTTATCTTTGCCCTGATGATATTGCTCCATGATCGCGTCCAGATAGCGGCAATTCGCTTTCAGCGTTCGTTCTGCCACGGCAGGTAACTGACGAAAGCGCCAGTCTGGCCAGATAAACGCGACAGCCAGCCAGGCCAGCCCACAGCCCAGTAGGGTATCCACTACCCGCGGCAGGGCAACTTCAAATCCTTCACCCAGCAGGTTAAAGCAGAGCAGCACCAGCAGAGTGATAAACAGCGTGGCCTGTGCATACTGCACCTGCCTGAAAGCGAAGAACAGGACGCCCGTGATCACTATCAGGATTAACTGACCTTCAATCGAAGGCACCAGCCATAAAACGGGCAGACCAATCGCAATCCCCGCCAGCGTTCCGCCGATGCGCAAGGCCAGTCGTCGCTGCGTTGCATTGTAGTTGGGCTGGCAGACAAACAGGCTGGTCAGCAAAATCCAGTATCCCCGCTCCAGCCCGGTTACCTGAATAAAACCATATCCAATACAGAGCACCACAGACATGCGAACCGCATGCCGGAACAGCGCCGATTCGGGAGAGAGGTGGCGGCTGAAGCGCAGCCGGATATCACTCCAGCCACTCAATCCTTCGCGTGACAGCAGATTGTCACTGTGCTGAGGATCTTCACCGGCCAGCGTCTGTTCTGATTCGATCGAAGCAAGCTGTGCGTCGATGGCGCGCAGGTTGCGCAGCAGCCAGAAAAGAGCACGGGTATGCGTAGCGTCAGGATCATGCTGCTCCAGACGTTCTATCGCTTTCTGTAATCGTTCAAATGCACGCTCAAAACGGCTGTCATGCACCCACCTTTGACGCATCAGAATGCAATGTGCCAGCTGGCGACAGGCCTGAGCCTGCATATTCAGCAGACGCTGAAAGCGAAACAGAATTTCGTTGTAGCGCCAGTCGCCGCGCAGCAGATGATATTGCAGATGGGAAGAGCTGGCCCGTTCATGAATATCCTGCGCCACAAAGTAGTAGTGCAGACTACGGCGGGTGCCGCGCGACCCGCGATCGCCGCGCAGACGACTCTGCAGTGTGGTCTTGGTCAGATTCAGTTGCGCCACTAACTGGCTGTTGACCATCGCCGCATCGATAAACGCGGCATCATCCTGATCGCCCGCATCCGGATCGAAAAGGTTCGCTTTGGCATCAAGGTAACGCGCCAGTTGTGAAAAACTCCCGGCCAGCTGTTCCTGCACCGGCCGGACCGGAAACATCAGATGGCCCAGTAATGTCAGCAGGTTGTACCACAGCGCGCCGACCAGCAGCAGCATCGGCTGCATATACCACTGGCTGAACAGTCCAATGCCGAGCATGGTATAGACCGCAATCAGCAGAGCACCAAAGGCGATAGTCGCATAGCGCTGGCCAAGGGCGCCCAGCAGAATAAAGCCCCAGGTCGAGATTGCCAGCCCGATAATAAAGGCGAACGGATAGGGAAACAGTAACTCGACTGAAACCGAGGCGATGCAGAAGCAGAGCAGGGTAATCAGCAGATTCTTCAGGCGACCGGCCAGGCGATCATCAAGATCGGCCAGCGCAGCAGCGACCACGCCCAGGGTCAGAGGGATCGTCCACTCAATCTGATGCAGCCACCAGGGAATGGCGGCGCAGCCACTCAGTGCAAACAGGATCCGCAGCAGATAGCGCCACGTACTGTTAAACAGATATTTGCGCCAGCCTGGCACGGCATCCGACATCATATTAATAGCGGCGGGCATTGGCTTCGCGCGCGGCGCGCGCCTCTTCCACTGATACCACCCTGCGGCCAACCGGCCAGAGCGCGATAGCGGCGATCTTAAAGTTCGCAATCCCTACCGGAATACCGATGATACTGATGCACTGCACAATCCCCACGGAGATGTGCGAAAGGCAGAGCCACCAGCCAAAGAAAACCAGCCAGAAGATATTCAGAAAGGTGCCGCCGGTATTCAGAATATGACTCTTACTTTCCGGACGCAGCACATCAACATGCACCGCCTCGTTGCCAAACGGCAGCAGCGAGAGTTTGGTGATTTCCCAGCAGGAGCGGGTCAGCGGCAGAGTAAAAATCAGCACGATGCTGATTAACGTGGCAAACAGCCAGCTCAGGGTGGTGAAAAAACCGCCCAGAACAAAATTAAGAATATTTAAAACGGTGCGCATGATCTTCTTTTCCTTTTGCATTCCGCAAGATGTGACGCCAAGTTTAGCCTGTTTTAAGGCTGGAGCGCTAAGGGTCTGACAGGTAAACTCCCCCTAATCCTATTCTCTGACGTTGGTGTCGGCGTGGAACTGAAAGCAACCTCGATGGGCAAACGGCTTGCCCAGCATCCTTATAATCGTGTCCGTTTGATGGCGGCAGGCGTCGAAGTCAGCGGCGATAAGCATGAGTATCTGATCCCCTTTAACCAGTTACTGGATATCGCCTGCAAGCGCGGGCTGGTGTGGGGCGAGCTGGAGTTTTTGCTGGCCGATGAAAAAGTGGTCCGCCTGCATGGCACGGAATGGCAGGAAACGCAGCGCTTTCACCACTATCTGCTGCAGGCCTGGCAGAGCTGGAGTCTGGAGATGAGCGCAGTGTGCCGCGAGGTGCTGCAGGCGCTACGCGACGAAATCGAGGCGTTTGGCGCGCAGGATCGCTGGCTGAACCGCCACGAGTTGCAGGCGCTGAAAACCAACATCCTCAAACAGTTCGATGCATTGCCGATGCCGCTCTCCCGCTTAAAAGATTTTGCTGACTGCCGGGATAACTGGCAATTCTGTCAGCGCTGGCTGGAGCAGGGCGACACGGCGTTGCGGCAGCGAAACCGTGACTGGACGGCCGCCATGCTCAACCGCTATCAGGATTTCTTTGCCAGCGTCGAGAGCACGCCACTCAATCAGTCGCAATGTGAGGCGGTGGTTAATGGCGAGAATTCTCTGCTGGTGCTGGCAGGCGCGGGCAGCGGTAAAACCTCGGTGCTGGTGGCTCGTGCAGGCTGGTTAATGCAGCGCAAGCTGGCCAGCGCCGATCAAATCCTGTTACTGGCATTTGGCCGCCAGGCGGCTGAAGAGATGAACGCACGTATCCAGTCGCGGCTCTCCGCCGCTGACATCCAGGCGCGGACTTTCCATTCTCTGGCGCTGCATATTATTCGTGAAGGCAGTAATAAGCAGCCGGTTATCAGCAAACTTGAGAGTGATGCCGATGCGCGTCGCACGCTGCTGATCCAGCAGTGGCGGCAGCAGTGTCATGAGAAGAAGGCGCAGGCAAACGGCTGGCGTCAGTGGCTGCGTGATGAACTGGAGTGGGAGTTACCCGAGGGGCCATTCTGGGAGGACGACAGGCTGGCAAACCGGCTGGCGTCACGGCTGGAGCGCTGGCTTGGTCTGATGCGCATGCATGGCGGTGCGCAGGCAGCGATGATCGCCGACGTACCCGAAGAGATCCGGGATCTCTTCAGTAAGCGCATCAAACTGATGGCACCGTTGCTGAAAGCGTGGAAGAGCGCATTAAAAGAGGAGGGCGCGGTCGATTTCTCAGGTCTGATTCACCAGGCGATTGCCATTCTGGAAAAAGGACGGTTTATCAGTCCGTGGAAACACATTCTGGTGGATGAATTCCAGGATATCTCGCCTCAGCGTGCCGCGTTGCTGAGCGCATTACGCCAGCAGAATAAGCGTACTGCACTGTTTGCTGTTGGCGATGACTGGCAGGCTATCTACCGATTTAGTGGGGCGGAGATGACGCTGACGACGGCATTCCATCACTATTTTGGTGAAGGAGACCGCTGCGTACTGGACACAACCTACCGTTTCAACGACCGCATTGGCGACATTGCCAACCGGTTTATACAACAGAACCCGCAGCAGCTGGCAAAACCGCTGAACAGCGTCACCAAAGGCAATAAAAAGTCGATTTCGCTGCTGGCGCAGGATCAGCTGGAAGCCTTGCTGAACAAACTCAGCGGTTACGCGAAGCCTGATGAGCGAATTCTGCTGCTGGCGCGTTATCACTATCTGCGGCCGGATTTACTGGATAAAGCCAGAACCCGCTGGCCAAAGCTCAATCTGGAATTTATGACGATTCATGCCAGCAAAGGTCAGCAGGCGGATTACGTCATTTTGCTGGGATTACAGCAGGGTAAAGAGGGCTTCCCGGCAGAGGCGCGCGAATCGATCATTGAACAGGGCTTATTACCGCAGCCAGAAGCGTTCCCTGATGCAGAAGAGCGACGTCTGGCCTATGTGGCACTGACGCGCGCGCGTCAGCAGGTTTTTCTGATGTTCGATAAGGCAGCGCCGTCACCGTTTGTCGATCACTTCCGCGAGCTGGGTGTGCCGGTGATGCGTAAAGCCTGAGTTACTTCAGACGATCGGCCAGATAGCGCTGATAGTCGGGGATCATAATCTCTACACTTTGCGCAAACAGTGGCGACTGAATGATAAAGTCAGCCGTGGAACGGTTAGTGGCTACCGGGATATTCCATACGGTAGCCAGACGCAGCAGTGCTTTGACATCCGGATCGTGCGGCACTGCGTTGAGTGGATCCCAGAAAAAAATCAGTGCATCGATCTTCCCTTCCGAAATCAGCGCACCCACTTGCTGATCGCCGCCCATCGGGCCGCTCAGCATGGCTGTCACATTCAGACCCGTATCGCGATTGATCAGATTCCCGGTAGTGCCGGTGGCATAGAGGATGTGCGATTCCAGCGCGGGCTGGTTTTGTTTCACCCAGTCAAGCAGGGCGGCTTTGCAGTGGTCGTGGGCGACCAGCGCGATATGTTTTGTGGTGCCGAGGGTACGAACAGTCTGTTCCATAAAGGCGTCCTGGTAAGGCTCATGCGCAAGAAGAGAGAGCACGAGTGTACCTCTGGCCTTTCGACTTTATCAACTCGTACGTAGCATTTTGACCAGCGTCAGAAGCTGCTGACGCGTGGCTTCATCGAAGCGGTGAAACCAGCGGTGCAGCGAGGGCAGTTCGGCCTGAGTAGTCCAGTCCAGATCGGCGGTAAGCCGGACGGAAGAGGGCGTTGCAGAAGGGGTATTTGCAAACCGCGGCACAGAGGCAATCTGGCGGGTGCGATTATAATTCAGCATCGCTTTTTCCATATCTGCGGATGTGGTGACCGGCAGGTGGTCGCGCACGCTGGTAATCTCCGTGCCTTTTTCATCCACCAGCTGAAAGTTCAGGCTGCGGTCAAAATGATAACGCTCGCGTTTTGTCTCCAGCGCAGGCAACCGAATGGTAATGGTTTTGGCAACCGCGGTGAACGTGACGATCATCGGCACCGACTGATAAGCGATGACGTTCTCATTCTGACCTTTGCGCTGCTGCTCTACCCGAAACAGAAACTGATGCTGACCGCGGTCCAGCTCCAGGCTGTCTGCGCCTTTGAGGAGGGAGCCTGAAATTTTTCGACCATCCAGCACCAGCAAATCGATCTGAGGATCGAGCTTTAATGTGATGGCAGAACAGGACGCCGAAACGAGGAGGGTAATTAACCCCGTAACAGCCAGCGACAGCTTCATTTCAACTCCGGTAACTGAAGACACAAAGGATGGTGTGTAGCAAATTCTTACATTATGGCAGTTAATTTACATTTAAACATATTTATTCGTGCGCGGGTTCAATTAATTTCGCTGAGGACTTACCCGCTAAAGGGCACGCCAATCTACACTCAACACTGGCCTGAAAGGAGATAAACATGAACGATCAGACAATTCGTGAGGTGCTGACGCGCACCCAACGTATCGCCTTAGTCGGAGCAAGCGATCGCCCCGAACGTCCCAGTTACGGTGTGATGAAATATCTGCTCGACCAGGGATATGAGGTGATCCCGGTCAGCCCGAAACTGGCAGGGAAAACGCTGCTGGGGCAGCAGGGGTATGCCAGCCTGGCGGATGTACCGGGCAAGATTGATATGGTGGATGTCTTTCGCAATTCTGAAGCCGCGTGGGGCGTGGCGCAGGAGGCTATCGCCGTGGAGGCAAAAACATTATGGCTGCAGCTGGGTGTGATTAATGAGCAAGCGGCGGTACTGGCACAGGATGCGGGCATGACGGTGATTATGGATCGCTGCCCGAAGATTGAAATTCCGCGTCTGGGAATAACGCGTCAGAAATGATGAGTGTGGCGGCAGAGCGTGCCGCCACAGATTAATGTCGCAGATGAGGTGCCTGTAATTGCTGACGCACCGATGCTGCCAGCTCATCCATTGAAGGCTGCTCAGGGTGTTCAATGCTGGTTTCGCCGGAAAGCTGAATCTCAGCAACGTAGGTATGTACCTGATCGCCTTCCTCATCTTCCATCACCACATGATACCAGGGCGCGGTGCGCATTTTCTCTTCCGCGCCAACATCTTCAATTTTAGGCTCATCTAACGAGTATTCAGGATCGACATCGACGATAACGCCCAGTACGCCGGACAAACGATGACGAACCTGCTGACCAATACCAAATTTACTGGCAATCATTGTGACCTCCGAAAAAAAGCTCTCTTACGAATATGGGGGCAGGAGCCGTTTTTTCAAGTCACATGACGCGGCAGGCGAAACCTTTCAGGTAGAGACCTTCCGGATAGCTGGCGATCACCGGATGATCTGCGGCCTGGCGGAACTGCTCAATAAACTGCACTTCACGGCCCGCATCCAGCGCGGCATCGGCGATGATCTTCTGGAACAGATCGGTGGCCATCAGACCGGAGCAGGAGAAGGTCATTAATACGCCGCCCGGATTCAGTAACTGAATGGCGAGCATATTAATGTCTTTATAGCCGCGACAGGCGCCCATCAACTGGCTTTTGTTTTCGACGAACTTTGGCGGATCCATAATGATCAGATCAAATTTCTCGCCACTGTCCCGATAACGGCGCAGCAGTTTGAAAACATCATCACGCTCAAATTGCGCGCGGGAGAGATCCAGCTCATTGAGTTCAACGTTCTGACGGGCAACGTCCAGCGCCTCCTGGGAGGTATCCACGCTGATCACTTCTTTACAGCCACCCATCAGCGCCGAAACCGCGAATCCACCGGTGTAAGAGAAGCAGTTAAGGACGCGGGCATCCTGTGCGTAACGACGCGTGGCGAGACGGCTGTCACGCTGATCAAGGTAATAGCCGGTTTTGTGACCGCCCTGGATATCCACCAGCAGCTTCATGCCATGTTCAGTAATCGGCAGCAGCGGCGGCGGCAGTTCACCGGTAACGGTGCCCTGCGTCAGCGCCAGACCCTCTTTCTTACGAACGGCGACGTCAGAACGGTCATAGATGGCGCAGCCAGGGAAACAGTGCTGCAGGGCGGTGATGATCGCTGCACGCTGATATTCTGCGCCTGCTGAGAGCAGTTGCATCACTAAAAAGTTGCCAAAGCGGTCAATGGTGACGCCCGGTAAACCATCAGATTCACCAGCGATCAGGCGATAGCTGTCCAGAACATCGCGGGCCGCCAGCCATTCGCGCCACTGCTGCGCCTGTTCAAACCGGCGGACAAAGAAGGCGATATCGATGGATTCATCGGCCTGCCAGCTCCAGACGCGGGCGCGGATCTGCGACTCGGGTGAATAAGCGGCGCGAGCCAGCCATTTACCGTTGCTGTCACAAACGTCAATGGTTTCACCCAGTTGCGCTTTACCTTCCAGACGCGCAACGGCACCTGAAAAGACCCATGGATGGCGACGGAGCAGGGACTTTTCACGTCCCTTTGCGAGAATCAATCTGACTGTCATAGTTTGCTATGCTTACCTGAAAAAATGAGGCGCCATTGTCCGGTGGATAACGGGAAATTGCAACGAACAGCAGCAGGAGAGAATAATGTCAGCAGCCTGTTTTAAAGCATGGGTTCATGGCCGCGTCCAGGGCGTCGGGTTTCGTTACAGTACTCAGGCAGAAGCCAGGACGCTGGGCGTACTGGGCTATGCGCGAAATCTGGATGACGGTAGTGTCGAGGTGCTGGCCTGGGGTGAGGCGGAGCAGGTCGATGCGCTGATCGCCTGGCTTAAAGCGGGCGGGCCACGCAGCGCGCGCGTTGAAAAGGTGCTGGTGGAGCCGCACCAGCCCGCAGAGCCGCCCCGCGATTTTACGACCGGTTAATTACAGACATTTCGCCGGTTTAGGCAGGCCGGCGATTTTCGTCGCCTGTTTAGCCGGCCCTTCAGGGAACAGGCGAAACAGATAGCGGCTATTACCTTTCTCTTCGCCATATTTCTGCGCCATCGCCTTCACCAGCATTCGCACGGCGGGTGAGGTGTTATATTCCAGATAAAAGGCGCGCACAAAATGGACCACTTCCCAGTGTGCTTCAGTCAGGGTCAGGCCTTCCTGATCGGCTATGTGGACAGCCAGTGCTTCACTCCAGTCGCCGGGATGCTTCAGATAGCCTTCGGCATCGACGGCGATTTCGTTACCGTTAAAATTCACGTGACATCCTCTTAGTAAATGACGGCGCAGTTTATCAAACCTGGCGGGCAGTAAAAGCAAAAACCCCGCCGAAGCGGGGTTTTACAGGCTACTGTCACTGCGGATTAGTTACTGCGGGCAAACCCCAGCAGGCTCAGCAGGCTGACAAAGATGTTATAGAGCGAAACATAGAGGCTGACCGTCGCCCGGATGTAGTTGGTTTCGCCACCGTGAATGATGTTGCTGGTTTCCCACAAAATCGCACCGGCTGAAAACAGAATGAACAGGGCGCTGATGGCCAGATGCAATGCAGGCAGCTGCAGGAAGATGTTGGCTACCACAGCAACCAGCAACACGACGAAACCTGCCATCATCATGCCGCCGAGGAAGGACATATCACGACGGGTGGTCAGCACGTAAGCCGAACAGCAGAAGAACACCAGCGCCGTACCGCCCAGCGCCAGCGCTATCACGTCACCCATGCCTGCGGTTAAGAATGAGCTCAGGATAGGCCCCAGGCAATAACCCAGGAAGCCGGTAAAGGCAAAACCGGCCAGAATGCCCATCGGGCTGTTAGCCAGACGGTAGGTTAAAAACATTAAGCCATAGAAGCCAAACAGCATCAGGATTAAACCCGGCGCAGGCAGGGCCAGCAGGGTGCTGGCGGTAGCCGTAACGGCCGAGAAGGCCAGGGTCAGTCCGAGAAGAAAATAGGTATTGCGCAGAACTCTGTGCGTAGACAGCAGTGAGGACTGCGATGAGGTGACAATTCTTTCCATGTTGCGCTCCTTTAAGCAGAACACCAAATATGTGCCGAGAATACGCAGGCCATTAAAGAGGGAAAAGGCGTTTTACCCTTCTTTACGCGCTAAACTGCTAATTGTTTGAGCAGAGTGGCGATTTTGACACCGAAAAATCACAATCTGGCTGTTTTTCAGGCGAATAGACAGATAGGTGCTTTACATCCCTAAACGGGGTGTTTATAGTGCGCGTCATTGCGGAGGGGTGGCCGAGCGGCTTAAGGCAGCGGTCTTGAAAACCGCCGATGGGAAACCATCCGAGAGTTCGAATCTCTCCTCCTCCGCCACTTTATCTGCCCTGGGCAATAAAGCGGCAAAAATAGATGTTTTGCCAATGCAGTACAGTTTCAAAACGGAGGGGTGGCCGAGCGGCTTAAGGCAGCGGTCTTGAAAACCGCCGATGGGAAACCATCCGAGAGTTCGAATCTCTCCTCCTCCGCCACATTTTACAGGCCAGCACGCAGTGCTGGCCTGTTTCGTTTCTGCTCTCTCTGTAACTTCTTCCTGTCTGAAAAAAGCGTGCCACTCTCTGTGACGCGTGGCTGCGCATTCATCTCTCCGGTGCATCTCTGCTATAGTCCACTCACCGTTTTTGCAAACATCTGGCGCTTTTCTGAGGCGAGCTGAGTTACACTGTTGATTACATCGCTCTGAGGCGAGCTAATGGGTTGATAGCCAGAGTGTTTCTTTACTGAATGAATGGAATAGGCACAATGATCAAGAAACTGAGTCTTTGCGCATTGTCAGTGCTCGCTGCATTGCCGGTCGGAACGGTAGCATTTGCTGCTGAGGGTGATATGCAGCTGCAACAGGTGCTGATGTTAAGTCGTCACAATCTGCGTGCACCGCTGGCTGATAATGGCAGCGTGCTGGCGCAGTCGACCAAAAAGAGCTGGCCGCAGTGGGATGTTCCCGGCGGACAGCTGACCACGAAAGGTGGTGTGCTGGAAGTCTACATGGGTAACTACACCCGTCAGTGGCTGGCACAGCAGGGCCTGGTAAAGAACGGCAGCTGTCCTGACAGCAATAACGTCTTTGTTTACGCCAACAGCCTGCAGCGCACTGTGGCCACCGCCCAGTTCTTTGTTAATGGCGCCTTCCCGGGCTGTGACGTCGCGGTCTCTCATCAGGATGAAATGGGTTCCATGGATCCTATCTTCAATCCGGTTATCACAGATGGCAGTGAAGCATTCAATAAGAAAGCGCTGGCTGAGATGGCCGCTGCAAATGAAAAACTGTCGCTGAAGCCTGCCTTCCAGCGCCTGGAAAAGATTGTCGACTACAAAGCATCGCCTGACTGCAACAATAAAAAGCAGTGCGATCTCAGCAGTGGTCAGAACACCTTCAGCGCTGAAAATGGTAAAGAACCGAATGTCAGTGGCCCGCTGAAAACGGGGAATTCCCTGATGGATGCGTTCACGCTGCAATATTACGAAGGTTTCCCGCTGGATCAGGTTGCATGGGGTCAGATCAAAACGCCTGAGCAGTGGAAAGAGCTGTCAGCGATTAAAAATGGTTACCAGGATGCGCTGTTTACCAGCCCGGACATTTCCCGTGAAGTGGCGGCACCGCTGGTGGACTACATCCGCAGTCAGTTAGTGGACCAGGACAAAGCCAACGCGCCAAAAATTACGCTGATGGTAGGCCATGACTCAAACATCGCCTCGCTGCTGAGCGCGTTGCAGGTCAAGCCTTATGAACTGCCTGATACCTTCGAAAAAACGCCGATTGGCGGTCAGGTTGTTTTCGAACGCTGGCATGATGCCAAAAATGATAAAGACCTGCTCAAAGTTGAGTATGTCTATCAGAGCGCCGATCAGCTGCGCAACGCAGACGTGCTGAGCCTGAAGAACCCACCGAAGCGCGTTACGCTGCAGCTGGCGGGTTGTGAGACCGATGCAAACGGCTATTGCAGCTGGGATCAGTTCTCTCAGGTGCTGAATGCTGCGCTGCAGGGCACGCCAATGCAGCCAGCGGCGGCACCACAACCGGCAGCCCAGTCTGACGACGACAGTGCGAAAGCCGCAGCGACCAATGATGCTGCTGCTGATAAGGCTGAAGCGGATAAAGCGACCGCGGCGAAAGAGAAGGCTGACGCCGATAAAGCTGCCGCTGAGAAGTCTGAAGCCGATAAAGCCGCCGCTGAAAAAGCAAAAGCGGACAAGGCAGCAGCCGATAAAGCCGCAGCCGAGAAGGCAAAAGCGGATAAGGCAGCAGCGGATAAAGCCGCCGCTGAGAAGGCAAAAGCGGACAAGGCAGCAGCGGATAAAGCCGCCGCTGAGAAAGCGAAAGCGGACAACGCGGCAGCGAAATCAGCCAGTGCCGATAAAGGTGCGGCTGACCAGGCTAACGCCTCGAACACGCCTGCAACAGCGCACAACGACGAATCAAAGTCAGCGGCTGTGGCAACACAGTAATCGCGCTATCCGGCTGATAATAAAAAACCCCGTCGAGACGGGGTTTTTTTATGGCTGCAAGGCGATTAACCCGCCACGACCACCAGTTTCTGGTTAGCAAACTCTTTGATGCCCAGATCAGATAGCTCACGACCATAACCTGAACGTTTCACGCCACCAAAGGGCAGCTCCGCTGAGGTGTCGCTCTGGGAGTTGATAAACACCATGCCGGTTTCAATGGCGGAGGCCAGTTTACGACCGCGTGCAATATCGCGTGTCCAGACCGAGCCGCCCAGACCATAGTGAGAGTCGTTCGCCAGCGCCACAGCCGCCTGATCGTCACCTATGACATAAACCTGCGCGACCGGACCGAAGAACTCCTGATAATAGGCGGGATTATCCGGGGTAATGCCAGTGAGAATGGTTGGCTGATAGTAGCAACCTGCACCTTCAACGGCTTTGCCGCCCGTGACCAGTTTTGCGCCATTGGCGACGGCTTCGTCTACCTGTTTCACCAGGCGGTCACGCGCGTCAGCGGAGGAGAGCGGGCCAAGCGTAGTCTTCTCATCCAGCGGATCGCCCAGCGTAGCGGAACTCAGTGCAGCGCTGAACTGGTTGATAAAGCGATCGGCAATCTTCTCATGCAGAATAAAACGTTTTGCGGCGGTACAGACCTGTCCGCAGTTGCTGAGGCGAGCCTGCACGCCCTGACGTACCGCTTCATCAAGATCGGCATCATCCAGCACCACAAACACGTCATTGCCACCCAGCTCCAGCGTCGATTTCTTAAGATGCTTACCGGCCTGCTCAGCCACGGCGCTGCCCGCGCGCTCGGATCCGGTCAGGGCGACACCCTGCACCCGGTCGTCAGCAATCAGATCGGCGACCTGATCGGTGGAGATGAACAGGTTAGTCCAGGCCCCTTCAGGCGCACCCGCTTCACGAACCAGCTTCTCAAAGACATCGGCACAGTGCGGCACGATATTGGCATGTTTTGCCAGCACCGGGTTACCCAGCGCCAGATTAGGTGCCAGCACGCGCATCAGCTGATAGTAAGGGAAGTTCCACGGCTCGACGGCGACTAAAACGCCAATCGGGTGATACTCAACCCAGGCTTCGCCCAGATCGCTGGGATAGGACTGCGGCTGCAGAATACGTTCCGCATTCTCTGCGTAGTAGCGGGCAATCTGCGAGCAGATTTTCACTTCTCCGCGGCTCTGACCAATCAGTTTACCCATCTCTTTACTGGCGATGGTGGCCAGTTCTTCCGCGCGGCTATCAATCAGGTCAGCCAGTTTTTTCAGTACCTGCAGACGCGGCTGAATATCACCTTTGCTCCATGAAGAATGGAAAAGGCGATCGGCCACTTCGAGGGCATGGCTGACGGCGGCTTCATCGTGTGACGGCCAGCTTTTCAGCAACTGGTTGTTTGCGGGATTAATGCTTTGATAGGAAGACATAGCGTACTCCTTGGTGAGCTAAAAATTGAGGGCGGGAAAGTCCCGCCCCTGAATCAGACGTTCTTACGTTCTACGGGCTTATCATCCCAGGTCAGGAGATCTTTATCGGTTTTTTCAAAGGCGCGAATCAGCACGTCATCACTGCCTTGCTGACGCCAGATCTCTTCTGCCAGTTTTTCATCGTAGTTAGCCACTTCGAAAATGGCCTCGGCAATTTCAGGGGAGGTATGACGCAGACTTGCCCATTCGCCAACGTGATGTGCTTTCGATTGTTCAGTAGACATACTTTTCTCCTTTGATTAAATCAGTCCTGCAGTTTGACGGTCAGTCCGGCCACATGTTCGCCCTGAAAACGGGCGATATTCAGTTCCGCTTCGGTAGGCTGACGCGAACCATCGCCGCCCGCCAGGGTGGTGGCTCCATAAGGCGTTCCACCGCGAACCTGTGAAATATCGAACAACTCTTTGGTTCCGTAGCCGATTGGCACAATCACCATGCCGTGATGCGCCAGGGTGGTCCAGACAGACGTGATGGTCTGTTCCTGACCGCCGCCGGTGCCGGTTGAGGTAAAGACGCTGGCAACCTTGCCAAACAGCGCGCCTGACGCCCAGAGTCCGCCGGTGCGATCCCAGAATGTCCGCATCTGTCCGGCCATGTTGCCGAAGCGGGTCGGAGTACCGACGATAATCGCGTCATAGTGCGGCAGCACCTCAGGCGTGGCTTCTGCCGCCTGCTGATCGGTTTTGCCACCCACCTGTGCAAAGCGATCGGCCTCCATCGTTTCTGGTACCCGCAGGATATCCACTTCCGCGCCGGGAACCCGACGAGCGCCTTCTGCAACCGCGTTCGCCATTGTTTCGATATGTCCGTACATCGAATAGTAGAGCACCAGAATCTTAGCCATTGATCTCTCCAGATGGTTTTGACGTCCAGAAAAAGTATAGAAGAGCTTTCGTTTTACGCAGGCGATGCCGAAGCCGGAACGGAGGTGTCGGGCAATAAATCAGCAGCTAATCGGTTGTAAGTCGGCAGAGTGTTCGTTGTTTAGCCAAATTTCTGGTGATTACTCTGTTGCTAAATGTGACTGGCGGACGAGTGAAAGGATAATCTGGCTATTATTTAAACATGGGCTGAGCTCGGGTTTCGGGCCGTCAGCCCTCTGTTTTTAATTCTTAATTATCGCACTACGCGACAGGAGCAAATCATGACAACACATCGTGGGGGTTCTGGAAATTTTGCTGAAAACCGTGAACGTGCCGCAGAAGCGGGACGTAAAGGGGGAAAAAACAGCGGCGGTAATTTTAAAAACGATCCGCAGCGCGCCGCGCGTGCCGGGGAGAAAGGGGGACGCAGCAGTCCTAAAAAACCGGACGCATAACCCCACACTGCCGCCGGTTGAGACCGGCGGTTAACGTCGTTGCTTTTCCCCCTCGCTCTCCCCACAATATTGTCCGGACACATCATCAGGTGAATTATGTCGGACACACTCCGCGGTTTAACCCTGCGCCTGACGCGGCAGGAGCTGGTATTACTTTTCATAACCATGATCTGGGGCGGCACCTTTCTGGTGGTGCATCGTGCGATGCAGCACTCCGGCCCGTTCTTCTTTGTCGGCCTGCGTTTTGCCACCGCGGCACTGCTGCTGGCGCTCTTTTTCCGCCGCTATCTGGCAGGCATGACCTGGCTGGAGGTGAAAGCGGGCGCGCTGATTGGCCTGTCGATCGCCGGGGGCTATGGTCTTCAGACGTGGGGAATGCAGACCATTTCCAGCAGTCAGTCCGCCTTTCTCACCGCGCTCTATGTCCCTGTCGTGCCGTTGCTGCAATGGCTGTTTCTGCGCCGTCCGCCGGGATTGATGTCGTGGCTGGGGATTGTACTGGCGTTTACCGGCCTGCTGCTGGTGGCCGGGCCGCAGGATGGTCGCATCACTCTGAATGCAGGTGAAATAGCGACGCTGATCAGTACCCTGGCGATCGCCGCCGAGATCATCTTAATCAGCCGCTATGCCGGTAAGGTCGATGTGCGCCGTGTGACCCTGATCCAGCTGGCGGTGGCATCGCTGTGCGCCTTTGGTCTGATGATCCCCAATGGGGAAACGGTGCCTGCCATCTCAACGCCGCTGCTGCTCAGCGCGCTGGGGCTGGGTGCGGCCAGCGCCCTGATTCAGGTCACCATGAACTGGGCGCAACGCAGCGTTTCGCCAACCCGCGCTACGGTGATTTATGCCGGGGAACCAGTCTGGGCTGGCGTCGTGGGGCGTATTGCGGGTGAGCGCCTGCCTGCGCTGGCGTTGCTGGGCGGCGCGCTGATCGTCTGCGGGGTGATCGTCAGTGAGCTGCGGCTGAAACGAAAAAAAGCGGTGCAGCCTGCTGCCACACCGCTGGAGTAGGTCGTTAACCCTGCTGTCGCGCCAGTGGCTTGTCCTGCTTTGCCGCACTGCGTCGGCGCAGAATCGCATTGAGGATAATCGCGCCAAAGGTGGCGGTACCGATACCCCCCAGTGTGAAAGAACCGATTTTCAGCGCGAAATCACCGGCACCGAGCACCAGTGTGGTCGCCACCATGATCAGGTTACTGTTCTGGCCTAAATCAACATGGTTCTGTACCCAGATGCGGGCACCCGCTACCGCAATCAGCCCGAACACCACAATGGATGCGCCGCCAATCACCGGGGCCGGAATAGTGTGGATCAGCGCACCAAACTTCGGCGAGAAACCGGCGAGGATGGCGATAACCGCCGCGGCGACAAACGCCAGCGTAGAGTAGACTTTGGTCACCGCCATCACCCCGATATTTTCGGCATAGGTGGTAACGCCACTGCCGCCGATCGATCCGGAGAGCATGGTGGCCAGGCCATCGCCAACAAAAGCGCGTCCCATGTAAGGATCGAGATTGCGTCCGGTCATGCCCGCCACCGCTTTCAGATGCCCGAGGTTTTCAGCCACCAGAATGATCGCCACCGGGGCGATCAGCACCATCGCCTGCAGATCAAAGGTGGGTGCAGTGGTGTGCGGCAGACCAAACCAGGCAGCCTGTGACAGCATCGTAAAATCGACCGGCTTACCCAGCCCCAGACCGTTGGTCAGCAGCGCATAGATCGCCCAGGCCAGAATCAGGCCGACCAGAATCAGCAGTCGCTGAATCATCCCGTGGGTAAATACCGCTACCAGACCAATGCAGAGTACGGTCATCACCGCAACCCAGCTGTCGAACGACGAGGCGGAGACGCTGTGAACCGCAATCGGGGCCAGATTCAGCCCGATAGCCATCACCACTGCACCGGTCACGACCGGCGGCATCAGATTTTCAATCCAGCGCGTGCCGGACTTCATCACCACCAGACCAATCAGCGTGTAGAGCAGGCCGCAGGCTATCACGCCGCCCAGCGCCACGCTGAGATTGGGATTCAGCCCCTGACCGCTGAAGCCGGTTAACGCAATGACCACGCCGACAAAGGCAGCGCTCGACCCGAGATAACTGGGCACCCGACCGCCGGTGATAAAGAAGAACAGCAGCGTGCCTATACCCGAGACCAGAATGGCCAGATTGGGATCCAGCCCCATCAGCAGGGGCATCAGCACCGTTGCGCCAAACATCGCTACCGCATGCTGTAAACCCAGCACCAGCGTCTGCCCCAGAGGCAGGGTCTCATCCGGGGCGATAATACCGTTTTCTGTTAATGCCGACTTCTTTTGCCATTGCGGAAACCAGGATCGTGCCATCGTCTACTCCAGAGCGTTATGAATGCCGGTGGGATTCAGGGAAGCGTTAACAGGCATCCTGCCGCAACAGGGGATGGTATCCCCGGTCAAACCACGCCAGACCGTGGGTGTCATCATTGCGCACTAACCCCACGACTTCGCAGAACAGCGTGTCATGCGTACCGACGCTGACAATCTGAGTGATGCGGCAGTCAAAGGACGCGACGGCGCCGCTCAGCACCGGCGAGCCGGTCACGGCCGTTGACCACTCAGCGGCAATAAAACGATCAGCCATTGGCGTTTTGCCGCCGAACAGATTGGAGAGCGTTTCATGGCCCGCCGCCAGCGTATTGACGCAGAGCTGCATATTTTCGCGGAACACCGGGTAAACCGAGGCAGAGCGGTTAAGACAGACCAGCAGCGTCGGCGGCGAATCCGTGACGCTGCACACCGCCGAGGCCGTAAAGCCTGCGCGTCCGGCCGGGCCTTCAGTGGTGATGATGTTGACCGCAGCGCCCAGCCGCGACATCGCATTACGAAACTCAGTTTTCTCAACGGCAGGGGTAAGGGTATCCAGGCTCATCGTGTTCTCCGCGAAAAGGTTATCCGACGACGCGCTGCAGCGGCTGCACGTCATCAGTCTGATCCAGCCACTGCAGCAGCAGGGCATTAAAGTTTTCGGGGGCGGTGACGCTCATGGCGTGGCCGCCCCAGGCCATCATCTGTTCAGTCGCATTGGGCAGGGCCGCGGCCAGCTCAGTTGAGCAGCTCCACGGCACCAGCAGATCGTCCTGGCTGGCGATCACCAGTACCGGTTGTGGAATGGCAGCAGCCCGCGCGCTGAAGTCGGCGCTCATCAGGGCGTGCAGCCGCCGCATCAGATTTTCCATCCCCTGAAAATGTGCGACGTGATGGCTATCTTCCTGATCCAGCAGTGTCTGATGCTGTGCCATCCACTCCGCAGGATAGAGAAACAGCGGCTGAGCGCGGACAAATGCCTCGACGCCGACGTTGAGCAGCAGGTCCTGACGTACCTGAAAGCAACGACGGGTATGGGGATGCAGCGTCAGCCAGCCATTGATCACCGCGATCCGTTCGATCCGTTCCGGATAATCCAGCGCCAGCTGCATCCCCATCAGACCGCCCAGCGCGTGACCGATCAGGCTGAAGCGCAGGATGCCGTGCTGCGCCAGCGCGGCGGCCAGTTCCGCCGCCATCATCGCCATGCTGTAGCCTTCCGGCAGGCTGTCAGCGCTGCGACCGGTGCCGCGCTGGTCATAGGTCACCACGCGATAGCGTGCCGTTAGCGCGGCCAGCTGCGGCTGCCAGAAACCCGCCACGCCGCCCAGACCGGATGAGAGCACCAGTGTCGGTGCATCGGGATTTTGCAGACCCAGAATATCCAGCTGCATCAGACCTCCGCTTTGCCGATGTGCGCCACGCTGGCGATCTCAATCAGCGCATCAGGCTTGACCAGACCGCACTGAATACAGAAGCGCGCCGGTTTTTCGCCGGGAAAGTACTCGGCATAAACCTGATTCACCGCGGCGTAGTTCGACCAGTCGGTGATAAAAATCGAATTAAACGTCACATCGGCCATGCTGCCACCGGCGGTCTCAATCACCTTTTTAATGGTTTCCAGCACGTGGCGGGTCTGCGCTGCGGCATCACCCACATGCACCACGTTGTTGTCAGCATCAAACGGCAGCGTACCCGAGACATAGACCACGCCATCCGCCAGCGTGCCGGGAACGAACGGGGCGATGGGGGTGGTGGTGCCTGGCGGAACAATAATACTTTTCGGCATAGCGTCGTCCTTATCGTGGATTAGCGGGCATTCAGGCTTTCGCAGAAGGTATCGACATCCGATACCCAGCCAAAAAAGGTTTCGATATTGAACAGGGCAGCCTGCTGAGCAAAGGGCGGGCCGGCCTGATAAGTGGCGTCTTCCAGCACCACGCCGAAGTACTCCAGAAAGAAGCCGTCGCGCAGCGTCGATTCAACGCAGACGTTGGTGGCGATGCCGGTAAACATCAGATGACGGATCCCGCGGCTGCGCAGCATGCTGTCGAGCGGGGTGTTATAGAAGCCGCTGTAACGCGATTTCGGCAGCACGATGTCACCGGGCTGTGGCACCAGTTCATCGACCAGCGCGTAATCCCAGCCGCCTTTCGACAGCAGCGACCCCTGCAGTTCAGGCCGTTTACGCATGGTTTTCAGGGCATTCGATTTGTGGAAATTGGGGGAACCGGCGTCGCCCGCTTCTACATAGTCACTGTCCCAGCCGTTCTGGAACCAGATGATCTGAACGCCTGCCGCACGGGCCGCCGTCACCGCCTGATGGATTTTCGCAATCACCGGCTTGGTGGCGGAAACATCGAAGCCCGCCAGATCGAGATAGCCGCCTTCAGTGGCGTAGGCGTTCTGCATATCCACGACAATCAGCGCGGTCTGGCCAGGCGGAAAGGCGATCGGCTCTGGCCGCGCCGGCAGTTCAACCTGGGGAACATCCGGCGTGTGAGCACAATAAACGGTAGCCATCATGCCACCTCCTGCTGTGCGTCGAGCAGGGCGCTGCGACAGGCCATCAGCGGCTGAATGTGCTGCCCGAAGTTCTCGATACCCTGCAGGAAGTCATCAAACGTCAGCAGCACGCCGTGGGTGCCTTCGACCTGCGCAACCTCATCCAGCATCCGCGCCACGCTGGCATACGACCCCACCAGGGTGCCCATATTGATATTGACTGCCGAGGTCGGATCCGCCATCTGGCGCACATTGGTGTCGCTGCCCGATTTGGTGTCCTGCTGACTCTGAGTGGTGAGCCAGGAGAGCGCCTCTTCATCCGCACCTGCTTTGTAGTGTTCCCACTTCGCCCGCGCTTCTTCGTCCGTTTCAGCAGCGATGATCATAAACAGCACATAGGAGCCGACATCGCGGCCCGCTTTTTCAGCGGCCTGCTTCATGCGAATCGAGGTAGAGCTGAACGCGGCAGGCGTGTTAACACCTTTACCAAAGCAGAAGTTGTAATCGGCGTGCTGAGCAGAGAAGGCCATACCGGCATCGCTCTGTCCGGCGCAGATCACCTTCATCGGGCGCTGCGGCTGCGGACTCACCCGGCAGTCGTTCATGGTGAAGAACTCACCTTTAAAGTCCGATTTTCCGGTGCCCCACAGGTCGCGCAGCACGGTAACGTATTCGGTCAGATAAGCGTAGCGGCTGCTGAAGTACTCATCGCCAGGCCACATTCCCATCTGTTCATATTCCGGCTTCTGCCAGCCGGTCACCAGGTTGACGCCAAAGCGACCGCCTGAAATGGAATCGATGGTGGACGCCATGCGCGCCACAATCGCCGGAGGCAGCGTCAGGGTGGCGGCGGTGGCGTAGATCTCAATGCGTGATGTCACGGCGGCCAGGCCTGCCATCAGGGTGAACGATTCGAGATTATGATCCCAGAACTCGGTTTTTCCGCCGAAGCCGCGCAGTTTGATCATCGAGAGCGCAAAATCGAAATGGTAATGCTCTGCTTTCAGCACGATCGCTTTGTTCAGTTCAAAAGTCGGCATGTACTGCGGCGCATTGGACGAAATCAGCCAGCCATTGTTACCAATCGGAATAAAGACGCCTATCTTCATGTGAAACCTCGTTGCGATGGGGGAAAGGTGTTTCACGCGCTGCACTGCATCCTGCATCGTCCGTGTGGGCCGCGCTCAGTCACAATTCTGCAAACTGTGTGCCACTTTTTTTATTGTTTTAAATAACAGTGAGTTAAAGTTAACCCGAAAGAGGTAAGTGGAGTAACTGGTCCATTTCAGACCGTCTGGTCAAAATTCGCTGCACATTTTCCATGCAGGCTGAGCAAAAAAGGTGCAGGGCGCGGATTGGGCAGCGATGAATCCCTTTGCTATGATGCGCTGACACCAGAAGGATGAGGTAAACGTGTGAATACCGATGAAAAAAAGCCAACGCGACGTTCGCGTGCGGTCGCAGCGAAGCGGGCCGCCATACTGGAAGCGGCATTAACCTTCTTCTCACAGTTTGGCATTCACGGCACCAGCCTCGATAAGGTGGCCGAGCTGGCCGATGTCTCTAAAACCAATCTGCTCTACTATTTTCCCTCTAAAGAAGTGCTCTATGTGGCCGTGCTTAAGCAGATTCTGGATGTCTGGCTGGCACCGTTGCGCGCGCTGGCGCACGATCAGGATCCATTGGTCGCGATTCGTCGCTACATCCGGCTGAAGCTGGAAGTGTCGCGCGATCATCCTCAGGCTTCCCGGCTCTTCTGTCTGGAGATGCTGCAGGGTGCTCCGCTTCTGAAAGGGGAGCTGGCAGGCGATCTTAAGCAGCTGGTGGATGACAAAGCGGCAATTATTGAACGCTGGATTGATGAAGGACGACTGGCAGGCGTACAGCCGCAGCATCTGATCTTTATGCTGTGGGCCACCACGCAGCATTACGCCGATTTTGCCACTCAGGTTGAGGCCGTTACCGGCCAGACGCTCAGCGATCCGGCGTTTTTCGATCAGGCTGTTGATAACGTGCAGCGCATGATCATCGAAGGGATTCGCGTACGCTAATTCAGGATACATCCACGGTTCAGGTACGGAGTTAATCAATGGATTCTGTTTCGCAACTGGTGCTGGGTGCCTCAGTCAGTGTCGCAGTGATGGGACGTCGGGTGCCGGTCTGGCAGGCCGCGCTGGTGGGCGGCGTCTGCGGCACCTTACCCGATCTCGATGTCTTTCTTGATCATGGCGATGCGATACGCAACATGACCCTGCATCGCACGGAAACGCATGCGCTGCTCTGGCTCACGCTGCTCTCGCCACTGATTGCATGGCTGGTGGCAGGTCTGTTTCGTCAGCGGGTGAAGTGGGCAGCATGGTGGCCTGCCATCTGGCTGGCGCTGATTACCCATCCGCTGCTCGATTTGATGACGGTGTATGGCACCCAGCTTGGCCTGCCGATCACCGATTATCCTTATGCCATCGGCAGTATCTACATCGTCGATCCACTCTATACGCTGCCGCTGCTGGCAGGCCTGGGCGTCGCGCTCTGGCGGCGCAGTGATAAAGGGCTGCGCGGAAACCGGCTCGGGCTGATGCTGAGTACCCTTTATCTGGTCTGGAGTGTGGTGATTCAGGGCGTCGCAGGCTGGCAGATCAGAGCGTCGCTGGCGGAGCAGGGTATTCCGGACAATAAAGTGCTGGTGACGCCCACGGCCTTTAATACGCTGGTATGGCGCAGCGTGATTATGACGCCGGATCGCTATGGTGAAGTTTACTGGTCGCTATTGTCGCCCTCACGGCCACTGCAGGTGGCGTGGTATCCGCGTCATCCTGAACTGTTCGACGCTTTTCGGGGCAGCTGGTATGCAGAACGTGTCGCCTGGTTCAGCCACGGCTTCTACGCGCTGCGTGAGCAGGACGGTCAGACGACGATTGCCGACCTGCGCATGGGCGAAGGCGATAAGTATACCTTCACCTTTGGTCTGGGCACGCCTCAGCAGCCCGATCCCCGGCCGCAGCGCTTACCTAATGAACGCCCCTCTTTATCCGCCATTTTCTCTGCGCTGGGCGATCGCCTGTAAAAAAAAAGCCCGGTCATCTGACCGGGCTTTGTTCATGATATTACCGATTAGCGGCTACGACGATTACGCAGCATCCAGCCCACACCCAGCAGGGCAAACCAGAGTGGCGTAACCATCAGCGCCTGGCGCGTATCTTCCTGCAGCGTCAGCAGCACCAGCACAAATGCGAAGAATGCCATGCAGACCCAGCACATGAATTTGCCCAGCGGCATCTTAAATGCCGACTCCGCATGGCGCTGCGGATGCTTTTTACGGTAGGCCAGATAGCTGCACAGAATGATGGTCCAGACGAACATAAACAGAATGGCCGAGACGGTGGTCACCAGCGTGAAGACCTTCATCACATCCGGGATCAGGTAGATCAACGCCACACCAATCAGCAGGCACAGGCAGGAGAAAAACAGGCCGGTAGTCGGCACCGCACGGGCAGAGAGTCGGCCAAAGGCGCGGCTGGCCACACCCTGCTGCGACAGGCCATAGAGCATACGGCTGGTGGAGAAGATGCCGCTGTTGGCTGAGGAGGCGGCAGAAGTCAGCACCACAAAGTTAACGATACTCGCAGCCGCAGGCAGACCAATCAGAACGAACATCTCAACAAACGGACTGCGATCGGCCATCACCTGGGTCCAGGGCGTTACCGCCATAATCACCATCAGCGCCAGCACGTAAAACATAATGACCCGCAACGGAATCGCATTAATCGCGCGCGGTAACACTTTATGCGGATTGTGGGTTTCAGCCGCTGCCGTGCCCACCAGTTCAATGCCGACAAAGGCAAACACCGCAATCTGGAAGCCGGCAAAGAAGCCGCTGAGGCCTTTCGGGAACATGCCGCCGTGATCCCAGATGTTGCTGAGTGACGCTGTGCCGCCGCCCGGTGAGGGGTAGTGAATCGATACCAGCACAATCCCGGTTACGATCAGTGCCACAATGGCGACGATTTTAATGATCGCAAACCAGAACTCCATCTCACCAAACAGCTTGACGGTGGCAATATTGAGCGCCAGAAAAACCACCACGCAAAGCAGGGCGCTCATCCAGATCGAGAAGCCCGGAAACCAGAGCTGGAAATAGGCGCTGATTGCCACCACGTCGGCAATGCCGGTTACCACCCAACAGAACCAGTAGGTCCAGCCGGTAAAGTAGCCGGCCCACGGGCCAAGCAGATCCGCGGCAAAATCGCTAAAGGATTTGTACTCAAGGTTGGAGAGCAGCAGCTCCCCCATGGCGCGCATCACAAAGAACAGCATAAAACCGATGATCATATAGACAAAAATGATCGAGGGGCCAGCCAGGCTGATGGTTTTACCGGAACCCATAAACAGGCCGGTACCGATAGCGCCACCAATGGCGATCAGCTGGATGTGACGATTGTGCAGATTGCGCTGGAGTTTATCGGGCGTCTCGTGGGTGCTTGCGGTTTCTTTAGATTGATCAACCATAGAATTGTCTTTCCTGTCGTGATGTTGTGTTCAGCTCTGCTGGCTGTTAGTCAAGGCGTCTGCCTGAGGGCAAGTCGGCATAAGATAGAGGAAGAGAGCCGGGATCGGGTAACGCTTTTTTACCAATTGTGATGCCTGCCGCCCCGGAAGCGGCAATAAAGCGCGGTTTTGTTCAAACCTTCGTCAGCCTGGGTAATTATTCATCACGTTATGTCAGTCAGGCGGCGTGAAAGGCGATGGGCTTCTACACTTTTTGTTTGCTAATCATCATGCTGCGAGAGGGACTATGCGCACGCTTATCCTGTTTTTGCTATTGCTTGCGCTGGGATGGGTCAGCTTACCCTGGCTTAAGCAGCATCTGCCGCCGCAGTTTAATCCCTTTACGCCACTCTCTGTTACCGATCCGCCGGGCTGGATGACGCAGATTAAGATGAAAAGGCTGGCCAGCGATCCAGACGCGTGTCTGGCGGTGATGCGACGCGCTCAACAGGCGGGCTGGGTCAGCTTCAGCGAGCGTCCGGACGTCACGGGTCACTGTCCGCTCAGTCATCCGCTGCGGGTTCAGAAATTTGGCCCGGTCAGCCTCAGCAGCAGCTTTCTGGCCAGCTGTCCTATGGCCGTCGCCAGCACCATGTATGCTCTGCGCAGTCGTGAACAGACCGCCAGAGAGATGCACAGTCCACTGGTACGAATTATCCATGTCGGCAGTTACGCCTGCCGTAATATTTATCATCGTGCCCAGGGGCGGCTCAGTGAACATGCCACCGCCGATGCCTGGGATGTGACAGGCTTTCAGCTGGCTGATGGCCAGCGGCTTGAGGTCAGTCGTCACTGGCAACAGCCGGAAGAAAAAGCGGCAATGCTTCATACGCTGTGGCGTGGCGGCTGTGAGGTATTCGGCAATGCGCTGGGGCCGGACTATAACGCCGCTCACGCCTCACATTTTCATCTGGGTATGCGTGGTGCAGGCTACTGCCGATAAATCATCAGACAGGATTAATACCGTGTTTGATTAAGAAATGTTCTTATGGTGCCAGTAAAACCCATCCAGTTATCATTGCTGAACCTGATCCCTTACTGAAATAGTCTGACAACAGGTCAGGATGCTCCTAAAAAAACCGATTTCAGGGCCATCTGTAAGAATAAAACGATGCCTGCGGGATAAAACCCTTGTGCAGATTCTCAGCCTCATTTGCTCAGCGCCTGCTGGTGGCATGATGAAATTATTTCACGGTTGCGCTGGCAGAAATAAGGGAAAGGTATCGCATAAATAAAGCGTGCATGATTGAGAAAAGAACGGATTTTCCTGCAAATTTATTTTCATATGATTTAGTTGCGTGACTATCGGGAAAGTGATTTAACTGATTAAAATAGAGTCAGTGTTGAGCATTACGCCATAAATAGTGATCTCCGCCACGTATTGCGGTCAGACAGCAAAGTAAGTAAACGAGACTTTTACGGACGCGCTGTCCTGGATCAGGTATTTGCAGTCAGATAAGTCGATAAACCACAGCAGCATGTGAATCGACGGGCACAGAGCATGGTCGGGCAGGGGAGACCCGAAAAGGTTTATTAAACAGCACATCGTTACGCTTACAGGGCTGCCACTGAAAACCGGGACAGGTCTGTCACCGGCAAGCGCGTGGCGCGGTCAGCAAGCCGGTTAGCGGCCTCAACAGACGCCACAGGGGCTGCGGGGTCGTCTGACGAAACCGGTCCTGATGCTGCAAAGAGAGAGCCGGGCTTATTTCCTGATGAAAAATATGTCAGAAATTTGTCACTACCGCTTCGCTTATAACGGAGTAATTAACGCCTTGTTTACTCGTTATTTACCCAACAATCAGCATCGCGATTCAATATTTTCAGCAGACGTTTCGGGTCTGAGATAAAATTGCACTGGAGGTCAGGGATTGAAATCCTATCAGAAAAATCTTATTCTCCTGGGGTGATTGAAATTGCTGTGATCGGCCTCACCTTGTAAAGGCAGGAACACTTTTTCACTCCGCTCCAACGGTGAAAGGTTAAATGCGCTGTAGATCGCGACAGATTCGTCCTGAAAGATAAATTAATTTTCTTCTGCAAATTTATTTTATCCGATGAATCTGAATGAATATTACCGGAAGGGCGAGTGAAATTAACGCTGAGGCAATATGAGTACTGAAAATTATTTCGCCTGGCGAGCTGAGGCGAAAGAAAAATTTCAGGCATTAACGGTTTCTTCTGAATTGAAGCCGTTATTGCAACAATTTATTGAATCATTAGGCTTCGATTATTTTGCCTTTTTGATTCAGCACCCGGTGCCTTTTACCCGACCGCGCATTCATTTACATAGCACCTATCCCAGATTATGGGTTAAACGCTATGAGAAGCAGAATTATTACGCTGTCGATCCGGTGCTCAGGTTGTGTCAGCGACCGGGCAGAGGCATGGCGTGGACGGAGGAACTGTTCGCTGACGCCGGCAATTTGTGGCGTGAGGCGAGAGAATATGGGCTGCAGAGCGGATTTTCTTGCTCTGCAATGGCACCAAATCGCGTCATTGGTATATTATCTATATCGTCGCAACAGCCCATTTCTGTCCAGCTCTGCCATGCTGAGCTGGAGGTGAAACTACACCTTTTAGCGGAACTAAGTCTGGATACGCTGGAACGCTTTAGCGATGATGCAATGATGGTACTAAAAAAAGAGTTTAGTCAGCGCGAGCTGGAAATTTTGAAATGGACAGCCGAAGGAAAAACGGCGGTCGAAATTTCACTTATTTTATCCATCTCTGAACATACCGTTAACTTTCACCAAAAAAATATGCAAAAGCGTTTCAATGTTTCCAATAAAACGCAGATTGCCTGCTATGCAGCGGCAATCGGACTGATCTGAACATCAAGCAACGGCTACATTTAGCTGTTCCTTTGCACAGGTCTGTTGTCTATTCTGCGCCGGGACTTTGCCAGGCTGGCGCAAAGAAATCATTGCAAACATGGGGATGTCAGAGGCGCATGATGAAAATAGTGCAAACGCAATTAAAGGATATGCCATCCTCTTTGCTTGCCGAACTCGGCAGCTACCGATACAGCGTCTTTGCGCGCGGCGAAGGGTGGTCAATTCCGCCACGTCTGAGCACGCCAGGACAGGAATATGATCGCTACGATCGTTCAGATGTCACCTGGCTGATCGCATGGAATGCGCGGGAGGGCATCAGCGGCTGTGCGCGTCTGATGCCCTGGTTCGAACCTGAACTGAGTGAAGGCATCGTACTGCCTTTCAGCCATGAGAAAGTGTGGGAAATGTCGCGCTTCTCGGCACGGCTGGATGTGGACGCTGAACTGCCACTGAATATTATCTGGCACGCCGTGCAGCTGGCAGAATTGAACGGTATGGAATACATCATCAGTTCGGCAACGCCGATGCTGGAGAAGATGTTTGAAGAGCATCAGGTGGTGTATGAGCCGCTGACGCCGGGACTTATTCTGTCAGAAGATAATCTGTTTGCGATCCGTATTCCGGTGGTTCAGCCAGCGCTGGCTGAAAAGTATCGGGGAACGCGGCGCTTTAGTCCGGAAGAGGTACTGCCTACGCTGGGCGTTTCGGTTAACTGGCAGGCGCACAGTTAATTAATTTGCCCCCGCGGCTGTGGGGGCAAGCAAGCTTACTGACGGTAGGCTGTTTTGATCTGCTTAATGGTATTGCTGAATACTTCCGCCTGAGGCTTGTCGCCCAGCGTCTGTACATAGCGTTCCATGTTGATAATCACTTTGCCGGCATCAGCCTGGCCCATACCTTTCAGGATCAGGGTGATCATCATCTTCAGACCCGCGATTTCATCCGCTAATTTCCGGGCTTCCTGCGAAGTTGCAAAATCTTCATCGCTCATGCGTTTCTCCTTGGTGAATGACAATATGTCGGCAATCTGTCCGAACAGCAGTGCGTGAGTATATCACAGGGTCAGTAAGTTGCTGGAGCAGCCGGTTCGCTTCGCTATAAACAGCTGGTTTGTCCAGTACAACTAATCAATCGCTGAAAGTAATTACAGGTGTTGCCGGGCCAGATATCACAAGGGCCTGCAGCGATAAGGCACAGCAAAGTCTGATGTTAATACCATGAAATAGTAAGAGTTTAAGGATTATTCAGTACGCCTGTCGGTTGTAAGAAATCTCTGTTATTGCTGGCTGCACGGGGCTGGAAATCGTTATGCGAAGCGTCGACTGTTTTGCTTTGTTGATGTGCTTTTGAGGTAAAAGCGGGTATGATTATCGCCTGTATTCGTTAATTGATTCCTCTTTTTTTAGCCTCTGGAGTTTCCCCGTTGATCAGTGTGCTTCTTGTTGATGACCATGAACTTGTCCGTGCCGGAATCCGTCGCATCCTGGAGGATGTCAAAGGTCTGGCCGTGGTCGGAGAGGTCAACTGTGGCGAGGATGCCGCTAAGTGGTGCCGTGCCAATCAGGTTGATGTGATCCTCATGGATATGAACATGCCGGGCATCGGTGGACTGGAGGCGACGCGCAAAATCGTGCGTTACAATCCCGATATCAAAATCATCATGCTGACCATTCACACGGAAAATCCGCTGCCTGCGAAAGTGATGCAGGCGGGGGCTGCAGGCTACCTCAGTAAAGGGGCTGCGCCGCAGGAGGTGATCAATGCGATTCGCTCGGTCAATGCCGGACAGCGCTACATCGCTTCAGATATCGCTCAGCAGATGGCGCTGAGCCAGATTGAGCCACAAAAAGCGGAATCCCCCTTCAGCTGTTTGTCGGAAAGGGAATTGCAGATTATGCTGATGATCACCCGTGGACAAAAGGTGACGGAAATTTCCGAGCAGTTAAATCTCAGTCCTAAAACCGTTAACAGTTACCGCTACAGGATGTTCAGCAAGCTGAATATCAGTGGCGATGTAGAGTTAACGCATCTGGCCATTCGACATGGCCTCTATAATGCGGAGCCGTTAATCAGTAGTGAATGACGTTTTTGATTCCAAAGCCTTTCTGAGTACGGTAACCAGCAAGCCCGGTGTTTACCGCATGTATGACGCCTCAGGCACCGTCATCTATGTGGGCAAAGCCAAAGACCTGAAGAAGCGTTTGACCAGCTACTTCCGCACTCAGGTCGGCAGCCGCAAAACCGAAGCGCTGGTTAGTAATATCCAGCACATCGATGTCACCGTAACCCACACCGAAACCGAAGCGCTGCTGCTTGAGCATAACTACATCAAGCTCTACCAGCCGCGCTACAACGTGCTGCTGCGCGACGATAAATCTTACCCCTACATCTTTCTTAGCAGCGATACCCATCCGCGACTGGCGATGCACCGTGGTGCAAAGCATGCCAAAGGCGAATACTTTGGCCCGTTCCCCAACGGCTATGCGGTGCGTGAAACGCTGGGGCTGCTGCAAAAAGTTTTCCCTATCCGCCAGTGCGAAAACAGCGTCTACCGCAATCGCTCCCGGCCCTGTCTGCAATATCAGATTGGTCGCTGTCTGGGTCCCTGTGTCGCGGGACTGGTCAGTGAGGAGGAGTATGCACAGCAGACCGATTACGTGCGCCTGTTCCTGGCGGGGAAAGACGATCAGGTTCTCAACCAGCTGGTCAAACGGATGGAAGAGGCGAGCATCGGCCTGCGCTTTGAAGAGGCGGCACGCCTGCGCGATCAGATTCAGGCTGTGCGACGGATCACCGAAAAGCAGTTTGTCTCGAATCAGGGTGATGACCTTGATGTGATGGGTGTGGCTTATGAAGCGGGCATGGCCTGTCTCCACGTGCTGTTTATCCGTCAGGGCAAAGTGCTAGGCAGCCGCAGCTACTTCCCGAAAGTGCCCGTCGATACCGATCTGGCTGAGGTCGTTCAGACCTTTGTCGGGCAGTTCTACCTGCAGGGCAGCGAGGCACGTACGCTGCCTGGCGATATTTTGCTGGACTTCACCTTGCCAGAGCGTGAACTGCTGGCTGAGTCGCTCAGTGAACTGGCCGGACGTCGGGTGAGTATTCAGAGCAAGCCGCGCGGGGATCGCGCCCGTTATCTCAAACTGGCGCGCACCAACGCCGCGACGGCGTTAACCACGCGGCTGTCACAGCACTCCACAATTCATCAGCGGCTGATGGCGCTGGCGGAGTTTCTTGAGCTGGACAAAATTAAACGCATGGAGTGTTTCGATATCAGTCATACCATGGGTGAGCAGACCATCGCCTCCTGCGTAGTGTTCGACCAGAATGGTCCGCTGCGTGCCGATTATCGTCGCTACAACATCAGCGGCATTACGCCGGGTGATGACTATGCCGCCATGAATCAGGTGTTACGCCGCCGTTATGGTAAAGCCATTGAAGAAGATAAGATTCCGGATGTGATTCTGATCGATGGCGGTAAAGGCCAGCTGTCTCAGGCGAAGCAGGTCTTCGCGGAACTGGATGTGCCCTGGGACAAAAGCCGGCCGATTTTACTCGGCGTAGCGAAAGGCAGCGATCGTAAAGCCGGACTGGAGACGCTGTTCTTTGAAGCGGAAGGTGAGGGCGTTTCGCTGCCACCCGATGCGCCAGCGCTGCATGTGATCCAGCATATTCGTGATGACGCTCACAATCATGCCATTTCAGGCCACCGTAAAAAACGGGCCAAAGTAAAGAACACCAGCGCACTGGAAAGCATCGAAGGGGTGGGGCCGAAACGGCGTCAGCAACTGCTTAAGTACATGGGGGGCCTGCAACCGCTGATGAACGCGTCGGTGGAGGAGATCGCCAATGTACCCGGTATCTCACATGCTCTGGCAGAAAAAATATACTACTCGTTGAAACACTAGCATTGAAACGGGGGGGGCAATGTAGGAACATAGGCTAAATTCTACCTATATCCAGACAGTTACCGGCATATGCAATTAAACATTCCGACGTGTCTCACCCTGTTTCGAGTCGTGCTCATCCCGTTCTTTGTGCTGGCTTTCTATCTGCCGTTCACCTGGGCGCCGCTGGCGACTGCACTGATTTTTGTTTTTGCTGCCATCACCGACTGGTTTGATGGCTTTCTGGCGCGCCGCTGGAAGCAGACGACACGCTTTGGTGCGTTTCTCGATCCGGTAGCGGATAAAGTGATGGTGGCCATTGCGCTGGTGCTGGTGGCGGAATATTTCCACGCCTGGTGGATTACGCTGCCCGCCGCCACCATGATTGCACGCGAGATCATTATCTCTGCGCTGCGTGAATGGATGGCGGAGATTGGTAAACGCAGCAGCGTGTCGGTTTCCTGGATTGGTAAAGTGAAAACCACTGCCCAGATGTTCTCACTGTTTGCCTTGCTGTGGCGTCCTGATGCGACCGTCGTGGCGATTGGTGTGGTGGCGTTATACATTGCTGCCGTGCTGACTTTCTGGTCTATGTTCCAGTATTTAAGCGCCGCGCGCGGTGATCTGCTCGAACCGTGATCGATACGATTTAAAAAGCAGCAAACGGACGCGCTGTGAGGATAATTTTATTGACTCATTGCGTCATCTAAGTAGAATGCATCGCATCGAACGGCAGCCAGGCTGCCAGAAGATAAATAAAATCAGCAGGTTCGACGAAATTGCTGAATTGCGGGAATAGCTCAGTTGGTAGAGCACGACCTTGCCAAGGTCGGGGTCGCGAGTTCGAGTCTCGTTTCCCGCTCCAGATTCGCAGGTCAGGTTAACCTGACGGCACATCAGTTTAAGGCGCGTTGGCAGAGTGGCTATGCAGCGGATTGCAAATCCGTGTACCTCGGTTCGACTCCGGGACGCGCCTCCAGTTACACCCTGCCCGGGTGGTGAAATCGGTAGACACAAGGGATTTAAAATCCCTCGGCTGTAAGGCTGTGCGGGTTCAAGTCCCGCCCCGGGCACCATATTTCTGCCGAAGAAAATCTAATAAAATAAAAGCAATATGCAGTAATGTCGTAACCGCCCAAGGGCGGTTTTTTTGTGCCTGCTATCTGGCGGATACGGCGACTGCAACCTCCGTTTAGCGGTATAAGCCGGCATCAGCCCCGGGAGCTGAACACCAGCTCATCATCAGTGTCACTCACCAGCACCATCCGTTGCGCCTCACCACTGGAAGAGACAAAGGTCACTTCATGGCCGATGCTGATATCATCAAAGGCGTCGGTCGGCTGTGACTGCTTCCGGATCTCCAGTACCATCCGCGAGGGATAGGGTTTATCATTAACCGTATCAATATGATAATTGGCGGTAAAATTCAGTTCGGGTTGATCAACCACGTAAAATTGTCCTGACGGCATAGTCTTGACCTCTGCAAAATGTTGGCCATAAGTCCCGGTCGGAACAGGCTGCCTGAAACTTAAGGTTAGCTGAATAATCAATGCCTACAGGCAGCAGCACCTCTTTTTTGATTTCATACGACGGTTGCAATATACCTGCCGCTTGCGCTTGCCTGGTCAGAAAGTCGTACTACGCTTCTTGTTCACACAGCGCGGCTTTTCCAGGCACGCCATTCGGGCATGGTATAAAGGTATTACTGCAACTCTTAACGGGTTGACGATGCGGGTTCAACTCCTGCTGCCCGGTCCTTCTCCTGCATCTACGTTAACGCCAGCCTGGCCCTTTTGGGGTTCTGCCGATTCATCCCAATTACATCCGATTTCACTCATTTTTGCGGCTTGTGTCGAACTCTGTAACCTGTTGAAACGTTGTGGTTTACCGTATTGTGGTAGCTATTGTTTGCCGTCGCAGAGAATTAATGCCAATGATTACACCTTCCACACCTGACTTAACTGAACCGGCGGTCCCTCCGGTTATCGGTGTTGTCGCCAGTCAGTTGCTCAATCCGTATCAACAAAAAATGCTGGACGAAGTGATGCGCCAGCTTAACGCGCGCGGTGTTATCTCGGTGCTACTGAGTGCCGAAACCGACGTCACACTGACCGCACTCATCCGGCAGGCTACACCACTCGGGCTGCGTGGTTTGCTGTTACTCCCCGGTAACCGCGTTACTGATGCCTGCAATTTGCCAGTGCTTCAGATTGACGCTGAGCCTGAACTGCAGGCGGATGCACTGCGGGCGGGTGAGGTGACAGCGGAATTATTGCTTAAACAGGGGCATCAGCGGTTTGGCTTTATGCAGGCTCAGCCAGGCGAACTGGCGCAAAAACAGGGCTATCGCGCCGCCCTGCTGGCGGCGGGCATGGCGCTGAACGCCGAACTGACTGTGGGGAGTGATGATCGCGACTGCGCTTATCAGGCGATGATGTCTTACCTGAAAAAGACACGTGCTGCTGAGCGTATCCAGGCACTCTTCTGTGAAATCGATCTGATGGCCTTTGGTGCAATGCAGGCGATTCGGGATTTTGGTCAGGGTATTCATCTGGCAGTGGCAGGTTTTGGCGATAGTGAAGAAGCCCGCAGCTCAACCTGGCATCTTACCAGCTGGTCACCTGACATCCGGCAGATCGCTGGTCGCGTGCTGGATCGCTGGCTGGGACAGCAGGCAGGCAACAGCAGTGCTGAAGAGCAGGGGCAATTACAGCGGCGTCACTCTCACGCAGGCAAAGTGCTGCCGGGTGAGATGTCAGCCTGCGGCTGCGCCTTCCGGCATTAACCAGCCCGCAACGCAGGCTGGCAGAATAATGTCAGGCCTGCGGTTGTCCTGCCGGGCCGCTGCCGCCGGGTGCGCCCACCGGCTGCTGCCCGCCAGGTGGTGGCGGTGGCGGGGCATCTCTGCCCGGTGGCGGCGGTGCACAGGCCGTAAGCGTGGCGAGGATAGCCAGTGTGGATAACAGATAAGCAGTACGTTTCATCGTAATTCCCCGATCAGGTAAGCGGAACGTTGAGTATAGAGAATTGCAACAAAACCGCCCGGACAGGGCTAAATCATCAACACGCATGGCAAATTGTCGACGATTATTTGAGACGCCTCGCAACTCGCGCATGCTGGCAATGCGTTTCAGGCCGGAGCGCGCTAAGGTAGCGCTTCATTTAAGAGGAGTCGTTATGAATGGCATGATGAAGTTCGTCCGCGGGTGGCTGGTGTTCTCTGTACTGTGGGGCGTATTCATGTGGTTTATGTCATGGCATCAGCAGGGCAAAGAGCCTGGTCTGGCGATTCTGACAAGTCTTTACGCCGGTTTAATCTACCAGGCGCTGATTACCATGGTTGGCCGCTACCGCGCGCGGCGGCAACAGGCTGAGTGAGTTCTGCTGCCGGAGAGGCAGCAGAACGGCGTTTTTAGCCGAAATTACCGGTCAGACGCTGATGGAAGTCCGTGCTGCGTGGATCCAGCCCCTCAATGGTCACCTCTGCACCATAACGCTGATAGCGATACTCAATGCCGTCCAGCGCCGCGACGCTGGACGCATCCCAGATTTGCGCGTGCGTTAAATCGATAGTGACCTTTTTAGGGTCATGGGCATAATCGAAATGCTCAAACAGATCGTTGCTGCTGGCGAAAAAAAGCGGGCCGCGCACCACATAGCGCACCGACTCGCCATCTTCGCTCAGCTGACGCTCCGCATGAATAACGTGCGCAATACGGCGGGCAAACAGCAGCATAGCCAGGATTACCCCAGCCAGAACGCCCAGTGCCAGATTACCTGTCCAGACAGTCACCGCTACCGTCAGCACCATAATCAGCGTCTCTGACCACGGCATACGTTTCAGGGTAGCGGGTTGCAGGCTATGCCAGTTAACGGTTTTCACGGCCACCACCATCATGATCCCGGCCAGTACCACCATCGGGATTTGCGCCATAATCCGGCTCAGTCCGGTCACCAGTAACAGCAGCACCAGACCGGCGGCCACGGTGGAGACCCGGCTGCGCGCCCGGCCCAGCTCAACATTGACGATGGTCTGACCTATCATCGCGCACCCGGCGATACCGCCATAAAAGCCCGCCAGAATATTCGCCACGCCCAGGCCCCAGGATTCGCGACGCTTACTGGATGGGGTATCGGTCAGGTCATCGACCAGTTTGGCGGTCAGCAGTGACTCCATCAGCCCGACAAAGGCGATGCTCAGGGCCGTGGGCCAGATAATCTGCAGGGTCTGCAGGTTAAGTGGCACCAGCAGGCTGTTAAAACCGGGCAGACCGGGACTCATCGGCCCTTCATCGCCCACGTTCGGCATGCGATAGCCCATTAACAGCGCGACGGCAGTCACTACCACAATGGCAACCAGCGGTGAAGGAACACTTTTTATCAGACGCGGCAACAACAGCACGATAGCCAGTGTGACGGCAAAGAAGATCCACACCAGTGATGACTGTCCCCAGACGTGCGGCACCTGAGCAAAGAAAATCAGCACCCCGAGCGCATTCACAAATCCCAGCATCACCGAACGGGGAATATAACGCATCATGCGCGCCAGACCGGCCACACCAAACAGAATCTGAATGACGCCGCCCATCACCACCGCAGGCAGAATATATTCAACGCCGTGCAGATGGACCATCGGCCCGATAACCAGCGCCACTGAACCCGCAGCCGCTGTTACCATCGCCGGACGTCCGCCCAGTATCGACAGGGTCAGGCAGAGCACCACCGAGGCGACGAGGCTGACTTTAGGGTCTACACCGGCAATAACGGAAAAGGAGATCACTTCAGGGATCAGCGCCAGCGCGGTAATCACCCCGGCCAGGCATTCGCGGGTCAGCAGCGCAGGCGAACGCAGAACGCGCCCTACACTGATATCGCCCGCCACAACGTCGGTTGCGGCAATATCATTGGTTTGAGTCATAAAGGATTGCAGGCTCTTTAGTTATTTTGCTCCCGCGCGAGGGGCGGGAAGATCAGGATAAACAGTGAGGGGCAGATAGTACCGGGCGACTGGCGAAGATACCAGAAAAAGGCGGATGACTCCCTCCGTGGAGTCGATGCTACAGTGAAAAATCGTCCGGGGTTTTATGGACCACCAGTTCAAGCAGCTGTCGGTAGATATCCAGTAATTCCCTGTCGCTTTCCAGCTCCAGCCGATGAATAAGCTTTGAGATAATCGCTTTATTGTTCACTGGCATGCCTGACTGCAAAATTTCTGCAACCAGGATACCCAGCATCTCCATCTCGCTGGCGGGTTTATTGGCGGCAGGATTAAAATAATCAGCAATTTCCTGATTGGTCCGGGGAAGAATATATTGCATGTGTAAGCCCTTCAGAACAGCCCGATTCCGGTTCGGATGTCAGGACAAAGCGATCAAAAAAACCACCGCATGGACAGATGCGATGGTACCAGTGTCACAAATTGAACAGAAAAAATAACCTCTGAAGGTGGAAATCCACTGACACCTTCAGAGGCGACGCAAGTGCATCATTCGTTACAGAGTCGCATGACAACTCGTGGCAGTAAACTTATACAATGAAGCCCAATCTGTACAATCGGATTCTTTAACAAAGTGTGCTATTTGACACTTATCAGCAGCTTATAAGGACTATTCCGAAACGAAAGCTGTACAAGTAACCTGTACAAACGGCGGGGCCGAGGGGCGGGAGGGGAAAAACAGGAAGCCATGACCAGCTTCCCGCAAAAAGATTAGCTGAATAGCGCCAGTTTTGCCGTCAGCTTTCGCAGGGCTTTTTTATCGCCGACGATGGCGACGCCCAGCAGGCGCCACTGCTGACGCGGTTGCTGTCGCAGGACGGCGCTCAGCGCCTGATAATCGGTGGTGGTCTGACCCTCTTCCGGAAACAGCACCAGATCGTATTCAGCCTGTTCGCACTGTTCCCGCAATGCACTGAGCTGCTCGTCAGTCGCGGCCAGCACCGGAATGCCGGTGGTGATCAAACCGGGAGAAGGGCGCCTGTCAGCATCCTCCAGGGCGTCGCCAACCAGCGCCGGATGTCGCTGTCCCAGGGTTAATGCCATCACGGCGGCAGCATTGGTGGCTTTGCCAGGCGGCAGAGCGGCATTGAGTATCATTACACAGCGTGGGTCTTGCATTGCGCTTCTCCTGACTAAAAAAACGCATTGTGGCAAGTGGCTTAACCCAGGTCTGGAAGATTTGTGCAGGCGTGCTGATAACGGGAAGGGGTAAGCTGGCAGGCGCGTTTGAACCAGCGGCCCAGGTGACTCTGATCGGCGAAACCCAGCGCGGCTGCCACATCGGCGACGGGCTGGCCCTGCGCCAGCTGACGACGCGCCTGGCTCAGCCGCCACTGCACCAGCCAGGCGTGGGGCGGTAAACCCCAGTGAGCCTGGAACAGACGCGATAACCGGAAGCGATCTACCTGCAGATGCTGCGCCATCTGCTCCAGACCGGGATTATCCGCATGATGGGCAATCAGCCAGTCACGCGCCTGCAGCGCCAGCCGCGCATCTTTATCCGGGGGCTGAGCGGGCTGTGACCACTGCCGGTGCGGGATGAGCTGACCAAACATCCGGTCCAGCGCCGCCTCTTTGATGATGGCGGGATGGTTGTGCCACAGCGCATCAAACGCATGCCAGACGGCATAAGCCAGTGGACGCTCGTCGCGCAGCGTGGCGGCAAAACGTAGCTCACGCAGTGAGGGTTTATCAGCCAGCATCGGAGCCAGGTGCTGCGCAATCTGCTGCGGTGAAAGATAGAGCATCCGGTAGGTAAAACCGCTTTCGTTGATGGCATCACCATCATGCAGCTCCTCCGGCTCCAGCATAAAGACCGTGCCTGGTCGGCTCTGATGCTGTTTGCGCCGTGAATGAAACTGCTGTACACCTTGCTCGGTCACGCCAATCAGATAACTGTCGTGCCAGTGAGGATCATAGGCGTGTCCGGTAAAATGGGCGCGTAGCGCCTCAATACCGCTGACGGCGTCACGGCGCAGATCGACCCAGTTTGCTGATGCCTGTTTCATGTTATCCGGCTCCCGGTTGCGGCCTCTGGACATTCTGCCGCGATCCACTAATTTTTAACAGACCGGACGCTTTTCATTGGCGTTTCGCTTTGCGTATAATAACGCCATCACTCAATTAGAACTCTTACTATTAGGCTGCTAACATTTGTCTCAGCACACGCGTACCTTTACCCACTTATTGCATCTGACCGCACATGCCTGGCGCCTGGCGGTGGATCGTCACCTTAAAGATAGCGGCTTAAGCATGAGCAGCTGGATGGCCATCGGGCTGATTGCCAGTGAGCCGCAACGCATGACCCAGACCGAGCTGGCACAGCTGCTGGGGCTGGAAGATGCCAGCATGGTACCGCTGGTGGATCGGCTGGTGAAACAGTCACTGCTGATGCGGGTACAGCCGCCAGAAGATCGACGTAAGCGTCACCTGGTGCTGACTGATAAGGGTAACGAAGCGTTCGCCAAAGTGAAAACCGAGGCTGACGCACTCCGTACTGAAATGCTGGCCGATATTGACCCTCAGGATCTGGCCGTGACCGAGCGCGTATTGCAACAACTCCTGAGCCGCATGGGAAGTATGTAGCAGTGGCAAAGCGAAATCCCTACGCTGCACGCGAGTGGTTGCCGCACGAAAAACCGATGCTGCCGGGATCGCCCTCGACGCCGCTGCATCCGATGCCAAAACGCCTGGCGTTTGGCCTGATCGGTTTACTTATTTCGCTGACCGGTGCGCTGAGTAACGCGCTGGTCACGGCGAATCTGGTCAACCTGCAGGGGACTTTTGGTGCCTGGTCGAATGAGATTGCCTGGCTGCCTGCGGTCTATGTGATGGGCAACATCTCTATTAACCTGCTGCTGGTCAAATTCCGCCAGCAGTTTGGCCTGCGTGTCTTTACCGAGGCGTTTCTGGTGCTGTATGTACTGGTGGCGTTTTTCCATCTCTTCGCCAACGATCTCAGTTCGGCAATCATTGTGCGCACCGCTCACGGTATGGTGGCTGCGGCGCTCAGCTCTCTGGGCATCTACTATCAGGTACAGGCCTGGCCTGCGAAACATCGCCTGAAAGCGCTGGTGATTGGCCTGACGGTATCGCAACTGGCTATCCCGCTGGCCCGCTTATTCTCTTCGGAATTGCTGCAGCTCAACGAGTGGCGCGGTCTCTATCTGTTTGAACTCGGTCTGGCGCTGATTGCGCTGGGCGGGGTACTGCTGGTGAAACTGCCACCGGGCGATCGCATCAAAACCTTTGAAAAGATGGATTTCGTCACCTTTATCCTGCTGGCACCCGGTATGGCGCTGCTGTGCGGCGTACTGACGCTGGGCCGTATTGAGTGGTGGTTTACCACGCCCTGGCTCGGTATCTGTACCGCGATCGCCCTGACGCTGATTGTCGCTGCGATCGTCATTGAGCATAACCGGCGCAACCCGCTGATCAATACCCGCTGGCTCAGCAGCGGCATGATGGTGCGGCTTGGCATTGTGATGATCATGATCCGTATCGTACTGGCGGAACAGAACACCGGCGCAATCGGCTTTCTGCAGCAGATTGGCTTGCAGAACGATCAAATGCGCGGTCTGGCGCTGGCGATCATGGCCGGGGTTATTGCGGGCATCGCCGCCAGTGCGCTGACTATCAAGCCCAATCATCTTAACTGGCCGATTGTCACCTCGCTGGTAGTGATGATTATCGCCTCGCTGATGGATGCGCAATCCAGTCCGCTGACCCGCGCCAGCAATATGTATTTCAGTCAGTTTCTGCTGGGCTTCAGCAGCGCCTTTTTCATGGCACCCGCGATGCTGATGGGCATTGGCAGCGTGGTGACTCAGCCGAAAAATCTGGTGAGCTTCGTGGTGCTGTTTGGCATGAGTCAGAACCTTGGCGGGCTGATCGGCTCGGCTATTCTTGGCACGTTTCAGGTCTGGCGGGAAAAATATCACTCCAGCCTGCTGGGCGATCAGCTCTCACTGCTCGATCCCAACGTCACCGAACGGCTCAGCCAGTATAATGCGCTGTTTAATTCGCTGGTGGGTGATGACGTTCTGCGCGGCGCGCAGAGCACCAGCCAGTTACAGGTAATCGCCACGCTGCAGGCCAACGTGCTCGCCTATAACGACACCTACCTGTTAACTGCCGCGCTGGCACTGGTCACCCTGATGTGGGTGATCTGGCGTTTGACCCGTCGTCGTTATCTTGACTGGCGTCAGGCGCAATTTAACCTGCGTGAGCAGCAACAGCTGGCCGCATTACAGGAATCAACGGAGAAACAATGAGTCAGCAGGATGAGCTTCAGGCGGCGGAACGCGAACGCGCGAATCGCCGCCGTATTCTTTCTATCGCCGCAGGCAGCGGCATTGTGGTGATTGGTGTACTGGTTATTCTTTATGCCTGGCAACTCTGGCCCTTCACCAGCGCAATACAAAGCACCGAGAATGCCTATGTGCGCGGTCAGGTGACCTTTATCAGCCCGCAGGTTAATGGCTATCTCACCTCAGTCGAAGTGATCGATCTGCAGCCGGTGAAAAAAGGGCAGTTGCTGATGACGATTGACGACCGTATCTATCGCCAGCGGGTGCATCAGGCGCAGGCGCAGCTGGCGATGAAGCAGGCGGCGCTGAACAATAACCTGCAGCAGCGTCGCAGCGCAGAAGCGACCATCCAGAGCAATAAAGCGGCACTGGAGAATGCCAAAGCACAGGCGCTGAAAAGCGGCTTCGATCTGAAGCGTGTCGAAAATCTCACGGCGGATGGATCCCTGTCGGTGCGCGAGCGCGATGCCGCCCGGGCCGCAGACGCCCAGGCGCAGGCGCAGGTACGTCAGGCTGCGGCGCAGATCGCCGTCGCCCAGCAGAATCTGCAAACCGTCATCGTTAACCGTGACGCGCTGAAAGGCGATGTCGACAGCGCCCGCGCCGCGCTGGAGCTGGCGGAAATCGATCTGGCGAATACCCGGATTACCGCGCCCGATGATGGCCAGCTCGGCCAGCTGGCGGTGCGCACTGGCGCCTATGTCACGGCAGGTACGCGCCTGACCTCGGTGGTGCCTAATCACAAATGGATTATCGCGAATCTGAAAGAGACCCAGCTGGCAAATATTCGTCCAGGCCTGCCGGTGACGATTCGGGTCGATGCGCTGGATGGCAAACGCTTTACGGGTCAGGTTGAATTTATCTCTCCGGCCGCAGGCTCAGAGTTCAGCGCGATTTCGCCCGACAACGCCACCGGTAACTTCGTGAAAATTGCGCAGCGCATTCCGGTTCGCATCCGCATCAATGACCAGGATATGCATCAGTTACGCCCGGGTATGTCGGTCGAAGTCAACATCGACACCGCCGCACAACCCGCCGGTGAGGGCGCGCCATGATGCGGCGCGGCTTAATGGTAAGCGCACTGGCACTCCTTCTGACCGGCTGCGCCACGCAGGTTGAAAAGGCACCGGCCTCTCTGCCGATCCCCGACGCCTGGCGCAATAGTGTCGGGCCATCTGCTGCGCCGGAGGCGGAGTGGTGGCGCGCTTTTCATGATGAAAATCTCAACCGGCTGGTGACGCAGGCGCTGCGCAATAACCCCGATATCCTCACGGCGCGATCCCGGGTTGACCAGTATCGCGCCCAGCTGCGCGCCACGCAGGGCGATAACTTTCCGACCCTGAGCGCCGGTGTGGCCGCGACCCGGGAGCGTACGCTCTCGTCAGTGACGGGCCAGCCCTATGAAACCGATATTTTTCAGGGCTTATTACAGGCGAACTACGAGGTCGATCTCTGGGGAGCACGCAGCAGTAGCATCACCGCATCGCAGGCGAGTTTAGCGGCGCAGCAGGCCGCTGCGTCTGCCGCCGAGCTGACCATCGCCAGTTCGGTGGCGTCAGGTTATCTCAACCTGTGCGCGCTGGATGAGCAGTTGCGGGTCACGGAGGCGACGCTGGCGACCCGCAACAATTCGCTGAAGCTGGCACAGCGTCAGTTTGAAACCGGCTACACCTCCAGGCTGGAGTGGATGCAGGCCGCCTCGGAATATCAGTCGGCCAAAGCGCAGATGCCTCAGTTGCAGCACCAGATCACCCAGCAGGAGAATGCGCTGAGCCTTCTGGTGGGTATGAACCCGCGCAGCATCGCCCGTCGTCAGCAGTTTGACCAGATTTCACCGCAGCGGATGCCGTCACTGCTGCCATCAGAGCTACTCAATCGCCGTCCGGATATTGTGCAGGCTCAGCGCCAGTTACTGGCCGCAGATGCCAGCCTGGCATCGTCGCGCGCTAAGCTGCTGCCTGGGCTTAACCTCACCGCGACCGGCACCCTGCAGAGTTCGGTGCTGCACCAGCTCGCGGATGATCCGTTCCGGCTGTGGAGCGTGGGCGGCAGCATCCTGGCACCGCTGCTGAACCGTGAAGCACTGACGGCGCAGGTGGATGTCTCAATGGCGACGCGAAATCAGGCACTTTATGGCTATGAAAAAGTGGTGCGCAACGCCTTCTCGGAAGTTAACGATGCAATAGACGCTATCAGGCAGCGTGAGGCACAACTTCAGGAGCTGCAAAAGCAGGAAGCCTATGTGACGGAAGCGCTGCGCATTGCCCGCAATCGCTATCAGAACGGCTACGCCTCCTATCTGGATGAACTGGATGCGCAGCGCACCCTGTTTTCAACGCAGCTGAATCGGGTGACTGTCAAAAATAACCTGCTGCTGGCGCAGATCGATCTCTACCGCGCGCTGGGCGGTGGCTGGACACCCGCCTCCACACAGTAATCCCCAGACCGATCCAGCCGCAGCCAGAGTTTCTGCGGCAGGGATCGGCCTCTGCGCTGTCGCGGCGACTGCGCATATCCCCCGCTTTAATCCCCCAAATAACCCCCTAAAACCCATGCATACTTCTGCTTACCTGTCTTTACATTCGGTGGTATCATGCGCGGGTTTTAAGCCAGCCAGACGGAAAAGCGCACTGAAAGCTTAGCCTGCGCGAGGCGGATTAACCGTTTAACTTACTGATATAAAAATAAAAGAAGGGATTCATCATGAATAAAAAAACTATTTTCGCACTGGCCGTGGTCGCTGCTTTATTAACCGGCTGTGCGCGCACTGCGCCGATTCATAACGTGAATCAAACGCTCACTCAGCGTTACAGCGACAACCAGATGAAACTGGCGATCATTGAAGCGGGTATTGGCCGGAAATGGGTCATGACTCCCGTTTCGCCTGGCGTGATCAATGGTCGTCTGGCCCAGCGTGATTTCGTGGCGACTATTCGCATCACGTATACCAGCCAGAACTACCGCATCGATTATGTCAGCAGTGAGAACCTGAAAGCGGGGCAGGGCGAGATCCACAATAACTACAACCGCTGGATTGCCAATCTCGATCAGGATATTCAGTTACGACTCTCTGCTCTTGCCGCTCAGTAATGCGTGCGCTGTCGCAATGATGTGTCGACAGCCGATCAAAGCATAAAGATCTCCGGCAGCCGGCCGACAAATCAGATGAGCTGCTATTGCTGAACCACTGAGTAACCCTCTACCGTGAAGGCCTGATGCGGAATCGGCAGAGGGTTTCCCGGACGCACTTTTTTTGCAGAGGGCCGGGGTGACGCCCCGATGAACGCCGACGCCACACATATGACAAAAAGAGTGTTGAGATGAGACTCGCTTACTCACTGGTCGACTGGCAGGCTCTGGCTCCGGGATTACACGGGGGCGAGGGCTGGCAGCACTGGGCGCAACAGGGCATCGTCATAGACCCTAAAGAGGCGATGGCAAAGCCGCAATTTTTACCGATGATGACAGCACGTCGTCTGAGCGGCGGCAGTCGTGCGGCGGTAGAGTGTGGGCTGGCGCTGCTTGCGCGTCAGCAGGTTGACGCTATCGTGTTCACCAGTCGTCACGGTGAACTGGAACGTAATCTGCGTATCCTCACAACCCTGGCCGATCAGCAGTCTATGTCACCCACGGATTTTGCCATGTCGGTTCACAATTCGGCGGTCGGCAGCCTGACTATTGCAGCCAAAGCACCACTGGTCTCCACCTCAATCGCCGCCGGAGTCGACTCGTTTCAGCAGGGATTGATCGAAGTCAGCGCGCTGCATCAGGCGGGTTATCAGCAGGTACTGCTGGTCGATTTCGACGGCATCGTGCCTGACTACTATCTGCTGTGGCTGCCGGAACAGCGTGTGAACTTTCCCTATGCGGTGGCGCTGCTGCTGCGCCCGGGCGACCAGCTGCACTGCACTGGCCGTGCTGGCAGAGAGGAGAGGGCAGAAACAGGGTTACCGCAAAGCCTGCGCTTTCTGCAGCAGTGGCTGGCGGAATCGCCCTCCTTCAGCCTGCCGGGCGAACGCCTGACATGGCACTGGGAGAGACATCATGGCTGATTGTTCACAACCGGCGCACTACACCGGCAGCCGCATGAACTATTGCTGGCGGCTGGTGATGACGGCGGTGAGTTTTACGCTGTTTGGCATAGGCGGGCTGCTGCTGTCGCTGATTGGCTTCAATCTGCTGCTGCTGGTACAGCGCGATTCGCTGCGCCGCCGCCTGCTGGCCCGACGCGCTATCGCCTTTAGCTTCCGTTGCTTTCTGCGATTCTGCCGGATGACCGGGGTCTATGACTACCGGATTGAAGGCGCAGAGCTGCTGCAACAGGATCGCGGATGCCTGATTGTCGCTAATCATCCATCACTGATCGACTACGTGATGATCGCTTCGGTACTGCCAGAGATGGATTGTCTGGTTAAAGCCGATCTGCAAAAGAACCCCTTTATGCGTGGGGTGATCCGCGCCGCGGACTATCTGATCAACAGTGAAGCGGATACGCTGTTGCCGGACAGCCAGCAGCGACTGGCGCGCGGCGACAATATCCTGATCTTTCCGGAAGGCACCCGCACCCGCTACGGTCATCCACTGACTCTGCAGCGCGGGGCAGCCAATATTGCGGTGCGCGCCGGATGCGATCTGCGTGTGGTTCACATCACCTGTAGCCAGCGTATGCTCGATAAACAGAGCCGCTGGTATCAGATTCCGCCGGTTAAACCACTGTTTACCGTGCGTGTACAAACGCGAATCGACAGTCAGTCGTTTTGTGAAAGCAATCCCGATGCGCAGCCGCTGGCCGCGCGTCGCCTGACCCGCCATTTACAGCAGGCGCTGGTCCCCCAGAACAGGTAAGACGAAAACCGGTATGGATTCATTAATTAACGATATCAAACAGATGATTATCGACACGCTGAACCTTGAAGATCTCAGTCCCGATGATATAGAGACCGACGCTGCACTGTTTGGCGACGGACTGGGGCTGGACTCGATTGATGCACTGGAACTTGGCCTGGCAGTGAAAAATCGCTACGGCGTGGCGCTGTCCGCTGAGAGTGAAACCCTGCGCGCCCACTTTTTCTCTGTTGCGACGCTGGCTGCGTTCGTCAACCAACAGCGCGGCTGAAAGCGGAGACAACCTTATGATGAACAAAGAACAGATCTATCAGGAAGTGGCTTCGCTGCTGACCAGCCTGTTTGAAATTGCGCCTGAGGATATCCATCCCAAGGCACGTCTGTATGAAGATCTCGAACTCGACAGCATTGATGCCGTCGATATGGTGGTTCATCTGCAAAAACGTACCGGCCGTAAAATCAAACCGGAAACCTTCCGCGCAGTGCGCACCGTGCAGGATGTGGTGGATGCCGTGGAACAACTGATGCGCGAAGACGCCTGATCCCGCCGTGCCTGCTGCTACGCTTCGCCTGCTGAATCTGCTTACGCTACTGGCCTGGCCACTGCTGGTCTGGCTGGCGCTGACCCAGCCGCGCTGGCAGGGATTGTTCTGGCTGCTGGCACTGCTGTTTGGCCTGCGCTGGCTGCAGCTGCGTCGTCAGCAAAACGCCATGGGCGCGGTCATGGGCTGGCTGGCGCTGCTCGGTGCACTGCTCTGTGTCAGCAGCCAGCTATTACGCACTCAGCATCTGCTGCTGTGGTATCCGGTGGCGGTCAATCTGGCGATGCTGCTGGTGTTTGGCGCCTCACTCTGGAGTGCGATGCCGCTGGTGGAACGCATCGCCCGGCTGCGTGAGCCCGTGCTTCCCCCTGCGGCAGTGCGCTATACCCGCCGCGTCACCCAAATCTGGTGCCTGTTTTTTATCGGCAACGGCAGCATGGCGATCTATACCTGTTTGCTGGGCGATCTGCGGCTCTGGACGCTGTGGAATGGCGGCATAAGTTATCTGTTAATCGCAGCGTTGATGAGTGCTGAATGGCTGGTACGTCAGCGCGTGAGGCGAAAAGCATGAGGGTGGCCGACTGGCTGACGGGAGACGATCGCGAGATTGCCTGGCGCGGCGATCAACGTTTGATGCTCAGCGTGATGCATCGTCAGGTCGTGGCGCTCCGCCAGCGCTTGGCAGCACAACCGGGCAGCCACTGGGCGCTCTGTTTTGATGACAGTTACCGTTTTTGTGTGGCGCTGCTGGCATGCTGGTATGCCGGTAAAACGCCGGTGATGCCGGGTCACTGCCGCGCCGCGCTGCTGGATGAGAGGCAGGATCGGCTGGATGGCGTGCTGTGCGACATGCCGCTGGCGGTCAGCCTGCCGCTGCTGGCGTGGGACGACGCAGAAACGCAGGGGCCGCTGCCGCCGCTGCCGGAGAGTGCAGAACTGGTGCTCTTCACCTCGGGATCCACCGGCGCGCCGCGTCAGGTGGTGAAGTCGCTGGCGGTGATGGAGCAGGAGAGCCGCTGGCTCAGCAGCCTGTGGGCCGAACAGTTGCGTGGGTGCCGGGTCATCGCCTCGGTCAGCCATCAGCATCTGTACGGTTTATCGTTTCGACTTTTCCTGCCGATGATGCTCAGGCTGCCGTTTGCCGCCCAGCCGCTGTTTTACGGTGAACAGCTGGCCCAGCTTCCGCGCGACGTTCGTTATGCCTTTATCAGCAGCCCGGCCTTTTTATCGCGGCTGGACAGCACGCTGAAAGCGCCCGCCTGTGAACTGATTGTCTCTGCCGGTGGCGCACTGCGCGACTCTGATGCGGAGCAGGTCTGGCAGCGCTTTGGCTGTCAGGTCAGTGAAATCTACGGCAGCACCGAAACCGGCATTCTGGCCTGGCGTCAATGCGATCGGGCGGAGGCGCCGTGGCGCCGCTTCCCGCAGGTCAGGCTGGAGCAGGTGACGCCCGATCGCTGGCAGGTCTGGTCGCCGCTGATTGCCGGTGACAGCGGGCTGCAGCTCGACGATCGACTGACTATGCAGCCGGACGGCGGATTTCAGCTTGCAGGACGCCACGATCGCATCGTAAAAATCGGTGACAAGCGCATCTCATTAAGCGAGTTAGAGCGCCGTCTGACCGACCTGCCGGAAATCGAGGATGCCGTGGCGCTGGTGGTCACGCGTCATGAGCGTCAGGCGATTGGTGTCGTGCTGGCGCTGAACAGCGCGCTGGATGAGGCGGCTCTGCATCAGCGCAGGCAGCAGTGGAAACGCCAGCTGCAGCGCTGGCTGGAACCGCTGGCGATGCCGCGCTACTGGCGGATTGTGACCACCATTCCGGTGACCAGCCAAAGCAAACGCGCCTGGCCGCAAATAGAGGAACTTTTTCATGTTGCCGATTGAACGCAGCCGGGAGCTGCGGGCTGACAGCGTCACGCTGATCCTGCAGATAGATGCCGGACTCTTCTGGTTTCAGGGCCACTTTCCGCATCTGCCCATTCTGCCGGGTGTGGCTCAGCTCGACTGGGTGATGCACTACGGCGTATCACTGCTTGCGCCCGGTAAAGAGTTTGCCGCCGTTGATAACATTAAATTTCAGCAGCCGGTATTACCCGACTCGCTATTGCAACTGCATCTGGACTGGGACGCTGAAAAATCCCGCCTGAGTTTCCGTTACAGCCTGCTGAAGAACGACGGCGAGCAGATCGCCAGCAGCGGGAAGATCGCGCTGTGTTAAGCGCCCCGTTTTCACCCTGCGTGGTGATCCCCTGCTACAACCACGGCGCGATGATGGCGTCAGTGCTGGCACGGCTGGCACCCTTTAATCTGCCGGTAATCGTGGTGGATGATGGCAGCGATGCGGCCACACAGCTTCAGCTGGCGACGCTGCACGCCCCGCAGCTCAGCCTGCTGCGACTCGACAGCAATCAGGGTAAAGGCGCGGCGGTGATCCACGGACTGCGGGCCGCGGCGGCACGCGGCTTCACCCATGCAGTGCAGCTTGACGCGGACGGCCAGCATCAGGCGGAAGATCTGCCGCTGATGCTGGCGGAAGCGGAGCGTTATCCCGACGCGCTGATCTCCGGTCAGCCGCTCTATGACGACTCGATCCCCAAATCACGCCTTTACGGTCGCTACATCACCCACTTCTGGGTCTGGATTGAAACGCTGTCGCTGTCGATCCGCGACAGCATGTGCGGCTTCCGCGTCTATCCACTGGCCGCGACGCTGACGCTGTGCGATCGCCGGGCCATCGGTCAGCGCATGGATTTTGATACCGAGATCATGGTGCGGCTCTACTGGCAGGGAACCCGCAGTCGCTTTATCCCGACCCGCGTCACCTATCCGGCCAGCGGGCTGTCACACTTCGATGCGTTCTACGACAACCTGCGCATCTCCTGGATGCATACCCGGCTGTTTTTCGGCATGCTGCCGCGCATTCCTCATCTGCTGGCGATGCGTAAACCGCCGACGCACTGGTCTGCGGAAACGGAGCGGCGCGGACAGTGGGGATTACGTTTTATGCTGGCGGTCTATCGCTACGGCGGGCGGCTCCCCTTTACGCTGCTACTCTGGCCGGTAGTGGCGGTCTACTGGCTGAGCGGTCAGCGCGCGCGACGCGCTTCCCGGCAGTGGCTGGCGCAGGTCACTACCGCCGCGCAGCAGCAGCAGATTGCGTTACCGCCACGGCTTAACAGCTACCGCCATTTCCTGCGGTTCGCCGGGGCAATGCTGGATAAAGTGGCCAGCTGGCGCGGCGATCTGCGCTGGGGACGTGACATCGATTTTGCGCCAGGCGCAGAAGCGGTGATCCGCACACCCACGCCGCAGGGCAAGCTGATTCTCGCTTCCCATCTTGGTGACATTGAAGCCTGTCGCGCGATGGCGCAGCAGGTCAGCGGACTGGTGATTAATGCGCTGGTGTTTACCGACAACGCCCGGCGTTTTCGGGCGGTGCTGGAAACCATCGCCCCGCAGGCGGGGGTGAATCTGATGCCGGTGAGCGATATCGGGCCGGAGACCGCTATCCTGCTGCAACAGAAGCTGGATGCGGGCGAATGGGTGGCGATTGTCGGGGATCGCACTGCGGTTAATCCGCAGCGCGGCGGCGAGCGGCGGGTGATCTGGAGCGACTTTCTGGGCCGCGCCGCGCCCTTTCCACAGGGGCCGTTTGTACTGGCGGCCGCGTTGCGCTGTCCGGTGCTGCTGATGTTCGCCCTGCAGCAACAGGGTAAACTGCGTATTCACTGTGAGCCTTTCGCCGATCCGCTGCTGCTGCCGCGTGCGCAACGTCAGCGGGCACTGCAACAGGCGGTCGATCGTTACGCAGCGCGGCTGGCCCATTACGCACTGCTGGCGCCGCTCGACTGGTTTAACTTTTTCGATTTCTGGACGCTGCCTGATCAACAGGCGCACCACAAGGAGTCTGACCATGACTGAACATCATGCTGAAGTCGTGCTGACCGTCTCATTCCACGACTGCGATCCCATGGGCGTGGTCTGGCACGGCAACTATTTCCGCTTTTTCGAAGTGGCGCGTGAAGCCCTGCTGCGCAGCATTAACTACAGCTATGCCGAGATGGCCGCCAGCGGCTACGTCTGGCCGGTGGTCGATACCCGGGTCAAATACCGCCAGCCACTGCGCTGCGAAGAGACGATTCGCGTCAGCGCCCGGATCACGGAATATGAGAACCGTCTGCGCATCGACTATGAAGTGCGAAATGCTGCCGGCCAGATCACCACCAAAGCGCATACTCTGCAGGTGGCGGTGGAGCAGGAGAGTCAGGCGTTGTGCTTTGTTTCACCCGATATTTTACTGGAACGTTTAGGAGTGAAAGGATGCTGAAAATTGTGCTTACCAGCCTGCTGCTGTGGGCCAGTGCCGCCAGCGCGGTCACGCTGGATCAGCTGCAGCAGCGTTTTGCCAGCCAGCCGGTGATTCGGGCAGACTTTATCCAGACGCGCACCATTTCCGGCATGCGTCAGCCGCTGGTCTCGCACGGGCAGATGCTGATCGCTCGCGAGCAGGGCTTATGGTGGCATCAGCAGACACCCTTTGTGATGACGCTGCTGCTGGATGATAAACGCATGGTGCAGAGCCTCAGCGGCCAGAAGCCTCAGGTGATCACCGCCGACAGCAACCCGCAGATGTTTCAGTTCAACCATCTCTTGCGGGCGCTGTTCCAGGCCGACCAGAAAGTGCTGAACGAGAACTTCAGCGTGGCCTTCAGCGATCGCGGCAACGGAGCCTGGACGCTGGAGCTGACGCCCAAAGTGGCGCCGCTCAACAAAATCTTCAACCGTATCTCGCTGGCGGGCAGCGCCTTCCTGGACAGTATCAATCTGGATGATAAGCAGGGCGATAAAACGCAAATAGAGCTCAGCAACACCCGAATTGAACCGCCGCAGTTAAGCGACGAGGAGCAGGCGCGTTTTGCCGGGCCGTAACGATCGGCTGCTGGCCCTCCTGTGGCTGGCCCTCTGTCTGCTGCTGGCGGCTGCGCTCTCTTTTTTGCTGCCGCGCAGTCAGCTCAACAGCAGCGTGCTGGCGCTGCTGCCGCAGCAGAATCTGGGGGCGGCACCGCCTGCGCTGCAGCAGGGCTTTATGCAGCGGCTGGATCGCCAGCTGGTGTGGCTGGTTTCACCCGGTGAGCAGGACGATCCCCAGGTCGCCGCCTGGTGGCTGGCCCAGCTGCGCGCGCTGCCTGACCTGAAACAGGTGCAGGGTGATCTCGACGGGCAACAGCAGCAGCAGTGGGGCCGCTTTGCCTGGCAACACCGTAACGGCCTGATCGATGAGGTGACGCGCGACCGCTTGCAGAACGGCGGCGAGGCGCAGGCTGACTGGCTGCTGGCGCAGCTCTTTTCGGCCTTCTCTGGCGTCAGCAGCAAAGAGTTGCAGGGCGATCCCCTGATGCTGGTGCGGGGTTCGCAGCTGGCGCTGGCACAAAACGCCGGGCGCATGACGCTGCATGATGGCTGGCTGACAGTAAAAGATGCACAGGGTCAGCAGTGGTATTTTCTGCATGGCGAACTGGCGAACAACGCCTTCAGTATGCAGCAAAGTCATGCGCTGGTTACCCGACTTAGCGCGCTGGAGCAACAGCTTAAAAGCCGCTGGCCGCAGGCGAAACTGCTGACGCGTGGCACGGTGCTGTTCAGCGACAACGCCAGCCAGCGTGCGCAGCATGACGTTAAAACGCTGGGCAGTGTGACGCTGGGTGGCGTCGTCCTGCTGGTGCTGCTGGTCTTTCGCTCACTGCGCCCGCTGTTGCTGACGGTCACGTCTGTGGCCATCGGCGCGATGGCGGGCACGGTGATGACGCTGCTTTGCTTCGGTGAACTGCATCTGATGACGCTGGTGATGAGCCTGAGTATTGTCGGCATCTCTGCGGATTACACGCTCTATTATCTCACCGAGCGCATGGTGCACGGCGATCAGCAGACGCCGTGGCAGAGCCTGCGAAAAGTCCGCGGCACGCTGCTGCTGGCGCTCGGGACCACCGCCATCGCCTGGCTGCTGATGCTGCTGGCACCGTTCCCGGGGCTGCGGCAGCTGGCGGTGTTTGCCGCCAGCGGATTAACGGCCTCCTGTCTGACGGTGATTCTCATCTATCCGTGGCTGGTACGCGGATTACCGGTGCGTCCGGTGCCGCTGATGGTGCCGCTGGCGCGCTGGCTTGCCGCCTGGCGTCGCCAGCGCGGGCTGCGCGTCGGATTACCGGTGGCGATGGCGATCTTCGCGCTGGCCGGTATCGCCCAGTTAAAGGTGGATGATGACATCGCCCATCTGCAAAGTGCGCCTGCGCATCTGCTGGAGCAGGATCGCCAGCTGGCAACCCTGACCGGACAGCGCGCCGATCAGACCTGGTTTGTGGTCTGGGGCGATGACGCGCAGCAGACGCTGCAGCGGCTGGAAAAACTGGCACCGGATCTGCACCAGGCGCAGCAGCAGGGCTGGCTGCAGCACTATCGTCTGCTGCCGCTGACGTCGCTGGCGCAGCAACAGCGGGATCTTCAGCTGTTGAAACAGGCAGTACCGGATATTACGGCCCGCCTGCAGCAGGCGGGTATCACGCTGCCGGCACCGGATCTGACCCCGATGCCGGTAACGCCAGAGGCGTGGCTGTCGAGTCCGCTGAGTGAAGGCTGGCGACTGCTGTGGCTGACGCTGCCAGACGGGCGCAGCGGTGTTTTGATCCCCACCAGCGGTGTAAAAAACAGCGCTGCACTCGCGGAGCTGACCAAACAGCATCCGGGCGTCAGCTGGATTGACCGCAAATCAGGTTACGATTCGCTGTTCAGCTTCTGGCGCACCCTGCTGAGCGGGTTACTGGCGCTGGCGCTGCTGCTGATCACCCTGAGTTTTGTCCTGCGACTGGGGTTAAAGGCGGGCTTACGCAGCGCGCTGCCGTCAGTGCTGTCGCTGGCGATGGCGCTGGCAACGCTGGGCTGGATCGGCGCGTCGCTGAACCTGTTTGCGCTGCTGGCACTGATTCTGGTGCTGGGCATCGGCATTAACTACACGCTCTTTTTCAGCAACCCGCAGGGTACGCCGCTGACCTCGTTGCTGGCAGTGTCGCTGGCGATGATTACCACCTTACTGACGCTGGGTATGCTGGTATTCAGCAGCACCAGCGCGATTGCCAGTTTTGGCACAGTGTTATGCAGCGGCATCTTCAGCGCTTTCCTGCTGTCGCCGCTGGCGATGCGACCCACCCGATCAAGGAGTAAACGATGATCCGCGCCGCTCTTATTCTGCTGACGGCTCTGCTGCTCAGCGCCTGTGCCGGACCTGCACCCGACAGCAGTCGTCCCACCGCCTGGCTGAAACCGGGCGTGAAGGTGACGCTGCCACCGCCGGGCATCCGTCCCGCCTTCCAGCAGCAGCAGTTGCTGACCGGACAGGTGAAAGGCCAGAGTCAGTCACTGCTGGTGCTGCTCAGCGCCGATGAACAGCAAATTGATCTGGCCGGACTCTCCTCGGTGGGTATTCGCCTGTTCAGCCTGCGCTACGATGCCAGCGGTATTCACACCCAGCAGCTGATGCCGCTGCCGCAGATGCCGCCTGCCAGTCAGGTGCTGGCGGATATTATGCTCAGCTACTGGCCACGGGAGCTGTGGCAAAAACAGCTGCCGCCAGGCTGGACGTTGCAGGATCAGGGGTTAAAGCGACGGCTGATCGATGCCGATAACCAGCTGGTTACCGAAATCGATTATCTGCAACGCGGTAATCAGCGCCAGCCCATCAGCATTCAGCAGCATGCATTTGGCTATCAGATCCGCATTCAACATCTGGACGGCTCATGATTTACATCTCTGCCATCGGCATGCTGAATGCCCTGGGGAATAACACTCAGCAGATTGCGGCCAGCCTTACCAGGGGTGAGGCACCCGGCATGCAGCTGCGTCATGGCTGGCTGAGCGGCGACCGCGCCTGCTGGCTTGGCAGAGTTGAAGGTGATTTGCCATCGATTCCTGCTGCCCTGAGCGTGCACAACACCCGTAATAACCAGCTGCTGCTGGCCGCACTGGCGCAAATCCGTCCGGCGCTCGACGCGGCGATTGCGCACTATGGTGCCAGCAGAGTGGCAGTTGTGCTGGGAACCAGCACCTCGGGCGTGGATGAGGGCGATCAGCAGATTGGCGGCAGTCAGTCCGGTTATCACTATCAGATGCAGGAGCTGGGCGATCCCTCCCGTTTCCTGGCTCACTATCTAAGCCTGGATGGCCCGGCCTATACCATTTCAACCGCCTGCTCCTCCAGCGCCCGCGCCATTATCAGTGGTGAGCGGCTGATCGCGGCGGGGCTGGTGGATGTGGCGCTGGTGGGCGGTGCGGACTCGCTGAGCCGGATGCCGATCAACGGATTCGACAGCCTGGAGTCGCTCTCTGAACGTCGCTGCGCCCCTTTCAGCCGCGATCGCGACGGTATCTCGATTGGCGAAGGGGCCGCACTGATGCTGCTGACGCGGGAACCGCAGCCGCTGGCGCTACTGGGAGCTGGCGAATCGTCTGACGCCTGGCACATGTCCGCTCCCCATCCGCAGGGCGAGGGCGCTGAACGGGCGATGCGTATGGCGCTGCAACAGGCGAATCTGTTGCCAGAGCAGGTGGGTTATATCAACCTGCACGGCACTGCAACGCCGCTTAACGACCAGATGGAAGCCGCCGTGATTCAGCGCCTGTTTGGCAATGCGGTGCCGTGCAGCTCGACCAAACATCTGACCGGCCATACGCTCGGCGCGGCAGGAGTGTGTGAAGCCGCCCTCAGTGCGCTGATCCTGCAAAACAATCTGCCGCTGCCCGCGCAGGATTTCAGTGAGATGGCGGCGGATGAGACGCTGCCGGATTGCGGATTGTTATTACAGCCGCAGGCGCTGCAACGGCCTGTCATCGCTTCTAACTCCTTCGCCTTTGGCGGCAACAACACCTGTCTGATTCTGGGACGCCAACATGGTTATTAATTCTCCCGCGGCACGCTGGCTGCCGCACGCTGCGCCGATGCTGCTGCTTGATCAGCTGATCGCCGTTGATGATGAGCAGGTCCACTGTCAGGTGTCGACCTGCGCCGGTGGCGTACTGACACCGTTTCTGACGCCTCAGGGTGAACTGCCCGCCTGGTTTGGCGTGGAGATGATGGCGCAAACCGTGGGCGTCTGGTCTGGCTGGCATGCAAAGCAGGGCGGCGCCACCCTTATCCCGCCCGGCATGCTGCTGGGCGGACGCGGCTGGCGGGCAGAGCGATCCCTCTTTCCCGCCAGTGTTACGCTGGATATCAGAATGACGCTGCTGATGCGCGATGACCGCATGGGCAGCTTTGAGGGCGACATTCATTACGGCACCCAGCGGCTTGCCAGCGGTCGTCTGAATACGTATCAACCCAATGAAGCAGAATTACAGCAATTGATGTCACAAGGAAATCAGCCATGACAGATTCGGTATTAGTGACGGGCGCCAGTAAAGGGATTGGCCGCGCGATTGCGTTGCGTCTCGCCCAGGATGGCTATCAGGTTATCGTCCATTTCAACCGTGACCGCGCAGGCGCTGAGCAGTGCCTGCAGCAGATCGAAACCGCAGGCGGCAGCGGCCGTGTGCTGGGATTTGATGTGGCCGATCGGGCGGCAACCCGCGCTGCGCTGGAGGCGGATATTGAGCAATATGGCGCCTATTATGGTGTGGTGAGCAACGCCGGTATCACCCGCGATGCGGCGTTTCCTGCCCTGACGGATCAGGAGTGGGACAGCGTCATCCACACCAATCTCGACAGTTTTTACAATGTGATCCAGCCCTGCGTGATGCCGATGATCGGTCTGCGGCGCGGCGGCCGCATTATTACGCTTTCGTCGGTGTCGGGGATAATGGGTAATCGCGGTCAGGTGAACTACAGCGCGGCGAAAGCGGGCATTATAGGTGCCACTAAGGCGCTGGCGATTGAGCTGGCGAAACGCAAAATCACCGTTAACTGCATCGCGCCAGGCCTGATTGATACCGGTATGGAGGGGCTGGAACCTCAGGTGATTGAGGAAGCGATGAAGATCGTGCCGATGAAGCGCATGGGCGCGGCTGAAGAGGTCGCCGGACTGGCGAGCTATCTGATGTCCGATATCGCAGGCTACGTGACGCGTCAGGTCATTTCTATAAACGGAGGCATGCTGTGATCCAGCGGGTAGTCGTAACCGGCATGGGCGGCGTAACCGCCTTTGGGGAGTCCTGGGCTGAAGTTTCGGCACGGATCCGTGCGGGCCGCAATGCGGTGCGCTTTATGCCGGAGTGGCAGATCTACGACGGGCTGCATACGCTGCTCGGCGCACCGGTGGATGACTTTGTGCTGCCGGCGCACTACACCCGCAAGCGTATCCGCGCCATGGGCCGCGTTTCGCTGCTGGCAACGCGCGCGACCGAGCTGGCGCTGACCCAGGCGGGCCTGATTGACCATCCGGTGCTGACCAGCGGAGAAACGGGTATCGCCTACGGTTCTTCCACCGGCAGCACCGGGCCGGTCAGCGAGTTCGCCACCATGCTGACCGAAAAGCACACCAACAATATCACCGGCACCACCTATGTGCAGATGATGCCGCATACCACGGCCGTCAATGCCGGACTCTTTTTCGGCCTGCGCGGCCGGGTGATCCCGACCTCCAGCGCCTGTACCTCTGGCAGCCAGGCGATTGGCTATGCCTGGGAAGCGATTCGTCACGGGTATCAGACGGTGATGGTGGCTGGCGGCGCAGAAGAGCTCTGTCCGTCGGAAGCCGCGGTGTTCGACACCCTGTTTGCCACCAGCCAGCGTAATGACGCGCCGCACACCACACCTGCACCTTTTGATCAGCAGCGCGATGGTCTGGTAATTGGCGAAGGGGCGGGCACGCTGATCCTTGAGTCGCTGGAACATGCCCTGGCACGCGGTGCAACGATCTACGCCGAGCTCACCGGTTTCCATACCAACTGCGATGCCGCCCATATTACTCAGCCGCAGCGGGAAACCATGCAGATCTGCATCGAGCGGGCGTTGCAAAGCGCCGGTATCACGGCCGCAGACGTTGGTTATGTAAATGCGCACGGCACCGCCACTGAACGGGGTGATATGGCCGAAAGTCTGGCGACGGCGGCGGTGTTTGGCGAAACGACGCCGATCTCCTCGCTGAAGTCCTATTTTGGCCATACGCTGGGTGCCTGTGGGGCGCTGGAAGCCTGGATGAGTATTGAGATGATGCGGGAAGGGTGGTTTGCGCCAACCCTGAACCTGACGCAACCGGCAGCAGATGGCGGCCAGCTGGATTACATCATGGGTGAGCCGCGTGAGCTTGAAACCGACTATATCCAGAGCAACAACTTTGCCTTTGGTGGCATTAATACTTCACTGATCTTCAAACGCTGGCGCGGCGTCTGATCTCAGGCCCGTGCCGCGCTGGCACGGGCCAGTTTATTTTTCGGACGAAAGAACCGGACGATAATCAGCCTTTCATCTACACTGTCACTCACCGCATCACTCCCGGCGGCCCATGTTTTTCACAGGATAGTTATGTCTTTACCCTTGCCACCCGACGATCACGATGAGCCAATTCGCCAGTCACTTGACGATGCGCACTTTGCGATAGTGGTGCTTGCGGTGACCTCGGTAACGCTTATAATCTTTGTCCTGATGATTACGCTCTGGATGAGCTGACACGCACAGGGATTCAACGGATTGAATAAGGAGAAGGCGATGGACTCCGGAGATGACAAATTAATCGCAATTATCGGTTTGCTGGCGGCCTGCCTGATCGGGGTGACCTTCCTGTTTACCATGGTCTGGCTGACCGACGTACGTCATCCTGCCGATCCCTCTCTCGACGTTCGCTCCTGTTACCCTAAAAAGCCACCTTCTCAGCACGTCTGATTTCGTGTCGCAAACTTAATCTGCTGACTGCGCAATACCAGCGCCAGCGGCTCATGCAGATTACGGTTGCCATTGGGATCGGCTAATCCCAGCAGCGGGCCAGGGGAACGCCGGTCATCGGCCCAGGCCGGATACTCCACTACCGGATAGAGCGAAATCCCCTCCACCGCAATGCCCTGATCCAGCGCCACCGCCACGTTTTCACTGATCTCCTGCAGCCAGGGGGCGCGCGCTTCACCCTCAGCGCCGGTTTCGGCAATCAGCATCGGACGCTGGTAGCGCTGCCAGCACTGCGCCAGCAGAATATGCAGCGGCACACGCTCCGGATCCTCCAGCGACATCGGCTGGTCGGGGAAAAACCAGTGGTTATCGGGATAGTAGTTCAGGCCGAGGATATCCAGGCAATCTTCACTGCCGCCTAGCTCCTTATCGACGCGACCGGCCAGCATGTCCCAGGCTTCGAACTGCGCCTGATGCTGCGCATCGGCATAGGGTTTGCTGTCCGGATTATCAGGATGATGAGCGATCTGCACCAGCGGGTCAGTCAGCACAAAGCGCGCCTCCGGATAGACCTCGCGAATGGCATGTATCGCCGCCAGCGAGGCGCGAACCAGCTGGCGCTTCAGCTCTTTACCACGCTGCGCCGCATGGGGATTAAACCAGGCCACATCCGCCCCGGCCCATGACCAGAATGAGATTTGATTAACCGGTGTAAAGAAGGGGCGTTCGATGCCCTGATCGCGCATCAGTTGTGCCATCGCGCGAGCGAAACGACTAAAATGGTCAACAAACTCGGCTTTCCAGATATTAAGATGATCGGGATAACCGAAATGAGCCAGCTCCCAGATGATCTCCATCTGCTGACGTCGCGCAGCGTCGACCATCGGCAGAAAGCTCTGCCAGTCATACTGGCCAGGGATCTTTTCGATCAGATGCCAGCGCGCACCGTCGCGGGCGGTGAGCAGATGCTGCTCAGCCAGGGCGGCATAATCTTTTTCCAGCAGCATATCGTGTCCGCTGCTGATCACCATATCCAGCCGTTTACCGGGCGTACGGCAGGCAGTGGAACAGGGGAAACTGCCCTGGAAAAAGCTGCGAAACAGGCTGGGATGATAGCGCTGGCGGGCATCTGTAAGGGATTGATGAGACATATTCCTCTCCTGCCGGGATAATGCCGGTCACAGATCGTCCGGTTAAGTCTAGACTAAAAAACGCCCGTGACCCCTCACTAACTCAGAACAGAGGAATAGCATCAGAGGTCGGACCGGGGAATAATAAAAATAACTGCATTTTACAGGGAAATGTCATGACCGAAGCGTTTGAGCTCTCCCAGCCATTGGAACGGTCCAGCTGGCTGGAAACACAGCTGGAGCCAGAGTGTCTGCGCCATCCGGGGCTGAGCGGCGTCCATCAGCTGAGCGACGGGCTGGATGCTTTTGCTGCCCGCTATCTGCTGATGCAAAAAGCGGAGCGTTCACTCGATATCCAGTATTACATCTGGCAAAACGATCTCTCTGGCCGGTTGCTGTTCAGCGCCGTGCTGGAAGCTGCCCGACGCGGGGTGAAAGTGCGGCTGCTGCTGGATGACAATAATACGCCGGGCCTGGACGACACGCTGGCCCAGCTCAACCGCCATCCCAACATTGAGGTGCGGCTGTTTAATCCGTTCTCGTTTCGCACTCTGCGCGCGCTGGGTTATCTCACCGACTTTGCCCGTCTGAACCGCCGCATGCACAACAAAAGCTTTACGGTGGATGGCGTCACGACCGTGGTCGGTGGGCGCAATATCGGCGACGAATATTTCGGCACCGGCAATGAACCGCTGTTTGCCGATCTCGACGTCATGGCAATAGGCCCGGTGGTTAAAGAAGTCGCAGAGGATTTTGAGCGCTACTGGCGCAGCAAGCCGGTCTCGCCGCTGCAGCAGGTGCTGGATGAAGAGGAGCCGGAAGAGGACAGTGTGAGTCTGCCAGCAGAGTGGCGTCACAGTGAACCGGTGCAGCGCTATCTTCAGCGGCTGGAAAATTCTTCGCTGCTACAGGAGCTGGAAGAGGGCACGCTGGCTCTGACCTGGGCAAAAGCGCGCCTGCTGAGCGATGATCCGCGTAAAGGGCTGGGCAAAGCGCGTGCCAGAAGCCTGCTGCCGCAGCGAATGCTGGAGGTGATAGGCACGCCGCAAAAGCAGTTCGACATCATCTCGGCCTATTTCGTGCCGACCCGCGCAGGGGTCGCTCAGCTGCTGTCGCTGAAGCGCAAAGGGGTAAAAATTGCCATTCTGACCAATTCGCTGGCGGCTAACGATGTGTCGATTGTCCATGCCGGCTACGCTAAGTGGCGCAAAAAATTGCTGCGTCATGGTATTGCGCTCTATGAGCTGAAACCGCAGGCGGGCGTGCCTGATGCCCCGCACGACCGGGGATTAACCGGTAACTCCGGCTCCAGCCTGCATGCCAAAACCTTCTCAGTGGATCAACAGACGCTGTTTATCGGCTCGTTTAACTTCGATCCCCGTTCAGCGGTGCTGAATACGGAAATGGGACTGGTGATTGAGAGTGCGGCGCTCGCCGGAGAGACGCATCAGCGTTTCAGCCAGTCAATGCGCGATCGGGCATGGACGCTGCGGCTGGATAAGTGGGGCAGGGTAAACTGGCTGGAGTATCCGGGTGAGCCGGAGCAGATTGTGCATAAACACGAGCCAGGCTGCTCCTGGTGGCAGCGCCTGCAGGTACGCCTGGTGTGGCGACTGCCGATTGAGTGGCTGCTGTAAGCTGGACCTTGCCTGGGTACAGGCGCTGGCTCAGGAAGCATGCGCCCTCCGTAAAGACGCAAAACCCGCCATCCCTGGCGGGCTCAGCGCGGGCGATTACGCACCTCATCCCTGAGGTGCGCCCGTTGCCGGGCCAACGCGTTGCGTTGTTCAAAAACGCTCCCGGCGTTTTTGTCCCTGGCCCGCTATGCTTTGCTACTGGCGTATGCGCCCATCGCTTTAAACTCTTAAGCTGTCTGTGAGACACATCATTTATAGCCTGACCTCACTTATGGCCCGAGGTCACTGATCGCCTGTCATTGTGCTTGTTTACGCTCAAATTTCCCCGAGAACAGGAACCGCAGCAGCGGAATGCGCAGGTGAATCTCATACAGCAGAAACGCGATGCCAAACACCATCAGCAGGCCAACGAAGAAGCCCAGCGTGTTGTTTTCAATCCGCGGCGTCACGTAAATGCCATACAGCAGCGTCAGCGGATGGTGCACCAGATAGATAAACAGTGACGCATTGACCAGATACATAATGCGCGGCGAATGTGAATTCAGCAGCTTATGACCAAAGCAGAAGCAGACGTTCAGCATGCAAATGCCCATCAGCGTCGAGATAATCGCATCCAGCTCATACAACCAGCCCTCACCGCTGCTCAGTCGCTGGTTGGCGCAATAGGCCGCAAACATAAGCAGCGCACCGACCCACATCACCAGATTGAAGCGGACAAACAGCTGCTTCAGCGGGGGATGTTTCCACGCCAGCGCTCCCAGCATAAAGAACGGCAGATAGAAGAGCGTCTGCATCACTATGATGCTAAACAAACCATCCATCAGCCACGCAGGCTGGAAAATAAACACCAGACGCCGGAACACGCACCAGAGCAGTGCCCACGCCAGTACGCCCGCCGTCAGCGATCCCCAGCCAACCCGCGAATAATCAATGGTGCGATGCTGATCGCGCAACCAGCGGAAGGTCACCATCCCCAGCGTGGTCAGCATCACCAGCACCACCAGGAACCACAGGTGTGAAATCAGCTCCCACATCAGGTTATTAAACTTCTGATAGGGCGTGAAGCGGGGCCAGTCAGCCAGCTTATCCGTCCACTCTTTCAGCATAAAAAATTGCGGCAGCGTCAGCAGCGGAATGGCGGTCAGCATTGGGATACCTACCCGTTCCAGACGCACCTTCAGGAAGCGACGTGGCTGATAGCGCAGATACAGCATGTAGGAGAAATAGCCCGAAATGACGAAAAACACCTGCATACGAAACGCATGAATAAAATCATTCAGCAGCGTCAGCCACAACGACGCTTCATGACTGTTTACTGCCCATTTCTGCGCGGAGTAGATGAGGGAAACGTGAAACGGCACCCCCAGTAACATCAGATAGGCGCGGATGGAGTCGAGGAAGTATTCACGTTCAGGTTTTACAGTACTCATAAAGTTCCAGTTCGTTAGTACGTTTAACCGGTTTCACCCTGAAACCGGATTATGCTCTGTGAAAATTCTACCTGGGATAAACCAGGTATACTATCAGTGGAATCCGTAGTGTCTAATTGTCCTAAAAGCAGGGTTAAGCCTGACGAAATGCGGGAACAATGTTGCGCATAAGCTGTCGGAAAACCGAATAATCCTTTAAGATAAACGGGTTTGATTTAAGCACACGAAAGGGGGGGATGTGCCGACTAAAGAAAAAAATAAAGCCGGACTGATGAAGGTACGCTGGATTGGTACTGCAGTTCTGCTGGCGTTGTACGCCAATAACAGTTGGGCGTTTAACATCGACGATGTTGCCAAACAAGCCAAAGCGTTGGCAGGGAAAAGCTTCGAAGCGCCTAAAAGCAATTTACCCTCTCAATTTCGTGAAATGAAATTTGCTGATTATCAGCAGATCCAGTTTAACCACGATAAAGCGTATTGGGGCAAACTGCGCACGCCGTTCAAGCTGGAGTTCTATCATCAGGGAATGTATTTCGATACCCCGGTGCAGATCAACGAAGTGACCGCCAGCGCGGTGCGCGAGATTAAATACAACCCCGATTATTTTAATTTCGGTAATGTAAAACATGACGCGGATGCGGTAAAAAACCTCGGTTTTGCCGGTTTCAAAGTGCTTTACCCACTCAACAACAAGGGTAAAAACGATGAGATCGCCAGCTTCCTGGGCGCGAGCTATTTCCGTGTCATCGGTGCCGGTCAGGTTTATGGCCTGTCGGCGCGTGGACTTGCCATCGATACGGCGCTGCCGTCCGGTGAGGAGTTCCCGCGCTTTAAAGAGTTCTGGATTCAGCGTCCTAAACCACAGGACAAACAGCTGGTGATCTACGCGCTGCTCGATTCGCCGCGTGCGGCGGGTGCGTATCGCTTTGTGCTGCATCCGGGTGACGCTTCAACGGTTGATGTGCAGTCAAAAGTTTACCTGCGTGATAACGTCGGCAAACTGGGTGTTGCACCGCTGACCAGTATGTTCCTGTTTGGTCAGAACCAGCCATCGACGGTGAACAACTTCCGTCCGGCACTACACGACTCTGACGGTCTCTCTATCCACAATGGCAACGGGGAGTGGATTTGGCGTCCGCTGAACAACCCGCGTCATCTGGCAGTGAGCACCTTCACCATTGAGAATCCGAAAGGGTTTGGTCTGCTGCAGCGTGGGCGTGACTTTAACAACTATCAGGATCTTGATGACCGCTATGATCTTCGTCCAAGCGGCTGGGTTGAGCCAATAGGCGACTGGGGTAAAGGCCGGGTTGAACTGGTTGAAATCCCGACGGCAGATGAAACCAACGACAACATCGTTGCGTTCTGGACGCCGGAGACGCTGCCAGAGCCTGGCAAAGAGATGAACTTCAAATATCGTCTGCACTTCTCGCGCGACGAAAACCAGCTGCACTCCGATGATACCGCCTGGGTCAAAAATACCCTGCGTTCAGCGGGTGACGTGAAGCAGTCTAATCTGGTGCGTCAGCCGGATGGCACCGTGGCTTTCACCATCGACTTCGTGGGTAAAGACATGAGCAAGATGGCGGAAAACAGTCAGGTGGCACCGCAGGTCAGCGTGGGTAAAAATGCTGATGTGGTTGAGCAGAGCGTACGTTATAACCCGGTCACCAAAGGCTGGCGTCTGGTGTTGCGTCTGCGTGTGAAAGATGCCAAGCAGTCCACCGAAATGCGTGCGGCCTTGGTTAGCGGCGACAAGACATTGACGGAAACCTGGAGCTATCAGTTACCTGCCAATGAATAAATCGACTTTTACACCTCAACGTTATGTGGAATCTCTGCCGCTGGATGCGGCAGGGAAGGCCCGACTGAGCGTCTCATTGCAGAATGCCAGCGAGTTCCACTTCATCCATGATGTGCTGGGCAGGGATGTCGCAGCCAGTGACCGTCCCGACGATGCGCCGTTAAAATCGGTCTCATCGCGGGTTGAAATGGCCTGGCCCGATTCGCTGGCCGAAGGTCAGCAGTTGGGTAAAGATTACCTCGACCGCACCACGCTGAAGGCGATGCCGAAGGTCAAACGCTCACTGATGTTCCCGGAAGCCTGGCGTACCAACCCGGTCGCCCGTGCCTGGGACTCACTGCGTGGACACAAATCGGTGCCGCGTTATAGCAATGCCGAAGAGCGGCGTGCCGAGGAGAAGTGGCGTCATGTCGGTTCAATTCGCCGCTACATTCTGCTGATCCTGACCATTTTCCAGACCGTGGTCGCCACCTGGTACATGAAGAGTATTCTGCCGTATCAGGGCTGGACGCTTCTGGATCCGATGGAGATGATCAATCAGAACTGGCAGCAGTCAGTGATGCAGATCCTGCCTTATTTGTTGCAGACCGGCATCCTGTTCCTGTTCGCCATACTTTTCTGCTGGGTCTCTGCCGGTTTCTGGACGGCGTTGATGGGCTTCCTGCAGCTGCTGATTGGACGTGATAAATACAGTATCTCTTACTCAACGGTCGGAGATGAACCGCTTAACCCGGAACATCGTACCGCGCTGATTATGCCGATCTGTAATGAAGACGTTGAGCGTGTTTACGCCGGTCTGCGTGCGACCTGGGAGTCGGTGGTTCGTACCGGTAACGCTGAACACTTCGACGTCTACATCCTCAGCGACAGTTACGATGCGGATATCGCGATTGCCGAACAGAAAGCCTGGATGGAACTGGTGCGGGATGTTGGCGGGGCAGGCAAGATTTTCTATCGCCGTCGTCGTCGTCGCGTGAAGCGTAAAAGCGGAAACATCGATGACTTCTGCCGTCGCTGGGGCAGCAACTACAGCTACATGGTGGTGCTGGATGCCGATAGCGTCATGAGCGGAGAGTGTCTCACCGGTCTGGTACGCATGATGGATGCCAACCCGAATGCCGGGATCATCCAGTCGTCGCCGAAAGCATCGGGTATGGATACGCTTTATGCGCGCTGTCAGCAGTTTGCGACCCGCGTCTACGGTCCGTTATTTACCGCCGGTCTGCACTTCTGGCAGCTGGGCGAGTCTCACTACTGGGGTCACAACGCCATTATCCGCGTGAAACCCTTTATTGAGCACTGTGCCCTGGCACCGTTACCGGGAGAAGGCTCCTTTGCGGGTTCAATCATGTCGCATGACTTCGTAGAAGCTGCGCTGATGCGTCGTGCCGGTTGGGGCGTCTGGATTGCCTATGACCTGCCGGGATCCTATGAAGAACTGCCACCGAACCTGCTGGATGAGCTGAAACGTGACCGCCGCTGGTGTCACGGCAACCTGATGAACTTCCGCCTGTTCCTGGTGAAAGGGATGCACCCGGTTCACCGTGCAGTGTTCCTGACGGGTGTGATGTCCTACCTCTCGGCTCCGCTGTGGTTTATGTTCCTGGCGCTCTCCACTGCCCTGCAGGTAGTGCATACGCTGATGGAACCGACCTACTTCCTGCAACCGCGGCAGCTCTTCCCGGTCTGGCCGCAGTGGCGTCCGGAACTGGCAATAGCGCTGTTCTCAACCACCATGGTGCTGCTGTTCCTGCCGAAAATGCTGAGTGTCGTGTTGATCTGGTTTAAAGGATCGAAGGCCTACGGCGGACCTCTGCGGCTGCTGGCTTCACTGGTGCTGGAAACGCTGTTCTCGGTGCTGCTGGCACCAGTGCGTATGCTGTTCCATACGGTGTTTGTGGTCAGCGCCTTCCTCGGCTGGGAAGTGGTGTGGAACTCACCGCAGCGTGATGACGATGCGACACCGTGGAGCGAGGCGTTTAAACGTCACGGTTCGCAGATGGCATTGGGTCTGGTGTGGGCGATTGGTATGGGACTGCTGGATCTTAACTTCCTGTGGTGGCTGGCACCGATCGTCTTCTCACTGATTCTGTCGCCGTTTGTCTCGGTCATGTCGAGCCGCGCAACGCTGGGCATTAAGAGCAAGAAAGCGAAGCTGTTCCTGATCCCGGAAGAGTACTCGCCGCCGCAGGAGCTGGTGGATACGGATCGCTATGTGGTGCTGAACCGTGAGCGCGCGCTGGAAAATGGCTTTATGCATGCCTTATTCCATCCTGCCTTCAACGCGCTGGCAACGGCACTGGCTACATCGCGCCACAAGCAGAGTCAGTTACTGGACTATGCGCGTGACCGTCGGGTTGATCAGGCGCTGAGCGATGCGCCGGATAAACTGGGCCGCGAACAGCGTCTGCAGTTGATCAGCGATCCGGTGGTGCTGGCCCGTGTTCATACCCGACTGTGGGAAGATGCGGACAAGTATCATCAGTGGGTTGAGAGTTATCAAAAACTCACGCTCAACCCCAACGCGCTGGCAAACAACGCGTAATCTGAAAAAGCGGCAGCGATGCCGCTTTTTTTATCGGATTAAAACAGCGATTCGCTGATAAATTTATTGCTGGCAGTCACCGCGAGCAGCGCGTGACGATCTCAATGGCTGTTTCTTCATGGCGGATATGTGTGGTGAAAGGGTGCTTAAAGGCGGGTGTTATCGTCGCGGCTGTGCTCTGCTTAAGCGGATGCGGCAGTATTATCAGCCGTACCATTCCCGGGCAGGGGCACGGTAATCAGTACTATCCCGGCGTACAGTGGGATGTTCGCGACAGCGGATGGCGGGTCCTGACGATCCTCGACCTGCCGCTGTCGCTGGTGGTTGATACCCTGTTGTTACCGGTGGATGCCAGCCACGGTCCTTACGAGTAACTGCGATCGGAATCGCTGTTATCATCTTCCCACTCTTGCGCGGCGGCTTCACCCTCTTCGGTGTCCAGCGGCGGCTCCAGCTGGAACTCGCCGTCATCCCACTCGTGCAGGGTATTTTCTGCTAACCACTCCTGACGTAGTTCAACTTCGTCAAAATCGGCATCAAAAATGGCCTGTGCCGCTTCACCGCTACGGTAAGGCAGACATTCGCCTGCTTCACCTTCTTCTGCCATGAATTCAGCCTGCCACATGATATCGCCATCCTGCATCACATACTTTTGCAGACCAAACTGGCTGATTGATGCATCCCCTTCCTCGAGCTCCGGGTGGTTAGCGAGGAACTCTTCACGTGCAGCATCGATGGCTTCCTCTAAGGTACTGTACATGCTCATCGCTCTTCTCCTTCACGGGTCTTTGACTATGGATTTATTTGATTTCAGTGAAGGATAGACGAAATCTGAAGGAGGGAAAGGTCAGGCCGGTGCAACTGGCGGGAAATAAGCCATTTCCCGCCAGTCAGGGTCAGATCATCTTTTGCGGGAAATGCAAAACAGGTTGAACGGACTCATGAATCACGGGGGCTGAGTAGCGGATACAACATTTTATACATGGCTTAACTTTCTTAAAATTAATTCTGGCGATGGAGAGGGCCTGACTCAAATTATATAACGTGCCGATAAATATGACCTCTTCTTTATCAGGCATACGCTTGCACCCTTTACGATGAAGAAAGTGATAATTTTCCTGATCGGTACCGATTGTAACGTAATAGTAGAGACCTTTGTTCATATTAACTGTCCCATTAGAGGTTTGCTGTGTTGTCTTTTTTATAATTCTGGCCAGAGCCCTTAAAGGCCTGACTGTTACAAACGAAACTACCGATAAGCATTAATGAGTTCAAATTCCATAATGGTCTATCGGGGTGTTGAAAAAATGTAAAATGGAATATAAGCTAAATCAGCAAGGCAATCGCTTGTAAAATAAGTTAATTTTTATCGATTCATAAGCGGTGAGACACCGTTAAGACCAGCTAAATAGGATTAGGCCTGGCGTGCAGAATAATCAGCGCCATAACAGATTTAATAGCACTCGCTGCAATATTAATTAATAAATAGCGAAACAGGCTGAATGCCGCCTGCCGTCCTGTTAATTGATTAGCTTTTTTAACTTTAAAAAGAGAGAAATTATATTATGAATATAGGTGTTTATTAATTACTGGACCTGCGGTTTCGCTTACAGGCTGAGTCAGCCATGAGTGATTTATTTAAGAGGGGAGTAAAACGCGCTAAATGCCTGACAGACATTTAGCGCGAACAGATTAATAACGGGAGGGTTCGCCCTCGGGGCGCGTTTTAAAGCGGCGGTGGAGCCACATATATTGTTCAGGTGCCAGCAGCACACCCTCTTCAACAACCTGATTCATTCTGGTTGCGGTTGCGACATCACTTTCCAGCGTAAATTCGCCGCTGATGTCAGGCAGTATCATCAGTTCATAGCCGCGACCCCCAGGCAGACGACGCGGCACAAAAGGGATGACAGCCGGTTTACCGGTGCGGATCAGCAGATGAGTACCCACCGTTGTTGCCGCTTTTTCTACGCCAAAGAAGGGGACAAAGACGCTGCTGCGCGGGCCATAATCGTGGTCGGGCGCATACCAGATAATGTCACCCTGTTTCAGTGCGCGGATCATTCCTTTGAGATCTTTACGATCGAGCATGCTTTTATTTGACCGCATCCGACCTTTGACCTGAAGCCAGTCGATCAGTTTGTTGTCATTCGGGCGATAGACGCCAATGCCAGGGTTATGGATACCAAACATGCGTGCACCAATCTCCAGCGTCAGAAAGTGCATGCCGATAAGCAGCACGCCGCGCTGGCTATCGCGCGCCTGCTGAATATGCTCCAGCCCCGAAGGCGTATGCCATTTATTGATGCGCCAGTCAGGCCAGAACCACGCCATACCGGTCTCAATTAATCCCATGCCGACCGATTCGAAATTGTGTTTAACCATCGCTTCGCGTTCATTTACCGGCATATCCGGAAAACTTAATTCCAGATTACGCCGGGAAATACTGACGCGGTGTTTCATAAAACGCATCCCAATGCGGCCAATATTACAGCCGAGAACATAAAGCAGGGGATAAGGAAGTAGCACCAAAAGATAAAGAGAAGCGACACCCAGCCAGGTCAGCCAATAGCGCGGGTGAAGCAGTTCTCGTGAAAACTGAGGCAACTGAGTCATGTGAAGGTTAATTTTCCTGCGTCGCGCACCGTGCGGTGCTGATATCTCGTTGATTTACACCATTGTGCCAGTTTTTGACGTGCGCTTAAATATCACTATCGGAACGTGCCATCAATGAACAAAGGTTAATAGTCCAATGTTGCTGCAAAAAACGGCAACAGGCGATCAATCTGGTCACTGGCCTTTGCATCCCGGTGAAATCAGGTATCATGTGCGCGCTAAATTTCTTCTATTGATAACAGGACGAACACCATGCCAGTGTTACATAACCTCGTTTCCAATAAAGAGCTGAAGGCGCGCATGCTGGCTGAAACCGAGCCGCGCACCACTGTCTCTTTTTATAAATATTTCCAGATTGCCGATCCCAAAGCATTCCGTGACGCGCTCTATCTTGGCCTGACAGCTCTTAAGGTCTTTGGTCGCGTCTACGTGGCCCACGAAGGCATCAATGCGCAGATCAGCGTGCCAGCCAGCCAGTATGAAAAGATGAAAGAATGGCTATATGGCTTTGATCCGGCGCTGAACAACCTGCGGATGAATATTGCGCTGGATGATGATGGTAAATCGTTCTGGGTGCTGCGTCTGAAAGTACGCGACCGTATTGTCGCGGACGGTATTGAAGACGACAGTTTTGATGCCAGCGATGTGGGTCAGTATCTTAAAGCGGCGGACGTTAACGCCATGCTGGACGATCCTGACGCCCTGTTCGTGGATATGCGTAACCACTATGAATATGAAGTGGGTCGCTTTGATAATGCGCTGGAAGTGCCTGCTGACACCTTCCGCGATCAGTTGCCGATGGCGGTTGAGATGCTGCAGGATCAGAAAGACAAAAAGATCGTGATGTACTGCACCGGCGGGATCCGCTGTGAAAAGGCCAGCGCCTGGATGCGGCACAACGGCTTTGAGGATGTCTATCACATTGAGGGCGGTATCATCGAGTATGCCCGACGCGCCCGTGAGCAGGGATTACCGGTACGCTTCAAAGGCAAAAACTTTGTTTTTGATGAGCGGATGGGTGAGCGGATCTCTGACGATGTGTTGTCGAACTGTCATCAGTGCGGCGAACCCTGTGATACCCACGTTAATTGCGTCAATGACGGTTGTCATCTGCTGTTTATTCAGTGCAAAAGCTGCGCGGAGAAGTTTGAGAACTGCTGTAGCCCGATCTGCCAGGAAGAGGCGAAGCTCTCTCCGGAAGAGCAGCGCGCACGTCGGGCAGGACGTGAAAATGGCAACAAGATCTTTAACAAGTCGCGTGGCCTGTTAAACATGACCATTCCCTCGCCGCTGAAGAAATAAGCGTGGCCGCCTGAAGTCAGCTTCAGGCGGCTTGCTGTTTTACTGGCGTACACCCTCAACCGAGATCATCAGCTGAACCTTCTGCGAAGCTGGCCCCAGATCTTTGGTGATGTTGAAATCTTTCAGTGCAATTTCCCCTTCAGCCTCAAAGCCAGCGCGGTAGCCGCCCCAAGGATCTTTACCTTCACCCAGCATTTTCGCCTCAAGCGTTACCGGTTTGGTCACGCCATTCAGCGTAAGATCGCCAGTAATCTTCAGCTCATCACCCTCTTTTTTTACCGCTGTGGATTTGAACGTGGCCTGCGGGTTTTTGCTGGTGTTCAGGAAGTCCGCACTGCGCAGGTGCTTGTCACGTTCAGCATGGTTAGTATCGATGCTGCTGGTGTTAATGGTGACGTCGACTTTATCTGCGGCAGGATCCTTCTCATCAAAGGTGAAGCGGCCATCAAAATCCTTAAAGGTGCCGTAGAGCCAGCTGTAACCCAGATGCTGTATACGGAACTGAATAAAGGCGTGCTGGCCCTCTTTATCGATTTTGTAGTCAGCGGCAGAGGCGGTGAGTGAGCCAAGCAGCAGACTGGCACCGGTCATCGCCAGCAGGGTCTTTTTAAACATATTATTTATCCTTTTCAGAGGGAGAGGTGAAACGCAAACCCGACATCCGTTTTAAAGTGATATCGCGATCGATAAAGTGATGTTTTACCGCAGCCAGCCCATGCAGCAGTGACAGGACCACAACCGTCCAGGCCAGCCAGAGGTGAATGTCGCCCGCAAGATCAGCCTGTTCGCCAGCACCGCTGAACAGCGCGGGCAGGGTGAACCAGCTGAATACTGAGATGGGTTTGCCATCGGCGGTGGAGATCAGATAGCCGCTGATCAGAATCGCCAGCAGCAGGGTATACAGTAACAGGTGGGCCACCACCGAACTGATGCGTACCAGCGGGGAATAACTGCTAAGCGGTTTTGGCGGCGGTGAAATAACGCGCCACAGCAGGCGAACGATCAGCGTCAGCAACAGGATCACGCCGATGCTTTTATGGATCTCAGGCGCGTCGTGATACCAGCTGTCGTAATAGCCGAGGCCGACCATCCATAATCCCAGCGCAAACATGGCGTAAATTGCCAGCGCCATCGACCAGTGCAGCAGCACGGCAACCAGGCCAAACTGATGAGATGAATTACGTAATAACATAATGAGGTTTTCATGAAGTAATAATCTGAAATAAGCATCCACATTATGAAATATAAAAGCAATCATCCTTACGCTTCTATAACTTTAATTTTATATTGTGAAAAGGTTGAATAAATCAGGTGTGAAATGCGCAATATTACTGAATGAGTTATTTCTGAGGCGCTGGTCGTCAACTAAAAAGAGCCGGAATTTACCCAAAGGGCGAAATATATTCTGACTTTATGTCAGTAATAGTCAATTTTCGTCAAAGTCTGTCAGTCGGGCGGCATCAGGCTGATACCACCCTTTATCGAGTCAGAAACGTGAGAGGCGGAAGGGTGTCAGATCAAAAGAGAACGGTTTTTGCTGGGCAAATTCTGCAGCCAGTTCGCCCAATACGCTGGCGAATTTAAACCCGTGTCCACTGAGCCCGGTGATTAACAAGCGGTCTGGTTCACCCGGCAGGGTATCAATTATAAAGTCCTCATCCGGGCTAAAATCGTAGCTGCAGGCTTCGCCATGCAGACAGACACCGACGCCAGGTAAAAACTGACGGAGGAATCCAAAAGCTTCGCTGCCATCGGCCGCCACCGCGCCAAAAGGTTTACGATCCTCAGGCTGCTGCATCAGCTGACCGCCATCATGACGACCCACTTTCAGGGCGTTGTTATCCGCCGGGAAGCCATAAAACTGGCTGCCATCGCCCATTTCCACCGTAAAACCGGGAAACTTATTGTTCTCACTGTAGCGGCCATCTGCCTGATACCAGGCAAACACCTTGCGGGTGGGGGCGACCGGCAGGTCAGGAACTAATTTGCCAACCCAGGTGCCCGCACTGATCAACATTTTGCGGCCCCGATAGACGCCATCCAGGGTAGTGACCTGCTGCAGATCGCCATCGCGACCCAGCTCTGAAACCGGGCAGTTAAACAGCTGCGCGCAGCCCGCCTGCTCCGCCAGCTGGATCCAGCTGCGTACCGCCTGTTCACATTTCAGATAGCCGGACTGCGGCTCAAATACGCCCAGATAGCCCTCAGGCACATTGATTTGTGGCCACCGCTTGCGCACGTCATCAGGCTGCATCACCTCAATATTGAGCTGCCAGCGGGTCGCGCTGTCGATGACGTTCTGAATAAACGGCGACTGATTCGGGGCGAGGTTAAGTACGCCGCTGCGATGCATGATGCGCTCACCGGCACGCTGTTCCAGCTCATCCCACAGCGTTTGCGCCCGCAGGACCAGGGGAACATAGCGTTCACCTTCACCATAGGCGTGACGAATCAGCCGGCTCTCGCCATGATGTGTGCCCTGATTATGGGGAGGATGGGCGCTGTCGATCATTAACACCGATAAACCCGCCTGGGTGGCATAGTAGCCTGCCGCCGCGCCCACGGAACCGCTGCCAACGACGATAAGATCATAAATCATGGTAACTACGCTCTAAGAGACAGATAATCAAAAGCATACCAGAAACAGAAACGAAAAAGGCACCCCTGAGGGCGCCTCTTTGATGCGGCAGAAATTAATGCTTTTTGAGGAGTCGTTCTATCTGCTCGGCTGATTCTATCTTGGCGATGCCTGCTTCGAGGATCGAGATAAATTGCCTTGCCACATCCGTTGTCAGCCAGTATGTCGGGCCAACATCCGCTTCTTCTTCTTTTTGATCCTGCGACGACAACGAGTGCAGGCGGATCATCATGGCGTCATAGCTGTCAACGGTACTGATATCCCAGCCCACCAGTGGGTGAGTCTGTATAACATCTTTTCTTCTGTCCATTATAACCTCCTTATTACTCGTTAAACGAAGTGCATGATGAGGTTCAATGCGGCTTTTTTATTCCAATAGCGAAACAATTATAACAGTAAACGAGGGTATCACTGTTTAAAAAATGCCGTGAGTCAGCTTCTCACAGAATATTTGCGTTTGAAAGGCGGGCGTAAAAAAATAAAATGCCTGACGGGCAGGCATTTTTATCAGCAGTCAAACGACAGGCAAAAAGCGGGCTTAGCCGCGTGACCGGACTCAGAGAGCCGGCGTTTCTGGCACTACGCCGCCGCCGCGTTTTTGCAGTGTTTCTGCCAGACGGGCAAAGTGCTGCTGAAGCTGCTCATCATGGTTTTGATTTTGGGCTTCCAGCGACAGATTGTGTACCAGTAGCTGACTGGCACGATCGTCAAGACAGAAAATCAGACTGGAAAAGGCATTTTCCAGCACCGTTAAACGACGCTTCTGATCACCAATCAGTGCTAACAACTCACCAAAGGTCATCGCCTCTTCCGGTTTATCAGTAGTCATGGTGTCGCACCTCCTGTTATGCGTGACGAGCGCAAGGATAGGGCATTGATCATTAAGAGTCTAGATGCAGGACGGGGTAAGTGCGAGAGGGGAGAAAAGATAAAAAAACCGGGTGGCGACACCCGGAAAAAAATCACAGTGGCGGTTAATCAGTATTGAACCAGTCGTCAGCGCTTTCCCACGTCTGCTGCAGGATCTCGCTGATCTGGTCGCGCGTCTCTTTTCCACCGCCCAGCACGCTGAGATTATTGGCACTGGCATAACGTACCTTGACGTGATTGGTCGAGTCAGGGAACTGTTCATCAATGCGGCGCGATAATTCATCGCTCAACGCTTCTATCGCACCAGCAGGAAGAGGTCGGGTATTTGATACGGTAATTTCAACGCGCATAACAGCCTCCGTTTAAGATACTGTATATATTTACAGTATCGACAGGCCGGAGGCAAGTAAAATTATGCGATGCGCCAGTTCAGCGTTTCACCCGCCAGGAACGGCACCAGTGAATGCCTGCCGAGCGCGATGGACTCTGGCACCTGCCAGGACTCACGCACCAAAGTAATCGTCCCTTCATTCAGCGGCAGGCCGTAAAAACGCGGGCCATTCTCCGAACAGAACGCTTCAAAATGTTCCAGCGCGTTCAGCTCTTCAAAAACGGTGGCGTAAGCGGGTAACGACGCTGGCGCATTAAATACCCCCGCGCAGCCGCAACTGGCCTCTTTGAGATGACGCAGATGCGGTGCTGTGTCGGTGCCGAGGAAGACGCGCGGATGACCACTCGCTACTAATTTGCGCAATGCTTCCTGATGCACGTTGCGTTTAAGAATCGGCAGGCAATAGAGGTGCGGACGAATACCGCCCACCAGCATGTGATTGCGGTTAAACATCAAATGCTGCGGGGTAATGGTCGCGCCCAGCGTCTCATCGGCGGCGGCAACATATTCTGCGGCGTCCTGAGTGGTAATGTGCTCCATCACCACTTTCAGTGCCGGAAACTGGCTGCGCAGCGGCACCATAACCGTTTCGATAAACCGGGCTTCGCGGTCAAAAATGTCGACATGCGCATCGGTGACTTCGCCGTGGATCAGCAGTGGCATACCGAGCTTCTGCATCCGCTCCAGCACGCGGGCAATGGAGGCGATATCGGTAACGCCATGGCTGGAGTTCGTCGTAGCGTGCGCCGGATAGAGCTTAGCCGCGGTAAACAGACCGGAGGTGAAACCGCGCTCAAGCTCATCAGGATCAAGCGAGTCGGTCAGATAGCAGGTCATCAGCGGCGTAAAGGCGTGATCGGCGGGCAGCGCCGCCAGGATGCGATCGCGGTACGCTTCACCTGCTGCCACGCTGGTCACCGGTGGCACCAGGTTAGGCATCACAATGGCACGCCCATTCACCGCGCTGGTATAGGGCAGGACCGTGTTGAGCATCTCATCGTCGCGCAGATGAATATGCCAGTCGTCAGGGCGACGCAGGGTAAGTTGCTGAGGTTGTGCTGTCATCAGTGAAGCTCCGGCAGAAGGGAAACAAAAGGCGTGTTTTGGCCGGGGTCTAAGCATAAGGATTCAGGCAACCGTTTGCACCTGCTTTTTATGCTGTCAAAGAAAATCCGCTGCCCAACAGGGTAATGCTGGTCAGTTAAGATTAGATTTGTAAAGGCTGTCACGGTCAAACGTGGCAGCTTTTTTCCGGGCGAGCGAGCCGCAGTGCGGGCCAGTGCACCTCTGCTGCTGCCGGGCCGTCCTCGCGCCGCTCACGCGGTACCTTCGGCTTTGACGTCGTGCCGACGAACCGTTCGGGGATCGGCCCTCCCTGGCCGGCCCCGAACTGTCCACGCTTCCCGGCGTGGACTTCTGGCCCACCGTCACGCCTCAGCGCGGCACCAGACTGCGTTGTCACCTGTCGCTTAACTGACTGGCGTTACTGCGTAAAGGGAATAACCAGTTCGCCAGGTTTCACTTCCAGTCCTTTGGCAAATTTCTTCGCCAGCGACTCGCCTTTGCTGCGGTCGGCGCTGAGCACGTAAGCCGGCTTTTGATCAAAGTAGTTTTTCAGCGACTGATTCAGATAAGGCGTCAGCGTTTTCATAATGGAGGCCATTTTTTCCGGAGCAACCTGCGCATCAACAATTTCCAGATCGCGCAGATAGATTGCACCCTGCTGCTGGTCATAGACCGGCTGAGCACGCATCTTCAGTTGCATATCGGCCTGCTGCGGACCAAACAGTGACGTCACATTGATTTTAGCATTGCCAGAGAGCGTCACTTTACCTGGCTCTTCACGGCCAATCTGACTGGTCAGGTTGTTCAGGACGATGTGCGCATTAACCAGCCCGGAAACGCCAATATCTTTCTCATAGTTGTTGTGCTTCTGCAGCGCCTGGTTTACTTCCTGTTCGCTGATGGTGTATTGCGTCAGTTGATTACAGCCGCTCACCAGCAGCGCGATCAACAGGGCAGTCAGCCCGAAAAAAGCCTTTTTCATCGATCTTTATCCTGAATATCAGAGCCAATAAACAGGCCATAGCCTGCCTGAATGCGTAGCGGGTGTCATCAGGAAAGAGATGAGAAACGCCGCAGCGTCTCTCATCGGGAGGGGTTAGTGAGCTATCGAGGAGAGCAGATTCACCTGGGTCTGTTTAGCCATGTTATCGCGGTAGTCAGCGACCCGGCTCGGCCAGTCGATTCCGGCCACCAGCGTCAGAGAGCGCAGCAGCGGGAAGAGATTAAAATCATCTTCGGACAGCTCGCCATTCACCGCATTGGGCTGGGCGATTAATTTGTCCAGCTTGCGCAGATCGTCGCTGACGTTCTTAATCAGGCCGGCAGAATGACTTTTCAGCGTGTCGAAATCACCGATGCTCGCCTGCTTTTTGTTGCGGAAATAGTCACGCGCCTCCGGCGTCGCGAATTCGGCAAACGCCGCCTCTGCAATACGCGGCAGCAGCAGTTTATTGACATAGCTGTTCATGTGACGCAGCCAGTCGCCGATCGCCGGATTTAGCGCGCCGATGATCAGCGGCTCGCCATCCTGCTGATCGACATAGTGTACGATCTCCATGCTCTCAGGCATCGCGCTGCCATCCTGCTTCTGCAGAATGGGCGCCATTTTCTGTCCGATCAGTCGTTTCGGCGTCTCTTCATCGTCGTTGAGCATTACCACCAGCTCAACCGGTTTGTTTTTCAGGCCAAAAATCATTCGCGCTTTAACGCAGAAAGGGCAGTGGTCGTAGATATAGAGCTTCATCCTGATCTCCCGGATTTTACAGGTTTAGTGTTTAACAGAGTGAATCAATTCATCCTGCTTTCGGGCTCGTAAAAAGTATGGAAGAGATTACTCCACAGGGCAAACCTGCCTGTCAGGCGCGCTGCAGGATCCGCTGCTAATGCTGCCTGCAGCAGGGGTTATCCGCGGTGCGACCCGAGCAAAATCAGCCTCTTTATCGCTAAACCGCTGTAACGTTTTACCGGAGCCCAGGCGGCGGTTATAGTGAAAGCCGGGTAATGACGGCTCATCTCTATCAGCCATTGATTTCAGGAGTCAGGATGTTTGGCTATCGTTCTGCCGCGCCCAGGGTGCGATTAACCACCGATCGGCTGGTGGTCCGTCTGGTTCACGAGCGTGATGCCTGGCGAATGGCAGATTACTACGCGGAAAACCGCCTGTTTTTAAAACCGTGGGAGCCGGTGCGTGATGACAGCCACTGCTACCCCTCGGGCTGGCAGGCGCGGCTTGGGCTGATTTCCGACATGCATAAGCAGGGTTCGGCCTTCTATTTCATTTTAATGGACAGCGATGAAACCGAAGTGAGGGGAGTGGCGAACTTCAGCAACGTGTTACGCGGATCCTTTCATGCCTGTTATCTCGGCTATTCACTGGGTGAAAAGTGGCAGGGGCAGGGGTTCATGTTCGAAGCGTTGCAGGTGGCAATCCGCTATATGCAGCGCCAGCAGCATATTCACCGCATCATGGCTAACTACATGCCGCACAACCAGCGCAGCGGCGATCTGCTGGCGCGACTCGGTTTTGAGAAAGAGGGTTACGCGAAAGATTATCTACTGATCGACGGACGCTGGCAGGATCACGTGCTGACAGCCTTAACCCTGCGGGAATGGACGCCTGACCGGCGTGGATAATAATGAGGATGCGAGCATGAAGATGACTTTATCGGCGCAGGCGATGCGCGTGCTGGGCTGCCTGCTGGAGAAGCAGGTCACCACGCCGGAACAGTATCCGCTGTCACTGAATGGCGTGGTGGTGGCCTGCAACCAGAAATCGAACCGCGAGCCGGTGATGGAGCTGAGCGAAAGTGAGGTGCAGGATCAGCTCGATCAGCTGGAAAAACGGCATCTGATCACCGCCAGCAGCGCCGCCGGGCAGCGGGTCGTGAAATATGAGCAGCGTTTCTGCAACTCCGCGTTTGGCACGCTAAAGCTTAACAGCGCAGAAGTCGCTCTGCTGACGCTGCTGTTACTGCGCGGGCCCCAGACGCCAGGCGAACTGCGTACGCGCAGCGGCCGTCTGCACGAGTTCAGTGATGTCAGCGAAGTTGAGCAAACGCTGGAAGGATTGATGCAGCGCGACGACAGTGCTCAGGTGATCCGTCTGCCGCGTGAACCTGGCAAGCGCGAAAGTCGCTTTATGCATCTGCTGGGCGATGAGCCTGACCAGCCGCAGGCCGCAGACGCGTCGGAAGAGCAGGGCGATCTGGCGGCGCGGGTCGCAACGCTGGAACAGCAGGTTGCAGCGCTTCAGGCACAACTCACCCAACTGCTGCAACCGGAGAGCTGAGATGACCTTACGTATTGGCGTAGTGGGATTAGGCGGTATCGCGCAGAAAGCCTGGCTGCCGGTGCTGTCGGCGGCGACGGACTGGACCCTGGCTGGAGCGTTTTCCCCGAACCAGGCCAAAGCCCGGCCGCTCTGTGACAGCTATCGCATGCCATATTTTGGTTCGCTGAATGAATTAGCCGCGGCCTGCGACGCGGTCTTTGTCCACAGCAGCACCGCCACGCACTATGAAGTGGTCAGGGCGCTGCTGCTGGCAGGAAAGGATGTCTGCGTCGATAAGCCGCTGGCTGAAAACCTGGAACAGGCTGAGGCGCTGGTGGCGCTGGCGGAAAAACGGCAGCGTAAACTGATGGTGGCGTTTAACCGGCGGTTTGCCCCGCGCTATCAACAGCTGCGGGCGGAGATGGCTAGCGCGACTTCTCTGCGGATTGAAAAGCACCGTAGCGACAGCGTCGGGCCACAGGATCTCCGCTTTACCCTGCTCGATGACTACCTGCATGTGGTGGATACCGCCCTCTGGCTGGGCGGGAAACCCTTTCGCCAGGTTCAGGGACGCATCGACACCAACGAACAGGGGCAGATGCTCTATGCTGAGCACCATTTCGCTGTTGAGGGCTTGTCGATTACCACCAGCATGCACCGGCGCGCAGGCAGTCAGCGCGAGCGGGTCAGCGCAGTGTGTGACGGTAAGTGCATCGACATCAGTGAAATGCGCGACTGGCAGGAAGAACGGCGTGACGGGCTGCTGATTACGCCACCGCCCGCCTGGCAGAGTCATCTGACCCAGCGCGGTTTCAGCGGTGCGGCTCGCCATTTCATCGACTGCGTACAAAATCAGACGAAGCCTGAAACCAGCGGTGAGCAGGCGCTGATGGCGCAGCGTGTGGTGGAAAAATTGTGGCGTGAGGCGACGCAGGAATAACGCCTTGTAACACTCCATGCTGGTCATTTCCCTCCGTGGCAGTAGACTGTCGCCGGGCATCTTCTGGGTGCCCGCGCTAATTCTCCTTTTTTGCCGATTCTTTTCAGGATGCGCCGTCAATTATGAATTTGTTGAAATCGCTGGCAGCGGTCAGTTCTATGACCCTGTTTTCCCGCGTACTGGGCTTTGCCCGTGATGCCATCGTGGCGCGGGTGTTTGGCGCCGGAATGGCGACCGATGCGTTCTTTGTTGCGTTTAAACTTCCCAATCTGCTGCGGCGTATTTTTGCTGAAGGCGCCTTTTCTCAGGCCTTCGTGCCCATTCTGGCTGAATATAAAAGCAAGCAGGGCGAAGAGGCGACGAAACTGTTCCTGGCTTACGTCTCGGGCCTGCTGACGCTGGCGCTGGCGCTGGTCACGGTGGCGGGCATGATTGCTGCGCCCTGGGTCATCATGGTGACGGCCCCCGGCTTTGCCGACAGTCCCGATAAGTTTGCGCTCACCAGCTCGCTGCTGCGGGTGACCTTTCCCTACATTATGCTGATTTCGCTGGCGTCACTGGCGGGTGCGGTGCTGAACACCTGGAACCGCTTCTCGGTACCGGCCTTTGCACCGACCCTGCTGAACGTCAGCATGATTGGCTTTGCGCTGTTTGCCGCGCCGCACTTCCACCCACCGGTAATGGCGCTGGCCTGGGCCGTGGTGGCTGGCGGCGTGCTGCAGCTCGGCTATCAGCTGCCACACCTGAAGAAACTCGGGATGCTGGTGCTGCCACGCCTGAATCTGCGTGATGCGGGCGTCTGGCGGGTCATGCGTCAGATGGGACCTGCCATTCTGGGCGTTTCTGTCAGTCAGATCTCACTGATCATCAACACCATCTTCGCCTCGTTTCTGGTCTCAGGCTCGGTCTCCTGGATGTACTACGCGGACCGCCTGATGGAGTTCCCCTCGGGTGTGCTGGGCGTGGCGCTGGGCACCATTCTGCTGCCGTCGCTGGCCAAAAGTTTTGCCAGCGGCAACCATGATGAATATTCCCGGCTGATGGACTGGGGTCTGCGCCTCTGTTTCCTGCTGGCGCTTCCCAGCGCGGTGGCGCTGGGCATGCTCTCCGGCCCGCTGACCGTGGCGCTGTTCCAGTACGGCAAATTCACTGCCTTTGATGCTCTGATGACGCAGCGCGCCCTGATCGCCTACTCCGTCGGACTGATGGGGCTGATCGTGGTCAAGGTGCTGGCTCCGGGCTTCTATTCCCGTCAGGACATCAAAACGCCGGTTAAAATCGCGATTATCACGCTGATCATGACGCAGGTAATGAACCTGGCGTTTATTGGTCCGCTGAAACACGCCGGTCTGTCACTGTCGATTGGGCTGGCAGCCTGTCTGAATGCGTCTTTGCTCTACTGGCAGCTGCGTAAGAAGAATATCTTTATGCCGCAGCCGGGCTGGAGCAGCTTCCTGATCCGCCTGCTGATAGCCGTAGTGGTGATGGCAGGCGCGCTGTTTGCCATGCTGCAGTGGATGCCAGCCTGGGAGCAGGGATCGATGCTGTGGCGGCTGCTGCGTCTGGCCGCGGTCTGTGGTGTGGGCGGCGGGGCTTACTTCCTGGCGCTGGGACTGCTGGGCTTCCGGCTGCGCGACTATGCGCGTCGCACCGCTGTGTAAAGCTTGCCGCAATAAATAAATTCAACGCGCAGGGAACAGGGGCAGAGGAGGAAAGCGTCCCGCGCCATGGACAAAAACGCCGGGAGCGTTTTTGAACAACGCAACGCGTTGGCCCGGCAACGGGCGCACCTCAGGGATGAGGTGCGTAATCGCGCGGGCCGAGCGGCCAGGGATTGGCTTTAGCGTCTTTCCGATCTGCCCCTGTTCCCTGTGCAGGCTCAATTTTAAAGCTCATCATGGTGAAGGAAAAAACGCACCAATAAAAAATCCCGCACCAGGCGGGATTTTTTTTCGCTACTTTCCGGTTCAGGCTTTGCGACTTAACGTCGCCTGGCCTTTACCCATCCCATCCGGGCCGTAAAAGGCCTGGGTCTGATGCGGCTTCAGCACGTCAAGCGCATCCTGGGTGTAGCGGATCTGGTGTTGCAGCAGCAGGCCGTTATGAACATTGGCATCCTGCAGACGACGGCTGTGCTGCTGGATAGTGTCCCAGCGGCGCGCCATGTCGTTCTGACCACGATAAGGTGCCGATGTCGCCTGACTCTGCTCAGCGGTGCGGCGCATCTCATCCAGATAGTTCAGCGTACTGAGCAGCGCGCTTTTATCTTCGGTAATACGCTGCAACAGATTACTGTTAATGTTTCCGGCTGCCAGCTGCTGCTGCTCTTCTTCCAGCACGGCTGAGAGCGACGCCAGCACGTCCTGCATCTTATCTAAGGTGGTCTGCAAATTACTCATGGGAACTAATTACCCTCTAAATACGCCTTGGTGTCGGCAATCAGCGCATCGGCGATTTTGCCGGTATCCATCTTCAGTTCGCCATTACGAATGGCGGTTTTCAGTTGTTCAACGCGCTCGACGTTAATATCTTTGCTGCTCGGCTGCATCAGCTGCGACTGCGCGCTGCTCAGGCTGACCTGGGCTGCTGCAGGGGTCGTGGCTGCTGCCACCGGGCTGGCGCTCTGGCGCACTTTGCTGCTGCCGGACTCACTGCTATCGCGGCTCTGTACGGTGCTGGCGGGTTTCAGAGGTTGCGTTCTGTCAATGCTCATGTTCGGGCTCCTGTACGGTCAGGGGAAGTCTGCCACCTGAATCAGAATAGCGTTATCGCTTCGTTGATTCTTCTATCGGCAGCACTACTGGCTTCTTTAACACTTTACAGCGTTATAAGAATATTCCCATCCTCGCGTACCTTACCGCTGACAATCTGGCCATTTCCCATCCTGACCCGGACCGACTGCGATCGGGCGGCGTTATTCAGCGCCTTGCCCTCACCGCTGGCGTCAAAGCCGTCACCGCTGGCAATCACCATCACATTCTGACCCGCCTTGACACGCCACGGCTGACGCAGCGTGGAGGGATTAATCGGCTGTCCTGGCTGGATATCGCGCAGCACCACGGCGTCTGCGACCGAGTCCGCATTCAGCAGGGCGCGGGCGGGCAGAGTATCGAGGCGGCCGGTCTGCAGAGTGAAATCACTCTCGCTCACGCTACTGCCCTGGCTCAGCAGCCGGTTCGCCACCAGATAGGAACCGGTGACCTGCACCTGTACCTGAATATAACGGCGGTTCTCGCCACAGTTTGCCGCCACGCTCATATTGCCCCACAACCGGCTGTTGCCGGGCAGGGTGAACTGTGGCGCCTCACAGACTGGCCACTGTTCCTGTGGCGTGCGTACCACCACGACCATGCCATCAGCATGCTGGGCGTCACGCGCTTTAAAAAATTGATTCAGTTGTGCATTGAGATCCCCGGCGGAAACCGGCAGGGCGATCGCGACCAGCAGGCTGGTCAGCAGGGTCAGATATCGACGCATTGTGCATTTCCTCACTGATGATGGCGACGAGTGTACCCCTTAAGAAAAATCCTTAATTGTCAAAATAGCGGTCATTTGAGGCCTTATTCAGACGATGACCCCTTGCATTTTCAAATTAAGCTGCGAGCTCGAAATTCTCATACGCGGAGGAAACATGCTCGACAAACTGGATGCGGCGCTGAAATTTGGTACGGAGGCCCTCAACCTGCGTGCTCAACGTCAGGAGATCCTGGCGTCAAATATTGCCAACGCCGATACCCCTGGTTATCAGGCCCGGGATATCGACTTTGCCAGCGAGCTGAGTCGGGTGATGTCCAATGGTCGTGCGGAAGGCAGCAGCATGGCGTTAAAAGTCACGTCAGCTCGCCACATTGAAGCACAGACAAACGGCGTGCCATCGATGGATATGCTTTATCGCATTCCTGACCAGCCTTCTGCCGACGGCAACACCGTAGATATGGACCGTGAGCGTACGCAGTTCGCGGATAACAGCCTGAAATATCAAACCGACCTCACCCTCATCAGTAGCCAGATCAAAGGCATGATGAGCGTGTTACAAGGACAATAATTATGGCCTTGCTGAATATTTTTGACATTGCCGGTTCAGCGATGACCGCGCAATCACAGCGATTAAACGTCAGTGCCAGTAACCTGGCGAACGCCGACAGCGTCACCGGCCCCGATGGAAAGCCTTACGTGGCAAAGCAGGTGGTTTTCCAGACCGATGCGGCGCCAGGCTCAGCCACCGGCGGCGTGAAAGTGGCAAGAGTCGTGGATGACCCTACACCTGCCAAGCTGGTCTATGACCCGGGCAATCCGATGGCAGATGCCAAAGGCTACGTGAAGATGCCGAACGTGGATGTGGTCTCTGAAAGCGTCAACACCATGTCGGCGTCACGCAGCTACCAGGCCAACGTCGAAGTGCTCAACACCGTGAAGTCGATGATGATGAAAACCCTGACGATCGGGCAATAACGGAGAAAAATTATGGCTATCGCGGTAGGCGTTAACGAAAGACTGGACCCCACGGTCCTTAGCTCCTCTAACACCAGTGGCACCGGCAACAATGCGCAGGATCTGCAGAATCAGTTCCTGACCATGCTGGTGACGCAGTTAAAAAACCAGGATCCCACCAATCCAATGGATAACAGCCAGCTCACCACGCAGCTGGCACAGATCAATACCCTGAGCGGCATTGAAAAACTGAATACCACGCTGGGATCGATCTCCGGCCAGATCAGCACCAGCCAGTCGCTGCAGAGCTCCACGCTGATTGGGCATGGCGTAATGGTCAATGGCGGACAGGTTCTGGTAGGCAACGGCACCACAACGCCATTTGGCGTTGAGCTGGCCTCCGCTTCAACCGGCACATCGGCCACCATTAAAGATGCCAGTGGCACGGTGATCGACACCGTCGATCTGGGCGCGCTGAGCGCTGGCGTGCACACCTTCTCGTGGGACGGCAAGCTGACAGATGGCTCTGTCGCCCCGGATGGTAAATACAGCGTTGCGATTGCCGCAAGCAATGGCAACACACAACTGGTGGCACAACCGCTTAACTACGCCTACGTCAATGGGGTGAGTACTGCGAACAACACCACAAAACTGGATCTCGGCACCATGGGCTCCGCCACCCTTGACGACGTACGTCAGATTCTCTGATTAACCTGTAGACAGGAAACAAACACATGTCATTTTCCCAAGCGGTCAGCGGCCTTGGTGCTGCTTCAAGTAACCTTGATGTCATCGGTAACAACATTGCCAACTCCGCCACTGCGGGCTTTAAATCGAGCACCATCGCGTTTGCCGATATGTTTGCCGGTTCTAACGTCGGCCTCGGTACCAAAGTTGCTGCGGTAATCCAGAACTTTAACGACGGCGCGACCACCACCACCAGCCGTGGCCTGGACGTTGCGCTGAGCGGTAACGGTTTCTTCCGTATGACCGACAGCAGCGGCGGCGTCTTCTATTCACGCAATGGTCAGTTAACGCTGGATGCCAACCGTAACCTGGTCAACACCCAGGGTCTGAACGTGACCGGCTATCCGGCCAGCGGTTCACCGGCCACAATCCAGTCAGGTGCTAACCCGGTGGCGCTGCGTATTCCTACCGAGCAGATGTCAGCCCGCGCGACCACTACCGCCGGTCTGGTTGCCAACCTGAACTCAACGGACAAAACGCCATCTGTGGCCACCTTCTCGACGGCGAACGCAGACAGCTACAACAAGAAAACCACGGCAACCGTGTTCGACTCGCAGGGTAATGACCACGCGCTCGACATGTATTTCGTGAAAGACACCACCAGCAACAGCTGGACCGTGCGCACCATTGATGGCAACACCGGCAGTTCGGCGGGTGACTTCAGAATGGCGTTTGACACCAGCGGTAAGCTGACCAGCGTCTCTAAGCTGGATGCCACCGGCGCTGTCGTCAGCACGACGACCGATGGCACCGTCGGCCTGACACTGAACGTGGGCGGAGCCAATGGCGCAGTCGCCAATCAGCCGATCAACCTGAGCATGCTGGGCAGCCTGCAGCAGAACACCGGCGCCACCACCTTTGGCAGCCCGACCCAGGATGGTTATGCACCTGGCGATCTGACCAGCTACGCGATCAATGATGACGGCACCATCACCGGCAGCTACTCCAACAAGAAAACCCAGCTGCTGGGTCAGATTGTTCTGGCGAGCTTCTCTAACCCGGAAGGTCTGCAGTCACAGGGTGACAACGTCTGGTCTGCGTCAAGTGCATCCGGTCAGGCAGCAATCGGTCTGGCGAATACCGGCACCTTTGGTTCACTGACGGCTGGCGCACTGGAATCTTCCAACGTCGACATGAGCAAAGAGCTGGTGAACATGATCGTCGCGCAGCGTAACTATCAGGCGAATGCGCAGACCATCAAAACTCAGGACCAGATTCTCAACACGCTGGTTAACTTACGTTAATTCGCTAACAGGATTGCCATATGGATCACGCGATATATACCGCGATGGGCGCGGCCAGCCAGACGCTGGATCAGCAGGCGGTTACCGCCAGCAACCTCGCCAACGCCTCTACACCGGGTTTTCGTGCACAGCTGAATGCGCTGCGCGCCGTGCCGGTGAGTGGCTGGTCGCTGCCAACCCGTACGCTGGTCGCCGCCTCGACACCGGGCGCCGACATGAGTCAGGGCGCGATGGATTACACCGAGCGTCCGCTCGATGTGGCGGTGCAGCAGGATGGCTGGCTGGCGGTGCGTACCGCTGACGGCAGCGAAGCCTATACCCGCAACGGCAATATGCAAATCAGTCCGACCGGTACGCTGACGGTTCAGGGCAATCCTGTGATGGGCGATGGCGGTCCGATTGTGATCCCGCAGGGCACTGAAATCACCATTGCAGCCGACGGCTCGATCACCGGGCTGAATGCCGGTGATTCACCGAACGCCACGGTTCAGCTGGGCAAGCTGAAGCTGGTCAGGGCTACCGGGCAGGAGCTGCAGCGCAGTGATGACGGCATGTTCCGGCCTACTGCGTCGACGCAGGCGACCCGCGGTGCCGCGCTGCAGGCTGATGCCACCATGCAGGTGATGCCTGGCGTGCTGGAAGGCAGCAACGTTAAACCGGTAGAAACCATGGTCGATATGATCGCCAACGCCCGACGTTTTGAGATGCAGATGAAAGTCATCACCAACGTCGACGAAAATGAACAAAAAGCCAACCAGCTCCTGAGCATGGGCTAAGGCACGAGGATAACAACATGATTCGTTCTTTATGGATCGCTAAGACCGGTCTTGATGCGCAGCAGATGAACATGGACGTCATTGCCAACAACCTGGCAAACGTCAGCACCAACGGCTTTAAGCGTTCGCGTGCCGTGTTCGAAGATCTGATGTACCAGACCATGCGCCAGCCGGGCACACAGTCATCTGAACAGACAACGCTGCCATCGGGTTTGCAGATCGGTACCGGTGTACGTCCGGTGACCACTGAACGTCTGCATACGCAGGGCAACCTGTCGCAGACCAGCAACTCAAAAGATATCGCCATTAACGGCCAGGGTTATTTTCAGATTCAGATGCCGGATGGCACCTCTGCTTATACCCGTGACGGCGCGTTTCAGGTTGATCAGAACGGCCAGCTGGTGACCAACTCCGGTTTCCCGGTACAGCCAGGCATTACCATTCCGGCTAACGCCACCAGCATCACGGTGTCGCGTGACGGTGTGGTCAGCGTAACGCAGCAGGGACAGGCCCAGGCCGCGCAGGTCGGTCAGTTAACCCTGAGCACCTTTATGAATGACGCCGGTCTCGATAGCGTGGGTGAAAACCTCTACAAGGAAACGCAGGCATCGGGCGCTCCGACGGACAGCACGCCAGGCCAGAACGGCGCGGGCCTGCTCTATCAGGGCTATACCGAAACCTCGAACGTTAACGTGGCGGAAGAGCTGGTCACCATGATCCAGACGCAGCGCGCTTACGAAATCAACAGCAAGGCGATCAGTACCTCTGATCAGATGCTGGCGAAATTAACTCAGCTTTAATCCCGAACAGGGCCAGCCCGTGCTGGCCTGAATGACAGACATTAATAAGGTCGTGACGCCGTGGCGAAGCAACAGATTCTCAAGCCTGGACATTGGTTAGTCGCCTCGTTGCTGCTAACTCTCAACGGATGTGCCCTGGTCCCGCGTACCCCGCTGGTCGAAGGTGCAACTACAGCGCAACCAATGCCGTCCGCGCCACCGGTGGTCAACGGCTCTATATTCCAGGGCGTCGCGCCGCTTAACTACGGCTATCAGCCGCTGTTTGAGGATCGCCGTCCACGCAACATTGGCGATACCCTGACCATTACGCTGCAGGAAAACGTCAGCGCCAGCAAGAGCTCCTCAGCCAATGCCAGCCGCGATGGCAGCAACAGCTTTGGTGTGAGCGCGGTGCCGACCGGTCTGGCAGGCCTGGTGGGTGCAGGTGGTGAAAAAGCCAACCTCAGCGCCGAAGGCAAAAATGATTTCGCAGGTAAAGGCGGCGCATCCGCCAATAACACCTTTACCGGCACCATTACCGTCACCGTGGATCAGGTGTTGTCAAACGGCAACCTGCACGTGGTCGGTGAAAAACAGATCGCCATTAATCAGGGCACGGAGTTCATTCGCTTCTCGGGCGTGGTCAACCCACGCACCATCAGCGCCAGTAACGCCGTGTTATCTACCGCTGTCGCCGATGCACGTATTGAGTACGTCGGAAATGGTTACATCAATGAGGCGCAGACCATGGGTTGGTTCCAGCGTTTCTTCCTGAACATCTCGCCGATGTAAGAGGTTTCAATGAAAAAGTTAACGCTGTTACGCGCCGGGCTGGCGCTGCTGCTGGGCTTCAGCCTGCTGGCAAAAGCCGATTTGATTCGTGATTTAACCACGGTACAGGGCGTTCGTGATAACCAGCTGCTGGGCTACGGCCTGGTCGTGGGGCTGGATGGCACCGGTGACCAGACTACCCAGACGCCATTTACTACCCAGACAGTGAGCAACATGCTGTCACAGCTTGGTATTACCGTTCCCACCGGAACCAACATGCAGCTGAAGAACGTGGCGGCCGTGATGGTCACCGCTAAACTGCCCTCGTTTGCCCGTCAGGGACAGAACCTGGATGTGGTGGTCTCGTCGCTGGGTAACGCCAAAAGTCTGCGCGGCGGCACGCTGTTAATGACGCCGATGAAAGGGGTCGATAACCAGGTTTATGCGCTGGCGCAGGGTAATATCCTGGTCGGTGGCGCGGGTGCGTCAGCGGGCGGCAGCAGTGTTCAGGTTAACCAGCTGAACGGAGGCCGTATTACCGGCGGTGCAACCGTTGAGCGTGAACTGCAGAGCAACTTTGGTACGCAGAACACCATTAACCTGCAGCTTAACAGCGAAGATTTCTCAATGGCGCAGCGGATTGCTGATGCCATTAACGCCCGTGGCGGTTACGGCGCAGCGCAGCCGCTGGATGCCCGTACCGTGCAGATCCGCGTATCGCCTAATAATGGTGCGCAGGTGCGTCTGCTGGCTGAGATCCAGAACATTAATGTGTCGATCCCGGTTGAAGATGCCAAAGTCATCATCAACTCCCGTACCGGTTCGGTGGTAATGAACCGTGAAGTGACGCTGAATCAGTGTGCTGTAGCGCAGGGCAACTTGTCGGTGACGGTTAACCAGCAGCAGAACGTCAGTCAGCCTGATACTCCACTGGCCGGTGGTCAGACGGTGGCGACGACGCAGACTCAGATCGATCTGCGCCAGACCGGCGGTGCGCTGCAACGCGTCAACGCCAGCGCCAACCTGAACAACGTGGTGCGTGCGCTGAATGCGCTGGGTGCGTCACCTATCGAACTGATGTCAATTCTGCAGTCGATGCAGAGTGCCGGCTGTCTGCGTGCCAAACTGGAAATTATCTGATGGCTGATATGCAATCTCTGACGAGTTCGGCTTTCGACAGCCGTTCCCTGAATGAACTGAAACGCCAGGCCAGCAACGATCCGAAAGGACAAGCGTTGCAGGTTGCGCGTCAGGTCGAAGGGATGTTTGTACAGATGATGCTGAAGAGTATGCGCGAGGCGTTGCCGCAGGACGGCATTATGGGCAACGAGCAGACCAAACTCTTTACCTCTATGTATGACCAGCAGATTGCACAGGAGATGGGGAAACGTGGCCTCGGCCTGGCGGAAACCATCGTTAAACAGATGCAGCCCGCCACCGCGCCGGATGAAAAAGCCGGTACGGTGCCGATGAAGCTGGATAACAGCTTTATTCTCAGCACCAGCGGGGCAACACCACTGCCGGCGCAGCAGCTGGAGCAGATTGTGCGTAAGGCAATGCCGCGTCTGCCGCCGGTCGCTTCACCGACGGGTCTGCCCAGTGACAGCCGCGAGTTTATCGCCCAGCTGACGCAACCGGCGCAGGCTGCCAGCCAGCAGAGTGGCATTCCTCATCACCTGATTCTGGCGCAGGCTGCGCTGGAGTCGGGCTGGGGCCAGCGTCAGATCCTGACCCGCGACGGCAAACCGAGCTACAACGTGTTCGGAATTAAAGCCAGCGGTGACTGGAAAGGTGACACCACCGATATCATGACCACCGAATATGAGCAGGGCGAAGCGAAGAAAGTGCGTGCCAGCTTCCGCGTCTATAACTCCTATTTCGAGGCGCTGACCGACTACGTCAAACTCCTGACCAAAAACCCACGCTATGCGGCGGTGACGAACGCCTCAAGCGCAGAGCAGGGTGCGCAGGCCTTACAGGCGGCCGGTTATGCCACCGATCCAAAATATGCGCAAAAGCTGGTGGGAATGATTCAGCAATTCAAAAGTATGGGCGACAAAGTCGTCAAAGCTTACAGTCAGGATATGGGCGACCTGTTCTGATCATTGCGCCTCAAGTTTCACTTTAGCAAGCCGATAACATCCCTATAGCCAGAAGCGTTTTCGCCTGCTGGCGCCCACTTTGATGTCTGCCAGCCCGGTTGACGGGGAACGTAAGGAACCGAGATGTCCAGCATAATTAACTCCGCGATGAGCGGATTGAGTGCCGCGCAGGCCGCTCTGAGCACCACGAGTAACAACATTTCCAATTACACCGTGGCGGGCTATTCACGTCAGACCACGGTACTGGCGCAGGCGAACAGTACCCTGCAGGGCAATAGCTATTATGGTAACGGCGTGAATATCACCGGTGTACAACGTGAATATGATGCGTTTATTGCTACGCAGCTGCGCGGTTCCAGCGCGAACTACAGCGCGGTAAGCACCCAGCACAGCCAGATTTCTAACATTGACGATCTGCTGTCGACCTCGACTACCAGCCTGTCGACCTCGCTGCAGGGCTTCTTTACCAACCTGCAGAACGTGGTCAGCAACGCCAACGATCCGTCGGCGCGTCAGTCGATGCTCAGCAATGCGCAGGGGCTGGTCAGCCAGTTCCAGACGTCAGCGCAATACCTGAACAATATGCAGAACAGCGTCAATGCCGATGTCGATTCCAGCATCAAGCAGGTCAATACCCTCACCAGCCAGATTGCCGATCTGAACAAACAGATTGGCAAACTGAGCACGGCAAACGGTGCCGCACCAAACGATCTGCTCGATAAGCGCGATCAGCTGGTGAATACCCTGAATAACGTGGTTGGTGTGACGGTATCGCAGCAGGATGGCGGCTACACGGTCGCGATGGCCAATGGCCTGACGCTGGTGAACGGCGACAAATCTCACGATCTGGTGGCGATGCCTTCCAGCAGCGATCCGACACGCACCACCATCGGCTATGTCGATAAGCAGGCGGGCAACGTCGAGATCCCGGAGAAGCTGATCACCACCGGTTCGCTGGGCGGTCTGCTGGCGTTCCGTACTCAGGATCTGGATCTGGCACAGAACCAGCTGGGTCAGTTAGCGGCGGCGTTTACCACCAGTTTCAACGATGTTCACAAGCAGGGCTTCGATAGCAAAGGCAATCAGGGCGTCGATTTCTTTAATATCGGCAGCCCGATCGTGGTGGGCAACAGTAAAAACAGCACCGCCGCGTCCGTCACCGCTGAGTGGACCGATACCAGTGCACTGAAAGCATCCAATTACACCGTGAGTTATGACGGCAATAACTGGACCGCAACCCGCGCCTCAGACAGTACGGCCGTTACCATCACGCCAGGTACTGATGCCAGTGGCAACACCACGCTGAGCTTTGACGGCCTGAAACTGACTGTCGCCGGCACGCCTGCACCTGCTGCCAAAGACAGTTTCCTGGTGAAGCCGGTCCAGAACGCCATCAACGATATGTCAGTCGCGATCACCAGTGAATCGCAGGTGGCCGCCGCGGGTGCTGTCGGCGGTGAGAGTGATAACCGTAATGCGCAAAAACTGCTGAATCTGCAGGATGTGAAACTGGTCGGCGGTAACGCCACGCTGTCTCAGGCCTACGCCACCATCGTCAGTAGTGTGGGTAACAAAACCAGTTCACTGGAAACCACCAGCACCACTCAGAAAAGCGTGGTCAGTCAGCTGACCCAGCGCCAGCAATCGGTCTCTGGGGTAAACCTCGATGAGGAGTACGCCAACCTGACCAAATATCAGCAATATTACATGGCCAATGCGCAGGTGCTGCAGACTGCCAGCACCGTGTTTAATGCATTGATCAATATTCGCTAAGGGCAGGAGATAACATGCGAATCAGTACAAATATGATTTTTGAGCAGCAGGTACGCGGCATCACTGACTCACAGGCCTCCTGGCTGAAATCAGGCCAGGAGCTCTCCAGCGGCCGCCGTGTGAATAATCCTTCGGACGATCCGATTGCCGCGTCTCGTGCTGTCGTGTTGTCACAAACCCAGCAGCAGGGCAAGCAGTATGCGCTGGCGCGTACCTTTGCCGAGCAGGGTCTGTCACTGGAAGAGAATACGCTGAAAGGCGTCACCGATGGGATCATTGCTGCGCAAGGGCTGATCGTCAACGGTTCAACCGGTACGCTGAGCGACGATGACCGTGGTTCGATTGCTACCCAGCTGGAGGGTATCCGCGCCCAGTTGCTGAACCAGGCAAACAGCCAGGATGCCAATGGCCGCTATATTTTTGCCGGTTATAAAACTGACAGTGCGCCATTTGTGGATGCGGCAGGCACCGGCGTCGGCTATGCAGGCGGCACCGAGGCGATCACTCAGAAGGTCGATACCAGCCGTACCATGACTGTGGGCCATACCGGTGACAATATCTTTATGGCGATCTCCGGCAATGCCACCAAAGAGCCGGATGGCAGCGCCAGCGAAACGAATGTGTTTAAGATGCTGGATAGCGCCATTGCTGCGCTGAAAGTGCCGCAGGATGATGCTGACGCCGCAACCAAACAGACCTTCCAGGCGGCGATGGATAAAACCAACCGTGGCCTGGGTAACTCGCTGAATAATGTCTCAACCGTGCGTTCTGAGATTGGTACCCAGCTTGGTGAGATCGATACGCTGAATGCCCAGGGCGATGACCGTAGTGTGATTTACAGCTCGCAGATGAGTGACCTGGTTAACGTGGATTTAACCGAAGCAGCTTCTAACTACACCATGCAGCAGACGGCATTACAGGCGTCCTATAAGACCTTTACCGACATGTCTAAGATGTCCCTGTTCCAGATGAATTCGTAGTCTGACCTGAAATTTTGAGCGTACTTTAACCGGATGCGCTTACTTTTTCCCACCCTCCCGCTAAAGGAGGGTGGGATTTTTTTGCCTGCGATTCAGCCGGTGGCGGGAACCATAGAAATTAAACCGGGTTGATTTACAGCGACAGTCAGCTCGCATGTCAGTCTTGCTTTCACGCTTTCACGCTTTCACGCTTCCACGCTTCCACGCTTCCACGCTTCCACGCTTCCACGCTTCCACGCTTCCACGCTTCCACGCTTCCACGCTTCCACACACGCACACACGCACACACTTTCCTGATTCCTGATAAACGAGGAGGGGAGGCTAATTATCCTCTGTCCGCTGGCGGGCAGAATCGCAGGCATAAAAAAACCCCGGCTTGCAGGCCGGGGTTCAGTTCACAACAGCTTATGCGTTTACGGCTTGGTCGCCGGGGCTGTGGCATGATGTGTGGCGCTATGACCACCCGCAGAACCGCGACCGTCGAACTCATAGGGTGCACGCACCCAGTCACTGTGCGGTGCCGGTTCTGACTGCCAGACTGGCGCAGGTGCTTTAGTCATCGGCGCAGAGGCAAAATGCTTCCAGCGCGTACCGTCATTCGGCACTGAGGCAGTTGCAGGCTCGGATGCCGTTGCAGGCACTGATGCAACAGGTTCGGCCGCAGTCACCGGTGCTGCAGGGGCGACATCGCGTGCGGCCACCGGAGCATGAGGTTCACGAACTGGCGCTGTTTCAGCTTCAGCAGCGACCGGCGCATTCAGAACTTCTTCAACTTCTGCTGCGATCGCTTCGCTGACGTCGGTAGCCGATTGCTCAGCAACCTCTGAAGACTGTGCTTCTTCTGCAACCGCTGCAGGCTGTGCAGTCTCAACCGCAGGTGTCACAACCGGCGCTTCGGTGACAGGCTCAGCAGGCACGGCTTCGGCTGCTACCGCTTCCGCTTTTGCTTCATCTGCCGCCGGAACAACGGAAGGCTGCTCGTCAACCGGCGCGTCGATAGCACGAGTATCGTCAGTATTCACAACCGGCACTGGCGTTTCTGCCTGCGGCTCGGCCTGTTGCACTGGCGCTTCCTGAGTAACAGATTCAACAGCGGCAGCAACAGGCAGCGCACTCGCGGCGTCTGCTGTCTCTTCGCGGTTGTACGCTGGCGTCTCGTGAGTCACATTCTGAACCTGCTCTTCGCTGGCCTGGCTCACCGGGTAACGGATCCAGACTTTACCGGATGCCATCTCTGGTGATGCAGCTGCAGCGGCCAGCGGCATTGCTGACTGAGTCGGATAACGCTCATCACGGTAACGACGACGACGCTGTCCGCTGACGCGCAGATGACGAGGCGAACGACGTGAACGACGCGGCATATTGGCGTTATCACGGTTGTCGTTGTCATCCTGCTCTTCACCCTGCGGTGCCTGGAACTCAGGCTGTGGCTGAGCCACCTCTGTCTGCTGAGGCTGACGCACTTCAGCTGGCTGGGCAAAGTCGCTGGCTTCGGCTGGCATAGGTGGACGGTTATCATCAACACGCACCTTCTGGTTCAGCTGACGCGGCTTGCGACGCGGCATAACCTGTACGCGCTCATCATCCTGCGGCTCGGTCACGTCCGGAACGTCGGCTACCACTACTGGCTGCTCAGCCACTTTGGCGGCTTCTTCACCGGCGCGTTTCTCTTCCTGACGACGACGCTGACGCTCAGCACGCTGTTCACGGCGCTGTTGCTGCTGCTCATCACGCTGCTGGCGCGCTTCTTCGCTCAGTGCCGGACGCTCTTCACGCACTTCACCAGACTGGGACTGACGCTTGTTGCGGCGATTATCGTTACCCTCGCGCGGCTCGCGACTTTCACGTGGCTCGCGACTTTCGCGCGGTTCACGACTTTCACGAGGTTCGCGGTTTTCACGAGGCTCACGGTTTTCGCGTGGTTCACGGCCTTCACGCGACTGCGCGTTATCTCCGTTGCGCGGCGTACGCTCACGACGATTATTGTTACGACGGTTGTTATTGTTGTTGCGGCGCTCGCCACGGCCGTTGCCGTTTTCCTGCTCGCTTTCAGGCGCTTTCTGCGGCTCTGCAACCTCAGTGGCCACGGGTGCAGCGGCAGGGGCTTCTTCGCCTGCGAACATTTTTTTCAGGCCACCAAGCAGACGGCCAAAGAAGCCGGTGCTGACGGTAGCAGGCGCAGCCACAGCAGGTGCTGCTTTTGCGGCTGGCTGGGCTTCAGCGCGTTGCGCTTCTGGCTCAACTTCTACCGGTGCCGGAGGCGCATCAGGCATTACAAACGCGGCCAGAGCAGGCTGCTCAGGACGACGACGTTCAGCATGTTCCTCTTCCGACGGCATCGCCATTTCGGCTTCATGCAGCTTCGGCAGATGATAGCTCAGGGTCTGCGTCTCTTCGCCTTTGCGCACGCGCAGCACGGAGTAGTGTGGGGTCTGCATCTTGTCATCAGGAACGATGATAGCCCGCACGCCACCCTGGCGTGTTTCAATAGCGTTAACCGCTTCACGTTTTTCATTCAGCAGGTAAGAGGCCACCTGAACCGGAACAATGGCGTGAACTTCTTTGGTGTTGTCTTTCAGCGCTTCTTCTTCAATCAGACGCAGGATCGACAGCGCCAGTGACTCGTTATCACGGATGGTGCCGGTGCCGCTACAGCGTGGGCAGACGTGATGACTGGATTCACCTAATGACGGGCTCAGACGCTGACGGGACATCTCCAGCAGGCCGAAACGTGAAATGTGGCTGATCTGAATGCGGGCGCGGTCCTGACGGACAGCTTCACGCAGACGATTCTCAACCGCGCGCTGATGGCGTACCGGCGTCATATCGATGTAATCGATAACGATCAGGCCGCCCAGGTCACGCAGACGCAGCTGACGAGCAATCTCATCGGCCGCTTCAAGGTTGGTGTTGAACGCCGTTTCTTCGATATCACCGCCGCGTGTTGCACGTGCTGAGTTGATATCGATAGCGGTCAGTGCTTCGGTACTGTCGATCACAATCGAGCCACCGGAAGGCAGGCGGACTTCACGCTGGAAAGCGGATTCGATTTGCGATTCGATCTGATAGTGGCTGAACAGCGGGATTTCACCGGTGTAGAGCTTAATTTTGCTGCTGAAGTCCGGACGGCCCAGCGCAGCGATATGCTGACGCGCCAGTTCCAGTACTTTCGGGTTATCGATAAGGATTTCACCGATGTCCTGACGCAGATAGTCGCGGAAGGCACGCACAATCACGTTACTTTCCTGATGGATCAGGAACGGAGCAGGGCGGTTTTCAGCGGCTTTCTTGATCGCTTCCCAGTGTTTAAGACGGAAGCTTAAATCCCACTGCAGCGATTCGGCTGATTTACCGACGCCCGCAGTACGGACAATCAGGCCCATGCCTTCCGGCAGTTCCAGCGCCGACAGGGCTTCTTTCAGCTCGGTACGATCGTCACCTTCGATACGGCGAGAGATACCGCCTGCACGTGGGTTGTTCGGCATCAGTACCAGATAGCTGCCCGCCAGAGAGATAAAGGTGGTCAGCGCAGCGCCTTTATTGCCGCGTTCTTCTTTATCGATCTGAACAATGACTTCCTGACCTTCACGCAGCACGTCTTTAATATTCGGACGACCATGCGCGTTATAGCTGGAGGGGAAGTATTCGCGGGAGATTTCTTTTAACGGGAGGAAACCGTGACGCTCTGCGCCGTAATCGACAAACGCAGCTTCAAGGCTGGGTTCAATGCGAGTGATTTTACCTTTGTAAATGTTGGCTTTTTTCTGCTCGTGTCCAGGACTTTCAATATCCAGATCGTACAGACGCTGACCGTCAACCAGGGCAACGCGCAACTCCTCCTGCTGAGTTGCGTTTATTAACATTCTTTTCATCGTGACTTACTCGTTATTCTTTCATGAGTGATTACAGCTGCGGGCATAGTTACCCTGGACGAGTATCAACCGATGGCCCCGTGACTTAGTGCAATGTCGTCAACCTCACGGCTGTCGACCGCGCGAGGGGCGCAAATAACGTCGGTGGCCTGTTTTTCATAAGGGAAAACAGCACCAGATAGTGGAAATGCCTGAGAGAATAAAGAAAACCCGTGCATCCCATACTGTTGTCCAGGCCGCAACCCGCAGCCCGCTAAGTGCCTGATTTCGCATTACGTCTTACGCCATTGCTGCGTGTCTGCTCAATCCGGCAAAATGACAATTTCGCTCTTTTTCTGCCCTGAAATGGTTCAGGTAAGAAACTCAAGCATTATTCCATTGCTAACCTTCATATAGCAAGGCGACTTTAGCCAGCTTGTGAAGTTTCTTTACATTTAAATCGCTAATGTGTCGGACAAAACAGCGCTTTGCTGAAAAAGCCAGCAGAGAGGCGACCTGCCGTCACATCAACTCCAGAGTTAAGCACAGAAAAAGGGGTGGCGCTATCAGGGGACACTATTTAGAATCGCCGCCATGAAAACAGAGAATCCCGGCGTACATTTTGTCGCCATCACGGCTGAAAATGCCGGACAACGCATTGATAACTTTTTGCGCACCCAGCTCAAGGGTGTGCCCAAAAGCATGATTTATCGCATCGTTCGCAAAGGCGAGGTGCGGGTGAATAAAAAGCGCGTCAAGCCAGAATATAAGCTGGAGGAGGGCGATGAGGTGCGCATTCCGCCGGTTCGGGTAGCGGAACGCGACGAAGATGCCGTTTCCCCCAAACTGGCGAAAGTGGCGTCACTGGCCGATGCCATCCTGTTTGAGGATGAGTCGCTGCTGGTGATGAACAAGCCTTCCGGCACAGCCGTGCATGGCGGTAGCGGACTCAGCTTCGGGGTGATTGAAGGGTTACGTGCCCTGCGACCGGAAGCACGCTTTCTGGAGCTGGTGCATCGCCTGGATCGTGACACCTCCGGCATTCTGCTGGTCGCTAAAAAGCGTTCGGCGCTGCGCTCCCTCCATGAGCAACTGCGCGAAAAGGGGATGCAGAAAGATTATCTGGCCCTGGTGCGCGGCAACTGGCCGTCACACCTGAAGGTGGTTCAGGCGCCGCTACTGAAAAACATCCTGCAGAGCGGTGAGCGCGTGGTGCGCGTCAGCAGCGAAGGCAAAGCCTCAGAAACCCGCTTTAAAGTAGAAGAGCGGTTCGAGTTTGCCACGCTGGTGAAAGCGAGCCCGGTCACCGGTCGTACGCATCAGATTCGCGTCCATACGCTGCATGCCGGGCATCCCATTGCCTTCGACGATCGCTACGGAGAACGTGAGTTTGACAGTCAGCTGGCGGCAACCGGTTTAAAACGCCTGTTCCTGCATGCTGCGGCGCTGACCTTTACGCATCCCGGCACCGGCGAAGTGATGCGGGTCGAGGCGCCACTGGATGATGGCCTGAAGCAATGCCTGCTTAAGCTGCGTCAGCGGAAAGCGTAATCTCTCCGGCATCAGTTCGTTAAAGGATTGATGCCGGCCTGCTGCAACATCTCATTGAGCGCGATCAACGGCAGCCCGACCAGCGTATTGGGATCGCGTCCCTCCAGCCGATCAAACAGACAAATCCCCAGACCTTCACTTTTAAAACTGCCCGCACACTGAAGCGGCTGCTCCTTTTCCACATAGCCGCTGATTTCAGCGTCAGTTAACGTGCGGAAATGAACCACAAAGGGCTCACAGCAGTGCAGCAGCGTGCCACTGGCCGGATGAAATAGCGCCAGACCGGTATAAAAGGTAATGGCTTTTCCGCTGGCGGCACGCAGTTGCGCCCGCGCATTCTCAGCCGTGTGAGGCTTACCGGCGATTGCGCCATCCAGCACGCAAACCTGGTCGGAGCCGATTATCCAGTGGCTGGGATACGTTTTTGCCAGCGCCTGCGCTTTAGCCACGGCAAGACGGGTCACCAGCACTTCAGCGGTTTCATCGGGCTGAGGTGACTCATCAACCTCAGGCGCGGCGGTAATAAAAGGCAGGCCCAGTTTATGCAGTAATGCCTGCCGAAAGGGCGAGGTTGAAGCTAAAAGAATCGATGGCGTCATTTTTTTTCAATAGTGATAGCGAATTGGTGACAGTCATTTTAAACTGTGCGCCGCACTGGATGCGAATAGTGGTTGAAAGATGCTGTTTAACGGCCTTTTTCTTTGACTCTATGACATTACAAAGTTAATATGCGCGCCCTATGCAAAAGGTAAAATTACCCCTAACGCTGGACCCTGTCCGCACTGCTCAGAAGCGCCTTGATTATCAGGGTGTCTACACATCTGTACAGGTGGAGCGTGTGGCCGAGTCGGTCGTTAGTGTGGACAGTGATGTGGATTGTGCCATGTCGTTTGCGGTTGATAACCAACGTCTGGCAGTACTGACGGGTACTGCTGAAGTACAAGTGACGTTGCGTTGCCAGCGCTGCAACCAGACCTTTCCTCATCACGTAAAAGTGAGTTACTGCTTCAGCCCTGTCTCTTCTGAAGAGCAGGCCGAGGCATTGCCGGAAGCGTACGAGCCGGTCGATGTCAACGAGTTTGGTGAGATCGATCTGCTGGCGGTTGTCGAGGATGAAATTATTCTCGCGCTGCCGGTCGTTCCGGTGCACGATTCTGAACACTGTGAAGTGTCCGAGGCGGACATGGTCTTTGGTAAACTGCCTGCAGAGGTGGAGAAACCAAATCCATTTGCCGTATTAGCCAGTTTAAAGCGTAAGTAATAGGAGTAAGGTCCATGGCCGTACAACAGAATAAACCCACCCGTTCTAAGCGTGGTATGCGTCGTTCGCACGATGCGCTGACCACTGCTGCTCTGTCAGTAGATAAAGTTTCTGGCGAAACTCATCTGCGTCACCACATCACTGCGGACGGTTACTACCGCGGTCGCAAGGTTATCGTTAAGTAAGTTTCTTGCTTAGCAAGGCGATACCTTGACACGTTTGACCCTGGCGATTGATGCCATGGGCGGGGACTTCGGTCCCTGCGTGACAGTGCCTGCAGCATTGCAGGCACTGGCCTCTCATTCGGAACTATTCCTTCTTCTGGTCGGACACCCCGACACTCTCATGCCATTGCTTGCCAAAGCGGATTCCTCCCTGATGGGGCGTTTGCAGGTCATCCCTGCCGAATCGGTTATTGCAAGTGATGCGCGGCCCGCTCAGGCCATCCGCAACAGTCGCGGCAGCTCAATGCGTGTGGCACTGGAGATGGTTAAAGAGGGACGTGCGCAGGCCTGCATCAGCGCCGGGAATACCGGTGCGCTGATGGGGCTGTCGACACTCTTATTAAAACCGCTGGATGGCATTAAACGTCCGGCGCTGATGTCCGTTTTACCGCACCAGCAACAGGGTAAAACCGTGGTGCTGGATCTGGGCGCAAATGTGGGCTCAGACAGTGCGATGCTGGTGCAGTTTGCTGTAATGGGGTCGGTAATGGCTGAGCATGTGCTTGGTATTGCACGGCCCCGTGTCGCGTTGCTCAATATTGGTCATGAAGAGACCAAAGGGCTGGAAACGATCCGCGACGCCGCGGCAGTGCTGCGAGAATCACCGCAAATCAACTATATTGGTTACCTTGAAGGTAACGAACTGCTCACCGGTAAAACGGATGTGATGGTCTGTGACGGTTTTGTCGGAAACGTCACGCTGAAGACTATGGAAGGCGTGGTAAGAATGTTTCTTTCTCTGCTGAAGTCATCAGGGGAAGGTAAAAAACGGTCATGGTGGCTTCAGTTGCTGGGGCGCTGGATTCAGAAACGTCTGACGAAGCGCTTCGGGCATCTCCACCCTGACCAGTACAATGGCGCTTGTCTGTTAGGATTGCGCGGAACAGTGATCAAGAGTCACGGTGCGGCAAATCAACACGCCTTCGCTGTGGCGATAGAACAGGCAGAGCAGGCGGTGAGGCAGCAAATTCCCGAGCGAATTGCTGCGCGCCTTGATGCTGTATTAGCCAGGAGTGACAAAGCCTAGATGTATACCAAAATTATCGGTACGGGCAGTTATCTGCCAAGCCAGATCCGCACCAATGCCGATCTGGAAAAAATGGTGGAGACGTCGGACGAGTGGATTGTTACCCGTACCGGCATCCGCGAGCGTCGTATTGCTGCGCCTGACGAAACCGTCGCCACCATGGGATTCAGCGCGGCGCAACGCGCCCTTGAAATGGCAGGCATTGAAGCGAACGATGTTGGGCTGATTATTGTCGCCACAACCTCTTCCAGTCATGCCTTCCCCAGTTCTGCCTGCATGATCCAGCAAATGCTGGAAATCAAAGACTGCGCGGCGTTTGACCTCGCTGCCGCCTGTGCAGGTTTCACCTATGCACTGAGCGTGGCCGATCAATACATCAAAAATGGCGCGGTGAAACATGCGCTGGTGATTGGTGCTGATGTCCTGGCACGCGCACTTGATCCGGAAGATCGCGGCACGATCATCCTGTTTGGCGATGGTGCAGGCGCGGTCGTGCTGGGTCAGAGCGAAGAGCAGGGGATCATCTCTACCCATCTTCATGCTGATGGTCGCTATTCACAGCTGCTGACGCTGCCTTATCAGGATCGTGCGCATCAGGATCAGCCCGCTTATGTCACCATGTCAGGCAACGAAGTCTTCAAGGTTGCCGTCACCGAGCTGGCTCACATCGTTGATGAAACGCTGCAGGCCAATAATCTCGATCGTGAAATGCTGGACTGGCTGGTGCCGCATCAGGCGAACCTGCGCATTATCAGCGCCACCGCGAAAAAACTCGGCATGACCATGGATAAAGTGGTCGTCACACTGGATCGTCATGGCAATACCTCTGCCGCATCGGTGCCAAGCGCACTGGATGAAGCGGTCCGTGATGGCCGCATCAAACCCGGACACCTTATTCTGCTGGAAGCCTTTGGTGGTGGATTCACCTGGGGTTCTGCGCTGGTTCGCTTTTGATTGACAGGAACGAAAAATGACGCAATTTGCATTTGTTTTCCCCGGTCAGGGTTCACAGACCGTGGGCATGCTGACTGAATTAGCGGCAACGTATCCGCTGGTAGAAGAGACCTTCCGTGAAGCCTCTGACGCGCTGGGATATGATCTGTGGCAATTAGTAAGTCAGGGTCCGGCTGAAGAGCTGAACAAAACCTGGCAGACTCAGCCTGCACTGTTAGCCGCCTCCGTGGCAATCTACCGTGTCTGGCAGCAGCAGGGCGGTGAACAGCCAGCCCTGATGGCTGGTCACAGCCTGGGTGAATATTCAGCGCTGGTTTGCGCGGGTGTGCTTAACTTTGCGGATGCAGTGAAGCTGGTTGAACTGCGCGGCAAACTGATGCAGGAAGCGGTGCCTGAAGGCACTGGCGCGATGCAGGCGATTATTGGCCTGGATGACGCGGCTATCCGCAAAGCCTGTGAAGAGAGCGCGCAGGGTCAGGTTGTCTCACCGGTTAACTTTAACTCGCCGGGCCAGGTGGTTATTGCGGGTAACAAAGAAGCCGTTGAACGTGCGGGTGCCGCCTGTAAAGCAGCGGGCGCTAAGCGTGCCTTGCCACTGCCGGTCAGCGTTCCTTCTCACTGCGCACTGATGAAGCCTGCGGCCGATAAACTGGCGGTGGCGCTGGAGAGCATCACCTTTAACGCGCCTGCGGTACCGGTGATCAACAACGTCGATGTGAAAGCTGAAACCGATGCTGCGGCCATCCGCCATGCGCTGGTCCGTCAGCTCTACAGCCCGGTTCGCTGGACCGAGAGCGTGGAAGCGATGGCAGCACAGGGCGTGACGCAGCTCCTGGAGATGGGGCCAGGTAAAGTCCTGACCGGACTGACGAAACGTATTGTCGATAGCCTGACAGCGGCTGCCGTTAACGATACTGCATCCCTGACGGCTGCACTCGGTAAGGAATAAGAGGAAAATCATGAGCTTTGAAGGTAAAGTTGCGCTGGTTACCGGCGCGAGTCGCGGCATTGGTCGTGCGATTGCAGAAACACTGGCGGCACGCGGTGCTAAAGTGGTAGGAACTGCAACCAGCCAGAGTGGCGCCGACGCCATCAGTGCTTACCTTGGCGACAAGGGCAAAGGCCTGTTACTGAATGTGACTGACGCTGACTCAATCAGCACTGTTTTAGAGAATATTCGTGCTGAATTTGGCGAAGTGGATATTTTAGTCAATAATGCAGGCATTACGCGTGATAATCTTCTCATGCGCATGAAGGACGATGAGTGGGAGGATATCCTGGATACCAACCTCACATCGGTATTCCGCCTTTCCAAGGCGGTCCTGCGTGCCATGATGAAAAAGCGCGTGGGCCGTATCATCACCATTGGTTCCGTTGTTGGAACTATGGGTAATGCGGGCCAGGCAAACTATGCGGCAGCAAAAGCGGGTTTGATTGGCTTTAGCAAATCACTGGCGCGCGAAATCGCGTCACGTGGCATTACCGTCAACGTCGTGGCTCCAGGCTTTATTGAGACTGACATGACGCGGGCACTGAACGAAGATCAACGTTCCGGTATTTTGGCGGAAGTTCCTGCGGGTCGCTTAGGCGATGCTCAGGAAATCGCCAATGCTGTGGCATTTTTAGCCTCTGACGAAGCAGCCTACATCACAGGTGAAACGCTGCACGTCAATGGCGGAATGTACATGGTCTGATAAATCACGAAATGATTTGCTTTATTTGCGGTTAGAACCGCAAAATAACGCAAAATCGTGGTTCGACCAGCCGGGATTTTGTTGCATCTTTTTCACCATTTTATACACTACGAAAACCATCGCGAAAGCGAGTTTTGATAGGAAATTAAATAGTATGAGCGATATCGAACAACGCGTTAAGAAAATCATCAGTGAGCAGCTGGGTGTGAAAGAGGAAGAAGTCACCAACTCTGCATCTTTCGTAGAAGACCTGGGTGCCGATTCTCTTGATACCGTTGAGCTGGTGATGGCTCTGGAAGAAGAGTTTGATACTGAGATTCCAGACGAAGAAGCTGAGAAAATCACTACCGTTCAGGCAGCGATCGACTATATCAATAGCCATAAAGGCTAATGAATATCTTCAGGCGGTCGCTCGACCGCCTGATTTTTTTGTTTGTCCCACATAGTTCCCTATTTCCCCTCCCTGGAGGACGAACGTGTCTAAGCGTCGTGTAGTTGTGACTGGTCTTGGCATGTTGTCTCCTGTCGGCAATACCGTAGAGTCTACCTGGAGTGCTCTCCTTGCCGGTCAGAGCGGCATTACCCTGATCGACCATTTTGATACCAGTGCTTATGCAACACGTTTTGCAGGTCTGGTAAGAGATTTTAATTGTGATGACTACATCTCGCGCAAAGATCAGCGCAAGATGGATGCCTTCATCCAGTACGGCATTGTGGCCGGTATGCAGGCCATGCAGGACAGTGGTCTGGTAGTTACCGACGAAAATGCAAGCCGTATAGGCGCAGCAATTGGCTCCGGCATCGGTGGTTTAGGTCTGATTGAAGAGAATCATACTTCACTGGTTAACGGCGGCCCGCGCAAAATCAGCCCATTTTTTGTGCCTTCAACCATCGTTAACATGGTGGCGGGTCATCTCAGCATCATGTATGGCCTGAAAGGTCCAAGTATCTCTATCGCGACAGCCTGTACCTCTGGTGTGCATAACATCGGTCATGCCGCACGTATCATCGCCTATAACGATGCTGATGTGATGCTGGCGGGTGGCACAGAGAAAGCCAGTACGCCATTAGGCGTCGGTGGCTTTGGTGCAGCACGTGCTCTCTCAACCCGTAACGAAAACCCGCAAGCGGCCAGCCGCCCGTGGGATAAAGATCGTGACGGTTTTGTGCTGGGTGACGGCGCTGGCATTGTGGTACTCGAAGAGTATGAGCATGCGAAGAAACGTGGTGCGAAAATCTACGCGGAAATCGTAGGTTTTGGTATGAGCAGCGATGCCTACCACATGACTTCACCACCAGAAGATGGATCAGGCGCCGCGGCGGCAATGATCAACGCATTGCGCGATGCTCAGCTTACGCCAGAGCAGATCGGCTATGTCAACGCGCACGGCACCTCCACGCCAGCGGGTGATAAAGCGGAAGCGCGGGCGGTGAAATCGGTCTTTGGGGCAGCAGCCAGCAGCGTGATGGTGAGCTCGACCAAATCAATGACCGGGCACTTACTGGGTGCGGCAGGCGCGGTTGAATCGATCTACTCGATTCTGGCGCTGCGCGACCAGGCCATTCCACCGACCATTAACCTCGACAATCCGGATGAGGGCTGCGATCTCGACTTCGTGCCCCACACCGCGCGTCAGGTTCCCGGTCTGGAGTACACCCTGTGTAACTCCTTCGGTTTCGGCGGAACCAACGGTTCGTTGATCTTCCGTAAAGTGTAATCGTTGTTGATTGCTAAAAAGGCCCGCGATGCGGGCCTTTTTTTATCCTGCAGAATGCGCTGAAATCACGAGTCACGCTCAGGAGAGAACCATGTGGATTAACGGGTTAAAACAATCGATGCTGGCCGCCAGCGACCGCGGCCTGCAGTTTGGGGATGGCTGTTTTACTACCGCCGCGGTGCGTCAGGGTAAAATCGTGCTGCTGGAAAGTCACATTCAGCGCCTCAAAGAGGGCTGTGAGCGGTTATGGATTGATGGCGTCGACTGGCTTCAGCTTGAGACTGAAATGCGACAGGCCGCGCAGCAACAAACCCAGGCGGTGCTAAAAGTGATTATCAGCGCGGGCAGCGGCGGGCGGGGCTACAGCCGGCGCGGCTGTGGTGAATCCACGCGGATCGTCTCGCTGGCGCCCTGGCCGCAACACTACGCCGATATACAGCAGCGTGGCGCGTCACTCCGGCTCAGCCCGATCCGTCTGGCACGAAACCCACAGTTTGCCGGTATCAAGCACCTTAATCGTCTGGAGCAGGTGATGATCAGAGCTCATCTTGACCAGACAGACGCCGACGAGGCGCTGGTGCTTGACACTGAAGGTTGGGTGGTGGAATGCTGTGCGGCCAATTTATTCTGGCGTCAGGGCTCGCAAATTTTCACGCCTGATCTGTCAGCGTCGGGTGTGGATGGCATTATGCGGCGAAGTCTGATGGCGCAACTTGCGGCCGAAGGCCAGGCTTGCCAGGTAATAAAAAGCGAACCGGCGCAGCTGCTGGCCGCCGATGAAGTGGTGATATGTAATGCGCTGATGCCGGTCCTGCCGGTCCGACAGATAGAAGCGGTAGAGTTTACTGAGCGTTCGCTGTTTAATCAGTTGCGCGCAAGCTGTGAAAAGATAATGGATGCATCATGATTCGAAGCAAAAAAATCGTCGTCAGCCTGCTGGCGATCGTGGGTCTCGCGGCTGTGCTGAGTTACTGGCAGGTTAAGCGGTTTGCGGCCACCCCGTTAACCCTGCAGCAGGAAACGATCTACACGCTGCCTGCCGGCACGGGCCGGGTCGCACTTGAAGCGCAGCTGGAAGAGCAGAAGATTATTCCGCACAGTATCTGGTTTGGCGCGCTGCTGCGTCTGGAACCGGAACTGGCGACCTTCAAGGCGGGTACCTATCGCCTTGAGCCAACCATGACGGTGCGCTCGCTGTTACAGCTGCTGGCCAGCGGTAAAGAGGCGCAGTTCCCGGTGCGGTTCGTGGAAGGCCAGCGGCTGAAAGAGTGGCTGAGTGAGCTGCGCAAAGCGCCTTATATCCGGCATACCCTGAAAGATGATCAGTTCGCCACCCTTGCCAGCGCACTAAAAGTGGAGCCTGAGCAGCTGGAGGGCAACTTCTTCCCGGATACCTGGCTTTACACGGCTAACACCACCGATATGGCGCTGCTACAGCGCGCTCATGATCGGATGAAAAAAACCATTGCTGAGGTGTGGCAGGGACGGGCGGATAATCTGCCCTATAAAACCCCACAGGATCTGGTGACCATGGCCTCAATCATTGAGAAAGAGACCGGCGTCAGCGAAGAGCGCGCGCGCGTAGCCTCGGTATTTATCAATCGCCTGCGCACCGGTATGCGGTTACAGACCGATCCCACCGTCATCTATGGCATGGGCGACAGCTATAACGGGACGCTGACCCGCAAAGATCTTGAGACGGCCAGCGCTTACAATACCTATATCATTAACGGTCTGCCGCCGGGTCCGATCGCCATGCCGGGTAAAGCCTCTCTGCAGGCAGCGGCTCATCCCGAGAAAACCAACTATCTCTACTTTGTTGCGGACGGCAAGGGCGGCCATACCTTTACGACTAATCTTGCCAGCCATAACAAGGCGGTGCAGGTTTACCGGCAGACGCTAAAGGAAAAAAATGAACAGTAAGTTTATCGTCATTGAAGGCCTGGAAGGCGCCGGTAAAACCACCGCGCGTGATGCCATCGTCGCCACGCTGCGTGCCCGTGGCATTCACGATCTGGTCTTTACCCGTGAGCCTGGCGGAACGCCGCTGGCGGAACAGCTGCGGGTGCTGGTTAAGCAGGGTATTGAGGGCGAGCAGGTTACAGATAAAGCGGAACTGCTGATGCTCTATGCGGCGCGGGTTCAGCTGGTGGAAACGGTCATTAAACCGGCGCTGGCGCGCGGTGCCTGGGTGATCGGCGATCGTCATGATCTCTCCTCTCAGGCTTATCAGGGGGGCGGACGTGGACTTGACGCCGGTCTGATGCAGACGCTGCGCGATACCGTGTTAGGCGATTTCCGCCCCGATCTCACGCTCTATCTTGATGTGACACCCGACATCGGTCTGCAGCGCGCCCGTGCGCGCGGTGAGCTGGATCGCATTGAGCAGGAGTCATTGCGTTTCTTTGAACGCACCCGCGCCCGCTATCTGGCGCTGGCAGCGGAGGACCCCACCATCATCACCATCGATGCTACACAATCACTGGGTGATGTGACAGCGTCACTTCAGTCGGCGCTGGATGGCTGGCTGGCGGAGCAGGCGTGATGAACTGGTACCCGTGGCTGAATCAGCCTTATCGCCAGGTAATTGGCCAGCATCAGGAGAATCGCGCTCACCATGCGTTGTTGATCCAGGCGATGGCAGGTATGGGCGATGAGGCGCTGGTCTGGGGGATGAGCCGCTGGCTGATGTGCCAGCAGCGGGATGGCCTGAAAAGTTGCGGACAGTGTCACGGTTGCCAGCTGATGCAGGCCAATACCCATCCTGACTGGTATCGGCTTGAGGCGGAGAAGGGCAAAGCTACCCTGGGCATCGACGCGGTGCGGCAGGTAACGGAAAAAATGTACCACTTTGGTCAGCAGGGCGGCGCGAAAGTGGTCTGGCTGCCGGATGCCGCGCAGCTTTCGGAAGCGGCGGCCAACGCCTTGCTGAAAACGCTGGAAGAGCCGCCAGCCAACAGCTGGTTCTTTCTCAGCAGCCGCGATCCCTCGCGCCTGCTGGCCACGCTGCGCAGCCGCTGCATGGCGCTGCATCTGACGCCGCCGGACGAAGGACAAAGCCTGCTCTGGCTGAAGAAGCACGCTGCGCACGACGAACAGATGCTGCTGGCGGCTCTGCGTCTGAGCGCAGGTGCACCCGGTGCGGCGCTGAGCCTGCTGGAAAACGGACCGTGGCAGGCCCGGCAGAAGCTCTGCGATGCGCTGTCCGCTGCGTTGCAGCAGGACATCCTGCAACTGCTGCCTGCGCTGAACGCCGACGACGCGGCAGCGCGTATCGGCTGGCTGCTCTCTTTGCTGCTGGATGCAATGAAGTGGCAGCAACATGCAGGTCAGTGGCTGAGTAATATCGATCGTCAGGATGTGGTGCAGTTGCTGGCCGGATACTTTTCAGCCAGCGCGCTCAACAGCAGCCTCCAGGAGTGGATGCGCTGTCGCGAGCAGCTACTGCATGTGGCATCGGTGAATCGCGAATTATTGCTGACCGATCAGCTTCTGAGCTGGGCGGACAAACAGAAGCCCGCGCTTGTCGGCTAAACCTATCTGAGAGTAATTATGTTTATTGTGGATTCCCATTGCCATCTTGATGGCCTGGACTATGAAAAGAACCATCGTGACCTGGATGATGTAATCGCCAAAGCGGCGGCGCGTGATGTGAAATTTATGCTGGCAATCGCCACCACGCTGCCGGGTTTTCATACCCTTAAAAGTCTGGTCGGCGAACGGAAAAATATAGCGCTCTCCTGCGGTGTGCATCCGCTGAATCAGGAAGAGGCCTATGATGTTGAGGAGTTTCGTCGGCTCTCTGCCGATCCTCAGGTGGTGGCCCTGGGTGAAACCGGGCTGGATTATCACTATCAGCCAGAAACGAAAGATCAGCAGCAGCGCTCGTTCCGGGAGCATATCCGTACCGGTATTGCGCTGAACAAACCGATCATTGTTCACACCCGTGATGCCCGCGAAGATACGCTGGCGATTCTGCGTGAAGAGCAGGTTGAACGTTGCGGCGGCGTGCTGCACTGCTTCACTGAGGATCAGCCCACCGCAGCAAAACTGCTGGATATGGGCTTCTACATCTCTTTTTCCGGCATCGTCACATTCCGCAATGCCGAGCAGTTACGTGAAGCCGCACGCTATGTGCCGCTGGATCGGATGCTGGTGGAAACGGATTCGCCTTATCTGGCCCCGGTGCCTTTTCGTGGTAAAGAGAATCAGCCCGCTTATACGCGCGATGTTGCCGAATATCTGGCTGTACTAAAAGGGGTGGATTTAGAAACGCTGGCAGCCACCACCACCCAAAACTTCTCAACGCTGTTTCATATCCCGATGAGCCAGCTGGGCGCCTGATCAGCTATTATTTCAGCCTCTGTAATTAATCTGTAACCTGCGTATATGACCCTGTTTTTTCAGACAGGGTCAGCTTTTTATCGCCGATTACTGGTGCGGATCAGTAAGAAATTTCGTAAAGTGCGCCCTTGTGATTGTCGAAACGTGATACCCGTCAAAGTAACAAATCGGGAATTATTTTACCCTTCGTAATAAATCAAAAGGCGGTCACCGCCAGCCCGGCAAAGAATCCTCCCTCTTTGCCACGCGCACTGCGCAAATATGCACTCTTACTCAGGAGCTTCACGCTATGTTCAAAAATGCTTTTGCCAACCTTCAAAAGGTCGGTAAATCGCTGATGCTGCCGGTATCGGTTCTGCCGATTGCCGGTATTTTGTTAGGGGTCGGTTCAGCCAATTTCAGCTGGTTACCTGCAGTGGTTTCGCATGTGATGGCAGAAGCGGGTGGATCGGTGTTCGCCAACATGCCGCTGATTTTCGCTATTGGTGTGGCGCTGGGCTTTACCAATAATGACGGCGTTTCGGCGCTGGCAGCGGTTGTTGCCTATGGCATCATGGTGAAAACCATGGCGGTGGTTGCCCCGCTGGTGCTGCATCTGCCTGCGGCGGAGATCGAGGCTAAACACCTCGCCGACACCGGGGTGCTGGGCGGTATTATCGCCGGTTCCATCGCCGCTTACATGTTTAATCGCTTCTACCGCATCAAGCTGCCAGAATATCTGGGCTTCTTTGCCGGTAAGCGTTTTGTGCCGATTATTTCCGGTCTGGCAGCTATCATTCTCGGCGTGCTGCTCTCCTTTATCTGGCCACCGATAGGTTCCGCGATTCAGGAGTTCTCACAGTGGGCTGCCTATCAAAACCCGGTTGTCGCCTTTGGTATTTATGGCGTAATTGAACGTGCGTTGGTGCCATTTGGTCTGCATCACATCTGGAACGTTCCTTTCCAGATGCAGATCGGTGAATACACCAATGCGGCAGGTCAGGTGTTCCACGGTGATATCCCGCGCTATATGGCGGGTGACCCGACCGCAGGTAAACTCTCTGGCGGCTTCCTGTTCAAAATGTACGGTCTGCCAGCGGCAGCGATTGCTATCTGGCATTCAGCGAAGCCTGAAAATCGCGCCAAAGTGGGCGGTATCATGATCTCCGCCGCGCTGACCGCATTCCTGACCGGTATCACTGAACCGATTGAATTCTCATTCATGTTCGTGGCACCAATCCTGTATGTGATCCATGCGCTGCTGGCGGGTCTGGCATTCCCAATCTGTATCCTGCTTGGGATGCGTGATGGCACCAGCTTCTCTCACGGTCTGATCGACTTTATCGTGCTGAGCGGCAACAGCAGTAAAATCTGGCTGTTCCCGATTGTTGGTATCATCTATGGTCTGGTTTACTACACCATATTCCGTGTACTGATCGCGAAGCTGGATCTGAAAACACCTGGCCGTGAAGAGAGCAGCAGCAGCGAGCAATCTACCGCGACCGGTACCGAGATGGCGGGCAAACTGGTGGCGGCGTTTGGTGGTAAAGAGAACATCACCAACCTGGATGCCTGTATCACCCGTTTACGTGTCAGCGTCGCCGATGTGGCGAAAGTGGATCAGACTGAACTGAAAAACCTCGGCGCCCGTGGCGTGGTGGTTGCCGGTTCCGGTGTGCAGGCGATTTTCGGGACTAAATCCGATAACCTGAAAACCGATATGGATGATTACATCCGCAGCATGTAATGATTTACAGCGATGAAAAAGCCCCGCTAAGCGGGGCTTTTTTTTGGCCGGGATTCAGAGGTAAACGCGCAGATACTCTGTCAGGCAGAGCAGGGCCATCGCCTGGCCGTAGGGCATAGAGGTCAGAGGAACCGTGCGGTAGTAATCCAGATCCTTGCCCATTGCGGTACCAAAGGAGACCTGTTTTAACTCGCCATCGTCATCAATATTGGCAATCACGCCGCGCAACGCTTTTTCTGCCACCTCGCGATACTCCGCGGGCAGATAACGCTTACGAACCCCTTTCAGAATGCCATAGGCAAACCCGGCGGTGGCGGAGGCTTCCGGGTAGCTGTGCGGATCATCAAGCAGGGTGTGCCACAATCCGCTGCTGTGCTGACACTCCCTGAGCGCTTTAACCTGGGTCTCCAGCACCTGCTGAAGAAAACGGCGGGTAGCGTGATGCTCAGGCCAGTTCATCATCTCCAGGAAGTCGGGAATGACAATCGTCACCCAGCTGTTACCGCGCGCCCAGCGTGCATCAGCAAAGTTATGGCGGCCGTCAAAGTTCCAGCCGTGGAACCATAAGCCGGTTTTGCGATCCATCAGATACTGGGTGTGCAGCAGGAACTGATAACTCGCTTCTTCAATCCACTCATCGCGCTTCAGCAACTGGCCAATTTTCGCCAGCGCCATCACGCTCATCATCAGCGTATCGTCCCAGAGCTGCTGCGGGTTTTCGTTGTTATAGACAATGTGCTGCAGGCCGCCCTGTTCGGTACGCGGCATCTCATACATGACCCATTCTGCCCAGCGCTCCAGCACCGGCACCCAGGCCGGGTTCCCGGTCTCTTCGTAACGGTAGGCCAGCGTCAGAAAAGGACAAACGGTATTCACATTTTTGGTCGGCGTGCCTTCCGCCAGACGCTGCGTAAACCACTCATCAATGATCGCCAGCGTCTGCTGGTCACCGGTCTGCTGATAGTAGTGCAGCATGCCATACAGACCGATGCCGTGTGTCCATTCCCAACCCGCCCAGCCTTTGGTATCAATCACCCGGCCATCGTCCAGCCGTAATAAAAATTCGCCTGTCTCATCGGTGATGTTAACCAGATTCTGTGTCAGCTTTTGAATCAGCTGTACCAGTTCGCTGCGTGGCAACAGATGTTCGGGCTGGCACAATAATTTGCTGTGTTTAACGGGAAATACAGTCATGGTTTATTCCTGTCGTTTTAAGGTCGGGTTTAAAGAAGGGTTTAAAGTGGGATGTGCGGACAATTTTTCCGGCGCTGGCTTATTACGATTAAGGAAGCCAATGTTGTTGTTGCCCCAAAGATTTTCGTAAGGCATGCCAGCCAGCGTTTCTACAATTCCGCGTGCTTCCGGCGTGATGCTTTCCGGCACGATGCGGCCTGCGTCGCGCATCTTCAGCGTCTCCTGACGCAGCACAGTGTGGGTCTGGAGATTAAGTTTAAAGCGCAGTGACACGATAAAGCCGCAGGCCAGCACGGCCACGGTACCGACGCTGAGAATCGCCAGGATAGTGTGGCTGACGCCGGGTACCTGGGTCGCCTGGCCAGAGACAAAGCCGGAGAGCTGAAGCACGATACCGACCAGCATGACTGCCCCAGCCTGCGACGCTTTTCGCGTCAGGGTCATGATGCCGGCAAAAATTCCTTCACGGCGCTGTCCGGTGATCACCTCGTCCACATCGGCGATATAGGTATAGGTGTTCCATGGCACATAGTTGATGCCGCCACGTCCCAGACCTGCCAGGGCGGAGATCACCAACAGCAGTGACATGTTGTCGTTCATTCCGGCATACCACAATCCAGCGTAGGAGAGCGCCGCAAGGCCAAACAGCACAGCCACCAGACGGTAGGCGGGCGCAGGTCCCATACGGATGCAGAGCGGAATCATCGCCATCACGGCAATAAACTGCAGCACCGCCATGGTGCCCATCAGGCTGGAGGCGACCTGAGCGCTCTGCATCAGCACAAATACCACATACCAGGTAAAGACGGCGTTAAACACATCCTGGGCGATATAGCCGCCGAGGTACATGCCAAGGTGCTGGCGGAAGATGCGTATGCGTAAGGTTGAAGCCAGCTCGACATAGAGCCTTTTGAGATTCTGCATCAGCGTCAGCTGCTGCTTTTCCTGCTCTGCACGGCGTGACTCGGCGGAAAAGTCATCGGGGTGACGCTCCCAGGTAAAACACCACACCAGCGTCAGCACCAGCGCGCAGATTACCGAGAACACCAGGCTGGCGTAGAAGAAGGAGAGAGGATTATCTTTGCCCAGCATACCCAGCAAAATACCGGGTAAAAAGGCGGCCAGAATGGCCGACAGCTGTGCCAGGCCGATGCGGGCACCGGAGAAGCGGGTTTTCTGTTTGAAATCGTCGGTCATTTCCGGTACCAGCGTTTCATAAGGCACCAGGATCATGGTGTAGACGATATCAAACAGCAAATAAGTGCAGAGATACCACCAGAAACTCATGTCGCTGAGCCACATCAGGCTATAACTGAATACAGAGGGTATGCCGAGCAGGATAAAGAATTTGCGGCGGCCAAAGCGTTTGCCCAGCCAGGTCGAACCGAAGTTATCGGTCAGAAAGCCCATCAGCGGACTGACTATCGCATCCAGCACGCGGGCAGCGGCAAAGATCAGCGTAGCCTGAATCGGGGTTAACCCACAAAAGGTGGTGTAAAAATAGAGCAACCAGGCGGCGGTCAGCGCCGTGGTGCCTGCTCCAAGAAAATCTCCGGAACCGTAGGCCAGATAGTGGCCAAGACCAATTTTACGTGAGCGCATGTCTGATGCTCCTTGATGTTTATGGCGGTTTATCCCTGGTGACGCCGGTCATCTCACCCGGACTGGTTAGCAAAGTAGAACTGACGGGGCGGCTAAACCTTCGCAATTTGGCAAGTGCTGGCGCTGAAGTGGCAGTCATACAAAGAAAAGGGTGGCGAAATTCTAATTTATAAAACAGCGTTTCATTTTCTGGTGTGGCAGGGGCGTTGTTAGCATTCTGAACAGCGTGCGGGTCACGGAGAGAGGGTGCTGCTGCAAAGGCAGGCGAACAATGCAAGAAAAGTGGTCCTGAGGTTGAAAGAAAACAAATTTCTCCCGCATACTGATTGATTAAGACTCAGGCTAAAGGAATTGCACCATGGCAGAAGAAACCATTTTTAGTAAAATTATCCGCCGCGAAATCCCCGCTGATGTGGTTTATCAGGATGAGCTGGTCACTGCCTTCCGCGACATTTCGCCCAAAGCGCCGACCCATATTTTAATCGTGCCGAATGTGCTGATCCCAACGGTCAACGAGGCGGAAGCGGCGCATGAGCATGCGCTGGGACGTATGTTTACTACCGCGGCGAAAATCGCCCGTCAGGAAGGTATCGATCAAAATGGTTATCGTCTGATTGTGAACTGCAATCAACATGGTGGTCAGGAGGTTTATCACATTCATATGCATCTGCTGGGCGGTGAACCGCTGGGACCGATGCTCTCTAACTGACCTGATAACGGAAGCGTGCTATGCGATCCTGGCTGACTGGCCTGCCGATCCTGCTCTGCCTGACGGCCTGCAGCAGTGAAAAACCGATGATCAATACGTCGCAGTCGCTGGTGATGGAGTCCTCTGTGCTGTCGGCAGGGATCATTACCGATGAACCGACGCTGGATGAGAACGATGGACTGAAGCGTGCCACCAGCGTGCTCTATAATCAGCGCGAAACACCGGTTGTTGTGCACTATCGTTACTACTGGTATGACGACAAAGGGCTGGAAATCACCCCGCAGGAACCGGCGCAGACCGTTACCGTTCCGGCGCAGGGCAGCATTATCGCCACTTCGCAACTGGGTAACCTGACGGCCAGCAAGGTTCGTCTTTATCTCTATCTTTAAGGATTTTCTACGTGATACGCAGTGTTAATCGTACCGGAGCGCTACTGATGGCGCTCATTCTGACCGGCTGTGTCGTGAAACAGCAGCAGCCTGCACCGGTTGAACCGACCCAGCCTGTGGAGCCGGTGCAGCCCGTTCCACAACCTGAACCGGTGCCGCAACCGCAGCCAGTGCCGCAGCCACCGAAACTGGTCACTATCAACTGGGATGCCAGCGTTCAGCCGCTGGTGGCGCAGATGTTACAGGCTGCCAGCGCCGAGCCGGGCAGCGTGTTGCTGGTGGATCGCGTTAAAAACAGCACCAACGGTGCGCTGCAAAGCGAGAAAGCGACGGCAGCTATCCAGAATGCGCTGAATAACAACGGCAAATTCACCCTGGTTTCTGCTGACCAACTGGCGCAGGCCAAGCAGACGCTGGGATTATCGCCGGATGACAGCCTGAACTCGCGCAGTAAAGCGATTGGCCTGGCGCGTAACGTTAACGCTCAGTATGTGCTCTACAGCAACGCGCGTGGCGATGTCAAAGCGCCGACGCTGCAAATGCAACTGATGCTGGTTCAGACAGGCGAGATCATCTGGTCCGGCAACGGCATTGCACAGAATTAATCCCGCTTTCCAGCGGATGATTCAGCAGGTCACCGGCGAACCAGAAAAGATATCCTTTACCTCGCTTGCCGGTCTGACCGGACATAGCCAGAAGATTGTCAGCCCGCGCGGAACTTTTATCGCGCGGGCGGCACCGCAACCTGTTATTCCGTTTGTGGATCGGCAGCGCGAATTCCGTCTGTTATGCAAACTGCAAGCCAGCGGAGTGGCACCGCAGCCCGTGGCGGGCCATCGTCAGGGGATTATCCTGACCTGGTGCGCAGGCGAAGCGCTGGATGAACACCGCTTCAGCCAGCAGCGTCCACAGATCGTGGCACTGCTACAGCAGCTGCATCAGCAGCCGCTGACCGGCTATCGTCTGCAGTTGTTGCCGCTGTTATGGCGCTACTGGCAGCTCACTCCCCAGCGGCATCACCGCTGGTTGCAGGCGCTCAGGCGTCTGACGCAGCAGGGTGAACCTCACCCGCTGCGGCTGGCTCCGCTGCACATGGATCTGCATGCCGGAAATGTCATACAAGGTCCCGAAGGTCTGCGTCTGATCGACTGGGAGTATGCCGCCGATGGCGACGTGGCGCTGGAGCTGGCGGCTGTCTGTGCCAGCGATCCGCAGCACCAGGCCGACTGGCTGGCTGAGTATGCCGCGGCGATGCAGCTGCCGCTTACCGCGCTGGTGCAGCAGGTCAGACGCTGGCAGCCCTGGCTGCAGTTGCTGATGGCCAGCTGGTATCAGCTCCGTGCTGGTCAGCGTGACGACGACACATTACAACAGCTGGCTCGACAGAGCTGGGAACAGATTTAATCGCGTTACGCAGGTGCGTTTCGCTACAGGATTCATGATATGAGATCAGATTTACCCGGCCCACTGATGCTTGACGTCGAGGGTTATGAACTGGATGGCGAAGAGCGCGACATCCTGCAGCATCCGCTGGTGGGCGGTTTAATTTTATTTGCCCGAAATTATCATGATCCCGCTCAGCTGGCAGAGCTGGTGCGGCAGATCCGCGCCGCCTCTCACACCCGGCTGGTAGTGGCGGTGGATCAGGAGGGCGGTCGCGTGCAGCGTTTCCGTGACGGCCTCACCCAGCTGCCTGCCATGCAATCTTTTGCTGCGTTGCACGACCTGGATACCGCCGGTGAACTGGCGCAACAGGCGGGATGGCAAATGGCGGCCGAGATGATCGCCATGGATATCGATATCAGCTTTGCGCCGGTACTCGATATTGGTCATATCAGCGCCGCGATTGGCGACCGTTCTTTCCATGCCGATCCGGCCATCGCCCTTGACGTCGCCCGCCGCTTTATTGCGGGGATGCACGAGGCGGGCATGAAGACCACCGGCAAACATTTCCCGGGTCACGGTGCGGTGAGTGCGGATTCGCATAAGGAGACTCCACGCGATCCGCGGGACGAAAAGACGCTGCGTGAACATGACATGGCAATCTTCAGCAAGCTGATTACCGAACAGGCACTGGACGCCATCATGCCGGCACACGTCATCTACTCCGAAGTTGATCCGCTGCCCGCCAGTGGTTCGCCATACTGGCTTAAAACCGTGCTGCGTGAGCAACTGGGCTTTGACGGTATTATTTTCTCCGACGATCTGTCGATGGAGGGCGCAGCGGTGATGGGCAGCTATCCTGAGCGGGCGCAGCAGTCCCTTTCCGCGGGCTGTGACATGATTCTGGTCTGCAATCAGCGTCAGGGCGCCATCAGTGTACTGGATAACCTGATCCCGGTCGGGTCAGAGCGGGTTACACAGCTGTATCATCAGGGCAGGTTTACCCGCGATGAACTGCGGGGAACGCATCGCTGGAAAAATAATGCTCAGCAACTGAGTGCGCTTCAGGAACGCTGGCTGGCTCATAAGGCGTCGTGGTAAGCAGTGACTGCCCGGCGCTATCACTACCTTGAGGATTATCATGATCATCTATCTGCACGGTTTTGATTCCAACAGTCCGGGCAATCACGAAAAAGTGCTGCAACTGCAATTTATCGATCCTGACGTCAGGTTGATCAGTTACAGCACCCGCCATCCCAAACATGACATGCAGTTTCTGCTAAAAGAGACCGATAAGATGCTGACGCTTTCTGACGACGACCGGCCGCTGATTTGCGGCGTCGGACTGGGCGGCTTCTGGTCAGAGCGCATTGGATTTCTGTGCGGCATACGGCAGGTGATTTTTAATCCCAACCTCTCGCCGCAGGCGAACATGGAAGGGAAGATCGACCGGCCGGAGGAGTATCAGGATATCGCAACGAAGTGCGTCAGCGATTTTCGCGAGCGTAATCGTGACCGCTGTCTGGCCATTCTCTCCCGTCACGATGAGGCGCTCGACAGCCAGCACATTGCTGACCAGCTGCATCCGTTTTATGAAATTGTCTGGGATGAGACGGAAGGGCACAAATTCAAAAATATATCCCCACATCTTAAGCGGATAAAAGCTTTTAAAACATTAGGTTAAGCAGCAAAGGCACCGCAAGGTGCCTGTTTTTATTACGTAATTATCTGAGTTTTATTTTCCCGCTTTGATGTATATCAATATTCTTATGTTCTCCTCTTCCCGCCATGCTATTCTCCCAACAGATTGCGATTTTAACTTCGCCAACCCTATGTTTCTTAAGGTTTAATTTAACCTTTGGTTAACTTTTGGTTCACAATTTGAGGGGGTCTTTGTTGACTACGTCTGTTAAGAAAATTGTTATTGTCGGAGGGGGAGCGGGCGGCCTGGAAATGGCCACGCAGCTGGGCCATAAACTGGGTCGTAAAAAGAAGGCCGAGATTATCCTGGTTGATCGTAACCACAGTCACTTGTGGAAGCCGCTGCTGCACGAAGTGGCGACCGGCTCAATGGACGAAGGCATAGATGCATTGAGCTATCTGGCTCATGCCCGCAATCACGGTTTTGAGTTCCAGCTGGGTTCACTCACCGATATCGATCGCACCCGAAAAGTGATCCGCCTGGCCGAAGTGCTGAATGCGCAGGGCGAAGTGCTGGTGCCACAGCGTGAAGTGGCCTACGACCAGTTGGTAATGGCGCTGGGCAGCACCTCGAATGATTTCGGTACGCCAGGCGTCAAAGATCACTGCATCTTCCTGGATAATCCGCATCAGGCGCGTCGTTTCCATAACGAAATGCTCAACCTGTTCCTGAAATTCTCCGCCAGCGAAGGCCGGGTCGAGAAAGTTAACATCGCCATCGTGGGCGGCGGGGCAACAGGCGTTGAGCTGTCAGCTGAATTGCACAACGCGGTGAAACAGCTGCACAGCTACGGCTTCAAAGGCCTGGGACGCGAAGCGCTGAATGTGACACTGGTTGAAGCGGGTGAACGTATCCTGCCTGCACTGCCACCACGCATCTCTGCTGCGGCACATCAGGAGCTGACCAAGCTGGGCGTTCGCGTGCTGACGCAGACCATGGTCACCAGCGCCGAGCGTAATGGCCTGAATACCAAAGGCGGTGAATTTATCGAAGCCGATCTGATGGTCTGGGCGGCTGGGATTAAAGCACCCGACTTCCTGAAAGAGATTGGCGGACTGGAAACCAACCGCATCAATCAGCTGGTGGTCAAAGAGACGCTGCAAACCACGCTGGACGATGACATCTACGCGATTGGCGACTGCGCCTCCTGCGCCTTGCCGGGCGGCGGTTTTGTACCACCGCGCGCCCAGTCAGCGCATCAGATGGCTTCACGCGCCATGGACAACATTCTGGCGCAGCGTGACGGTAAACCGCTGAAAGCCTATGTCTATAAAGATCATGGCTCGCTGGTATCGCTCTCCCGCTTCAGTACAGTCGGCAGCCTGATGGGCAACCTGATGCGTGGCTCAATGATGGTGGAAGGGCGCATCGCGCGCTTTGTCTACATCTCGCTTTACCGTATGCACCAGATTGCGCTGCACGGCTACTTCAAAACCGGTCTGATGATGCTGGTCGGCAGTATTAACCGGGTTATTCGTCCCCGGCTGAAGCTGCACTAAGCAACAGCAATAACGCTGGCTAATTAATGGTAAGCCTCCTCGATTCGATTCAGAGGGGGCTTTTTTTATGTCCTTGAGGGTCACACATTAAGATAAATTAAACATCAGTTTCCTGTATGATGATTAATAAGAAATCCCGGCCTTAATGCCGGGATTTTACTTTACAGGTCAGTCAATTATCCTTCATTCGCTAGCCGGATAAGCAGCTGTCCCGGCCCGGTGATCACCTCGATCTTCTGCCCGGTCGTAAATCCCAGCGCTTCCAGCCAGCGGCCTTTAATGGTGAGCTGCGGCAGTGGGTTCGGCTGGCCCCTATTAGGCCGGTATCCCACTCTGTAATAATGTGCTCGCGATTCACCAGCGGCGGTTGTGGACGTGCGGGTCCCTGACTTATGATGCGTGTCAGCCATAATCAACTCCTTATCAGTTGGTGGTGGTCAGCGGGCTGTTGGTGTTCCACCACCTTCAGTCCGCGCTAAAAAATCTCTCGTTATGTGCTTCCTGTTCTGTTTTTACCTGTTTAAATATACACCTCCTGCCACGTAAACTCGCTGAAAGCTGAGTAATAAATTGCGAGCTGTCTCTGAAAACAGATAGTTTTTCTCCGGTCTGGCTTTCGTTCATTTTTTCTTCGCAGTCAGCTTGAAAGTAACGCTTCTTGGAAAAATGCAGGTGTTATCTTTCCGAATACCTTCATTTATTCAGAGAGGTTTAAATAGAACTGTAACTTAATCTTTTAATGGGTTATGGATATACAGGTCAGTTAATAATCTGCGTTAATGGATTGTATAAGGCAGGATAATTTTCTGGATGTATGTGCCGTAATGGTTTTCAGGGGTTTGGCTTTTTTATGGCAACTCGGTCTTGATACCTCTAATTCTTTTTGGTCTAATAGTGCCATTAAGAATTGATTGATAACTAACCGCCAGGATGAGTCCTGTGGTTAAATTCTTTACTTAACCTAAATTAAATGGCCGAAGTGCCATTTAATAAGGTTGGCGTTTAAGTTTCACATTGACTCAGGCCAGCCTGTTTTAAAAAATCCAGGTATGAATAGATGCTCTCCGACCGATCTGAACATCAGGCGCGGAGCGCTACATGAAATTCCTGTCCGATACAGGCGGATAGATAAAAAATTATCCTGTCCGTCGGGTATTGGTGATTCAGGGAACGAAGTCCTGCGTTAAGCGCAGGGAAATAATGTTAAATTATGAAAAGGAATTAATTACATGACTTCTAAAATGACGATGCTGGCATTACTGTGTGGCGGTCTGCTCGTGGGCAGCAATGCACTGGCTGATAATCACACGGTCTCGGTTGGTTATGCGCAAAGCAAAGTTGAAGACTTTAAAAACATCCGCGGTGTCAATGTTCAGTATCGCTATGAATGGAATTCTCCTCTCAGTGTTATTGGCTCATTCAGCTACATGAAAGGCGATGACAGTTATTCCGAGCAGAATGATTATTTTGACGGTCTTGAGAAATATAATGAAAAAATTGAAGCGAAATATTATTCCCTGATGGCGGGTCCGGCATACCGTATTAATGACTATGTCAGTTTCTACGGCTTAATTGGGGTCGCGCGTACCAAAGTAGAAGATAAAGCCAATTACCAGTCACAGTACGCACAGTATTCGGGTTCTTACAGCGAAAGCAAAACATCCTTTGCCTACGGTGCGGGTGTCGTGGTTAATCCTATCAGCAATCTCTCTGTGAGTGTTGGATATGAAGGTACTCGCGTAAAATATAACGAAGATGTTGCCATCAATGGTTTTAACATCGGCGTTGGCTATCGTTTCTAAGTTGCCTGAAGCCTGTAACCCCGGCCGTCTGGCTGGGGTTATTTATTCCTGCGCCGGGTAAGTGAGGGGCAGACGGCGAATTTGCTTTAAATGTTTTCATGTGCAAACTGATAACGTGACTGCCGGCTTTACTTCCGATTAGTTATTATTAGCTGATTGATTCTACTATTATTATCCATAATTCCCTGAAACTGTCAGTGCGGCTTTCCAGCCTCAGAACTCTCCTAAAAACTGGTCCTGATAGCAAAGTGACCAATTTCCTCCATTTATCTGATGTTGCATTTTCGGTCCATCTGTAAAACTTCATCTCAACAAACACGGCGCGTCGCGCACGCCGGTTATACCTCAGTTAACGAGGATGCTTTAGCAGCAGGATTGCGCGGTAACACTTTTCAGGAGGAACTTCCTGTGAATAAATCAATGTTAGCGGGTATCGGTATTGGTGTGGCAGCAGCTCTGGGTGTTGCAGCCGTAGCAGGCATGAACGTGTTTGATCGCGGTCCTCAATATGCTCAGGTACTGTCTGCAACGCCAATCAAAGAGAGCATTAAACAGCCTCGTCAGGAGTGCCGTAATGTCACTCTGACCCACCGTCGGGCCGTGCAGGATGAAAACCGTCTTGCCGGGTCTGTATTAGGTGCAGTGGCAGGTGGAGTGCTGGGTCACCAGTTTGGTGGCGGTCGCGGCAGAGATGTGGCGACAGTAGCAGGTGCGGTAGCGGGTGGTTATGCCGGTAATCAGGTCCAGGGCGGACTGCAGGATCGGGATACCTACACCACAACCGAACAGCGCTGCAAAACCGTTTACGACAAACAAGAGAAAAAACTGGGATATGACGTGACCTATAAAATAGGCGATCAGCAGGGTAAAATCCGTATGGAAAATGACCCCGGCACGCGTATTCCACTGGATCGCAATGGTCAGCTGGTTCTCAACGGCGATCAGGCGTAATTGGGCAAAGCTTTGCCGCTCACGCGGCCACACAGCACAACGTAATACAGCAGTAATGAAAAAGGCGCATCTCAGGATGCGCCTTTTTTTGCGGCAAACTAACCGGCGCTTTACCGGTTAGCTCAGCAACGCACGGGCAGGGTGTTACGCCTGCCGTTGAGCCAGTTGCGAAACGAATCCCTGCACCCACTCAAGCCGCACCTTTCTTTCCGATAGCTCACGGGTAAACCGCAGTCGTGTCGGACCGTCCAGCTTCCACTGCTGAGGCTCTTTCTGCAGCAGGCCTATCAGCCATGCCGGATCCACGTTGTTCTTCGGCGCAAAATCGAAATAACCGCCTTTGTCGCTGGCTTCGATCTTACGCAGACCGACAGCGCGGGCTTTCAGCCGGATAATCGCCACATCCAGCAGATTACGCGCCGGATCGGGTAGCAGGCCAAAGCGGTCGATCATCTCCACCTTCAGCTCCTGCAACTCCTCTTCAGCCTCCGCGCTGGCGATGCGTTTATAGAGTGAAAGACGGGTACTGACATCCGGAATAAAGGTCTCGGGCAGCAGGGCGGGCATCCGCAGCTCCACCTCGGTCTGGTTGCTGGTGAGATCTTCCAGTGACGGCTCGCGACCCGCTTTCAGCGCCTCGACCGCATTCTCCAGCAGCTCCATATAAAGCGTGAAGCCCAGCGTCTCCATCTGTCCGCTCTGCTCATCACCCAGCAGTTCGCCAGCACCGCGAATCTCCAGGTCATGCGTTGCCAGCGCAAAACCGGCCCCCAGATCTTCCAGCGAAGCGATCGCCTCCAGCCGCTTATGCGCATCGGCGGTCATCGACTTCGGATGCGGCGTTAACAGCCAGGCATAAGCCTGATGATGCGAACGTCCGACGCGACCACGCAGCTGATGCAACTGCGCGAGGCCAAAGTGATCGGCCCGCTCAATGATGATGGTATTGGCGGTCGGAATGTCGATACCGGTTTCGATAATGGTGGTACAGACCAGCACGTTGAAACGCTGATGGTGGAAATCGTTCATCACCCGTTCCAGATCACGCTCACGCATCTGACCATGGCCAATCGCGACACGCGCTTCCGGCACCAGTTCGCTGAGACGCTGCGCCGCTTTCTCGATATTTTCAACGTCATTGTAGAGATAGTAGACCTGCCCGCCACGCAGAACCTCACGCAGGATCGCTTCGCGGATCACCAGATCGTCAAATTCACGGACAAAGGTTTTCACCGCTAAACGGCGGGCAGGTGGCGTGGCGATGATCGAGAGATCGCGCATGCCGCTCATGGCCATATTCAGGGTGCGAGGGATTGGCGTTGCGGTCAGCGTCAGAATGTCCACATCGGCGCGCATCGCCTTGATGCGCTCTTTGTGACGCACCCCGAAACGGTGCTCTTCATCGACAATCAGCAGACCGAGATCGTGCCATTTGAGATCGCTCATCAGCAGCTTATGGGTGCCGATTAAGATGTCGATCTTGCCATCGCTGGCCTGTTCCAGCACCTGCGCCTGCTCTTTGGCAGTACGGAAACGGGAAAGCATCTCAATGCGAACCGGCCAGTTGGCGAAGCGATCGCGGAAGTTATCGTAATGCTGCTGTGCCAGCAGGGTGGTCGGCACCAGCACGGCCACCTGTTTATGGTTCTCAATCGCCAGAAACGCCGCGCGCATGGCTACTTCGGTTTTACCGAAACCAACGTCGCCGCACACCAGACGGTCCATCGCCAGCGGCTCGCACATATCACTCAGCACCGCGTTGATCGCCTGCGCCTGGTCCGGGGTGGTTTCAAACGGGAAGCTTTCGCAGAACAGCTGATACTGCTCGCGATTATGCTTAAAGGCAAAGCCGGTTTTGGCGGCGCGCTGAGCATAGATATCCAGCAGTTCAGCCGCCACATCACGCACTTTCTCAGCCGCTTTCTGCCGTGCGCGCGACCAGGCATCGCTGCCCAGTTTGTGCAGTGGTGCATTATCGTCGGCACCGCCCGCGTAGCGGCTGATCAGGTGCAGCGATGAAACCGGCACATAAAGTTTGGCGTCGTTGGCGTAGGAGAGCATCAGGTATTCCGCCTCAATGCCGCCGGCTTCCAGCGTGGTGAGGCCGATATAGCGACCCACACCGTGTTCCAGATGCACCACCGGCTGGCCGGGATGCAGCTCCGCCAGGTTACGGATCAGAATGTCCGGATTGATAGTGCGACGGGTATCCTGACGGCGACGGCTGACGCGTTCGCCCAGCAAATCGCTTTCGCAAATCAGCGCCCGGTTGCCCTGGGTATCAATAAAACCGCGCTCGCTGGCGCCGATCATCAGTCGGAAACGCTCTTCGCCGGTCTCATCGAAGCGGTGCACCGGCTGAGGACGCAGTTTAATCCGGGCCAGCAGATCCTGCAGGCTCTCACGGCGGCCTTCACTTTCGACCGAGAAGACCACGGTGCCGCTGAAGGTCTCAATAAACTGACGCAGATGATCCAGCGGCGCTTTTGCCTGCGCCTGAACGGTCAGGTCAGGCAGCGGGGTATAACCGAGGTTGGTATTCGCGGCTTTGGCGGGCAGCACCTCATTGGTCATCTGGATGCGCGGCCAGGCTTTCAGCTCTCCCATTAATGCATCCGGACGCAGCCACAGGGTGACCGGTTCCAGCAGTGGACGCATCGGATCAACGCGGCGATTTTCATAGCGCGCCTCGGCATCCTGCCAGAAGCGGCTGGCGCTGCCTTCAAGATCGCCGCAGTTCACAATCAGGGTATTGTCGGGCAGATAGCTGAACAGGCTGGGTAACGGCTGCTCAAAAAACAGCGGCTGCCAGTATTCGATGCCCGCTGGCAACGTGCCTTTGCTGACCTGCTGATAGACATGCTCCGACTCACGGCGCACATCAAACGTTTCACGCCAGCGGCTGCGGAACAGCTCAATGGCGGCTTTGTCGCTGGGAAACTCATGCGCAGGCAGCAGGTTAATTTCGGGGACCGCTTCCAGCGTGCGCTGACTGTCGACGTCGAACAGGCGCAGGCTGTCGATCTCATCATCGAAAAAGTCGATGCGGTAGGGCTGATCGCTGCCCATCGGGAACAGATCGAGCAGGGCGCCGCGCGTGGCGTATTCACCGTGCTCCATCACCTGATCGACATGGCGATAACCGGCCTGCTCAAGCTGGTCGCGCAGCCGGTCGCGTGACAGTTTTTGCCCCTGCTTCATCACCAGCGCATGACCGTGCAGGAAACTGTGCGGGCAGACGCGCTGCATCAGGGTGTTGACCGGCATGATCAGCATACCGCGCTGCATCACCGGCAGCTGGTAGAGGGTCGACAGGCGGGCGGAGATAATATCCTGATGCGGCGAAAAGCTGTCGTAGGGCAGCGTTTCCCAGTCGGCAAGGTGCGCCACCGGCAGATCGGTAAACTGGCGGATTTCATCCAGCAGACGCAGAGCGGTTTGGGTATCGGGTGTAATCATTAACACCGGACCAGCATTTCGTTCGGTAATGCTGGCACACTCCACCGCGTGCGCCGCGCCTATGAGCTGGCCGAGCTGACGGTGATCGCCGGATTTAACGGGCAGGGTATAACGAGTCTGTTCGGGCATGGGATCTCGGGGTTGCTCCATTTTTCCAGGACGTAATCATTCCATATTATGTCAGGGGGATCACCTCTGCGGCACAATTTTCCTGCCGCGCCGCGCTGAACCAGGGGATCGGTCAGCCATTACCGGGCGTCAGCGGTAATCGTGCGGATAAAGAGAGGATAGACGGAGTCTGGCAAGGGATCAGAAAAAACCGCCGTCGCCATGCAGCGACGGGGTTAAACGGGCATTTTATTTTATGGATTGCTGTGTGTAATGCATGCGTGGGCGGTCGATATTCGCCCAGGATAACTCCTGCTCAGGATGATAGCTGAGGTTACCGTCGTCCCACTTAACGTAGTAGCCGGCTGGTGCGTTTCCCTGCTCAAAGACGTTGATGATTTCGCCTCTGATCTCCCCGGATTTATGTTTAACGATGCTGCCTTTGGGAAATTTCAACATGGTCGCTACCTCATACTGCCCGGCAATAAATCACCCGTGATCATGGTACTGATTGTAGTCTACCCCCCTGGACGCTGAATAATCAGCCAATAAGCGGCGGCTTTATCGGCTATTCCGCTGCTTTGGCGCGCAAAGTGACGCATCCGGATGCAACTTTGCTGCCGACTCAGAGGGTTAGAGGTTTCATAAAGCCAGCCGCTCCTTTATCATCCCACTACCTATTTTCAGGCAACGGCTTACTGGATTCCATGTATCAACCTGTCGCGCTATTTATCGGTCTGCGTTATATGCGCGGACGAGCATCGGATCGCTTCGGTCGCTTTGTCTCCTGGCTCTCAACGATTGGCATTACGCTCGGCGTGCTGGCGATGGTCACCGTGTTATCGGTGATGAACGGTTTTGAGCGTGAACTCGAAGGCAATATTCTTGGCCTGATGCCTCAGGCGCTGATCACCAGCGACAAAGGCAGTCTCAATCCACAACAGCAACCCGCCAGCTCCCTGAATCTGCAGGGTGTCAGCCGTATCGCGCCGCTGACCACCGCCAATGTGGTGCTGCAAAGCCCGCACAGCGTCTCCGTTGGCGTGATGCTGGGCATTGAGCCGGCTGAAAAAGATCCGCTTACCCCTTTCCTGGTCAATACCCGGCAGAGCGTGCTGCAGGCCGGGCAGTATAATGTCATCCTTGGCGAACAGCTGGCATCCCAGCTTGGCGTAAAACGTGGCGATCAACTGCGTCTGATGGTGCCGTCGGTCAGCCAGTTCACCCCGATGGGACGCGTGCCAAGTCAGCGTCTGTTTACCGTAGCGGGCACCTATGCCGCTAACAGCGAAGTCGATGGTTATCAGATTCTGGTCAATCTTCAGGATGCGTCGCGCGTGATGCGCTATCCGGCCGGTAACATTACCGGCTGGCGACTGTGGCTGGATAAACCGCTGTCGGTCGACAGTCTGAGTCAGCAGACACTGCCTGCGGGCCTGGTCTGGAAAGACTGGCGTGAGCGCAAAGGCGATCTCTTCCAGGCAGTGCGTATGGAGAAGAACATGATGGGCCTGCTGCTGAGCCTGATCATCGCCGTGGCTGCCTTTAACATCATCACCTCGTTAGGCCTGCTGATCATGGAGAAGCAGGGCGAAGTGGCGATCCTGCAAACCCAGGGCCTGACGCGCCGGCAAATAGTGGCGGTGTTTATGGTGCAGGGTGCCAGCGCCGGGATTATCGGCACGCTGCTCGGCACGCTGCTCGGTGTCTTGCTGGCCAGCCAGCTCAACAACTTAATGCCGGTGATTGGCCTGTTCCTTGATGGTGCCGCATTGCCGGTTGATATTAATGTGTGGCAGGTGGTCACCATAGCCCTCAGCGCCATGATTGTGGCGCTGTTGTCTACGCTCTATCCTTCGTGGCGCGCTGCCGCCGTTCAACCTGCTGAGGCTTTACGTTATGAGTAACACTCCTTTGTTGCAGTGCCGCGACCTGTGCAAACGCTATCAGGAAGGCAGCGTGCAGACCGATGTGCTGCGCAATGTGGCTTTCAGCCTCCAGCCCGGTGAACTGACAGCGATTGTCGGCAGCTCCGGTTCCGGTAAAAGTACGCTGCTGCATCTGCTCGGCGGCCTGGATGCACCGACATCGGGCGACGTGGTGTTTGATGGCCAGTCACTGAATGCCATGTCCTCGTCGGCCAAAGCGGAGCTGCGTAACCGCGAGCTGGGCTTTATCTATCAGTTCCACCATCTGCTGCCGGACTTCAGCGCGCTGGAGAACGTGGCGATGCCGCTGCTGATTGGCAAAACGGCTAAAACGGAAGCACAGGATCGCGCCCGTGAGATGCTGGCCGCGGTCGGGCTGGACCATCGCGCCGCGCACCGGCCTTCAGAACTGTCAGGCGGCGAACGCCAGCGCGTGGCGATTGCCCGGGCGCTGGTTAACCGCCCACGGCTGGTGATGGCGGATGAGCCAACCGGTAACCTCGATGCACGCAACGCCGACGCCATTTTTGAATTACTGGGCGAACTGAATGTGCGTCAGGGCACCGCGTTTCTGGTGGTGACCCACGATCTGATGCTGGCAAAACGCATGACGCGTCAGATGGAGATGCGTGATGGTCAGTTAAGCGATCAGCTCACCATGGCAGGAGCGGTGTAATGGGTTCGTCGTTATCCCTGTTGCTGGGCCTGCGCTTTAGCCGTGGCCGCCGTCGTGGCGGCATGGTGTCGCTGATTTCGGTGATCTCCACCATCGGTATTGCGCTGGGCGTGGCGGTGCTGATTATCGGTCTGAGCGCCATGAATGGTTTTGAGCGTGAGCTGAACAACCGCATTCTGGCGGTGGTGCCGCACGGCGAGATCGAGGCGGTCAATCAGCCGTTCCAGCACTGGCAGTCGATGATTGCCCCGATTGAAAAGGTGCCCGGCATTGCGGCGGCAGCGCCTTATGTGAACTTCACCGGCCTGATTGAGAGCGGCGCCCGGCTGGAAGCGCTGCAGGTAAAGGGCGTTGATCCGGCACAGGAGCCGCGTCTCAGTGCCCTGCCACAGTTTGTGGCAGATAACGGCTGGTCCTCTTTTGCCGCCGGTAAGCAGCAGATCATTCTGGGCGGCGGCATTGCTAAATCGCTGAACGTGAAGCAGGGCGACTGGATCACCATCATGATCCCCAACAACGATGGTGATAACAAACTGCTTCAGCCTAAACGTATCCGGCTTCAGGTCAGCGGTATTCTGCAACTGAGCGGCATGCTCGATCACAGCCTGGCGCTGGTGCCACTCGCCGATGCACAGCACTATCTGGAGATGGGTGACAGCGTGTCCGGCATCGCCCTGAAGATGACCGACCCGTTCCAGGCGGTCAAACTGGTGCGGGATGCCGGTGAAGCGACCCGTTCCTACGTCTACATCAAGAGCTGGATTGGCACCTACGGCTATATGTACCGCGATATTCAGATGATCCGCGCCATCATGTATCTGGCGATGGTGCTGGTGATTGGCGTCGCCTGCTTTAACATTGTCTCAACGCTGGTGATGGCGGTGAAGGATAAGAGCAGTGACATTGCGGTGCTTCGTACCCTCGGTGCCAAAGACCGGCTGATCCGCGCCATCTTCATCTGGTACGGTTTGCTGGCAGGCCTGCTGGGCAGCGTCAGCGGCGTGATCGCGGGCGTGCTGGTGGCGCTGAATCTGACCTCACTGGTGCGCGGGCTGGAGTCGGTTACCGGCCATCATCTGCTGGCAGGTGATATCTACTTCATTGATTTCCTGCCGTCGGAACTGCACTGGATTGATGTGTTCTCAGTATTGATTACCGCGATTCTGCTGAGCCTGCTGGCGAGCTGGTATCCCGCCAGACGCGCCAGCCGCATTGACCCGGCTCGGGTATTAAGCGGTCAGTGAAAAAACGCGGCGCGAATCCTTTCGCGCCGCATCTGTTTAAGACCTTTGCTGTTGGGCGCGGCCCTCAGCAACCGTTACTATCGGGTGATGTTAACCCGGAATCTGTTTAGAGCGGCTCGCCGCAGCTGCTACGCCAGGAGATTTTATGCGTACACCACGTCGCCGCATACGACTTGCCCGCCTGAAGAAAACCCGGAGAAAAGTGCATCAGCGCTTTCGCCAGCGCATATTTGAGCGCGATCGTCAGGCCGAACTGGCCGCCCATCCTCAGCCACATGTTGTCGTGCTGACCGGCGCAGGCATCTCAGCGGAGTCCGGCATCCGGACCTTCCGAGCCGCTGACGGCCTGTGGGAAGAGCACCACGTAGAAGATGTTGCGACGCCCGAAGGATTTCAGCGCGATCCTGCACTGGTGCAGCGCTTCTACAATGCGCGCCGCCAGCAATTGCAGGAGGCAGAGATTCAGCCTAACGCGGCCCATCTGGCGCTGGCGGAGCTGGAACAGGTATTAGGCGATAACTTTTTGCTGGTCACGCAAAACATCGACAATCTGCATGAACGTGCCGGAAACAGCCGGGTGCTGCATATGCACGGTGAACTGCTAAAAGTGCGCTGTGTCACCAGCGGTCAGGTCATTGAGTGGACCGGTGATATCACGCCGGACGATCGCTGCACCTGCTGTCAGTTCCCTTCGGCGCTGCGGCCACACGTAGTGTGGTTTGGTGAGATGCCGCTGGGCATGGAGCAGATTTATCAGGCGCTGGAACAGGCCGATTACTTTATCGCTATCGGCACCTCAGGCCATGTCTATCCGGCCGCGGGTTTTGTCCATGAAGCCAAACTGCAGGGCGCGCATACTGTTGAGCTGAACCTGGAGCCAAGCCAGGTGGGCAACGAATTTGCCGAGCGGCATTACGGCCTGGCGAGCGAAGTGGTGCCGGAGTTTGTGCATAAGCTGCTGCGCGCGCTTTATAAGTAAGCAGGGGCGGCTATGGCCGCCTCGCCGTTTCTTGCCCGTCATACTGATTTCAGCCGCCCGGTGTTTATCAACATTGCGAGGTTTGCCGCAACAATCTCGTAATCAGCCGTTTTTTTCGGGCTTATTGCTTTCCCAAAGGTTATCGACAGCGCTAACCTGTCTGCGAATGATTTTACGCAACGTTGTAACCGGCTGGTCTGTTAATAATACCGGATGGCACTTTTAAAGGATGGGATATGGAACAGTTACTTGAGCGCTTTTTAAGTTATGTGGCCGTTGAGACACAGGCTAAGCCGCAGGCGCGCCAGGTGCCCAGCAGTGAAGGGCAGTGGACGCTGGCGCGTCAGCTGCAGGAGGAGTTGCTGGCACTGGGTTTTGTCGATGTCTCCTTAAGCGATCACTGTTGCGTCATGGGCACACTGCCTGCCAATGTTGACTGGCCGACGCCAGTCATCGGTTTCATCTCTCACATGGATACCTCGCCAGACTTTACGGCGAAACATGTTAATCCGCAGATCATTGAAAATTATCGCGGCGGAGACATTGCGCTGGGTAACGGCAACGAAATTCTCTCGCCGGTGATGTTCCCGGTGCTGCACAAGCTGATTGGGCATACGCTGATTACCACCGATGGCAAAACCCTGCTGGGCGCGGATGATAAAGCAGGTATCGCCGAGATTATGACGGCGATGGCGCAACTGGCTGCGAGCGATACGCCGCACGGTGCGATCCGCGTTGCCTTTACGCCCGATGAAGAGATTGGTCGCGGCACTTCTCACTTTGATGTGGAAGGCTTTGCCGCTGACTGGGCCTACACCATTGATGGCAGTGATTTAGGGGAGTTCGAATATGAGAACTTCAACGCTGCTTCGGCCACCGTCAAAATCGTCGGTAATAACGTGCACCCTGGCTCCGCCAAAGGGGTGATGGTCAATGCGCTGGATCTGGCAAACCAGTTTCATGCCGCGGTCCCGGCCAGCGAAAAACCGCAATATACTGACGGCTATCAGGGCTTCTATCATCTGCATCAGATCAAAGGCAGCGTTGAACACGCCGAGATGCTCTATATCATTCGTGACTTCGAAACGGAGAGTTTTGAACAGCGTAAACAGACGCTGCTGCAGATTGCCGCAGAGATCAACAAAACCCTGCACCCGGACTGTTCGGTCACCGTCGAGATCACCAACAGCTATCGCAACATGCGTGAAAAGGTTGAGCCGTTCCCGCACATCATCGAACTGGCTTTACAGGCGATGCGTGACTGCGGCATTGAGCCGGTAGTGAAACCGATTCGCGGCGGTACGGATGGATCGGCGCTGTCGTGGAAAGGGCTGCCTTGCCCGAACATCTTTACCGGTGGCTATAACTATCACGGCAAGCATGAGTTTGCTTCGCTGAATATCATGGCGAAATCGGTGGAAGTGATTGTGCGGCTGTCAGAGCTGGCGGCGCAGAAGAAGAATTAAACCCGCAGACACAAAAAAGGCTCTCTGCCACGGCGGCAAGAGAGCCTGATTCAGTATCAGCTCAGATTATTCGTCGCCGAAGTACCAGTAACCGGCATTGACCAGATCAGCGATCTGCGCCAGTACCGACGGGTCATCCAGCGCATCGCCCAGATCGTCCAGTGTGATGCGATAGTGGCGCGCCAGGACCGCCATCACATCGGGATGTGAACACTCAACCCGCTCACCGTTGACATAGACCGCATCACCAATCGTCAGAACACGCAGGCCACCTAACCGGCTCAGGGTATCGCCCTGTTGCAGCGCATCATAAATTTCATCAGGCTGGTAAGGCGGTTCCGGTGGCGCGACATCGAGTTCGTGACGTGACTGGGAAATGAATTCGCCAAACCACTGAGCGAACTGCTCCGGCTGATTGACCACATCCAGCATCAACTGACGTACGCCTTCAATCTCCTGCGGCAGAATCTGCGACGGGCAATCACGTGCAGGCACATCCGGATCGCTGAAGCGCAGGCTGCCCAGCTCATTAGCCAGCGCGTAATCCGCAAAGCCGCTGATTAACTCGCGTCCGCTGGGGGCACGGAAACCCACGGAGTAGTTCAGGGCGTTTTCCAGCGAGTAGCCTTCATGCGGGAACCCCGGCGGAATATAGAGAATATCACCCGGCTCCATCTCTTCATCGATGATGGCGTCGAATGGCTCAACCTGCAGCAGATCCGGATGCGGACAGTGCTGCTTCAGCGGCACCTTTTCACCGACGCGCCAGCGACGGCGACCAGCACCCTGAATAATAAAGACATCATACTGATCAAAATGGGGACCGACGCCGCCGCCAGGCACGGCAAACGACACCATCAGGTCATCAACACGCCAGTCAGGCAGGAAACGGAAAGGGCGCATCAGTGCGGCAGAGGCTTCATGCCAGTGATTGACCGCCTGTACCAGCAGCGACCAGTTGTTTTCACCCAGATGATCATAGCTCTCGAACGGGCCGTGGCTGACCTGCCATTTGCCATCCTGATGGCTGACCAGGCGGCTATCCACCTCGTTTTCCATCGCCAGACCGGCCAGTTCATCCGGTGAAAGAGGATCGACAAAGTTTTTAAAACCACGCTTCAGCACTACCGGGCGTTTCTGCCAGTAACGCTGAATAAAATCGGGCCAGTTAATATCGAGCTGATAGTCCATAAAAGGGTTCCGCTTAGGGCTGTAAATGCCAGCAAGTATAACAGCCCTGAGGGTTTTCTACTCGCGGCGATGTTCGACTTCCTGGCGCTGAAAGACCACTTCCATGCGTGTTCCGCCGAGTGCGCTACCGGAGGCGATGACGTTGCCCTCATATTGCTCAAGAATATCGCGCACCACCGCCAGACCCAGTCCCTGACCGGGACGCAGGGTATCGGCGCGCTGACCCCGGACAAACACTAAATCGCGCTTACTCTCGGGAATGCCCGGACCATCATCGTCAATATAGAGATGGAGTGCATTTTCGCTCTGAAAAGCACTGATTTCGATAAATTCCAGGCAGTACTTGCAGGCGTTATCGAGCACGTTGCCCAGTACTTCCATAAAGTCATTCTGGTCGCCAACAAAGGTCAGCTCCGGTGAGATATCCAGCGAAATCGCCACGCCTTTACGCTGATAGACTTTATTCAGGGCTGAGCAGAGCTTGTCGAGCAGACCGGAAACGGAATGCAGATCGCGCTGCAGCGGATTGTGATCGGCCTGCATACTGGCGCGATGCAGATAATAACCGACCTGCTGCGAGATTCGACTAATCTGCTCCAGCATCACCGGCTCAGCCTGTTCCACCGTCAGTTCCTTGCCGTTGCGCAGCGAGCGCAGGGTGCTCTGCAACACGGCCAGCGGCGTTTTCAGACTGTGGGTCAGGTCTGAAAGCGTGGTGCGATAGCGGGTATAGCGTTGTCGCTCATTGGTCAGCAACAGATTGAGGTTACGCACCAGACTGCGCAGTTCCTGCGGCGGATTATCCGCCAGATTTTCGCGCTGACTGGTCTCCAGTTCGCGCACCTGCTGTGTCAGCGCGCCAATCGGCCGCAGACTCCAGTGCGCCGCCAGCCACAGCAACGGAATGATCAGTATCAGGTTGGCTGCCAGCACATAGCTGAACCACGACCAGACCACATCAGAATGCTGCAACTCCTGCGGGATAGAGTCGACCACCACAATGGTGAGTGCGGGCAGATTCGTGGTGGCATCGTAACGGTTAACGGCGACCGAGTGGGTAAAGGTATCGTTGCTGTCATTGTCCCAGTCGTTGAGTCGTTGTTGAGCATTCAGGTTATTGCCCATTGCCACCATGCTGGTACGGTTACTGGTATCAATCTCGTAGAAGTCAGGCTTCAGCAGCCATTCACGGCGGATCTTCTTGCGGATCTCTGGCACGTCGCGTTGTTGCCACAACAGTTTGCCGTGCTCATCGTAAATAAACACCAGCGTCGGGAAGTTGAGCGTCATCCGTTCCGGCTGGGCGATGGTGAGTTTGTTGTCATGCCATTGCGCCAGCGTAAAGAACAGGTTGCTCTCGCCGCGCATTACGCGATAGGTGTTTTTATCGAAACTGACCACATAGCCAATCACCGCCACCATGCCGTAGGAGAGTGAGAGGAAGAGGACGATCGCTGCGGAGGCCAGCAGAAAGCGGGCGCGCAGCGAAATAGGGCGATAACGATTAAACCAGGACATGGTCAGAGATCAAAGCGGTAGCCCTGGCCACGCACGGTGGCGATCACGTCAGTAGGATGCAACGCCAGAATTTTTTTGCGCAGACGGCCCATAAGAACGTCGATGGTGTGGCTTTCACGCAGTTCAGCGTCAGGATAGAGCTGCAGCATCAGCGAGTCTTTGCTCACCACTTTGCCCGCGTTACGGATCAGCGTTTCGACAATGGTGTACTCAAAGGCCGTGAGCTTCACCGGCTGTTCATTGACCGTCAGTTCACGGCGGGAGAGATCAACCTGAAACGGGGCCATATCGATGATTTGCGAGGCATGTCCGCTGTTACGACGCATCAGCGCCTGCAGGCGTGCCGCGACTTCTTCAATGTGAAACGGTTTGGTGACGTAGTCATCCGCGCCGGCTTCCAGCGCCTCAACTTTGGCCTGCCAGCCTTCACGGGCGGTCAGCACCAGAATCGGCTGGCGCACAGCATCGCTGCGCCAGCGGCGAATCAGAGACATACCATCTTCATCCGGCAGGCCGAGATCCACCAGCGCGATATCGGGCAGATGTTCCCGAAGAAAATAGTCAGCTTCTTTGGCGTCTTCGGCGGCATCGACCTGATGGCCCATGTCACGTAACTGGACGGCGAGATGATGGCGCAGCAGGGCATTGTCTTCAACAACCAGAACACGCATAGAAATTCCTTACACTCTGTTTGAGTCAACCTGCAGAAAGTATACGCGAAATGTATTAAACAAGATGTTAACGCAGACCGGACTGGGCCGGTCTGCGGCGGGCATTATTTCAGATCGTCAACCATCTGGATAGCGCGACCAATATAGTTTGCAGGCGTCATCTGCTTCAGACGGACTTTTTCCTCTTCCGGCAGCGCCAGGCTGTCGATAAAGGCCTGCATGCCGGCGGCATCGACGCGTTTACCGCGCGTCAGCTCCTTCAGCTTTTCATAAGGCTTCTCAATGCCGTAACGGCGCATTACCGTCTGGATCGGTTCTGCCAGCACTTCCCAGTTGTGATCCAGTTCATCCAGCAGACGATCGCGGTTCACTTCCAGTTTCGAGATGCCTTTCAGCGTCGCCTGATAGGCGATCAGCGCATAACCGACGCCCACACCGAGGTTACGCAGCACGGTGGAGTCGGTCAGATCGCGCTGCCAGCGTGAGACCGGCAGTTTGCTGGCCAGATGCTGCATTACCGCGTTCGCCAGGCCCAGATTGCCTTCGGAGTTTTCGAAGTCAATTGGGTTCACTTTGTGCGGCATGGTCGACGAGCCAATCTCGCCCGCAATGGTCTTCTGTTTGAAATGGTTCAGCGCCACATAACCCCAGATATCGCGATCGAAATCGATCAGGATGGTGTTAAAGCGGGCGATGCAGTCGAACATTTCGGCAATATAGTCGTGCGGCTCAATCTGGGTGGTGTAAGGGTTCCAGGTGATCCCCAGCGAGGTGACGAAGTTCTCGCTCAGCGCATGCCAGTCCACTTCGGGATAGGCGGCAATGTGGGCGTTGTAATTCCCTACAGCGCCGTTGATTTTGCCCAGCACCTCAATCTGTTTCAGCTGACGTAACTGACGCTCCAGACGGTAAGCGACGTTCGCCATCTCTTTACCCATCGTCGACGGTGTAGCCGGCTGGCCGTGGGTGCGGGAGAGCAGCGGAATGTCACGATATTCGCTGGCAAGATCCTTCACAGCGGTAATCAGCTGCTGCCAGTAAGGCAGGATCACGTCACGACGGGCTGTTTCCAGCATCAGGGCGTGCGACAGGTTGTTGATATCTTCAGAAGTACAGGCGAAGTGGATAAATTCAGAAACAGCATGCAGGGCAGGGACGTCGGCAACTTTCTCTTTCAGGAAATACTCAACCGCTTTGACGTCGTGGTTGGTGGTGCGCTCAATGGTTTTGATGCGCGCGGCATCTTCTTCGGAAAAACCAGCGACAATCGCATCAAGGAAAGCGTTTGCGTCGGCATCAAATGCAGGAACTTCCTTGATCTCTGCGGTCGCGGCCAGTTTTTGTAACCAGCGAACTTCAACCTCAACGCGGAATTTCAGCAAACCGAATTCGCTGAAAATCGCACGCAGCGGGCTGACTTTATCGCCGTAACGACCATCGACAGGTGAGACGGCGGTCAGAGAGGATAATTCCATCAGTGCAACTCCTGAATCATTTAGCAGTGTTTTGCCGCACCGACTTAGTAAGTCAGTGGCAGCCGGGATAAGAGGGTTTTCGCTTCACGCAGCAAACGCTGACGCGAGAACATCAGTTGCAGTCGGCCACCACCGACCTGCTGCCACAATACGGCAGCACGGATACCGGCTAACAGGGTGGCGCGCACTTTACTCTGTACCTGCGTATTCTGCAGTACCGCAGGCGAACCGGTGACCTGAATACGCGGGCCAAGCGGGCTGATCACATCCACATAGATGGCAGCCATCGCGCTGAGAATGGTGTCTGATTCCAGTTCATAATGCGCCAGCTGGCGATCCAGCTGAGTGATGCGCTGGGCCAGCGTCGCCATGGCCGTTTTACTGGCGCTGAGCTTGCGCTCCAGCACCATCATGCTCAGGGTGTAACGCGTCAGCTCTGCACCTGCACCCTGACGACTGCTGCTGTTCAGCACCGCCATCAGCGTTTCAAGTCCGAGGCGCAGGTTGGCTTCATTGTTGCCAAACACCGCCAGCGTTGAGCCAGGATTGAGGTCCAGTACGCTGCGCAGCGACACGGTCAGCGCCTCCGGCTGGCAGTGACCCTGCTGAGCCAGCTGCTGCACCAGATGGGCCGACTGACAGATGCCCGCCAGCGCCAGCGTAATTTCCTGATAATTTTTCGCCACGGTTACTCCTGTTTACGCGTCATCAATGCGGGATGAGCCCGCTTACTCCGCCACTAACGGCAGACGCTGTTCGATAATACCGCCACCGAGGCAGACCTCACCAAGGTAAAACACCGCAGACTGACCCGGCGTCACCGCTGCAACCGGCTCGTCGAAACGCACCTCAATCCGATCGTCGCCGTGTGGGATAATCTCACAGGGAATATCGGTCTGACGATAGCGGGTTTTCACGGTGCAGCGAAGCGGGGCAGTAATCGGCTGGCGATCAACCCAGTGCAGCTGCTGCGCAATCAGGCCGACGGACATCAGACGCGGATGATCGCCGCCCTGGGCGACAATCAGGCGGTTACGCGCCACATCTTTGTCGACCACATACCAGGGATCATCTTTGCTCTCTTTCAGGCCGCCAATACCCAGGCCTTTACGCTGTCCCAGAGTATGGTACATCAGCCCCTGATGTTCACCGACGATCTGGCCTTCGGTGGTTTCTATTTCGCCAGGCTGAGCCGGGAGATAGCGCGCCAGGAAGTCGCGGAATTTGCGCTCACCGATAAAGCAGATGCCGGTCGAGTCTTTCTTCTTCGCGGTGATAAGGTCGAGCTGTTCGGCAATGCGGCGCACTTCCGGTTTTTCCAGCTCGCCAACCGGGAACAGACTTTGGGCGATCTGCTGGTGGCTCAGGGTATAGAGGAAGTAGCTCTGATCTTTGTTGCCATCCAGACCGCGTAGCAGCTGGCTCTGGCCAGCCACGTCCTGACGACGCACGTAGTGACCGGTGGCGATAAAATCTGCGCCGAGATCCTCAGCCGCGAACTCCAGGAACGCTTTGAATTTGATCTCTTTGTTGCAGAGGATATCGGGGTTGGGCGTGCGGCCTGCTTTGTACTCTTCGAGGAAATGCTCAAAGACGTTATCCCAGTATTCAGCGGCAAAGTTAACTTTGTGCAGCTTCATACCCAGCTTGTCGCACACCGCTTGCGCATCCGCCAGATCGTCCGCGGCGGTACAATACTCCTCGCCATCGTCCTCCTCCCAGTTCTTCATGAACAGGCCTTCAACCTGGTAACCCTGCTGTTGCAGTAACCAGGCGGAAACGGAAGAATCGACGCCGCCGGACATACCGACGATCACTTTTTTCTGGCTGTTGTCAGACATGACACGCTCGCATTACGATAAAAAAACAGGCGGCGCATTCTATCATGCAGAAGGCAGGCGCGCACCCTCGTGAAACGGCCACCGGAACGGGCTGACCAGATGTAGCGGGTAGCGCGTGCCCTGTTGCCACAGGCGTACGCTTTCCGCGACCAGCGGCGAACGCAGGTTAGAGGCAGTGAGAATCTGCGCTGGCGGCAACCACCAGCAGCAATCGATGTCGCTGTCCTGCGGCTGGGTTGGCGCTTTTTCCGCCAGATCCACGCCAAACAGAAAACGCACAAAAGGCGTACTGTCGGGTGCGATCCACTGGTTTATCGCGATGAAATAGTGCATCGGCGTGGCGATGCCGGTCTCTTCATAGAGTTCGCGCTCTGCGGCTTCCAGCAGAGTTTCATCCGCTTCAAGATGTCCGGCGGGCTGGTTCCAGGTGGGGCGACCGTTAATCGTCTCTTCCACTACCAGTAATTCACCTTCTGCCTGAACCAGACAGGCGACAGTAACATGAGGTTTAAACATCACTTCTCCGCAATTGTTAACCTGAGGTTATAAAAAACCGGTTTTCAGAGAGCACTTTCGCTGAGTTCACGCCACGCGCCCGGAGCCAGATCGTCGAGCGAATAACTCCCCATCGCGTACCGGATCAATCGCAATGTGGGAAAGCCAATGTGGGCGGTCATCCGGCGAACCTGACGATTACGGCCTTCATACAGCGTGATTTTCAGCCACTGCGTCGGGATGTTTTTACGTTCGCGTATAGGTGGCTGACGTGGCCAGAGCCACTCAGGCTCAGCCACTTTTTCTACGCCCGCGGGCAGCGTCAACCCATCTTTCAGATTAACCCCATCCCGTAAAGGCTGCAGATCCGTCTCCTGTGGCTCGCCTTCCACCTGCACATAATAGATCTTACCTGTGCGTTTGCCGGGCTGAGTCAGCGCAGCCTGCAGCGCGCCGTCGTTGGTCAGCACCATCAATCCTTCGCTGTCGCGATCGAGGCGACCTGCGGCATAAACCTCTGCGACGCTGACAAAATCCTTCAGTGTTCGGCGGCCCGCTTCATCGGTGAACTGCGGTAACACGTCGAACGGTTTGTTAAACAGAATCACGCGGCGCGGAGCCGCAGGGCGGGCAGGGGAACGCCGCGCATCACGCATCGGGCGGCTGAATCGTTTATCCTGGTGAATTCGTTGAGAAGTTTTTCGCATGGGCTTTGCAGTCAGAAACATTCGGCGCATTATAACGTGAAATTGCGGTGATTGGCGTGGCGGAAATATTCAAGTAGTATTGACGCGCATCTTACAAATCATTAACAAACGCCCAGGAGAGGTTAATGGAAAGCAAAGTAGTTGTTCCGGCGGAAGGTCAGAAAATCACCCTGAATCAGGGCAAGCTCACAGTGCCAAACAATCCGGTCATTCCTTACATTGAGGGTGACGGTATCGGTGTTGATGTTTCCCCGGTCATGCTGAAAGTCGTCGATGCGGCGGTGAAGAAAGCCTACAACGGCGAGCGTAAGATCTCCTGGATGGAGATTTACACCGGTGAGAAGTCAGTTGAACTCTACGGCCAGGATGTCTGGCTGCCACAGGAAACTCTCGACTTAATTAAAGAATATCGCGTGGCCATTAAAGGCCCACTGACCACCCCGGTCGGCGGCGGTATTCGTTCACTGAACGTGGCCCTGCGTCAGGAGCTTGACCTCTACGTCTGCCTGCGTCCGGTACGTTACTACAAAGGCACGCCAAGCCCGGTTAAACGTCCTGAAGAGACCGACATGGTGATCTTCCGTGAAAACTCCGAAGATATCTATGCCGGTATCGAGTGGAAAGCGGGCTCTGCCGAAGCGGACAAAGTGATCAAGTTCCTGCGCGAAGAGATGGGCGTGAAGAAAATTCGCTTCCCTGAGCAGTGCGGTATCGGCGTTAAGCCGTGTTCAGAAGCGGGCACCAAACGTCTGGTGCGCGCGGCAGTGGAATACACCATCACTAACGATCGTGATTCACTGACCCTGGTCCACAAAGGCAACATCATGAAGTTCACCGAAGGCTCTTTCAAAGACTGGGGATACCAGTTAGTGAAAGAAGAGTTCGGCGGCGAACTGATCGACGGCGGCCCGTGGATGAAATTCAAAAACCCGAACACCGGCAAAGAGATCATCGTTAAAGATGTGATTGCTGATGCGTTCCTGCAACAGATCCTGCTGCGTCCGGCTGAGTATGACGTTATCGCCTGTATGAACCTGAACGGTGACTACATCTCTGACGCTCTGGCAGCGCAGGTTGGCGGTATTGGTATCGCACCAGGCGCCAACATCGGTGACGAGTGTGCGCTGTTCGAAGCGACCCACGGTACAGCACCTAAGTATGCAGGTCAGGATAAAGTGAACCCAGGTTCAATTATTCTGTCCGCAGAAATGATGCTGCGTCACATGGAGTGGTTCGAAGCGGCTGACCTGATTGTTAAAGGTGTTGAAGGCGCTATCGCTAACAAGACCGTGACTTACGATTTCGAACGCCTGATGGATGGCGCTAAACTGCTGAAATGTTCAGAGTTTGGTGACGCGATCATCGAAAATATGTAATCCGCATTACGTAACATACAGCCAACACGAATGTAAAAATCGTGTTGGCTTTTTACTTCCCGCTTTCTTTCCTCAAAATCTCCCCAAAACGGTTTATAAAATCACCTTCACGCAGCAACCACAATCCAGGCTTTGCCGCGATCATCGTTATAGCGATTACTCATCTAAGCGCTTATTGCTTTCGCACCGTGCTGTTTAAGACATTTACTCCGTGAGAGTGCTGCTAAATCATTTCCCGCTGACTGGCATTTTACTCTCTCTGCAAATTGAATTGTCTGATGCCACGGTAAAAGAGTGAGTGAACGCATATCTGTCATCCACCCTGTCACGCCTGATTTGTTAAACGACCCTCTGTTAATCTCTTTCAGTACCAGTTAAGCGCCCGGCATTAAATGTGTCGGGCCACGTTATTTGCTCCTTACAGCTGATCCATTTTTGTAACCTGTACCACAAAAAAATAGAGTTACGCATGATCCGGTTGCCGCAGACGTGTACGCTTCTGCCGATACAGAGGGAGAGCATTATGGATGATGAAGCGGTAAGTGATGCCATTGCGGCATGTCGCCTGCTATTTGGACAGGCGGTGATGGAAATCGTGGCTGAAAATAAGCCGGTGACTGGTGAAGCCATTTCTGAAAAAATTCATCAAATGTTTACCGGAATCAACCCGGAACCCGTGATGAAGCTGGCTATCAGCCTGCTGACAACCCGCGGCGACTGACCGATCCCGGTCATCAAGCCAGAGACCTCAGGCCGCCATGGGCGTAATGCCAGTCAGTTAAGCGACAGGTGATAACGCAGTCTGGTGCCGCTCAGGGGCTGGAGGTCCTCGCGCCACTGCGCGGTTCCTTCACTTCATTCGCCTGCCTGACGGACCGCCGGGGATGGCACATCCTGTGCCGCCCCGCCTTTCGCCCGCGTCCTGCGGGCTCTCCTGGCAGACTCATTCTGTTCAGCGCTGCGGATTGCCTGCCCCTGAGCGACCCCGGCCTGCGCTGGCCCGCACTGCGGCTCGCTCGCCCGGAAAAAAGCTGGCACGTTTGACCGTGACAGCCTTTACAAATCTAATCTTAACTGACCAGTATTACGCCATGGGCGGCCTTTTCCTTCCTATACGCTGGCCCGGCATGGCCGACGCCGTAAAAATAATAATCCGGTTAATAATTCAGGCCTGTCTCTGGCCTGTCGTGCTGGCCTCATATTTTAACAATATCGCAACTATGGAACCAATCTGACACTGCGCTGACTAATTTGCTGACTATACCGTTACGTTACCGTTTTCAGAACGTTAACCGGGCGAGTCTTACTTTTATTCAGCCAGAACGGCGTAGCCTTTGCGCAGAGGATGTCAGACATGCGGTTTTTAATTATTTGTCGGGATAATATTGGCGACACCTTACTGACCACGCCGCTGATCAGTGCGCTGGCGCAGTCGGGGCAGCATCAGGTCGACGTGCTGACTAACAATTACGCTGCGCCAGTGTTGCAGCATAATCCCGATATCCGGCAGCTCTTCTATTACACTAAACTGCATCACCGTGAGGCAGGGCAGGGACGACTGGCCTGTCTCTTACAGCGACTGAAGCTGATGCTGACCCTGAAAAAACAGCGTTACGATGTGGTGATTCTGGCAAAAAGCCGCTGGGATCAGCATGGCCTGAAGTGGGTTAAAACAGTGCGTCCTGCCAGAGTGATCGCCCTGGGCCATCCCCATCCGCTGATTACCGATCTGCTGCCGCAACCCAGCCAGTCGCCGTGTCATATCAGCGAAACCCTGTTTAGCCTGGGGCGGCCTTTCAATCTCAGCGCCACAGCGCCAGGCAAACTGACGCTGCTGCCGGATGCGGCAATCGCGGCCAGCCTGCGTGACAGCTGTGCGATTGATCCCGCTGTTCCGGTCTATGCATTGCAAATCAGCGCCCGCAAGCCGAGCCAGCAGTGGGAAGCCGCGCGGTTTGCCGGGCTGGCTGAAAAAATCGCGGCGCGTCATCCCTGCCAGATAATGCTGCTCTGGTCACCCGGTAGCCGTGATAATCCGCGTCATCCGGGAGATGATGAAAAAGCGCGTGAAATTATGGCGCTCTGCCCGCATCTGCCGATCAAGGCGGTGGCAACCACCAGCCTGCCGCAGTTAATTGCAGCAATGTCGTTGTGTCAGGGGCTGGTGAGCAGTGATGGCGGGGCAATGCACATTGGTGCGGCGCTGGGATTGCCGGTCGTCGCGCTGTTTGGCGACAGCGATCCGGCATGCTGGCACCCGTGGCAGGTTAACTATCAGGTGCTGCAACCGGCGTCACGTGAGGTCAATGCGCTGAGCAGCAGCGAGGTCTATGACGCGTTCGCCCATACCATTACTCAGTAAGCCTCTTCAGGCCAGCGTCCCAGTCTGGCCGCTTCATACAGCATGGCGACCGTCAGTGGACGATAAGGCTGTGCTGTGCCCGCAGTAAACCAGTTTGCCACTGCAAAACGCCGTCGGCGCGGCTCCGGAAAATAGCGGGCGTCATCATACTGTTCTGAACAGACGCCGAAAGTGATAAAAAAATCACTCATCAGAATGGCGAAATCCACCTCACTCAGCGGTAACTGCTGCAGATGAAATCCCGCCCGATCCACTTTACGGAACCAGCCCAGTGCGGTTGGCTGATTGTGGTGCTCAATCAGCGCAATGATGGATTGAGAAAGGTCGTTCATTACCCCACCAGTTTCGCCACGGCCTGCCCGACCTCATCGGCCTTGATCGTTGCCATCGGATGCTGTGAGGCGGTTTTATCCGGGCGGTGAATAATGATGTGCCGATCGCTGTCCTGGCAGGGACCGGTATAACGCGGATTGGCGGTCGAGAACAGGCTGACCGTCGGCGTTTGCGCGGCCACGGCGATGTGCAGTGGACCGGTGTCCCCGGTAACCAGCACATCCAGCGTGCGAATCAGGCTAATCAGGCCGCTGAGATTCGTTTTACCCGCCATCGGGGTCACACGCTGACGGTAGTGCAGGGGCAAACTTTCAATAAATTCCTGCTCAAGAGGCTGCTCAGCGGCGGTGCCGGTAACGATAATTTCCGTGTCAGGCCAGCGTTCAAGCAAGGCTGTCGCCAGCTGGCTGAAGGAGGCCAGCGGCCAGCGGCGAATATCTTTTGATGCCCCTAACTGAAAACCGATACGGCGATGGTCAGCCTTTGCAGTCGGACTGTTGTTCAGTGCCGGAAGGTGCATCCGGGTTTGCTCTGTCTCTGCGCCCAGGACTTCAATCAGTTTCAGCTTACGCTTGATGGTATGGTCGTCAAAATAGCCTGAATAGTGATCGAGATATTTATTTAGCAGAGGCGACTCTCGGCCGTAATGATCGCGCACAATCACCTTACTGCCGGTCAGTACCGAGCTCATAATATCGTAGGGGAAATGGGCGTGTAATATTACTGACAGGTCAGGTTTCTGACGGCGCAGTTTGAAAAAAAGCGGCAGGAAATTCGCCAGTTTGTTATCCCAGATATAGATCTTATCAAACCAGTTATAACGGCTGACGAGATCCTTATTTTTCTTGCTGGAAACCAGAATAAACTTGCTGGCGGGAAAGCGATTTTTCAGGCTCCAGATAGCCGGCGTATTCATCAGAAAGTCGCCCAGTGCCGTGGTGGAGTAAATCACCACTGTTTGTGGGGCCAGGTCGTGCAAGGCCTGTGGTTTTGTTCTGCTGGAAAATCGAGAATAGAGCGTTAAAAGTCGGTCTATCAGATAAATCTTTTTTTTCTTCACGTCTGAATTCTCTTAAACGTATCAATAATATTTAACAAAAGGTGTTGTGAGTTATTAGAGAATATTTCTGCGACTAAAGTTCATTATTAAGGTTTATTTTTTCGCTGCCGTAGAAATTTCGTTTAAATTGTTTCCACAATTTTAATGTTGTTTATTCTGGGTATATATACAGAATTGTGTAAAAGAAGTAAGAGATTATTAAAAAGAGATGGGATGATTCTTATAAAAAGGAAAGTATGGAAAATACTCTGATTTCGGCCATAACTAATAGCAGGTTAATTATTAGCGGAATTATTCTATGACTTCTATCTATTAAAAAACATGCGATAAAACAAACCCCGGCACGTGTGCCGGGGCAGGGTATTACGACTGTGGCTGACCCACCGGGCCTGAACCCAGCGTACCGCCCGGTGACGACTGACCGCTTGGTGCATGAGGGCGGCCATCATCTTTAATTGCGTCGCTCTTCTGCGAGCAGCCCGCCAGAGAGGTTAAGGTCGCTGCAACCAGCAGCAGGGCAGGAATTGTTTTCATAAGGTCACCTTGATGTTGTCAGAAAGAGACGAAACCAGACTAAGCATAGATACTTACCGCATTCTGGCCTGAAAAGGCTTATCTTTCAGATGTTTCTCAGCCGGCGGAGAGAGTCCAGGCAAAAAAAAACGGAAGCCAGTGGCTCCCGTTCTGTTGACGTTCAGCGCGATTACTTGCGGCCCAGCAGGAAGCCGATAAATACGCCAACGCCTGCAGCAACGGCCAGACCTGCAACAGGATTGGATTGAACCTGATCCTTGATACAGTCAGCAGCATCGCGGGCAGCATAGCTTGCCTGGTTGGTGTAACGGCGTGCTGCGCCTTTAGCCTGATGCTCAGATGAACCAGTTGCTGCACCCCATTGTTCCTGAACTGCGCCAGCGGCTTCTTTTACTTTATCTTCGATTTTTCCTGACATTTATTGCTCCTTGGTTTTGAGTGAGACCCTCAAAGCGTAGCAAAGATAGTGAATTCTGCTCCTCCAGCGGAGGAAAATGGGCTAAAAAATCATTTCTGGCTGTTAATGGCGCTGCGTTTGCGGGTAAGGGATTTACTGTCTAGCCTTTGGAAAGAGAGGCGCACTCAGGCGCTGCCACAGCCATAGCCAAAGCTACAGCCGGAGGATAAGCAATGAAACGTGATGCACTGAATGATGACGACTATGACGAAGTCTGCCGGGTCATTGGCGATGCGGTCATTGTGCTGTCGGAGCGCGGCCATGACACCCGCCGTGGCGAAATCTACGACCTGCTTAAACGTATACGTCAGCAGCGGGCCCACAGTGAACGGGATGAGCAGCGGATGCTGGATCATGCTATCCGGCTGATTAAGCCTGAGGTTTAGCATAGTGCGGAAACGCTGCGCTACTGCAGCAGCACGCCCTGAATCAGACTGGCCTCAACAATCGTAACCTCATTAATTTTCAGCGCCTGCATATAACCTTCAACCAGTAAGAGATTGCTGACATCAGTGGCCCGGTAGTCGCCCGGGAGTTCACTGTCGCCTTTCCAGACCTGCTGCTGCGACAGCTGACTTAATGTCGTCAGGCTGTAACGATGGGGTTTGCCCGGTAACTGATTGCGGATTGAAAAACCATGGACGCCGCCGATGCCAATGACCCGACGGCTCGCCAGATCCTGTTTAATCTGCGGACTGACCTCATTAGCGGCATAAAATTGCACAAAGCGCAGCACCGACTGCCGCCAGGAGCCAATCGGATTAGGGGATTTGGCCTCCGGGCTGTTCTTCAGCACCGTCAGAATAAAGTTTTTCAGCGTCACCGAGGCCAGTTTGCCCTGATAGATATCCGCAACCGGCTGACCCGCCTGCTGTCGCCAGGCAGTCATCTGCATCGATCCCCCACCAATATCCCAGACCAGCAGTTGCTCATCACGGATCGCCGGATCGTTAAGCGCGGCTTTAGCAGAGAGGAAACCGAGTTTCGCTTCCTGCTGCTGCGAGATGATGCTGATTTGCGCACCGGTCTGGCGCTGCAACTGATCGATGACCGCCTGTCCGTTGCTGGCGTTGCGGAACACCGCAGTGGCAACGCCGCTGATCCGCTGTGGATGAAAGCGCCGTGCCTGCGTTAAAAGCTGCTGCAGGGCGGCGGCACCTTCATGAGTCATCGCCGGGCTGAGCTGATTATCTGTTGAATGCGCTAAGGCCTCGTTCCAGGCCACGGCGCGCTGATCCTGATACAGCATCTTTTCGATGCGCAGCTGGCAGGCATTGACACGGGCTACCGCAATTTTGGTGGTGCCGGAACCGATATCCAGACCGGCGCGAATTTGCTGGCAGCGATCGGCCTGGGCAGCAGCGGCAAAAAACAGTGAGCAGAACAGCGTGACAGCAGACAGCGCAGCAGAACGCATAGCGACTCCGGGGGCAATGAAGATCAGAGTGAACGGGCGGCGACGCAGGCCGGATAGACGCTCACCAGGAAGTGACGCAGATGATCAAAACACCATTCGGCGTCATCCGCCTGTGGGCAATAGAACTGAATAGTGATCTTTTCATAATCGCGCTGACGCTGGCGCAACGGCGACCAGCTCCAGTCGAGTACCGAACGGGCATAATTGACCAGCGTCTCCGCGGGCATCTGATGTTGCTGCTCCTGCCCGGTCAGGTAGCGATAAAAGTTCGCTTCCAGCTGCAGCGTCTCCTCAAAGCCGTGTTGCGGCAGGTCGGGACGAAAAGCCACATCGATAAAGCCACAGACCGCATCTGCCTGCTGCTGCCAGTCGCAGGCCAAGGTCATAAACAGCCCCTCCTGCAGATTGATCTCCTCGACCAGCCGCCGCAGATTCACTGAATGTTTCAGCACCGCGATCTCCTCAAGACGACCGGTTTCCAGCGTCAGATCAAAGCCACAGGGATTCACGGAGCCATCCGCATTGCGGGTGGCGGGGAAGGGGAAGTCGATATAACCGTTGTTATCCAGACGCTTTTCCATCGGGGAGACCTGCTGCTTGACGTTTCCTGACAATAAACCATCTGGCAGCAGGATTCATCCCTTATGGACAGGTCCAGGTGATTTGGGTGTCCTGGTAAGGGTTGATCAGGCGGAACTGCTTATCTGACAGGCGCTGCGCGTAATAGCCCTCAGGCGTGACGGCGGAGGGAACATATTTAAAGCGATCCAGCGACTGCAGCGGGCCACTCTTAACGCTGACCTTATCCCGGGTCACGGTGAAGCTATTAACCAGATCAAAAATCACGCCCTGGGTATGCCCCATCGACTGACCATAAATTGTCGAGACCTCACCCGGACATTCCACCCCTTTCGGGCCAGATGAACATCCAGTCACCATCGCGATGAGGATAAAAATGCTGAGACGCATCATGATTTTCTACCTGCTTCAATCCCTGGGAGTTTCGTGGCGCAGAGTCTATCCTGCTGCGTCACTGATTACTTAATCATAGCAGTTTACGCTGCGCTTCCTGTTTGTGATTTGTTTAATCGTTAAGCAACAGGAATGTAAAAGGGTGACTTTGCTTATCAATAAACGTTATTCTTGGCTCCTTTGCGCACCACTTAGGCAAATTCAGGGATAAATGATGAACGAAGAAGAAGCAAGTCTAATGATTATTCGCCATGCGATTGACCAGTTAGAAGCCGATAAGAAGCAACAGGTGATCGCTTGTTCAGCGGATATACGTGCAGCAATGCAGGCTTATGATAGCGAGAATGCCGGGCTGGCACTGATGTTAGTGGCCGCCGAGGTAGCAGCCGAATAATCATATCCGGTCAGTGTGGCAGCCTGTTACGCTGGCCGGATTACTTTATTTTTTCTCAACTTTCAGATTTCTTCGCACGCCGATTCTATCTTTCAATGGTCTTGCTGCGGGTTGCCCCGCGTCCCTTCTCCGTCCTGTGATGTGTTAAGCTAAAAAACCTCAATAAAATCAGCGGAGACACAGCATGAAGGCAGCGTTAATTGCCCTGGGCCTGCTGGCCTGTCACATCGCACCCGCCTGGAGCGAGACGGAATTTCAGCTTAACTGTCCCGGCCGGACAACCATGACCGTTTCGCGTGCCGAATATGGGTTAACCACGTTAATGTGGCCGCCGGGGCATTTCCAGATTGCCGCCGGTCAGCAGCGTACCCGTTTAGAGGCGGGTGATAAGGTGGCGATTACCCGCTTTCGCAATGGCGATCAGCTGATTGTGAACCAGCGCAACCAGGCGACCTTTTTTGTCTACCGCGACAGCGATAAACTGCTGCCCTGCAGCCGCAGCGAAAAACGCGATGTTGATGCGTTGAGCCTGGAGCGCTACGACGATCGTCAGCACTCCGATACTTAACCCACGGAGCCACTATGCAACCCGAGATTACCGATAAGGTCACAACGCAGGATCTGGATGAAGTCAGGCTGGGTCTGACTGCGTTCAACAGCAAATATATTAATATTGATGAGATCAGATCGATCGGCGTGTTTATTCGTGATGACCAGGGCAGAAAGCTGGCCGGACTGACCGGATCAACCGCCGGAAACTGGCTGCGGATTGATATGCTGTGGGTGAGTGAGGCGCTACGCGGGCAGGGGGCGGGCAGTAAGCTGATGCAGGCGGCAGAGCAGGAGGCGCGGGATCGCGGCTGCCGCTTTGCCCAGGTGGATACCGCCAGTTTTCAGGCGCGACCATTTTATGAAAAGCTCGGCTATACGCTGCGCTTTAGCCTGGATAACTATCCGCGGCATCATCAGCGCCACTATCTGACGAAAGCCCTGTAATCAGAATAATGGTTGCTGACGCAAATCCAGCGGATGCTGTTCTGCTTCATCAATCGCGGCCAGCCAGCTCTGCAGCGTAACTTTTTTCCAGGAGAGATGCCCGCGCGTGGTACTCATCAGCACCACGTCGGGACGCAGGGAGCGGTAAAACTCCAGCGTCTGGCTCAGCTCAGCCGGATTACTGTCCGGCACCAGCACCGTGATCCAGCGGTCATGCGAACGCGTCACGGTATCGCCAACAAACAGATAGGTCAGCCCCAGCGGCGAGGTGTAGAGATAGCTGCAACTGCCCGGTGTGTGTCCTGGCGTTGGCAGCAGATGGAAATCCCCGAAGTGCGTCTCCTGCTGCGAAAAGGTGTCATCAGGCTCAGCAAAACGGCTGATGGGGCCCAGCGATCGGCTATGGCAGTAAAGTGCGCTGCTGAAGCGCTGCTGGATCAGCGCCGCACCGGGCGCGGATTCATGCCAGTGGGTGAGGTAGTGGCGGATCACGCCGCCGGTATCGGCCATGACTTCATGATCGAGCGGATTTTCTACGCGGCCAATCAACAGATTGCCGCGAGGGTGACGCAGCATAAAGCCATGCATCATCAGGTCATTAACGGCATCTTCCACCGGAAATTCCGGGGTTGAGATCCACAAATCGTCATACAACGGCTTCAATGTCGATCTCCTGAAACAAACGCTATTCCCGCAGGACGGGATGCCCGGTCGCCTGCAAACGGGCGTGGCCCTGGCTGACCGCTAATCGTGCGCTGGCACCCAAAGGCAGTGTTACGGTGTCAGCGGCATGACCAAAATCTAATCCACAAATCAGCGGCAGACCGGTGGTGTCACGCAGTCGCTGCCAGACGGTACTGAAGTCAAACCCGTTGTCATATTCTGTCAGGGCTGTACTGGTGAAGCTGCCGGTAACGATCGCCCGCTGTCGCGCCAGAATGCCGCTCTGCTGCAGCTGAATCAGCATGCGTTCAATGCGGAACGGATGCTCATTCACATCCTCAATCACCAGAATGCCGTTCTCAAACTGCGGCATCCACGGCGTGCCAATCAGTGAGCAGATCATCGCCAGATTCCCGCCCCACAGCGTACCCTGCCATTCACCCTCGTCAGGCGTTTCGCTTTGCCATGTCACCTCTACTGTAGGTGAAGTCAGTGCCTGCCAGAAGTGGTGAAGGGTAAATTCAGATAAGGTCGCGGCGCCGAAGTTACCGGCCAGCATCGGTGCGCTGAAGGTAATCAGGCCGACCTGCGACAGCAGCGCCAGCTGAATCGCGGTGAAGTCGCTGTGGCCGCACAGCGCCAGCGGCTGATTCAGCAGACGGCGTTGCAGGCCGATGTAGTCGATGGAATCCAGTAACCGGCTGGCACCATAACCGCCTCGCACCGCCAGCACCACATCGGGCAGCGTGCTGAGACTGGCAAGCTGGTTGATATCCGCCAGGCGCTCCGCGTCCGTACCGGCGAAGCGCTGAAAACGGCGGGTGATCACCTGCTCGTTCTCTACCTGATGGCCGGCCGCACGCAGTCGTGCAATGCCCTGCAGCGCCGCAGACTGATTGTGACAGTAACCGGAGGGGGAGATAAGACGAACTGAACGTGAAATCATCATACTTTCCTGCTGTTAGCGCCTGACTGACGGCGATGATGGCGAAAAGCGCCGCTGAAGTCACGGTACGCGCCGCATTTTCATGCATTTAGGATAAACGGTAATTTTGCTCTCAGGCTGCCTGGGTATGATAGCATTCGCCACAACAGCTACGAGATGAAAAATTGCTGAAAATCCGACACCTTATACTCTCAGCGTTACTCCTGACCGGCTGTGCCAGCGAGCCACCGCACCATGCCGTTAAGCAGCGCAACACGCCATTAACTCAGGCACCGCCGTCCAGCGTCAATGGCACCTGGGCGATGTTTACCGAAGATGCCGCCAGTCATTATGGCGTTGATGAGAAGTTGATCAGCGCCATTATCAGTGTCGAGTCGGGTGGAAATCCGGGCGTGGTGAGCCGTTCAAATGCGGTGGGGCTGATGCAGATTAAAGCTTCGACCGCCGGGCGCGAAGTCTATCGCACGCTGGGCCGTCGTGGTCAGCCGTCGAATGCCGAGTTGCGCGATCCGGCCAAAAATATTGATATCGGCACCGCCTATATCCGCATTCTGCAGAACTCCGCGCTGTCGGGCATCCGCGATCCGCTGACCCTGCGCTATGCCACCATCGTCTCTTATGCCAACGGCGCAGGGGCGTTACTGCGGACTTTCTCCAGCGATCGCGATCGGGCCATTGCGATGATCAATGCGATGTCACCGGATGAGTTCTATCAGCATGTGCAGAACAAGCATCCGGCGGCGCAGGCCCCGCGCTATCTGTGGAAAGTCACCACGGCTTACCGCACTATCTGACCGGTTGTGATGAATCCTGCGGCGTGAGCAGTAGCCGCGCCGTGGGATAGTCGATGATCAGCACCTTGATGTAGCCGCCCAGCAGCGCACCGCGAATCGCCTGGGCTTTCTCTCTTCCGCCTGCCAGCCCGACCACCTGTGGACACTGTTTTACCTGTGCCAGCTCCATACCAATCACCGGATCTTCTTCTGCTTTCAGCACCGGCTGTCCGCAGGCGTCGAAATAGTGCAGACAGATATCGCCTACCGCACCGCGCGCCGCCAGCGTTTGCAGCATCCTGCCATCGTAGTAGTTGCCCGAATTACGTAACAGCGCCGACGGCTCCAGATCGCCAATGCCGACAATCGCCAGGTCGACCTGCTCAAATTTACTCAGCACCTCAGCGACCTCCGCGTTGGCAGAGAGCCGCTGGCGATCGCTGACCGAATGCTCAATCGACTGCGACGGCAGCAGCCAGGCGGGGCAGTTCAGCAGCGCCGCCAGATTTTGCGTCAGAATCGTGGCCTGCACATTGCCGTTAGCCCCGACGCCACCCAGCAGCTGGATCACCCCTTTGCAGGCGCTGTTGAGCGGATGCAGCGCATCAACCATCGCCCGGATCGTGCCGCTCCATGACGAAATACCAATCAGCTCATCGTTTCGCAGTCGGGTCTCCAGATAGTGAGCGGCCGCCGATCCAATCGCCTGCTTAATCTGCAGCGACGACGCCTGGTCCGGCACATCCACCACAATCGCCTGCGGCAGGTTATAGGTCTGCTCAATGGCCTTTTCCAGCTCAGGGTAGATGTTGGCTGGTGGCACCACGCTGATCTTGACCACACCTTCTTTCACGCTGCGATTAAGAATGCGTGAGACAAACGACTGCGATAAGGTCAGCGACTGCGCAATCTCTGACTGCTTCAACCCTTCGACATAGTAAAGGGTGGCAATCTTCACCATCAGTCGCTGTTCATCCTGTTTTGCCATCGGTTTTTCCCTCTCTGATTCTGCCCGGTATTGTTAACCAGGATGATCAAAATCACAACGCAGGCTAATTTGTGATCGTTTTCGCTTTTTGACGATCGCGCATTGGACGGCACGTCAGCGCGGGCGCATAGTCATTATGCATATAAAATCGCGTGTGAATATATATTCAAGCGGAGAAAAATAATGACTCGTCCTCTGATCAAATTGACCCTGCTCGCATCGATGCTCGCCTTTTCAGCGACCGCGCTGGCGGCAGAGCAAGGCCTGCTGGCGATTATCACCCCATCCCATGACAACCCGTTCTTTAAAGCCGAGGCGGAAGGGGCCTTAGCGAAAGCCAAAGAGCTGGGTTACGCCACGCTGGTGGCGTCGCACGATGATGACGTAAACAAGCAAAACCAGCTGATTGAGACCGCGATTGCGCGCAAAGCCAAAGCGATCATTCTTGATAACGCTGGTGCCGACGCCACCGTCGGGCCGGTGCAGAAAGCCAAAGATGCCGGGATCCCGACCTTCCTGATTGACCGGGAGATCAACAAAACCGGCATCGCGGTAGCGCAGATCGTCTCTAACAACTATCAGGGGGCGCAGCTGGGCGCGGAGAAATTTGCGAAATTGCTGGGCGGCAAAGGGGACTATGTTGAACTGCTGGGCAAAGAGTCTGACACCAACGCGGGCGTGCGGTCGCAGGGCTATCACGATGTGCTGGATGACTACAGCGACATGAAAATGGTGGCTCAGCAGAGCGCCAACTGGAGCCAGACCGAAGCCTTCAGCCGCATGGAAACCCTGCTGCAGAAACACCCCAACATCGTGGGCGTCATCTCCGGTAACGACACCATGGCGCTGGGTGCCGAAGCCGCGCTGAAAGCCGCCGGGAAAACATCGGTGATCGTGGTGGGCTTTGATGGCAGCGACTACACCCGGGATTCGATCCTCAACAAAGGCAATATTAAAGCGACGGTGCTGCAGCCGGGCTGGGATCAGGCGCAGATGGCGGTCACGCAGGCGGATTACTACCTGAAGAACGGCAAAGCGCAGAAACAGGAGAAGCAGCTGATGGACTGCGTGCTGATTGACGACAGCAACGCCGCTAAGTTGAAAAACTTCAACCTGGCGAAATAACCATGAAACGGATGCTGGCGGTATTGACCGGTATGGCGCTACTCAGCGCCTGCACCGTGGTGGATCTGGATGCGGACGGTAAGCCGATCCTGCCGAAGGATCCGCACGCGAAACCCAGCTATACCACCCAGACACCGCAGCAGATTGCGGAAGAGACCTGGCAGCCGCGCGTGATGACCACCGCGAACAGCCATGCGCTGAGCTGGGCCGACATGGAGGCGAAAAGTCAGACGGTCAAACCCGGCGGGCGCGAAAGCGTCTTCGTGCGAGCCGGGGGGACAGCCAGCGCCTTTGATGAGAGTAACCCGCGTGAACGCACGCTGACGCTGATGATTAACGGCAAGCCGGTGGCGGTCAGTGTCGGGCCGGTGCTGCGCAGTAACGCTATCCGGGATGCCGCCGGTTTCCGTTTCGAAGAGTTTACCAATCAGGTGCAGTACGCCCAGCTGACGCGGGCGCTGAACCGTCACGCGGTGAAGCAACTGCCACCGCTGGATGCCAGCTGGGTCAACCAGCCGGTGCAGGCGCTGCTGGCCGTAACCATCGGGCAGAACAGCGTTGAAGATGTGGTAGCGGTTGAGCTGAAGCGGGGGACGCCCTGATGGACGATGAGATCATTCTGCGGGCCGAACAGATATCGATGCTGTTTCCCGGCACGCTGGCGCTGGATCGCGTCGACTATCGGGTCTGGCGCGGCAAAGTTAACGTCATCATCGGTGAGAATGGGGCGGGAAAATCGACCCTGATGAAAATTCTGGCCGGGGTACAGCAGCCCACGGCCGGTTCGCTGTTCCTGAATGGCGAGCCGCTGACGCTGAGCAGCACCCGTGACGCCGCCCGGCACGGCATCGGCATGGTGCACCAGGAGCTGAATCTGTTTGAGAACCTGACGGTGGCTGAAAACCTGTTTCTGGGCCGGGAGATCCAGCGCGGCCTGGCCCCGATCAACGAGGCAGAGCAGGCTCGCCGCACCGCCGCGCTGATGGCGCGCCTGGATCAGCCGATTTCACCCCATGAGCGGGTCGGTAATCTCAAAGTGGGTCAGCAGCAGCTGGTCGAGATTGCCAAAGCGCTGGCGGAAGATGCGGACATCCTGATCCTCGACGAGCCGACCTCGGCGCTGAGCAAAACCGAAGTGGAGATCCTGTTCCGGGTGATCCGCGACCTGACACAGCAGGGCGTTACCGTGATTTACATCTCCCACCGGCTGGAAGAGCTGATGGCAATTGGCGACGTGATCACCATTCTGCGCGACGGGCGCTTTCAGGCCGAAGCGCTGGTCAGCAGCATCGATGTACCGTGGATCGTGCGTGAGATGCTGGGCAGTGAACCGGTCACCACCTTCCTGCCGGAAGCGCGTGAGTTTGGCGTGCCGGTGCTGGAGGCGCAGCACATTACCTGCGTCAGCCCCAACGGCAATACCCTGGTGGATGATGTCAGTTTTCAGGTGCGGGCCGGGGAAATTGTCGGGATTTACGGGCTGATGGGCGCAGGCCGCACCGAGCTGTTTGAGTGTCTGCTTGGCAGTCAGCGTCACTATCTGGGCAAGCTGTGGCTCGACAGCAAACCGCTGCCGACCCGTCTGCCCACCGCCGACCGTATCCGCATGGGCATGAGTCTGGTGCCGGAAGATCGCAAACGCGCCGGGATTTTCCCGGTCTCATCGGTCGCCAGTAATCTCACCATCGCCAGCCTGTGGCGGCGTCTGTCACATCGCTTTGCCATTGCCCATCAGGCGGAGCAGCAGGCGGTAAGCCAGACGGTGGGCAACCTGGCGATCAAAATCTCCTCGCCGGACGTGGCCATTAGCGCGCTGAGTGGTGGCAACCAGCAGAAAGTGGTGATTGGCCGCGCGCTGCTGACCAATCCGCGCCTGCTGCTGCTGGATGAGCCGAGTCGCGGCATTGATGTCGGTGCAAAAGCAGAGGTGTTTCGCATGATGGTGGCGCTGTCGCAGCAGGGCATTGCGGTGCTGTTCTCCACTTCGGACCTGAAAGAGATTATGGCGGTAGCCGATCGCATCCTGGTGATGTCGGGCGGCAAACTTACGGCTGATCTTCCCCGCGACCAGGCGGAAGAGGCAGCGCTGGTGAAAGCAAGTGCGCAGGGGTTCTGAGCATGAAAAGCAATGACAGCGTCGCGCTGACCACACTTCCGGCTAAGGCGTTCAGTTCACGTGAAAGCATTCTGCTGCTGCTTCTGAAGCTGCGCACTTTTATTGCGCTGATTCTGATCGTCGGCTTCTTCGCCATCACCGTGCCGGACTTTCTCGCCACCGGCAGCCTGGTGATCATGGTGAAACATATCGCCATCAACGCCTTTCTGGCGCTGGGCATCACCTTTGTCATTATCACCGCGGGAATTGACCTGTCGATTGGGGCGACGCTGGGACTGTGCGGCATGATCGCCGGCTGGCTGATTACCAAAGGCATTGTGCTGCCGATGTTTGGCATCGCTATTTTTCCCAGCGTCTGGGTGATTGTGCCGGTGGTGCTGCTGATCGGCGCGCTGATTGGCGCGGGCAACGGCTGGATCATTACCCGCTACAACGTGGCACCCTTTATCTGCACCCTCGGCACCATGTATATCCTGCGCGGCGCGGCGATGCTCACCTCCGGCGGCGAGACCTTTCCTGGTCTGCAGGGGAATCCGCTGCTGGGCAATACCGGTTTCGATCGGATTGGTGCCGGAACCTTTCTGGGGCTGCCTTACGCCATCTGGATGATGGTGCTGCTGGCGCTGGTGATCGCCTACATCGCCCGTCGCCTGCCGTTTGGCCGTCAGGTCTATGCCATCGGAGACAATGAACGTGCCGCTGAACTGTCGGGTGTGAAAACCCGGCAGGTAAAAATTCTGGTCTACACCCTGTCAGGATTCTGCGCGGCGATTGCTGGCATCGTGGTCTCATCGCAACTGGTCGCCAGCCATCCGGCTAACGGCACCGCGTTTGAGATGAATGCCATTGCCGCCGTGGTGCTGGGTGGCACGTCGCTGGCGGGCGGACGCGGCACCATCCTCGGCACGCTGATTGGTGCCTTCGTCATCGGCTTTCTGGCGGATGGCCTGATCATGATGGGTGTCAGTGAATTCTGGCAGATGGTGATCAAAGGCATCGTGATTATCATCGCGGTGATCATCGACCAGACCCAGAGCCGGATGCAGCAGAAGGCGGCCGTGGTGGCTCAGAAAGCGTTAATCGAGGAGGGGACACCGGCAAAACCCTGACGGGGAAGTGCGTGAAACCTGAAAGGAGGTGCCGCTGAGTGATTCCTGGCAGCGGACGGCCTGCCCGGTTTAACGGGCAGAATAGCGAACAAAGGGCGGTTCAGTTTATTAGCCCCTTTTTTCAGGCACAAAATTTTTTAACCGACGTGAATATATATTCATAACCGATTTAAAATTCAGAGGTAGTGTATGAATCCTTTCAATCTTCCGGTCGATGACCTTGAGCGCCGGGCGCGGGCAATCCGCCGCCGCATCATCCAGCTTAACGCGGGCAGCCCGGCAGGCGGTCATACCGGCGCTGACCTGTCACAGGTAGAGATCCTCACCGCGCTCTACTTCCGCATTCTGAACTGCGCACCGGATCGTACAGACGACGATCAGCGTGACATCTATATCCAGTCCAAAGGGCATGCGGTGGGGGGTTATTACTGCGTGCTGGCGGAAGCGGGCTACTTCCCGACCGACTGGCTGGCGACCTATCAGCATGCCGACTCGCATCTGCCCGGCCATCCGGTACGGCAGAAAACGCCGGGCGTTGAGCTGAATACTGGTGCGCTGGGTCACGGCCTGCCGGTGGCGGTGGGCATCGCTATCGCGGCGAAAAAAGATAACAGCCCGCGCCGCATCTTTGTGGTGACCGGCGATGGTGAGCTAGCTGAAGGCAGCAACTGGGAGGCGGCGCTGGTGGCGGCGCATTACGGCCTCGACAACCTGATCATCATCAATGACAAAAACAAGCTGCAACTGGCGGGCGCGACCCGCGACATCATGAACACCGATCCGCTGCCGGAAAAATGGCGCGCCTTCGGGCTGGAGGTCACCGAATGCAACGGCAATGATATGGCGGCGGTGGTCGACACCATTGAAAACCTGCCGAAGAACGGCAAACCGCAGGTGATTGTGGCGCATACCGAGAAGGGATTTGGCGTCTCCTTTATCCAGAGCAAGGCGGAATGGCATCACCGGGTGCCGAAAGGCGAAGAGATCGCACTGGCACTGGAGGAACTGAAAGATGAGTAATGCACAACATTTAGCAAGCGTCATGGTCACGGCCTTTATCGACGCAGTGAATCGCGGTGTGGATCTGGTGCCGGTAGTAGCCGACTCCACGTCGACGGCCAAAATCGCCCCCTTTATCAAGGCGTTTCCCGACCGGCTGATTAACGTCGGCATCGCTGAGCAGACGCTGGTGGGCACGGCGGCCGGTCTGGCGCTGGGCGGCAAGGTCGCAGTGACCTGTAACGCCGCGCCGTTTCTGGTGTCACGCGCCAATGAGCAGGTAAAAGTCGACGTCTGCTACAACAACACCAACGTCAAACTGTTCGGGCTGAATGCCGGGACCAGCTATGGCCCGTTAGCCAGTACCCATCACAGCATTGATGACATTGCGGTGATGCGCGGTTTCGGCAACATCGAGATCTATGCGCCTTCCTGTCCGCTGGAGTGCCGTCAGATCATCGATTACGCCCTTGAGCATGTCGGGCCGGTCTATATCCGTCTGGATGGCAAAGATCTGCCGCAGCTGCACGAAGAAAGCTACCAGTTCAGGCCGGGCGCGATCGACCTGTTGCGTGAAGGCAGCGACATCGCACTGGTGGCGATGGGCTCAACGGTTCACGAGGTGGTTCACGCTGCTGAGCAACTGGCTGAGCAGGGCATTTCAGCCGGTGTGATCGCGGTTCCATCGATTCGACCTTGTGATACCCAACAGCTGCGCAACCTGTTAAATCACTACCCAGCGGTGATTACCGTAGAGGAGCATAACGTTAATGGCGGTGTCGGCAGCCTGGTGGCCGAAGTGCTGGCGGAAGGCGGCTGCGGCATCCCGCTGTTGCGGCTCGGCATTGCAGATGGGGAATATGCAATTGCCGGCGATCGCGCCTCTACCCGTGCCCATCATGGCATTGATGCCAGTAGCGTGGTGAACAGTGCAGCGCGCATCTGCGCAGGAGCATAAACATGGTGGGACCCCTGATTCTGGCGATCGACGAAGGCACTACCAATGCTAAAGCGATTGCGGTTGATCGCGATGGCCGTGTGGTGGCACGCGGCAGCCAGAGCTTAACCCTGCAACATCCGCTACCGGGACTGGCTGAGCAGGACCCTGTGGCGATCTGGCAGGCGGTAAAAGAGGCCATTACCCATTGCCTGGCAGCCTGTGGTGGCGCGCCTGTCGCGGCAGTGGCGATCAGTAATCAGCGCGAGTCGGTGCTGATCTGGCAGCGGCGTGACGGCAAGCCGCTGACGCCGCTGGTGAGCTGGCAGGATCGACGATCCGAGTCACTCTGTCGCGACCTGCATCAGGCGGGCAAAGCACCTCGCATCACCGGTTTGACCGGCCTGGCCGTTGACCCGATGTTTCCGGCCGCCAAGCTGACCGGGATGCTGGCCGCCATTCCTGACGGCGCGGCGCGGGCGGCGGCGGGTGAGCTCTGTATCGGCACGGTCGACAGCTGGCTCAGCTGGCAGCTCAGCGCCGGCGAGGTATTTATTACCGATCATGCTAACGCCTCACGTACTCAACTCTACAGCCTGCATCTTAATGACTGGGACGACGAGCTGCTGACGCTGTTTCAACTGCCGCGCGCCGCGCTGCCGCGCATCACCGCCTCAGCCAGTGAACAGGGCGTGGTCGCGGTGAGTGATATTCCCGGCTTAGCGCCAGGCACGCCGATTCTGGCGCGCATCGGCGACTCTCATGCCGCCTTACAGGCGCAGCGGCGCGGCGAGTCTGAAGTGGTGAAAGCCACCTACGGCACCGGATCTTCACTGATGATGTCCATGGCGACGCCGCTGCTGACGGAAAATGGCCTCAGCACCACCGTAGCCTGGCACGACGGCACGCTGCGTTATGCCTTTGAAGGCAACATTACCCACACCGGTTCCGGTGCCGCCTGGCTGGGCAGAATGCTCGGCGTGCAGGAGCCGCGCGAGCTCACCGCGATGGCGCAGCGCTGCGACGATAATCAGGGCATCTATTTTGTCCCGGCGCTCTCTGGCCTGGGCGCGCCCTGGTGGGATCTGCAGGCGCGCGGCATGGTGTGCGGACTGACGGATGCCGCCACACCCGCCGTGCTGGCGCGGGTGGCGCTGGAGTCGATCGTCTGGCAAATCGCCGACGTCTTTTTTGCCATGGAGCAGGCCAGCGGCCAGCAGCTTCCGGCGCTCTGTGTGGATGGCAGCGCCACCGAAAATAGCTGGCTGATGCAGTTACAGGCGGATGTGTTACAGCGGCCGTTGCAGCGGGTGCCTACCGCCGAGGTCTCCGCGCTGGGCGCGGCACTGCTGGCAGGCAAAGTGCTGGGATGGTGGCAGCAGGGCAGTGATATGCAGGCGCTGCAGGGCGGCAGCGTCATCATGCCGCGTGAAGAGCACGCGCAGCGTATGCAGGAAAACTATAAAGGCTGGATTGACGCCGTTGCACGCTGTCGTTATCAGCCACATTAATCCTTATCCGGAGCAGAGCCATGTCAACACTTCCTCAGCAGTTAACCTTCGGCGTCATTATTGGCAACCGGGGTTTTTTTCCCAGCTATCTGGTGGGCGAGGCGCGCCAGCAGGCGGTCGCGCTGTTTGAAAAGATGAACATTAATACGGTGATGCTGGATGAGAACCAGACCAACCTGGGCGGCGTCGAGACGCGTCAGGAGGCGAAAACCTGTGCCGCGCTGTTTCGTCAGCACCGCGAAGCGATTCACGGCATTGTGGTGTTGCTGCCTAACTTTGGTGATGAAAAAGCCATCGCGGAAGCGCTGCGTCTCGCCGGGCTGAATGTGCCGGTGCTGGTGCAGGCCGAAGAGGACAATCTGGATAAAATGGGACTGGCGACCCGCCGCGACAGCTTCTGCGGCAAAATTTCACTCTGCAACAACCTGCGGCAATATGGCATCCCGTTTACGCTGACCCGCCAGCACGTCTGCGCACTGAGCGGCGACGTGTTTATGCAGGATCTGCAGCGGTTCAGCCAGCTCTGTCGGGTGGTGAATGCCATGCGCCGGGTACGCGTCGGGGCAATTGGTGCCCGGCCCGCCGGATTCAACACCGTGCGCTACAGCGAAAAGCTGCTGGAGAAGATGGGCATCGCGGTGGAGACCCTGGATTTATCGGAGATCTTTACCCGCACAAACCGTCTGCGCGATGACGATATCCGCGTGGCAGAGAAGCGTGAAATCCTGGAGGCCAACGCCGATGCGCGGGGGATTCCGGGTGAAAAACTGGTGACCATGGCCAAACTGTTTGTGGTGATCAGCGAGTGGATCAGCGACAACGATATCGATACCACCGCCATTCAGTGCTGGACATCGTTGCAGGAGAACCTGGGCATTAACGTCTGCTCAATCATGAGCGTGATGTCGGGCCAGCTGATGCCCAGCGCCTGCGAAGTGGATGTGATGGGGGCGCTGTCGATGTATGCGCTCGCCAGTTGCTCGCTGAACCCCGCCTCGCTGGCAGACTGGAACAACAACTTTGGCGACGAGCGGGACAAATGTGTGCTGTTTCACTGCGGTAATTTCGCCAGCGCCAGCCTGGAGTCAGCGACCATGGGCACGGCGGATATCATCGGCACCACCGTGGGCAAAGAGAACACCTGTGGCGCAGTGCATGGCCGCATGAAGCAGGGCGATCTGACCTATTTCCGCCTCTCTACCGACGACTTCAGCGGCGAAATCAAAGCCTATGTGGGAGAGGGAATGTCGGTCACCGATCCGCTGGACACGGTAGGTTGCCGTGCGGTGATCCAGGTGCCGCAGCTGGAGACACTGCTGGCGTGGATCTGCCGTAACGGCTTTGAGCATCATGTGGCAATGAATCACTCTGCCACGGCTGGTGTGCTGCAGGAAGCGTTCAGTGAGTATCTCGGCGTGAGCTGCTATCGGCATCAGTAAGCGGTAAGGCGGAACGGCTGAATGCAAGGGATGAAGCAGCCGGTGCGGTCACGATTCCGCCCGCACCGGCTTGTATGCCCGCCACTCATGAAAAGGAAGGCGGGCACTGATTTAGCGCGCCATTCTGCGCACCTCGTCATCGTCATTCTGTACCGCAACCAGATCCACCGGTGGCAGATTGCCGCCGCTGAACTCCACCTGACGAATCGGGAAGGCGAAGCGGATATTTCGCTCTTCCAGTGCTGCCATCAGTTGCAGGTTAATCTCCTGCTGAATATCCATGTACTTGTTGTAATCCGCATCCAGCACAAAATAGACCACTTCGAAGGTCAGTTTTGAATCCTCAAAGGCCAGGAAGTGGGCGCGGTCAAAACGGGTGGTCTCAACGCCCTGGATAATCTCTTTCACCAGCGGGCTGATCTCCCGAACCTGCTCTGACGGCGTGGCGTAGCTGATACCAAACTTAAAGACGATGCGGCGCTGCTGCATGCGCTTATAGTTGTGAATCGTCTGCTGCAACAGAATGGTATTTGAGCAGACAATCTGCTCGCCGCTCAGGCTGCGCAGTCGGGTGGTTTTCAGGCCGATATGCTCAATGGAACCGGCAATGTCACCAAAGACAATAAAATCGCCATGCTCAAACGGCTTATCAAAGCCTATCGCCAGCGAAGCAAACACATCGCTCAGTACGGTCTGAATCGCCAGCGCAATCGCGATACCACCAACCCCAAGGCTGGCGACCAGTGCGGTAATGTTGATGCCCATGTTCGACAGAATGGCCAGGAACATCATGATCCAGACCACCACCCGCAGCAGAATCCCCAGGATCACCGTAGTGACCGGGTTGCGTACGTGCAGCGGGTCACGCAGCAGGCTCTTCAGCCATAGCCGGATGCCACAGTCGAGCCACAGAGCGAGCTGCACAATCAGCGCCAGGAACCAGCCGTGCGCGATGGTTACACTCCACGACTCGGGCAGATCGACAAACTTCAGGGCAATCAGCAGCGAAAAGATCAGCAGCAGGGTCTGGCTGGTACTGCGCAATATCTCCACCAGAATCGCAGTGGCGCGAACATGACGATGTTCGCTGTAAAGGGCAATCCGGTTGGAGATAAAGCGAATCAGAGTACGTAATATCCAGTAAATCACCAGCGTGGACACCACCACGATGGCGCTGTTTAGCCAGAGTTCCTGATTAAAAAAGAGGGAATGAAAACGACGTGAAGAGAGCCAGTTTTCCATTGGGGAGGGTCTCCTTGCTGGGTTCCGGTTTAAAAGAAAACAAGCAAGAAGCATAGCCTGGATGCGGCCCACCTGTGTGGCGCATCCGTAAAGCGGTTACTGGAATCGGGTCGATTTATCGCGCGCCAGGCGCTCAAGGGCAAAAATAATCTGCTGAAGCTGCCGCTCCTGCGCCGGGTTCAGCGTGGCAAAACGAAAGCTCAGTCGCGGTGTGATGCGGGTTTCATTTTTGCCGGTCACCACGCTGCGCTCGCCAATGCTCAGCAGCTTTACCGGCACGTCAAAATGGCCATACTCGCCCAGCTCGACCCGGAACGGGTTGAAGCTGTCACCGTCCTGCAACCCGTCCGGCAGCGCTTCATCCACCAGCACGCCGATACCGCCCAGCGACAGATCCTGCAGACGCAGGCGCGTTTTCCTGCCATCGGGCCACACGGTATGACACCAGAACTGCGGCTCCAGCGGGGCGCAGACCCGAAAAAACTCACGTCGCTGGATCTGCCACAGCAGGTCTGGCAGCGGCGCGCTGAAAGCGGGTAACCCTTCAAACTCCACGATTTCCAGCGCGGCGAGGCTGAATTCCACCTTAGCGCCGTAGGTTTCCGCAGTGATACTGAGATCGTCGCTGGTCAGGGCATAATCGTTATCCAGATTATTACTGCCGAGGTCAAACAGCAGGCGATCTTCATCGGCAGCCAGCATCCGGCTGATAAACTGCCCACGCGGAAAGCGCACCAGTAATGGCGTCTGCAATCGCAGCAGATCTTTCATAACGCCAAGAACCGCCAGCGTGCCACGTTTTAGATATTGTTCCTGGTCGGCTTCTTTCACGTCCTGCTCCACAAGGGGGGTTACTTTATTGATGCGGTTTTTTTGCCTCGTCTCGGTTATCGGCGCGGCTAAAAAAAGCTTTAGCATGCTATTCATCAATAATAACTGTGAGCAGGCAGGCATTTTTTGAAAAGCTGGTTATACTTATCGCGGTAAACCGCTTGATTAATCAGGCGTTCACGATTTAATCAAAAAAGGAAGGAGCAACAGATGGGTATTATTTCCTGGGTCGTCTTTGGCTTAATCGCAGGTATTCTGGCGAAGTGGATTATGCCGGGTAAAGACGGTGGCGGTTTCATTCTGACTATCGTTCTGGGTATTATCGGTGCAGTAGTGGGTGGCTGGATCAGTACGCTGTTTGGCTTCGGCCGCGTCGATGGGTTTAACTTCGGAAGTTTTGTGGTCGCTGTTATCGGTGCCATCGTGGTGCTGTTTATCTACCGCAAAGTACGCAGTTGACCGTAAAGGTTTAAACGAAAAAGGGGACGAAGCGATTCGTCCCCTTTTTTTATCTCTTATTTTGCAATCAGAAGTCGTAACCGACTGTCGCCATTACACTGCGCTCTGCGCCCCAGTAGCAATAGCCCGTGCCGTAACAGCCCGCTACATAGGTACGATCGGTCAGGTTATTGGCATTGACCTGTACCCAGGCACCTTTCAGGCTGCTGTTCCAGACGCCGAGATCGGCCCGCACTGACGCATCAAACAGCGTCACCGACGGCACGCGCGTGGTGTTTTCATTGTCCGCCCACTGTTTGCCGATGTAACGCACGCCCGCACCCGCACTCAGACCGTAATCAAACTGATAGTGACCCCAGAGTGCAGCCATGCTGTTGGGTGTGACATATGGCGTATGTCCGTCGTTGCCATCTACCGACTCTTTAAAGCGCAGATGATTCAGCGTATAGCTCGCCACGGTGCTCAGACGCGGGGTTAACTGATTACGCGCTTCCAGCTCGATGCCCTGTGAATGCACTTTGCCTGATGGCGTATAAGTCGCCGTCAGCACGTCGCGGTTCGCCACATCTTTCTGCGTCAGGTCATAGACCGCCACGCTATAGAGATCGCGGGTGCCGACTGGCTGATATTTCACCCCGGCTTCATACTGCTCGGCGGTAGTCGGCTTCAGCAGGTTGTTGTTGGGATCGGTGAGCGCGGTCGGGGTAATCGCCTGGCTCCAGCTGACGTAAGGCGAGATACCGTTGTCGAAGGCATAGAGCAGTGCTGCACGGCCGCTGATGTGATCATCCTGACGGCGGTCGCTGCCGCTGTTATTGGCGACAATGCGGTCATAACGACCGGAGAGATCCAGATGCCAGCGATCCAGCTTCATCTCATCCTGCAGATAGAGGCCAGTCTGATAGTAGCGACGGGTTTTATCGGCCCAGGTGTAATCAGGCATGTCGCCAACCTGTTCACCAGTCCGTGCATTAAGCTGGTTGGCCGAGCCGCCAGCGGCAGTGATCTCATTTTTATAACGATGATACTCAGCACCCAGGGTGACGCGGTGCTCCAGTTCTCCGGTGCCGAATTCTGCCTGTAAGCGGTTATCGGTGGACCAGGCCGAGAGCGAAGAGCGCTCGCCAGAGTAATATCGGTTCAGCAGATCGGGATTCACGCTGTCCCAGCCAATCTGATAGACCTGATCGAGATCGACATTCGAGTGGCTGTAGCTGCCGGTCGAGGAGAATGACCAGACGTCGTTAAAGCGATGGGCGAAATCGAAGCTGTAGATCTGCTCGCGACGCTTGAACTGATCGAGATCGCTGTTGCCCTCATAAAAGCCGTTGCTCAGCTTGTAGCCGTTGTGTTCGGTGAGGCTGCCGTCACCCGGTACCGAACCGTGATAGCCGCCCGACGGATCCTTCTGCAGATAGGCTTTCAGGATCAGATGCGTATCTTCATCCGGCTGCCACATCAGCTGCGGCATCAGCGCATATTTCTCTTCGCGGGTGTGATCGTACTGGGTATCGCTGTTGCGGGTTACGCCGGTCAGGCGAAACGCCCACTGATCGTTGATGGCATTGGTGTAATCAAACATCGTGCCGGTAGTGGCGTTGCTGCCCGCCTGCAACTGGATGTGACCCTCTTCGCTGAACTGAGGACGCTTGGTGACCATGTTCACCAGTCCGCCCGGCACCGTCTGACCATAGAGCGCAGAAGAGGGGCCTTTGATCACGTCGATGCGTTCAAGGAAGGCGTTATCCACCTGCAGGCCGTTGAAACTGCCGCCGTCGCTCATCAGCCGCATGCCGTCGAGGAAGGTGTTATCGACATCGCCGCCATGGAAGCCACGCAGGGCAATGGTGTCGTAACGGGTCGCGGCACCGCCGAAGTTGGTGAAGACGCCGGAACTATAGCCCAGCGCCTGGTTCAGGGTCAGCGCGCCCTGATCCTGCATCTGCTGGCGGGTAACCACGGAAATCGATTGCGGCGTGGTGATGAGCGGACGGTCGCTTTTGGTTGCGCCCTGGCTGGTCGTCGCCAGATAGCCCTGGGTCGGCGAGGTCGAATCTTCCTGCGGTTGCGCGGTTACCACCATATCGGCAGCATAACTCAGAGCAGGCGCGGTCAGCGCCAGGGTGCATAGGGGAACATAACCTTTCAGCGACAATGACAGTTTCATCAAAATTCCTTTCTTGGCAAAGGTTCAGGCAGGTGAATAAAAGCTTTGATAGGCAATCTCATTATCATAATGAGAATTATTACCTTTTGTAAATTGGCTGCAATTTTGCCTGTTGATGAAAGAAGGTCAAGTAAAATTCGCGGAAATGAAGTGGGGATACCCCCGGCAAGGCCAGAGGTATCCAGAGAGGATTAAGGTTGTGAGGCAGACGCCTGCGGAATATCGTGGGCGCTGTTACAGGTTTTATCTTTCGGGCAGTACTTATCCAGCAGTTTCAGCGTGACGCCGTTAGTCCAGCCGAAGCCATCCTGCAGCGGATATTCACCGCCACCGCCGCCGCCGAGATTTTTGCCATCAACGACATATTTCTCCACCAGCTTATGCTCACGGTCATAGGTGTTCTGGACGTTTTGCAGGAAGCGTAATCCCACCTCTTTCGCCAGTTTTGGCTGGTTGTAGTGCTCCAGACCTTCCACAGCGACCCACTGCAGCGGTGCCCAGCCATTGGGTGCATCCCACTGCTGACCGTTGTTCACGGTGGTGGTCACCAGACCACCAGGTTTCAGCAGCTGTTTTTCCACTGCGCTGGCGGTGCTTTCAGCCTGCTTATCGCTGGCGACCTGCAGATAGAGCGGGAACAGCGCGGCAGCAGTCAGCTGAGGATGGACCTGCTTTTTCTGCCAGTCATAATCGGCGTACCAGTTCTGTTTGCTGTCCCACAGATAGCGGTTGATCGCCGCCTGGCGCTTCTCCGCGCGATCGGCAAACTGCTTCGCCAGATCGCTCTGCTTGTTCATCTGATAGCCTTTCGACAGGGTCTGCTCCAGATGGAACAGCAGGCTGTTGAGGTCAACCGGGGCCAGCTGCGTGGTACGAATTGTCGACAGGTTATGCGCATCGGTAAACCAGCGCGAACTGAAATCCCAGCCCGACGCCGCACCGGAACGCAGCTCACGGTAGAGTTCGGCTTTATTCCTCTGCGGCGCTTTCTGGGCGGTGGCAATGTCATCCATCCAGGATTCTGTACGTGGCACGTCGCGCGCATCCCAGTAGCGGTTGAGCAGGCTGCCGTCCGCCAGCTTAATCACGCGCTTGCTGGCTGCGCCCGCCGCGACTTTATCGCTGTCTGCCATCCAGTAGTCATACTCTTTCTGCAGCTGCGGCAGATAACGGGTATAGGCTTTGCCGTTATCGTGCGTCGCCAGCAGATCGACCATCAGGCTGAAGAACGGCGGCTGTGACCGGCTCAGATAGTAGCTGCGGTTGCCGTTGGGAATGTGGCCATAGCGGTCGAGCAGCGAGGCGAAGTTATCCACCATATCCTGCACTTTATCCCAGTGTCCGCTCTCGGCCAGCCCCAGCATGGTGAAGTAGCTGTCCCAGTAATAGACTTCACGGAAGCGCCCGCCTGGCACCACATAGGGTTTGGGCAACGGCAGCAGCGAGTCATACTGACCGGCGCTGCTGGTGGTACGCGTCAGCACCGGCCACAGGCCATCAATGTGGTCACGCAGGTTTTGTCCGGCTGGTGGCACATATTTGTCACCAGCCGCGGGCAGGGTAAAGTTGGCATCCACAAAGCGCTTAAGATCGAAATTGCGCTGTTTCTTCTGCATCTGCCAGTCGGCAAGAATTGAGGCGGGATCGAATTTCGGCACCGCATCCGCAAAGGTCTTTTGATCGGGATAGAACTTCGCCTGTTGCACGGCATTAAACAGCGGTCCTAAACGAACGTCAGGCGGCTGCGGCTGATTATTCAGCATGCGACTGTTGTCGTCGGCCTGGGCAGTGAAGGCGGGTACGCTCAGCAGCAACGTGAGCAGAAAGGGCGCATAACGCTGACGCCGTGGAGCGGCGTTTACCTCAATTTTTGTCATCGGTTTTTCTCCTTGTCCGAAACGCGGCCGCGCGTAACGCATTGACCACAGGACCAACTTTAGACCTTATCTGACCACTTCACCCTGAAGCGAGCCGGAAATGTGAAGCCACGGGAATTATTTTTATGGAAAAAACCGCTTTATTACGCTGGTTTTTTCTTGCTCTCACCCTACTTTTCCCTGACGCTGAAAGAAAAAAAGGAGAGCAGGATGGAGATCATCTGGTATCACCCGTCGCAGTCTGCAGCGGCCTGGATTAACGGTTTACAACAGCGGCTGCCCCAGGCGCGGGTGCGTGCCTGGCAGCCAGGCGATAATGGTCCGGCTGATTACGCGCTGGTCCGTTCGCCCCCCACAGAAATGCTACAGGGACGCGCCACCCTGCGCGGCGTCTTTGCGCTGGGGGCAGGCGTGGACGAGATTCTGAAACAGCTGCAGCAGAACCCTGAGATGCTGCCCGACAGCGTGCCACTGTACCGGCTGGAAGATACCGGCATGGCGCGGCAGATGCAGGAGTATGCGGTTCACAGCGTACTGAGCTGGTTCCGTCGTTTTGACGACTACCGTCTCCAGCAGCAGCAACAGTGCTGGCAGCCGCTCCCCGCTTACACGCGTGAAAACTTTACTATCGGCATCCTGGGGGCGGGCGTGCTGGGGCAGAGTGTGGCGGAAAGCCTTAAACCCTGGGGATTCCCGTTACGCGTCTGGAGCCGCTCACCCAAAGAAATTGATGGCGTGACCAGCTTTGCCGGTCGCGATGCATTGCCTGCCTTTCTGCAGGAGACGCGGGTGGTGATCAACCTGCTGCCGAGCACGCACGAGACCATTAATCTTATCGACCACCACTTTTTACAGCAGCTGCCGCACGGCGCTTTCTTCCTCAACATCGCGCGTGGCGCGCAGGTGGTGGAAGAAGATCTGCTGGCCGCGCTCAATAGCGGGCAGCTGAAAGCGGCGGCGCTGGATGTCTTTCAGGTTGAACCGCTGCCGGAAGCGCATCCGCTCTGGTCACATCCGCGCGTCACGATCACGCCCCATAATGCGGCGGTAACCTTGATCGACGAAGCTATCGACTACATCGCCCGCGCCATCACCCAGGACCAGGCAGGCGAGCCGCCGCAGGGCAAGGTGGATCGTCAGCGCGGCTATTAATGAACCGGCCCCGTCAGGGGCAATCAGCAGGAGAAGAGGATGTATCCGGTAGATCTGCATATGCACACCATCGCCAGCACGCATGCTTATAGCACGCTGCACGACTACGTGACTCAGGCGAAGCAAACCGGCATGAAACTGTTTGCCATTACCGATCACGGCCCCGACATGGCCGACGCGCCGCACTACTGGCACTTCATTAATATGCGCGTCTGGCCGCGCGTGATCGATGGCGTGGGTATTCTGCGCGGTATCGAAGCCAATATTAAAAATCAGCAGGGTGAAATCGACTGTTCCGGCCCGATGCTCGATGCGCTGGATTTGATCGTCGCCGGTTTTCACGAGCCGGTTTATGCGCCGCGCGACCGGAAACATCACACGGATGCGATGATCGCCGCGATGGCGGGCGGGCTGGTCCATATAATCAGTCATCCAGGCAACCCGAAATTCCCGGTCGATATCACGGCTATCGCCGAGGCAGCCGCGCACTACGATGTGGCGCTGGAGCTGAACAACTCCTCCTTTACCCATTCGCGTCCGGGCAGTGAACCGAACTGCCGGGCTATCGCTGCCGCGGTGCGCGATGCCGGTGGACGGCTGGCATTTGGCTCCGATTCCCACACCGCGTTTACGCTGGGTCACTTCGATCACTGCCTGCGCATCGCCCGCGAGGTGGATTTTCCTGAGGATCGGGTGTTAAATGTCACGCCGCGTCGCCTGCTCGACTTTCTGGAGCATCGCAGCGGCAAACATATTGCTGAACTGGCTGACTTTTAATTTACTTGCCTCAAGGAAATCTGACTCATGAATGAGTTTTCCATTCTGTGCCGCGTGATCGGCTCACTGTTTAATCGTCAGCCGCAGGACCCGCTGCTGGTGCCGCTGTTTACGCTGCTGCGTGAAGGCAAACTGCAGTCGCAGTGGCCGCTGGAGCAGGATGAGCTGCTGACCCGTCTGCAACAGAACAGCGATCCCCAGGCGCTGGCCGCCGATTACAACGCGCTGTTTGTTGGCAGCGATTGCAACGTGCCGCCGTACGCCTCACAGTGGCCGGAAGGCAAAACGGAGCCAGAAGTGCGTGCGTTTTTAACGTCACGCGGAATGCCGCTGAGCGATGCGCCTGCTGATCATTTTGGTGTGCTGATGCTGGCTGCGTCATGGCTGGAAGATCAGTCAGCGGAAGATGAGAGCGCGGCGCAGATGGCGCTGTTTGAAGAGTATCTGCTGCCGTGGTGCGGTGCTTTCCTGGGTAAAGTGGAAGCGCACGCGACCACCGCTTTTTATCGTACTCTTGCCATGCTGAGCCGCGAAGCGATCCAGGCGATGTACAACGAACTGCTGGATAGCAGCGAAGAGACGCCTGACGCCTGATTCACCACGTCGCCGGGTGCGTACCCGGCGCACAGTGCTGAATCGTCTTTCTCAATGGGTTCTGGGGGGATTCTCTGGATACGGCGTGCTTTTTTTCGGGCACCTGAACCCTCTTAATCGGCTTACAGGATTAACTGCCCGGGTCGGCAGCCATACAGTTTTGCGAGACGTTCACGCGTCTTTTTCTGCGGCTTACTTTCAATACGCTCCAGTTGAGAGATCGCACTTTGCGTGGTTCCCAACTGCTGAGCCACATCATGCTGGCTGAGCCCCCGCCAGATGCGCCAGGCCGCCTGAAGACTCACTTCCTGCTCAATCATGATCCCTGCAACGTCGTGCGGGATCGTCTCATCGTCGTGCTCGTCAGCCTCCACAGGAATAGTCTCCCATTCGCCATCGCTGGCCGAGAGCAGCCTTTCATATTCCGCCACCGGCAAGACCACAAACTGGGGTTTGCCTGCTTCATCATAGATGTACTGTTTTGACATAGTTTATCCGGGTAATTGTGTGTCGCAGCAGAGGTCGTGAGTGCGTAAGGCTATGCCGGTATCCAAAAAGCTTTAGTAAGTGACGGATGTTCTTCTTGCTACCTCTGTAATTTCCAGAATCACCGGTTCGCCCCCGGTTAACGTAAAAAGGACCCGGTAGTTGCCAACCCGCAGCCGGTAGTGATTATCGCTGCCCTGCAATTTTTTAATGTCCAGTGTGACGACCGGGAAACAGACTAACTCACCCACCTTCTGGTAAATGATTTTCTGGTAACGTTTGTCGATCTTCATAAGGTGCTTCAATGCCCGCCTGGACCAGTCTACCCTGACCATTCTGCACCCCGTTTCAATGAACTTCGTCCCTGAGCCATGTGTAAATAATAAGATAGCAATCTAATGCCATCAACATTATTTTTCTAATTATCTAATGTTTCGCTTCACCACGTCGCCGGGTGCGTACCCGGCGCACAGCCTGGCGTCGCACAGAGCTGTGGGGTGCCGGGCAGCCAGGCGGCCGCTCGCAGCCTCACTCCAAACCCCCACGGCGTTAATTCGTAACAGGGCAGGTTATCCTTAACCTGCGGCGCAATGCCGGAGCCTGTGCGCTGATCGGTGGGATGCTGCTGCAACAGCCACGCGGTGCGCGCCAGCGACAGCCGGACCTGGCTGCCGTGGCCCTCAGTAATGCGTCGCCGTAATCCCTCCAGCACCGCCGCCGCCAGCAGATAGCCGCTGGCATGATCCAGCGCCTGCACCGGCAGCGGAACCGGTTTGTCGCTCTGCTGCCACTGCATGCCTCTTTCAGCAATGCCGCATCCCATCTGCACCAGACTGTCAAAACCCCGGCGATTGCGCCACGGACCCTGCCAGCCCCAGGCATTCAGGCCGGCATCAACCAGACCGGGTGAGAGTGACTGAAGGGTCTCCGCGTCAAACCCGAGCGAATCCAGCGCATCCGCCCGATAGCCATGCACCAGCACGTCCGCTTCACGCAGCAGGTGGATAAACTGCTCGCGATCGGCGGGCTGAGTCAGATCCAGCACCGCTCGTCGCTTGCCGCAACTCATCTCTTCATCCAGCGTCGGCTCCTGCCAGCCGGGCGGATCGATGCGCAGCACGCTGGCTCCCAGGCTGGCAAGAAAACGGGTAGCGACCGGCCCGGCAATAATCCGCGTCAGATCCAGTACTTTAATGCCCATTAAAGGACGGGCTTCGGCCAGCGGCCATTCCGGCGCCGCTGCCTGTTGTGTGGTCTGCCAGCTAAATAGCGGTTCGCGCTGCACGGCCAGGCCCTGCGGATGCTGCTGCCAGGCGGCGGCGCTGCGCATCTCTGCGGCACAGCCACCCGCATCAATAACGGCCTGCTCCAGTTCGCTGGCCTGCCACTGTTGCACCTGCTGCGCCAGTGCTGCGCGATCGGCGTGTGCGCCCAGCACCCGCTCCATCGCCAGCCGGTGATGCACGGCGTTGGTGTGCAGACGGATCCAGCCATCCCGGCTGCGATAGTCACCGGCAAACGCATCCCACATCGCGGGTGCCGCGCGATTCAGCGGATGAAAGCTCTGCTGAAACCAGCGTGACGCCAGCCGGACGTTAACGGTGACGGGCGGAGAGGCGAATTCAGGGCGGGATGTGGCGATAAGCGCAGCAGCAGCCTGCGTTGCCAGACCGATGCTGGTGGCCGCCAGTTCACTGACGGCAAAGGCAGAAGAGAAGGTGGCGCGATCAACGAAGGCGGGGAGAGGCCAGGCGGCGTCGCGACTTCGCAATCCCTGCTGCATCTGCTGCCAGAGAGAGGCGGCAAGCGGTGAGTCCATGTTGTGCTTCCTGAGAGAGGTGATTTCTCAAGCATAGCACGCGGGATTAACGCCGCCGCAGGCGCGGGAAGCGGGCATGCATCCGCAGGCTACGCAGGTTGATTACGGCAATAGCGGTACCAAGGATTACCAGCGACGCACCGATAATCTTGAAGCTGTTGAGGCTGTCGCCCAGCACCACAATGCCCATCAGCACGGATAATACCGGCGTCAGCAGTGAGTAGGGCATGATCAGGTTGACGTTATATTTCTTCAGCAGCATATACCACAGTGTATAGGCGACAATTGACGAGGCGATAGCGCTGTAAAGAATGGCAAACCAGCCGTGCCAGCCCGCATTTTGCAGGGCGTAGAGCTGATGTGATTCCATCAACAGACTGGATGCGCCGACGACAGGAATGGCCAGAAACGCAATCCAGCCGGTCATGGTGAGCGGTTTAATCGGCGGTGACTTTTTCACAATCAGGTTGCTGACAGCCCAGCCGGTGGCGCTGCACAACAACAGACAAAGCACCCACCACGACGGAATCGTCGGGCTGCCGGAGAGCACGACGACGCCGCTCAGCGAGATCATAATGCCCATCAGCTGCACCAGCTTCAGCTTCTCTTTCAGCACCACCATCGCCAGCAGCATGGCAATGGGTGTACCGAGCTGAACCACAATCGCGCCGGTGCCGGCATCGGTATAGCGCAGGCCGACAAACAGCAGCGAGAAGTGCATAAAACCGAACGTGAAAGCCAGTAGCAACAGCCAGGGTAGCTGCTGACGGTTAATCCGGCAAAACGGTACCAGTACGATGGCGACGACCACAAAGCGCATAAACGTCAGGAAAAGTGGCGGAAGCTCCAGCAGGCCCCATTTCACCGCAACGTTGTTGAAGGCCCAGATTGAAACCACCATCAGAATCAGAAAAAAATGCCGCACAGCCACGATAATATCCTTTCGATGTTTTTTTGCTTAGCCCGCTAATGATGGCACGAACTGCGGCATTGCAGCCAATCGCAGGGAGAAATTTTCTGCGATTGCGGCGCAGCCTGATGAGACTTTCGGGCGCGTTGCTGGCAGACTGATTTGAAACGACTTCTTAAAGGAACTGATTCGGTATGACCTACACGTCCGCCTTACCCCTTGCGTTAATTCAGCTTGAAGTCCCACCTGCAAACGTTGTCTCAGAGATTGGTGAACAGCCGCGCTGGTTCATCGACGCGTTAAACCTGCAACCCGATGAATACCTGATTGTACGGCCCCATCTGGGCGAGGCGCTACCCGCTTTCGACCAGATTTCCGGGGCGATCCTCAGCGGTTCCTGGGCGATGGTCACCGATCACGCTGAATGGAGCGAACGCAGCGCCGTATGGATTCGCGCAGCGATGGATCACGGCTTGCCGTTGCTGGGGGTCTGCTACGGTCACCAGCTGATGGCCTATGCGCTGGGTGGCGAGGTGGCGGACAATCCCAATGGATGGGAACGCGGGCTGTTACCAATCAACTGTATGCCGGAGGCGCAGCGCGATCCGTTACTAAAGAAATTGCCACAGGACTTCAGCGTCTGGCTGTCACATCGCCAGTCGGTGATCAGCGCGCCACAACAGGCGCAGGTGCTGGCCGCCTCTGCGCGCGATGGCTGTCAGATTGTCCGTTATTCGCCGCAGGCGCTATCGGTGCAGTTTCATCCTGAATTTTCACGGCACATCATGAACGTTTGTATGCCCAAAGGCTGTACAGAAGATGGGGCAAACGAGATGGAGGGGAAAGACTGGGCGCGTGAGTTGCTGGTGGCGTTCTGGCAACAAACGCGCCCTGCAATGGCGCAAGCTCAGGGTGCGTAGTGACGCGTGCAGCGATAGACCCAGGCGGGTGGCACGTTTTTCATCACCCGCTGGCGCTCCCAGGTGAAGTAGCGCGACAGGTCTGGCTGAGTCAGCGAGGTATACTGGAACTGTACAAAGACGCCGTTGGGCCCGAGGGCGTTATACACCGCACGCAGAATCGCCTCACGCAATTCAGTGGGTAATGAGAGCAGCGGCAGGCCAGAGAAGATCACGTCATATTCTCCGCTCAGGTATTCCGCTGAACAGGTGCGCACCGTCATGCGCGGATCGTTCAGCGCATTAAGCTTATCGGCCAGCGTGCTGCTGATCTCAAAGGCATCCAGCGTGGCATCGGGTGACATCTGCGCCAGTATCTGCCGCGTCAGTACACCGTCGCCCGCGCCGAGTTCGGCAATACGTAACTTTTCAGGCCATTCCACCGACGTAATCATGGTGCGGCACAGCGCCTCTGACGAGGGCGTAATGCTGCCCATCTTGCGCGGGTTGCGGATAAACTGATGCACGAAATTGGCTTTAGCGCGCATCAGGGTAAAAGCTGAAGCCAGCATGCTCATCTCCAGAATGAATTCATCCTCACGTTGACCCCTTTGTGCCGCACAAGTTTCTCTCTGACCAGCCTTTTGGGTAAAAGTCGGAATTATCTAAAGACGAAGCGTAAACACCCATTCCTTCGGGGCGGTCACAGTTTCCGGTTAACAGAACTGACAGGCTCTTGATGATGCTTCATGTTAATAATAAGTTTCATCATTGTTACATCAGTCACCTGTCAGGAGAATGATCATGCGTTATGCCGCCCCCGGAGAACAGGGTTCTCTGATTACCCTACAAAAGAATTATGGCAACTTCATTAATGGTGAATTCGTCGCGCCGGTGAACGGCAACTACTTCACCAATACCTCCCCGGTGAACGGCTCTGCGGCCGGTGAGTTTCCGCGCTCAGACGTTGCCGATGTTGATAACGCTGTGGCTGCTGCGGCAGCGGCGGCGGAAGCCTGGGGCAAGACCTCGCCGCAACAACGCTCGCTGCTGTTACTGAAAATCGCCGATCGGCTGGAACAGCATCTGGAGACGATGGCGGTCTATGAAACCTGGGATAACGGTAAACCGGTTCGCGAAACCCTGGCGGCCGATATGCCGCTGGCCGTCGATCACTTCCGTTACTTTGCCGGTTGTGTCCGGGCGCAGGAGGGCAGTGCCGCCGAGATTGATGAGTTCACCGCCGCCTATCATTTCCATGAGCCGCTGGGCGTGGTAGCGCAGATCATTCCATGGAACTTTCCGCTATTAATGGCGGCGTGGAAACTGGCTCCGGCACTGGGCGCGGGTAACTGTGTGGTGCTGAAACCGGCTGAGCAGACCCCGCTGTCGATCACCGTTTTTGTCGATCTGATTAAAGATCTGCTGCCGCCGGGCGTGCTGAACGTGGTGCATGGGTTCGGCAAAGAGGCGGGTGAAGCGCTCGCCTCCCATTCCGGCATCGCCAAGGTAGCCTTCACCGGCTCTACCGCAACCGGCGGTCATATTCTGGAGCTGGCAGCAAAAAGCCTGATCCCCTCGACCGTCGAGCTGGGCGGTAAATCACCTAACATCTTCTTTGAAGACATCATGCAGGCGGAGGAGAGCTTTATAGAGAAAGCCGCCGAAGGCGTGGTGCTGGGCTTCCTGAATCAGGGCGAAGTCTGTACCTGTCCGTCGCGGGCGCTGGTACAGGAGTCGATCTACGAACCCTTTATGGCGGCCGTGATGAAGCGGGTAAAAACCATCAAACGTGGCGATCCGCTGGATACCGAAACCATGGTGGGCGCGCAGGCGTCGCAGCAGCAGTTCGATAAAATTCTCTCTTATTTTGAGGTTGCCCGACAGGAGGGCGCTGAAGTGCTGGTGGGCGGTGGCGTAGAGAAGCTGGATGACTCACTTAACAGCGGCTACTACATTCAGCCGACACTGCTGAAAGGCAACAACAGCATGCGCGTTTTCCAGGAGGAGATCTTTGGCCCGGTCATTGGCATCACCACCTTTAAAGATGAGGCAGAAGCAATCAGTATCGCCAACGACTCCATCTATGGGTTAGGTGCTGGCGTCTGGACCCGCGATATCAACCGTGCTTACCGTGTGGGCAGGGCGATTAAAGCCGGGCGCGTCTGGACCAACTGTTATCACCTCTATCCGGCGCACGCCGCCTTTGGCGGTTATAAGAAGTCGGGTATCGGGCGTGAGACTCACAAAATGATGCTGGATCACTATCAGCAGACTAAAAACCTGCTGGTCAGCTACAGTATCGAGCCGCTGGGCTTCTTCTAGTTCTGGCCCGCAACCTGCCAGGTTAACTCTGCACTCTTCTCCCAGAACCACGCTATGGCGTGGTTTTTTTTGCTCCACGTAGCCGGGCGCGCTGAGAAGCATGGCGATGGCTGCAATGCCGATAAAGAACAATTAATCAGTCCTTTCTTAAAGCGACGCCGGGCCGTTTTGCGCTTCGCTTATCTCGCTTCACGACCACCTTATCCTCAGCCCTTTCTGAACCGTCCCATATTGAATCAACTTGCTGATTTGTAACCATTATCTCACTGTTTTTTACGCTAAAAACTGCCACGTATTACGGTCACCTCGCCGTTAACCTTCATTACGGCCTGGTGAAACAGCGCCATTTTTTACATGAGTTTTTTTAATGCTGACTACAGGGGTGTCTGGTTTCTGTGTAAGAATACTTCATAGTTGCTCATATTGTTAAGAATAATCCTAAGCGAGTGATTAAAAGTAACACATATTTGCACTAAGTAAATTACTTAAACTTTACTTAAGTAAAATCTTATGAAAGTGGCCCGTTGAAATTTTGTCAATCTTCTGTAAACTCGCAGCTTATGTTTACAAAGGAATTGTGATTTCATACCTACGGGCAGGATATACCTGGCTCGTGCGGTAGCTATGAGCTTATACACATCTTGTAACTTACTGAATGTGATCGTAAAAACAGGAAAATAAGTCTATGCGCTGCGCTTTTTTCTTTTGTTAGCGAATAGCGTCACAAGTGTAAATCTGAGTCAATATGTCAGTTTTTCGGCCAGGGATGGCATAAGTAAAGCTTGGGTTTTGCCTGCCTCATCCAATCTGACGGAAAAAAATAGATCATGTTTATGATCATTTCTTGCCAGCTCAGATTTCTCGCTGCACCCGTCCCGGTCGCCATAGTTGCTTTTTAATAGTTAACGTTAGTTGATCTTTTAACGTGCCTCGCCATGGCACTTTAACGCTATTTGCTTAAGGTTTTTCTTTTAGGCTGGCACTAAGTGGCGCTCTATCAGCACCACATCCCCGATTTTCATTACTGACAACCGGCCTCTGGCCACTCTCCAGGATATGAATGGAACACAACATGAAAAAAATGGTGAAGCTCCGTATTGCGTTAGGCCTGATGTTTGTTTTTTCTGTCGCGGGTTGTAAAACGCCGCCAAAAATGACGGATGACACGCTGGTCACCAGCACCGTGGATGGCGTGGTGATCAGTCACCGTTATGCGGTTAAACCGCCTGCGCAGTTCAGCCCGGTCAATGAAACCTACCGTGCGCTCTATCCCGCTTCGGTGATGAGCCATCCGAGTTTTGGCGGCAAGGTGGTGGAGACGCTGAAAACCGGCGAAAGCTACACCGTGATTGGTCAGGTAGAGAACAACTGGCTGGCGCTGGGTGAACCCGCTCAGCCGTCAGCAGAACCTGAACCGGGTAAAGCCAGCAGTGCCGTTAAAGAGTCAGCGCCCTCCGCAGCGCCGCAGGCAACCGTTCAGCTGACCGGCTATGTGCCATTTCGCGCCGTGGTGAAAAGCGAGCTTTACGATCAGACGATCAAGGCTGACCAGCCGAAGCGCCGGGTGCGCAGCAGCAAGAAGAAAACCTGTGTTGCGGTAAACGGTGACAGCACCGCCTGCCAGAACAGCACTAACGGAACCTGGATTATTAACTAATCGCACTAAGCAGGGAGGGCGGGATGATGACAACAACGCAATGGCGTGGGGCGCTGATAGTGCTGCTGACGTGGCTGATGACCGCGTGCAGCAGTACTCCACAGCCCGTTGCCTGGTACAACCTGGACGTTCAGGCGCAAAACCAGGTTAACGGCGGTGCGCCGCTGAAAGTCCGGGTGGTATTACTGACCTCCGATGCGGAGTTTATGTCGGCTGACTTCTACTCCCTGCAAAACCAGTCCGCTACCGCGCTGGGTAATGCGCAACTCAATACGCAACAGTTCTTCCTGACTTCCACTCAGCCCCATAAAACGCTGCGGATTAAGAGTCTGCCCGAGGCGCGCTTCATCGGCATCATGGCGGAATATCAGGCGCTGGATGGCAAGGTCTGGCGACTGTCGCTGCCGGTTCCCGAAGGCGAATCACCCTCATTCTGGGCGTTCTGGAAGCGTGACGATGGTGAGCTGAATGCGCGCATCGTGGCGGGGATTAACGGCCTTCGCGTGGAAAAACAGTGATGTCTATGAACAGAGCCGAAAAGGTGGTCTGGACCGAGGGGATGTTTCTGCGTCCTCACCATTTCCAGCAGTCAGAAAATTATCTTCTCAGCACCCTGCGTGAGTGGGGCCAGTCGCAGCGCGCCTATACCTGGGGTTTTTACGATCTGGAGTTCGATGAAGCGCTGCTGCGCCAGGGGAAACTGGCGCTGAGCGCCGCCAGCGGTTGTCTGCCTGACGGCACGTTTTTTGCCTTCAGCCAGCCACAGCACGGTCCGGCCCCGCTTGATCTGCCTGCCTCCGTTGACCGCAGCAAAGTGGTGCTGGCCATTCCGGCACGCCGCAATGGCCGCGAAGCGGTGGCCTTTCAGGAGTCGCAGGATTCTCTGGCGCGCTACCTCGCCTGGGAAGCGGAAGTGGAAGATGACAATGCCCAGGCCGTGGGCAGCGCCACGGTGCAGTTCGGCAAACTGCGTCTGCGGCTGATGCTGGAACAGGATCTGACCGCCGAGTGGACCGCCATGGGCGTGGCTCAGGTGATTGAAAAACGCAGCGACAACCACATCCGGCTCGACAGCGACTACATCCCGCCGATGCTGACGCTTAACAGCAGCCGTCCGCTGCAAAACATGTTCAACGATCTGCACGGGCTGATCCAGCAACGCAGCCAGCAGCTGAGTCAGCGCGCGCCGGGCACCGGTCGTTTTAACAGCGCGGATATGGTCGATTTTATGCTGCTGGCGCTGCTCAATCGTCAGCTTGGCCTGCACACTCATCTGCAACATCTGCCGCTGCTGCATCCTGAAACGCTCTACAGCCACTGGCTGCAACTGGCGGCGGAGCTCAGTACCTGGACGCCAGCCCGCGCGCCCGATGGCCTGCCGCTCTATGATCATGACGATCTGCACAGCTGTTTTAGCCGCCTGTCACTACTGCTGCGTCAGGGGCTGTCCCAGGTGATGGAAGAGAGCGCGATTCAGCTGCCGCTGATTCAGCGTTCGCACGGTCTTAACGTCGCGACCGTGCCGGAGAGCAGTATGGTGCATGAGTTTGGCTTTGTGCTGGCGGTGAAAGCCAGCGTGCCAGCCGACACCCTCAAAACCCACTTCCCGGCGCAGATGAAAGTCGCCCCGGTCAGCAAAATTCGCGATCTGGTGCAGTTGCAATTGCCCGGTCTGGCACTTCGGGCGATGCCCGGCGCGCCGCCGCAGATCCCGTGGCATGCCGGATACAGCTATTTCGAACTGGATAAGAACAGCGAGCTATGGAAAGAGATGGAGCGCTCGGGCGCTTTTGCGCTGCATCTTGCCGGTGAGTTTCCAGGTCTGAACATGGAGTTCTGGGCCATTCGTAGTCAGTCAGAATCATAAACTGAGCACGCAGCATGATGCAGGAACAACAAAAATCACACAGCGATCTTGCGCCGGAGGCCAGCCATCAGAATGTGCTGGTCGCGGCGGCCAACCCCCTGATTAACGCCATTCCTCAGATCCGTCACTCTGTATCACATGAAGACCCGGCGCAGCTGCGTCAGCAGCTGATCGATCAGATTCGGCGCTTCGAGCTGAGCTGCCAGCAGTCAGGCCTGGGCTATGAAGTGATCATCGGTGCGCGATACTGTCTCTGTACCGCGCTGGATGAGGCGGCGGCGCTGACGCCGTGGGGCAGCCGCGGCGTCTGGACCAGCAATGGTCTGCTGGTCACCTTTCACAATGAAACCTGGGGCGGCGAAAAGTTTTTTCAGCTGCTGGCTAAGCTGTCGCAGAACCCAAGACGCCACATTCTGATGCTGGAGTTGATCTACTTCTGCCTGCTGCTGGGGTTCGAAGGACGCTACCGGGTGCTGGACAACGGTCGCTCGCAGCTGGAGACCATCAAACAGCGCCTGCTGCAGATGATCAAAAGCGTGCGTGGCAATTATGCAGCAGCGCTGTCTCCGCATCCCACCGATCAGCCGGTCCTGCGCAAATTGTGGCGGCCAATGATCCCGCTGTGGGCCTGTGCGGCGGTGGCGGGGCTGGCGGCCTGCCTGTTCTATATCGTGCTCAACTGGCGTCTCGGCGATTACACCTCGCCGGTACTGGCCCGTATCTATCAGACGGCGCTGCCGGAAGTGAAGATCGGCAACCCTGCGCCACCACCACCCGCCACGCTGAATCTGCGCGCTTTCCTGAAACCGGAAATTGATGCCGGGCTGGTAGCGGTGCGTGACGAAGCGGACCGCAGCGTGGTGACGCTGAAAGGGGACGGACTGTTTGCCTCGGCGGCCACCGAAGTACGTGGACGTTACACCGACGTAATCCAGCGCATCGCTGCTGCCATGAACAATGTCAGCGGCCAGATTCAGGTGATTGGCTACAGCGATAACGTGCCGATCCGCAGTGCCCGCTTCGCCTCCAACTTTGAGCTTTCGCTGGCGCGTGCCCGGTCAGTACAGACCCTGTTGCAACAGCAGCTGGCGCAGCCGTCACGGGTGAAAGCGGAAGGGCGCGGTGAAAGCAATCCGCTGGTGCCTAATACCAGCGCAGAAAATCGCGCACGTAACCGTCGTGTTGAAATTACCCTGCTGGTGGCGCCGGATGCGACGCATGCCGAACTCAACGGCCTGGCGAGAGGGAACTGATCCATGCTGAATATTCTGTTTGCGGTGCTGACCAGCCGCCTCGCGTGGGGCTTTGTCGGCATTACCGCGCTCTCTTTTATCATCTGGGTGATTGGCCCGGTGTTCTCAATCGTCGATTCGCGCCCGCTTGAGCCGGAGCAGAACCGCATTATCAGTATCGCGCTGCTCTATCTGGTGTGGGGCTTAGGCCAGGCGATTCCGCGGCTCTATAACATCTGGCTCAATCGCAAGCTGATGTCGAGCCTTGAAACCGGCAAAAGCGATGCGCCGGAAGCCGATCGTCAGCGCCTGACCAGTGAAGAGCAGGTGCTGGCAGGGCGTTTCTCCGAAGCCACTGACATGCTGAAAAAGGCGCACTTCCAGCGCCACAGCAGCAAGGGCACGCCGTTCTGGGCACAGCGCTTTGGCCGTCAGTATCTCTATCAGCTGCCGTGGTACATGATCATTGGCGCGCCCGGTGCCGGTAAAACTACCGCGCTGGTCAACTCGGGGCTGCAGTTTCCGCTGGCAGATAAATTCGGCAAGTCGGCGCTGCGCGGCATTGGCGGCACCCGCAACTGCGACTGGTGGTTCACCAATGACGCGGTGCTGCTCGATACCGCCGGGCGCTACAGTACCCAGGAGAGTCAGCAGGAGCGTGATGCCAGCGAATGGCATCATTTTCTCGACCTGCTGCGTAAATATCGCGGACGTCAGCCGATCAACGGCGTGATCGTCACGCTGAGCGTTTCCGACCTGCTGTCGCAGTCGCCCGAGGCGCTGCGTAATCAGGCGCTGGCACTGCGTCAGCGGCTGATGGAGTTGCACGATCGCCTCGGCATCCGTTTCCCGGTCTATGTGCTGGTCACCAAAGCGGACTTGCTCAAAGGGTTCCGTAGCTACTTTGCCTCGCTGGATAAAGCGCAGCGTGAACAAATCTGGGGATTCACCTTTCCCTGGGCGAAAGCGTCCGCCGCCGATTTCGAACTTAATAACCAGTTCCAGCAGGAGTATTCCCTGCTGCAACAGCGTCTGGATGCCGGACTGGCCGATCGGCTGCTGACGGAAAGCGACGCGCAGGCGCGGGCAGAGAGCTATCTCTTCCCGCAGGAGTTTGCGGCGCTGCGGCCGTTGCTGGCAGACGCGCTGGATACGCTGTTTGCCCGCTCCGATTTTGAAACCCAGTTCGCGCCGCGCGGTATCTACTTTGCCAGCGGCACCCAGGAGGGACTGCCGTTTGACCGGGTGATGGGCGAGCTGAACCGCGCACTGAATCTGCCGGGGCAGCAGGCTGGCGAGTCAGGAAGCTGGGATAAGGTCGATAAAGAGTCGCCCATCCCGCAGAACAAAGGGCAGAGCTTCTTCCTGAAAGGGGTGCTGGAAAATGTGATTTTCCAGGAGTCCGGTCTGGCGGGCAGCAACCGGTGGTGGGAGCTGCGCAACCGCGCCGGACTCTGGTCGGGTTATCTGGCGCTGCTGCTGGTATTGCTGGTGGCCGGGGCGCTGTGGCTCACCAGCTACAGTAAAAACAAAGCCTATCTGCAGGAGATGGCCGCTAAAGCGCCGCAGGTTGAACAACTGGGCGATCAGCTTCAGCAGCAGGTCAATGGGGATCTCTTTGCGCTGGTGCCTTATCTCAACACTCTGTTGCACCTGCCGGAGAGCGCCGACTTCTCGCTGGAAGCACCGCCGCTGACGCGCCGCATGGGGCTTTATCGCGGCACCGAGGTCAGCGATGCCACCCGTGCGCTCTACGACAAGGCACTGAAACAGCTGCTGTTACCGCAGGTGGCGCAGAACATCACCCGCTGGCTGCGTAATGACAACGGCAGTGATGCTGACTACAGCTATGAAGCGCTGAAGGCGTATCAGATGCTCTATCAGCCAAAGCACTATGATGGCAAATTCCTGCAGGCGTGGCTGATGCTCAACCTGTCACGCGAACTGCCGCAGAACGTCACTCAGCAGCAGGTGAAACAGCTGGCGTGGCACCTGCAACAGTTGCTGGAGACGCAGATTCACTCGTCGCCGTATGCGAAGGATGAAGCGCTGGTAAAGCGCGAGCAGGCGCTGATTAATCAGATGCCGCTGTCACAGCGCGTCTATGGACGGCTGAAGCGCCTGCTGCAACGCGATGACAGCCTGCAGCCGGTGACGCTGGCGGCGCTGGGTGGTCCCCAGAGCGAGCTGGTGTTTTCCCGCAAAAGCGGTAAATCGGTCAATGACGGTGTGGCGGGTCTCTATACGCCGGATGGCTACTGGCAGCACGTGGATAAGCAGATTGCCCCGGTGACCCAGGCGTTGTATCAGGACGATCTCTGGGTGCTGGGCGGCGCGGCGCCGCAGCAGAAAAGTGAGCAGACGGATCTTGCGGTGCGCCAGCTCTACGTGCAGGACTACATCCGCCAGTGGGAGCAGTTCCTCAGCGATATTCAGCTCAACAGCAGCGCCGATCTGTCGCAACGCATCAACACCGCCCGTTTGCTGTCGGGCAACCATTCGCCGCTGCGCCAGCTGGTGATCAACCTCGGTGGTCTGCTGACGCTGAACCGGGCGCAACCAGATGAGAAAACCGCGCAGGCAGCAAAGCCGTCGGATAACAGCGCCACCCGCACCCTTGAAGCGCTGTTTACCTCGCCCGAGGCCAGTGCCGCGCGCGGACAGGCCGCTACCCAGGCATCCCCGGAGCAGGCCGTCGCGCTGCACTTTGCGCCGGTTCTGGAGCTGGCCCAGCCGCTGCAGCAGGGCAGTAAGGTGCTGGCGGTGGATGACTTCCTGCATCAGATTGACGATCTCTATCGCTACCTCACCGCCGTGCAGGATGCGGCGAACAGCGGGATGCCGCCACCGGCCAGCGATGCCATCAGTCGTCTGCAGGCCAGTGCCGGCCGTCTGCCGGGTTCATTGCAGAACATGGTTTCCAGCATGGCGGTGGGTGCCAGCAGCGACGCACAGCGCCGCGATATGGATAACGTCCGCAAGCGCATCACCATGGAAGTGGGCAGTTTCTGCCGCCAGGCGATCGCCGGTCGTTATCCGCTGGTTCGCTCTGCGCGCAGTGAGGTCACACCAGACGATCTGGCGCGGATGTTCGCACCCGGCAGCGGCATGATGGACAGCTTCTTCCGCGACAACCTGGCCAGCAAAGTCGACACCACCAACGCGGCGTGGCGCTTTACGCCGGGCATTGACGGTAAAACCCTGCCGGGAGGCGAAGCCCTGCTGCGGCCTTTCCAGCAGGCGCAGTCAATCCGCGATGCCTTCTTTGCCAACGGTGCGACCACGCCCGGCTTCCGCGTCACGCTGCGCACGGTAAAAATGGATAACGACATCCTTAACCTGACGCTGGATGTGGATGGGCAGATTTTACGCTACAGCCACGGACCGCAGGCGGTGCAGATGGTCAGCTGGCCCGGCCCCGGCGGCACCAGCCAGGTGCGGATGCAGCTGGGTCTGACCAACGGCACCACCTCCACGCTGGTCACCAGCGGTCCCTGGGCGCTCAATCGCTTCTTTGACCGCGCCCGGCTGACAGCGGCAGGCGGTCTGACCCGCGAAGCGAGTTTCAGCGTGGACGGTCATCAGGTCACGCTGTCGTTCACCCCTGGCAGCATTCGTAACCCGTTCCAGCTTCCCGGCTTTAGCTGCCCCTGAAACAGGACCCGACAATGACTCATTACGCTGCACCCTGCTGGTACGGCAAAGTGCCCAGCGCGGGTGACTTTGTGAAGCGCCGCTTCCCGGACGTGCTCTATCGCCAATGGTCCAGCTGGTTTCAGGTGGGCCTGCATCACTGGCAGAGCAGTCAGGAGAGTGATAACGCCCCGTCGCGCCCGTTCCTCAACGCGCCGGTCTGGAATTTTGTGGTGCCGCCGATGCTGGGCAGTCAGCTGATTCAGATGGGCTGCCTGATTGCCGCGCGTGACAGCGTGGGCCGTAACTACCCACTCTGCGCACTGCGCCACTTCACGCCCGCCGAGTGGTCGCCAGCCCTGCTGGCGCGCTCCGGCGAGTGGTATCAGCAGGTCGGCAATACGCTGTTGCGGGTGGTGCAGGGCGGCGGGTCACCGGAGCAGCTGGATCAGGCGCTGATCAGCATTCCTCAGCCGCAGCCGCCGCAGGAGTCGGACGAGACGTCAGACATTCTCAACGTCATCGGGCATGGCGATACCCCTTCGACACTGAACTGGACACTGCCGGGCGAGAACTTCGACCCGCAGTTCTACACCAGTTTCTGGTGGACCAATCAAAGCGACGGTTTCCCGCTTTATACCCAGGTTCACAGCGGTAATTTTACCGCCCAGCTCTTTTCATTGCTGTTTGATCCGGCCGGTGGGGCAAAGCCGGGACGAAACGGACTTTATCCCCCGATGTTTGAATCCTGAGGCGACACGCATGACGATGAATACAGAGGCTCTGCTGGCTCCGGTCAGCGAGGACAATCCCGGCGGCGATAACCTGGAGTACCACGCCGATTTTCAGGCGATGGAGCAGGCCAGCGCCGGTAAAGCGGAGCAGCAGTTCGGTAATACCATCATTCCGGCAGAACCGGCCGACTGGAACAGAGTCGAGAAGCTGGCGATAGCGCTGCTGGCGCGCAGCAAAGATTTGCGGGTAATGCTGGCGCTGACCCACGCCTGGACCGAACTGAAAGGGCTGCCGGGCTATGCCCAGGGCCTGAAGCTGATTGAACAGGCGTTGTTGCTCTACTGGGAGCCGCTGTGGCCCCGGCTGGAGGAGTTCGGCGAGCAGGATCCCTTCTACCGCATTAATGCGCTGGCGTTGCTGGGTGACAAAACTGATCTGAGCGGCGCGGTACGTCAGTGCTGGCTGCTGCGCTATCCCTCTGACGGCATCACGCTGCGCGATGCGGCCGCCCTGTGCGACGGCAGTAAAACCGAAGTCGCGGACTATCCTGGCGGCCTGCCGCGTCTGATCGACGAACTGGCGCGCGGCGACCAGCCTGGTATTGAGGCGGTGCTGCAAATTCATGAGCGGCTGCAGACCATCTGCGAAACCGTGACCGAACGGCTGGGGGAAGCCGCGGTGCCGGAACTCACACAGCTGCGCAGACAGATTGCGCTGATCGCTGAACGTTGCCAGGCCACCGATCTGAATGCGCTGATCCCCACAGCCGCCGTGGAACAGCCCGCAGAAACCGCGGCATCGCCTGCACCGGCCAGCCCGCGCGCTGCCGCTGACTGGCGCACGGTGCAGATCAGTTCCCGCGCCGACGCGCAGCTGATGCTGGAGAAAGTGAAGCTCTACTTCACCCAGCATGAGCCGAGTCATCCGGCCCCGCTGATGATCGACCGTGTACAGCGCTTAATCGAGCGCGACTTTCTGGAGATCATCCGCGAACTGGCACCCGACGGCGTACATCAGCTGGAAACCATTTTCGGACGTCGCGATTAAGCAGGCGTGACGCACACACACTCAGCGGGACCTGCGCGCCTGCTGTGACACTTTATCCGCGCATCATGTATGGAGAAAACCATGGCAACAAGCAAATCCAGTGGGCAGAAGTTCATTGCCCGCAATCGCGCGCCTCGCGTTCAGATTGAATATGACGTGGAAATTTATGGCGCGGAACGCAAAATCCAGCTCCCGTTTGTAATGGGCGTGCTGGCGGATCTGGTGGGTAAACCGCTGGAGCCACAGCCAGGCATTGATGACCGTAAATTCATGGAAATCGACATCGACAACTTCGATGAGCGCATGAAAGCACTGAAGCCGCGCGCCGCGTTCCAGGTAGACAATACTTTGAATGGCGAAGGCAAGCTGAACATCGATCTGACCTTTGACAGCATGGATGACTTTTCGCCGGACGCGGTGGCCCGCAACGTGGAGCCGCTGAGCAAACTGCTGGAAGCGCGTACCCAGCTGGCTAACCTGCTGACCTATATGGATGGCAAAAATGGGGCAGAAGAGCTGATTGGTAAGGTGCTGCAGGATCCTACGCTGCTGCAGGCCCTGACCCATCTGCCAAAGCAGGATGAGGCCACTGAAGGTAAGGAGCCGCAGGCATGACGCAGACTTCACAACAACCGCAGTCGCAGGGCGCAGCCAGTTTTAGTCAGGATGAGTTCAGTGCGCTGCTGAATAAAGAGTTCCGGCCAAAAAGCGATCAGGCACGTGCTGCGGTCGAAAGCGCGGTGAAAACCCTGGCGCAGCAGGCGCTGGAGAACACCGTTACCGTCTCCAGCGATGCCTATCGCACCATTCAGGCGCTGATCGCGGAGATCGACGAAAAGCTGTCGCAGCAGGTGAACCAGATTATTCACCATCCGGAGTTTCAGTCGCTGGAGAGCGCCTGGCGCGGCCTGAGCTATCTGGTGAACAACACTGAAACTGACGAGATGCTCAAAATCCGCTTTATGAGCATCTCCAAGCAGGAGCTGGGTCGTACTCTGAAGCGTTACAAGGGTGCCGGCTGGGATCAGAGTCCGCTGTTCAAGAAGATTTATGAGCAGGAGTATGGTCAGTTCGGCGGCGAGCCGTTTGGCTGCCTGGTGGGCGACTACTACTTCGACCACAGCCCGCAGGATGTTGAGCTGCTGGGTGAGATGGCGCGTATCGGCTCAGCCGCGCACTGTCCGTTTATCACCGGCACCGCGCCCGAAGTGATGCAGATGGAGTCCTGGCAGGAGCTGGCGAATCCACGCGATCTCACCAAAATCTTCCAGAACACCGAATATGCTGCCTGGCGCAGCCTGCGTGAGTCGGAAGATGCACGCTATCTGGGCCTGGTGATGCCGCGCTTCCTGGCGCGTCTGCCCTACGGCATCCGTACCAACCCGGTCGACAGCTTTGACTTTGAAGAGCAGACCGATGGTTCCGATCATGGCAACTATACGTGGAGCAATGCGGCTTACGCGATGGCCGCCAACATCAACCGCTCCTTCAAAGAGTATGGCTGGTGCACCGCAATCCGTGGCGTGGAGTCGGGCGGGGCAGTGGAAAATCTGCCGTGCCACACCTTCCCGAGCGATGACGGCGGCGTGGATATGAAGTGCCCGACCGAAATCGCCATCAGCGATCGTCGTGAAGCCGAACTGGCGAAAAATGGCTTTATGCCGCTGGTGCATCGTAAAAACTCTGACTTCGCTGCCTTTATTGGTGCGCAGTCACTGCAGAAGCCGATGGAGTATCACGACGCCGATGCCACCGCCAATGCCCGTCTGGCCGCGCGTCTTCCGTACCTGTTCGCCTGCTGCCGTTTCGCGCACTACCTGAAATGCATCGTGCGCGACAAGATCGGCTCCTTCCGTGAGCGTGATGAAATGGAACGCTGGCTGAACGACTGGGTGATGAACTATGTCGATGGCGATCCGGCTAACTCCTCGCAGGAAACCAAGTCTCGCAAGCCGCTGGCGGCTGCCGAGGTGAATGTGGAAGAGCAGGAGGATAATCCTGGCTATTACTCCGCGAAATTCTTCCTGCGTCCGCACTACCAGCTGGAAGGGCTGACGGTTTCTCTGCGTCTGGTCTCTAAGCTGCCGTCGCTGAAAAATGATAATGCGTAAGGGTTGAAAGGGAGGCGTGATGCCTGGGATAACCGGGCATCATTCATCCTCTGAATTACAGGTTTATGAGGCGCGAAAGGTTTTTGCGCCTGATGGCTGACAGAAAGGTTGCTGAGATAAATGTCAGAGAGGATGACAGGATGCTTAAAAAGTCAGCTCTGCACCTGCTGCATTATCTTCTGGTATTTATTTCTTCTCTTATTTTAATAACCTGTGCAGGTTCTTAGCTTTTCTCACTGGAGTATTGTAGTGCGAGGAAAGATTGTTAACGCAGTTCTGGTTAATGTTTCTATGGATGGCGTCAATATCGCTTTATGCCGTAGCAGAAAAGTTGAAGCAAATTAATTAACCGGCTTTCTGCGCGCTATTTTAATTAAAATAAAAACAAAGGCCAGGCAGACAGCGGTAAAGAGAATTTTACCGGCAATGAGACCGGAAGAAGAGAGAGTAAATTCTTCATAGCGAGCAACCAGATATATCGAACCAATAATATCAGCGATGACGTAAAGAGAAAGCAGCGACAACACGACTATCAGGAAAAGTGAGATGATCTTTTTCATATTCATTCCTTCTGTGAACTTTATAAGCGCCTGCTTACTATAAACGATCTGCCAGGATGCTGTCTATGAAATGACCGCCTGGGCATGAGGTCTATGGCAGGGCATCAGATTATCTGCTGTTGTTCTCGCCATGAAAATGCATACCGATTTTTGTCCGGTTAAATAACCGGCAATACGACGTCTGGAATATGGTTTATAACGATATTTCAGAAGCAAGGCAAAGGTAAAATATGGACTGTTTTATTCAGCCCCATGCTTTTCTTTTTGCCATATCCTTGCTTTTTTGAAAGCAATAATCTTAACCAATAAAGAGTGAAAGATAATGGCTATTGATATGTTTATGAAGGTTGACGGAGTCACCGGCGAGTCTAAAGACTCAAACCACACTGGCTGGACTGATATCACCTCTTTCTCATGGGGTGCTTCTCAGCCAGGCAACATGTCTGTTGGCGGCGGCGGCGGTGCGGGTAAGGTTAACTTCAACGACCTGCACGTTAATGCACTGATCGACAAATCGACCACGGCGTTGCTGAAGAACTGCGCAAGCGGTAAACATCTCGCTAAAGTCGAACTCTCTATCTGTAAAGCGGGTGGCTCTCAGGTTGAGTATGCACGCATTACCCTGGAAGATGTTCTGGTTACCGCTGTAAATTACAATGGTTCCGACAACGGCGATACCCTGGGAATGACCTACTCCTTCCAGGCTTCTAAAGTGAAGCAGCAGTACTGGGAGCAGAGCTCTTCCGGCGGCAAAGGCGCAGAGAGCAGCGCCGGCTGGGACATCAAAGGCAACAAAGAAGCGTAATTCTGGTCAGCAGCCTCCCCTCAGGGGGAGGCTATAAAGGAGTTTTGCGATGGTACATTTAAGACCTCAATTTTCGGCCGCCTGGAACCGCTTCTCAGAAGTTAATGTTCCCGTTGAGAAGGTTGGGGAAATATTGGGTGGTAAAGTAGAAGCGAATATCTCCTCCGGAATTTTCGAGAATGCCTGTCCCATCAGAATGAGCTATGTCCTTAATTACACTGGTGTTCCCATACCCGCCAACAGTCGTTATGCAACCGTGACGGGAAAAGACAAAAAGCGTTATATGTTTCGCGTCAACGATATGATGGACTTTTTAGTCGGCGCCTTCGGTCAGCCAGACCTGAACGTGACGTCACCAAAACCCGGTTCATTTAACGGTAAACAGGGAATTATTGTTTTTCAGGGCAGTGGCTGGAGCAATGCCCGCGGACACGTGACACTCTGGAATGGCAACATCTGTTCTGATACCTGTCACTTCCTGGGTGGCGCAGAAAATGGTAGTTTTGTTCCTGATGTTGCCTCCCTGTGGATACTAAAATGAAAAAATTCCTGATGTTATTTGCCCTGACGTTATCTCCAGCCGCGCTGGCGATATCGCCACCGGCGCCTGACTCATTCAGGCAACCGCAGATTTTCAGCAACTGGCTTCTGAACCGTTGTGCAGGTAAAGCTGCCACTGACAAGGCTTTTACCGATGATGCCTTTAAAAGCGCATCAGCCTGGTTAGAGGTAAGCCATCTCCCTGTTGAAGCTTTCAGCGAAGGCGATAAGTTAATCAATGCCTATCTGAAGATGAACCTGACTGGCTCGGTCACAGGAAACTTCAATATGATGAAATGCACGTTGCTTTCCCAAAGTCAGGATGCCGAGGCGCTCTACAATAAGTATAAGAAATAGCGTTTATTTTTAGGGGAATTAAAAGTTGATGCAGCGCTAAACATCAGCAGCGAATTTTCAAAAGAGAATATGTTTAGTTAAATGAAGCCGATAATTAAACCTGAAGTTGAGCAGTATAATGTAAATTACTCTTATACGGAACTTGCCACATGATGAAGAAAGTAAGTCATTTGATTATGATAGTGCTTTTAGTTTCACCTTCATTTGTTTTGGCGAAGTCAGTTTCACACTTTGAAGGAAAAATATTCAAAGCGGATATTGAATATGATTGTGATGAAGGTAACGTCACCTGTGATGATGTTTCGCTTAAGTCAACCAGAGTAAAAGACAATTCATCGATATTTCTTAAAGGTGAAACGATAAATTCAAATTGTCCTGACGTCTGCGACTTCCGGGGTTATCGCTTTACCAACGGACAGTATGATTATTCTTTTTATCCAAGCCAGAAGGGCAACGGCCTCTGGGATTATATCGTAACCTTTAAAAGTAAAGTTATTGCTCGGGATCTTGGGGTGATTAAATAACATCGTTTATAAAAATTACTGCATATTGAGTCTGCACTTGTTCTCAGACATAGGTGTGTTATTACATGTGAGATTTTTAATGAGAACTTATTTTTCTTTGTTGCTGTGCGTCACAGTTTTTTATGTTTCCCCCGTCTATGCAATCAGTGATTGTTCAAACGGCAATAATGACCAGGAAGTTTATACCTGCACCCAGAAAAACAGGAACGAAACTGAGCTTGATTTAAACAAAGAATATAAGCTGGCTAAGACCAGAGTTGAAACGCTTTTTAAAGGTGACAACAAAGAGTTAAGCCAGTATATGGATGCGTTGACTGAAGCTCAACGAGCCTGGCTGAAGTATAGAGAGAATGATTGTAAACTGGCTTCTTATGCTGCAGATAAGGGAAGTGATTTAAGTAACGCTAATATTAATATGTGTACTTCTGAACTTAACGAGCAAAGAATTAAAAAACTTAAGTTAATTCCTTATCATTGATGGTGCAGACTGCTGAGAAAAATATGAAGAGACTGCATAAATTGGCTTTAATCACTGTGTCTCTTGGCATCAGCGCTTCAGCGCTCGCTGAAGATACCTGTGCAAAACAGCCTTCAGACGGTGCGCTATTTCAGTGTACTGTTCAGCAGAAGAAGCTGGCGGAAGATGACCTCAACAAAGAATACCAGACGGCTAAAAAACGCATTGTACAGATGTACGGAACGCAGAAAAAACTGGCTGATGACTATGTCACCACGCTGGTGGATACCCAGCGTAACTGGCTGAAGTATCGTGATGGTCAGTGCAAGCTGGAAGCTTTTGCCGCTGAAGAAGGCAGCAATGCGAATGCGGTTGCCACCAACCTCTGTGTTATCCGCATCGACAAAGAACGTACTGCTATTCTGAAGCAACTGCCTTACTGATTATGTCGTCGTGCTTAGGGTTTACAGGCTGGGCACGACATTCTCTATGAATATCACTCTCTGCATTACGCTGTAATCCCGTTTTTTCAATACCGGTAAATAATTCTGTATAAATGATATTTCAGCAGAGTGGTTTCTGGTGATTGTAATGCAATCATCTTTGCAACTATTTTAATTTTTACCCTGTATGTTAATTAAAGATAAGCCGTTAACGCAGCTTCATCTTCTTAAATAAATATAATTTTTCTCTGTTTAAAGGATTGAATTAATCCAGTGGCAGAGTATTTAAAAAACAACTCCCAAAATTAAATCCCCCCGCTCTCTATACCCCGCGCCTTTCCTTGAGAGGTGCGCGGTATAGATGCCGAACCGCTAACCGCAGGAATCAGTTATGCGCTTTACGATAATAACGACTAAACCCGGCCAACAGCCGCCGCAGACTCATTGTGATTTCTTTCCGCCCGGCGGCACCATTGGTCGTGGTGTGGATAATAATCTGGTGCTGCCGGATGACGATCGCACACTCTCCCGCCTGCAGGCGATTGTGCACATCACGGCAAATGGCGAATGTCGCCTGACCAACCGTGGCAATGTGACGCGCGTGTTACTCAACGATATTCCGCTGGAACGCGGACGTCAGGTTGAGCTGCAGGATGGAGACATACTGGGCATCGATGATTACCAATTGCTGGTCAGCGATCTCAACAGTGCGCAGCAACCGCAGAGTGAAAGAGCTGTTCCGCGTCCTGAGCCGGTGCAGCCCGTAGCACCCGTTCGCGAACCGGCAGCGGAAAAAGCCAGCACCACCGCCGCCATTCCCAGCGAAATCTGGGACAGCCTGGCGAAGGAGTTTTCGATTTCGGACGATCTCTCTAAACGCAAAGCTGCACCAGAGATGCCTGAGGCCCATCCGCTGACTGCGCCCGCTCGTCCTGATCGAAATCCGGAAGATCCGCTGGCTCAGCTGATTAACGATGCGCCGCTGGATTATGGTCAGCAGCCAAAAAACAGCAGCCTGTTTGATGAAGGCGATGCGCTGTTCGGGCAGCAGAGTATTTTTGACGACCGGACGCCAAGCACGCTGTCTGCTCAGCAAAACACGGCGCCACCGCAGGCTGAAACGCCTGCCGCTGAACTTGATCCGCTGAGCCTGTTTGACGGCGAGAGCAGCACGGATGCGCGCAACCATGATGATCCGCTGGGTCTGATGATGGGCAACGCGGTGCCGCTGGCGCAGCCGGAGCTGACGACGCCGAAACCGGCCACGTTGCATGTGCCACCTCAACCGGTGGCAAAAAATGAGCCGATGGCCGCACGTCCATCGGAGCAGGATCCCGCCAGCCTGACCGACACCGATCACTCACCGCTGTTCAGCTTCGACGAATCACAGCATGAGACTCACAGCCAGCCTCACCCGGAGGCACAGCAGCAGACACCGCTGATTGACGAGGAACTGCCCGGCCAGTCTGACGCGGTAAATCCACAGATCGATTACGGCGGAATTACGCTGCCCACGCCGCAGGCGGTACAGCGTACGCCATCCCCGACGCCGAAAGGGCGGTTGCGCATCGATCCCGTTGCTTCCGGTCGCCATCATGCCGCCGCTGCGCACCCGACGACACCCAGCGAAAGCAGCGGTGATGCCCTCAAAGGCGAACTACTGGATGCGTTGCTGGAGGGAATGGGTCTGCGCGACCTGCAGCCGACGCCGCAATTTGACCGTGAGCAAATGCTGCAATTCGGGCAGATGCTGAGCATGTTTTCGCAGGGCACGGTGGCGCTGCTCTCATCGCGTTCGATCCTCAAGCGCGGTGTGAAGGCTGACATGACGGTGATCCTCGACGACGCCAACAATCCCTTCAAGCTACTGCCTTCGGGCAAAACCGTCTTAATGCAGATGTTTGGCAGCCGGATGCCGGGCTTTATGCCGCCGCGTCAGGCTGTGCGTGATGCGCTGATCGATCTGCAGGCGCACCAGCTGGGCATGATCGCCGGTATCCGCGCCATCATCGCCTCAATGCTGCAATCCTTTAACCCGGAGCAGCTGGAGGAGGAAGCGCGTCAGGCGGGATCGGTGTCACGTATCGGCCTGCCGGGCAGCCGTAAAGCGGCGCTCTGGGAGCATTTTGTTGAGCGCTACGGCGAGACGGCGGGCGAGATCGAAGACGATTTCCACACCCTGTTCGGCGAAGCGTTCCTGCACGCCTATGACCTGGAAGTTAATCAGTACAAAGACTCACAAACCCACACGGATGACGCATGAATATCACTATTGCCTCGACGTCGAATCAGGGCGATCGCGCCAGTAACCAGGATCAGATCGGTGATGTCATCGGTAAGCGCTCGGCCTGCTTTGTGGTCTGCGACGGTGTGGCCGGGTTTCCCGGCGGGGACATCGCGGCATCGATTGCCCGCAGCAGCCTGCTGCAGTCGTTTGATGGCGATGCGCATCTCAATGCGCAGTCGATTCGTAACTACGTCAATCAGGCGAATCACGCCATCCGTCAGCAGCAGAAAGCCAGCAGCGAACACAGCCGGATGGGCACTACGCTGGTCAGCCTGTTCATTGACCGCGACTACCATCTGGCCTGCTGGGCCCATGCAGGCGACAGCCGCCTCTATCTGTTCCGTCGCGGCTATCTCTATCTCGTGACCACCGACCACAGCCTGGTGCAGCAGATGAAAGATGCCGGACATCGCACCGAAGGCATCAACAGCAATCTGCTCTATTTTGCGCTGGGGATGGGCGATGAGCAGCGCGACGCCAGCTACAGCGAGGTGGTCGGGATTGAAGATGGCGACGCCTTTTTACTCTGCACCGATGGTTTCTGGCACGGCGTGACGCTGGAACAGATGCAGCAGTCGCTGCACATGGTGAATACGCCGGAAGAGTGGCTGACGCTGATGCAGCAAATCATCAGGAACGATCAGCCGGATCAGGGGCAGCAGGATAATTTCAGCGCGCTGGCCGTCTGGATTGGATCACCTCAGGACACCACCTTGCTGCACTCGCTCTCTGAAGCGGCGCAGTTCTTCCCTCTGCGAGATTGAGAACGCCAACATGAAATATGGATTACTGGGTCTGGCTGCGCTGCTGCTCAGCACGCAGGCTTATGCTGAAAACTATCGCATCGTACAGTCCCCGGCACAGAAACTGGATGTCTGGATTGATGACGTAAAAAACAATCAGCTGTCGAGCTGGTGTAACAGCACCATTAACCTGCGCATCGTCACGCTGGGCGAAAAAAACGCCGCTGTGCTGAAAGATTTTCTGCCGCGCGTTGCCGGACTGATGGCGTCGCAGTGTAAACCGCTGCAACAGTTGCACTGGCAACTGACCGATGCGCAGGGGAGTGAAATCGCTACTGGCAGCGCCGCCCGTGCGCAGCAGTGGAAAACCGTGGTGACGCCGCCCGCGCCGCAGCCGGTCCAGCCGACGGCTACAGCGGTCCCCGCAGACGCACTACGCAACGCCGCTCAGGCCGACACGTCGCCGTGGCTGCAATTCAGTCTGCTGGACGGCTGCCATTTCCGCACCTGGTGGCAGCACCCGGCACAGGGCAGCGCGCTGTTTGTTCCGGCAAATCAGGGGCTGATCTGTGGTTCGGATGGCTGGCTAAGCGGACACAGCCGCCTGACGCAACAGGGTAACGGCGCTCCTGCGGCAGTCGGCGTGACCTTCCTGCAGGGTTTTCCGGTGATGGGGTTGAGCAATCAGTCGCCCACAGCCGAACTGCACATCACCACGGTCAACAGTGAACGCATGGTGCTGAGCAATGAAAAATCCCCGGATAGCTGGCTGATTCTGCCGTTCAGCAACCGCTTTAACGGCTGGCAGGCAACGCGTCAGGTGGTAGTGCAGATGCCCGTCAGCGAAGCGGCCGATCAGAGTGCGCTGCAGGCGCGTCTGCAGGAAGTCCGTAAAGTCTGGTCGCCGTGGATCAGCGGCGATGCCGCGCTGAGCGTGCAGCTGGTGGAAAAACTGCATCCTGAACTGAAAGATCCCGCCGCTGCGGTCTACCGCACCCTTAACTGACGCAAAAGGAGTTTGCATGGAATCCTTACAACACCGCCTGGCCAGCGCCACTCTCGGCGAGACGCTCGCTGACGTGACCCGCCAGATTCAGGCAAATCCGGCGAATGCTGACCTGCGGGCCGCCTTTGTGCAGCTGCTCTGTCTTTCAGGCAACTGGGCGCGCGCGCAGACGCAGCTGCAATCCTGGCTGGCGTTAAGCCCGCAGGCGCAACCGACAGTTAATCTGCTGCAACAGGCGATCGCCGGTGAGCTGCAGCGTGACGCGGTGCTGCGTGGCCAGGCCGACCCGGTGCTGCCGGGCAGCGCCTGGCACTGGTGCAACACGCTGCTGGCCGCCTTACAGGCCGAAACGGCGGGTGATGTCGCGCGCGGCAGCACGCTGCGGGCTGAAGCGCTTGAGCTCGCGGCGGCCAACCCCGGCACCGCGACGCAGCAGGATCAGCCCACCGCATTCAGCTGGCTGATGGATGGCGACAGCCGTTTCGGGCCAGTGTGTGAAGTTATCAGTCAGGGCCGCTATTACTGGATCCCGTTTGCCGCCATTCGTGAGATGCAGTTTCAGGCACCCGCCAGCGTCACCGATCTGGTGTGGCGTCACACGCGTGTGCAGCTGGTTGATGGCAGTGAGCAGGTGTGCCAGATCCCGGCGCGCTATCCACTGCTGGCGGCATCTGACGAACGTTTTCTGCGCGCCAGCGTCACCGAATGGCAGCCACTGGGCGACGATCCGGACCAGTTCATCGGTCAGGGGCAGAAAATGTGGCTCAGCGACAGCGCGGAATTTTCGCTGCTGAGCCTGCAGCAGGTCGCGTTTGACAGCGTTGAGTCCGCCGATGAGCCATGATTCAGGCGCGCAAAACGACGGCTATGCCCAGCTGCATGGCGGCTTTCGCGCGCGTAAAAAACGTGATGCGTTAACCGCCCGCGACAAGCTGCAATCCTCGCTGCTGGATCGCCTGACCGACAACGCGCCGGATAAACAGCAGGAAGCGGACAACAGCATGCTGATCACTCACAGCACGCTGCGCCGCCACGTACTGCGCGATCTGCAGTGGCTGTTCAACACCATCAACAATGAAGCGCAGCAGGATCTCAGCGGCTTTGATCAGGTGCAGCGCTCTGTCTGGAACTTCGGTGTGGCACCGCTGGCCGGGCAGAACGTCTCCGATATCGAATGGCAGGATATGCAGCGCAAAATGACCAACGCCATTCTGCACTTCGAGCCGCGCATCCTGCCGCAGGGTTTACAGGTGCGCTGCGTCAGCGATCTCGGCTCGCTCAGCCTGCACAACGTGCTGTCGATTGAGATCAAAGGGCGGCTCTGGTGCGTGCCTTATCCGCTGGCGTTTCTGTTCCGCACTCAGGTTGATCTGGAGAGCGGCCATTTCGAACTACAGGATGCAGGGTAATCATGGACAGCAATCTGCTCGACTATTACAACCGTGAACTGGCCTACCTGCGTGAGATGGGGGCCGAGTTCGCTGCGCGCTACCCTAAAGTGGCAGGACGTCTTGGCATGCGCGGCATTGACGTGGCGGACCCTTATGTCGAGCGGCTGATGGAAGGTTTTGCCTTCCTGACGTCGCGCGTGCAGCTGAAGATGGATGCGGAGTTTCCGCGTTTCTCGCAGCGTCTGCTGGAGATGATTGCGCCATCCTATCTCTCGCCAACGCCGTCAATGGCGATCGCCCAGCTGACGCCGGACAGCCGCAAAGGCGACATCACCCAGGGCTTTCGTGTGCCGCGCGGCACCATGATGGAGAGCCAGAACCTGAAAAAAACCGGCGTGACCTGCAGCTACACCACCGCACACGATGTGGTACTGCATCCGCTGCGCATCAGTGAAGCCAGTCTCGGCGGCGTGCCCGGCGATCTGCCATCTGGCGAGCTGAAACTCGGCGGTCTGGGCGCGGTCAGTGCGCTGCGTATCCGCATCAGCTGCGAAGGGATCTCCTCGCTTAGCCAGCTCAGCGTGGACGATCTGATGCTGTTTCTCAGCGGCCCGGATATCCAGGCACTGAAACTACTGGAGCTGCTGATGCAGCACCGGGTGGGCATCGTGCTGCAGTCGGTTGAGAAGCGTCCGCAGCGTCAGGTGCTGACAGACGACGCGTTACAGCAGCAGGGCTTTGCGCCGGAGCAGGCGCTGCTGCCGGACGATCTGCGCAACTTCGACGGCTATCGTCTGTTGCAGGAGTATTTCGCCTTTCCGGCGCGCTTCCAGTTTATCAGTCTGAGCCAGCTGGCCCCGTTTCTGCGCCGCTGCGACAACGCCATGGCGTTCGACATCATCATTCTGCTCGATAAAGCGGACAGCGCGCTGGAAAGCGTGGTCGATCACAGCCATCTGGCGCTGCACTGCACGCCTGTCATCAATCTGTTTCCGAAAACCGCCGAGCGCCTGAAGGTCAGCGACAGCCAGCATGAATATCACCTGGTGGTAGATAACATCCGTCCGCTGGATTATGAGGTGCACTCGGTACAGCGACTGTTCGCTACGGTAGAGGGCAAGCGGGAAGAGCAGGTTTTCCGTCCGTTCTGGAGCACCTTCAGCGGTGACCAGGGCGATTACGGTGCCTATTTTTCACTGCGCCGCGAACAGCGCACGCTGTCCGAGCAGGCGCAGCGCTACGGCACGCGCACGGGCTATATCGGTTCAGAAGTCTTTCTGTCGCTGGTGGATGAGCATCACGCGCCGTGGCACGACGAGGTGCGCTATCTCTCCGCTGACGTGATGTGTACCAGCCGCGATCTGCCGCTGATGCTGCAGCAGGATCAGGGCAACTTCGTGATGCCGGACTCCATTCCGGTATCGGAGCTGAAGCTGTGCAAAGGGCCGACGCCTCCGCGTCCGGCGCTGGCCGAGGGACTTTCCGCGTGGCGGCTGATCAGCCATCTGCAGATGAACTACCTCAGCCTGATGGACAGCAGCGACGGAGAAGGCGCGGCGGCGCTGCGCCAGCTGCTGAGCCTCTACGCCAACCTGGCGGAAGCGCCGGTCGCACGTCAGATTGACGGCATCCGCCACTGTACGCTCAGCGCGGTCAACCGCCGCGTGCCGGAGCCGGGTCCGGTGGTGTTTGCGCGCGGCGTCAGCATCACGCTGGAAGTGGATGAGCAGGCGTTTTCGGGGGCCAGCCCGTGGCTGTTCGGCAGCGTGCTGGAGCGGGTCTGTGGCCGCCTTGTGGCGCTCAACAGTTTCACGGAGTTCACCCTGAACAGCCAGCAGCGCGGAGAAGTGGGCTACTGGCCGCCGCGCATGGGCCGGAAAGCGCTGATATGAGTGGCGAAAAAGTGATTTCGCTGCCCCGGCTCACCCGTCTGCCGGATGATTTCTGGCAGCGGGTGATGGCCGCGCCGTGGCGTTACGATCTGTTCCAGCTGCTGCGGCGGCTGGATGCGCAGGGCGGTCAGCGCTATCCGCTGGGCCGTGCGCCGCTGCCGAAGTTCGAATCGGTGCGTATCGGTCAGACACCGTCACTGGCGTTTGCGCCCGCCACCGTCGCCAGCGCCACGCCGCGTGACGAGGCGGGACGTCATGAGCTCTCCATCTACAGCTTCGGGCTGTTTGGCCCCAACGGCCCGCTGCCGACCCATCTGACCGAATATGTGCATGAACGTATCGTGCATCATCAGGATCACAGCCTGTCGGCGTTTGCTGACCTGTTTCACCATCGCGCCACGCTGCTTTTTTATCGTGCCTGGGCCGATGCGCAGCCGACCGTGTCGCTGGATCGCCCCGACGACAGTCGCTTTCTGAACTATCTCGCCTGCCTGGCGGGAATCGGTTTACCGGCCCAGCAGCAGGCCAGCTCGCTCAGCCTCCATGCCCGGCTGATGCTGGTGGGCCATCTCAGCCGCCACGGCCACGATGCCGAAGGGCTGGTGCGCATTCTGCGCCACTACTTTGGTGTGCCGGTCAGGCTGACGCAGAACCTGCCGCACTGGCTGACGCTGGACAGCCGCGATCAGGCCCGACTGGGCGCGGGACGCCATATGCCCCGGCTGGGCGCTTCTGCGTTTCTCGGCGTGGCGGTGCGCGACGTGCAGCACCGTTTTCGCCTGCACCTGGGACCGCTCAGCGCCGCGCAATATGCCCGTTTTCTGCCCGATGCCCCCGGCGCGCGTGAAGTACGCGACTGGGTGCGTCACTACCTCGGCATCGAAATGCAGTGGGATCTCAGCCTGATCCTGGCCGCTGACGAGGTACAGGGTGTGACGCTGGGTGGCACTGCCCGACTCGGCTATACCAGCTGGCTGGGGCATGCGCCGCAGCCGCAAGATCGTGAAGATTTTATGTTTGAGGTTGAGGCTGCTTCGCGCTAGCCCAGCCGCTTTTCCTGTTACACAGCCTGCGTCTTTCATTGAAGAGAGCCCCCTATGTCAGAAATCAGCCGTGCCGTGCTATTCGGCAAACTGGATACGCTGTTATTTACCTCGCTGGAAAGCGCCACCGCCTTTTGCAAACTGCGCGGCAATCCCTATGTTGAGCTGGTGCACTGGCTGCATCAGCTGATGCAGCAGCAGGATGGCGACTTACAGCAGGTCATCACACATTTTTCACTGGATGAAAAGGCCCTGACTCAGGACATCGTTGCCGCGCTGGATCGCCTGCCACGCGGTGCCAGTGCGGTCTCCGACCTCTCCGAGCATATCGACAGCGCCGTTGAACGGGCGTGGGTTTACGCCTCGCTGAAATATGGCGCGACCCGCATTCGCGGCGGCCATCTGCTTATCGGCATGCTGAAAACCTTCAACCTGGCCAGCGTGCTGAAAGGCATCTCCGGTCAGTTCAGCCGCGTCAACGCCGATGCGCTGCTGGCGGAATTCGACACGCTGCTCAGTAACAGCAAAGAAGCGCAGCAGGCGCTGAGCGCACCGGCGGATGCTGGCGGCGCACCGCCCGCCGCCAGTGGCAGCACGCTGGCACAATATGCGCAGGACCTGACGGCGCGCGCCCGTGAAGGCCTTATCGATCCGGTTACCGGACGTGACGACGAAATCCGCCAGATGATCGATATCCTGATGCGTCGCCGCCAGAACAACCCGCTGCTGACCGGTGAAGCGGGCGTCGGGAAAACCGCGGTGGTCGAAGGCCTTGCACTGCGTATCGCGGCGGGCGATGTGCCTGCGCCGCTGCGCGATGTGCAGCTCTGGCTGCTGGACATCGGCATGCTGCAGGCGGGTGCCGGCATGAAAGGGGAGTTTGAAGCGCGACTGCAGGCGCTGATCAATGAGGTGCAGTCCAGCCCGACGCCGATTGTGCTGTTTGTTGATGAGATCCACACCCTGATCGGGGCAGGCGGTCAGCAGGGCACCGGTGATGCCGCCAACCTGCTGAAACCGGCGCTGGCACGTGGACAGCTGCGCACTATCGGCGCGACCACCTGGGCCGAATACAAAAAGTACATCGAGAAAGATCCGGCGCTGACCCGTCGTTTCCAGACCGTGCAGGTGCAGGAGCCGGATGAAGCCAGAGCGACTCTGATGCTGCGCAGCACCGTCAGCGCGCTGGAGAAACATCATCGGGTGCTGCTGCTGGATGATGCGGTCAGTGCGGCGGTGAAACTGTCGCATCGCTACATTCCGGCGCGCCAGCTGCCTGACAAAGCGGTGGCGCTGCTGGATACCGCCTGCGCCCGCGTAGCGGTCAGCCAGGGTGCGCAGCCCGCGGCGCTTGAAGATTGTCTTCACCGTCTGGCGGCGCTGGAGATTGAAGCGGAGATCATCGAACGTGAAATCCGGGTGGGCCTGGGCGACGCCACCCGCCAGCAGGCGATTGCAGCGCAGCGCACTGCGCTGGAAGCCGAGCGGGATGCGCTGCAACAGCGCTGGTTGCAGGAGCGCGAACTGGTCGAGACGCTGATTGCATTGCGCGCCCGCTGTGTGACAGAAGAGGATGCGGCGCTGCGTGAACAGCGTGATGCGACGCAGCAGCAGCTTACTGCGCTGCAGGGCGACACGCCGCTGCTGTTTGCCGCCGTCGATGCGGGCGTGGTGGCTGCCGTGGTGTCGGACTGGACCGGCATTCCGCTGGGCAGAATGGTGAAGAATGAGATCGACGCGGTGCTGAATCTGGCCGACACCCTGAACCAGCGGGTCATCGGCCAGCGTCACGGTCTGGATCTGATCGCCAGACGGGTACGCACCTCGCGCGCGCGCCTTGATAATCCCAACAAGCCGGTGGGCGTGTTTATGCTGTGCGGGCCTTCCGGTGTCGGTAAAACCGAGACCGCGCTGGCGCTGGCCGAGTCGCTGTACGGCGGCGAGCAGAACATCATCACCATCAACATGAGTGAGTTTCAGGAGGCGCACACCGTCTCGACGCTGAAAGGCGCACCGCCGGGCTACGTCGGCTACGGCGAAGGCGGCGTGCTGACCGAAGCCGTTCGCCGTCGCCCTTACAGTGTGGTGCTGCTGGATGAGATTGAGAAAGCCCATCCGGATGTGCATGAACTCTTCTTCCAGGTGTTTGATAAAGGCTGGATGGAGGATGGCGAAGGCCGGCACATCGATTTCCGCAACACCATCATCATTCTGACCTCCAATGTCGGCACGCAGTTAATCAGCGCGATGTGTGCCGATCCTGAACTGATGCCCGATCCCGATGCCCTGAGCACCGCGCTGCGTAAGCCGCTGCTGGAGGTGTTCCCGCCTGCGCTGCTGGGCCGTCTGCTGGTGGTGCCGTATTACCCGCTCAGCGACGCGATGCTGGCGGAGATTGTGCGGCTGCAGCTGGCGCGCATTGTGCGTCGTCTGGCTGATAACCACGGCATTGAAGCGCAGATCGACGAGTCGGTGGTGAGCCAGATCGTTCAGCGCTGCACCGAGGTAGAGTCGGGCGGTCGCATGGTGGATGCCATCCTCACCAACACGCTGTTGCCACAGATGAGCCAGATCCTGCTGAGCGCCCACGCCCGTGATGAACGCTATCGCCGCGTCGATGTGCGTTGTGAGCAGGGTGAATTTGTCTGCCAGTTCGCGGTTTAAAGCCTGGCTATCAGAGAGTAATCGAATATGTCGGAACATGATCAACCCCTGAATGTCCCCAACGCCCTGCCGCTGGGTTACCGCTTCAATGAGTTTGAAATCAAAGAGGTCATCGGCGGTGGCGGCTTTGGCATCGTCTATCGCGCCTGGGATCACCAGCTGGAACGTGATATCGCCATCAAAGAGTTTATGCCCGCCTCACTGGCGGTCCGTAGCGATGATCTGAATCTGGTGCTGCGCAGCGAACGGTTCAGCAAAACCTTTCACGCCGGACTGAACAGCTTTATTCAGGAGGCGCGTCTGCTGGCACGCTTTAACCATCCGAACCTGCTGCACGTGCTGCGTTTCTGGGTGCAGAACGACACCGCCTATATGGGTACGGTGTTCTACAGCGGCACCACGCTCTCGAACTTCAGCGAACGAAATCCGCAGTCGGTAAATGAGGCCTGGATCCGTCGCATGTTGCCACCGCTGCTGGGCGCGATCAAAACCATCCATGAAGCGGGCTATCTGCACCGCGATATCTCACTGGATAACATTCAGATCCAGAGCAGCGGCGAGCCGATCCTGCTGGACTTCGGGTCGGCGCGTAAAACTATCGGCAATCTGTCGGATGAGAGCGAGACCATGCTGCGTCCCGGCTATGCGCCGATTGAGCAGTACAGCGACAACGACGAGAGCGAGCAGGGCGCGTGGACCGATATTTACGCGCTGGGCGCGGTGCTGCATACCCTGATCACCGGTGCGCCACCGCCGGTCAGCGTGGTGCGCAGCATCGAAGATAACTACCAGCCGCTGGTGCAGCGTCGTATTGCGGGCTACTCGACGGCACTACTCAGCGCCGTCGATCGTGCGCTGGCGCTGAAACCGGAAGATCGTCCGCAGAGCATTGATGATTTTGCTGCGCTGATGGCGCTACCGGAACGTGAACCGGAACCGCTGCTTAGCGCAAAAATCAGCGGGCCGGGCACCATGCTGGTGCCGATTGAAGAAGAAGAGGAGGTGATCAAACCCGCCTCGAAACTGAAAACGCTGCTGGGACACCGCTTTGCACTGCCGGGCCTGGTTGCCGCTGGCGTGCTGGTCGGCCTGGGCGCCGGTCTGCTGATGTCACGCGGCAACGAGCAGTCACCGCCGGATGAGATGGCGCAGAACAGCGCACCTTCCGCCGCTGTCGCGCCGGTTAACCAGCCGGTTGCCGCGCCTCCGACTCAGACTGAGGCCCCGCCGGATACCGTTGCCAGCACTCCGGCTCAGACGTCTGAGCCCGCGCAGACCGCCGCACGTGAACCCGATCCACAACCGGCACCACCGCCCGCGCCGGTCGCCCAGGTCTACATCCGTCTGCAGCAGGGTGAACGCGTTCAGGTGAACGGTCAGCCGCAGGCGCTGGTGCCGGCGGTGAATGGCTTCGCCACGCTGCAACTGGCACCGGGCAACTACACCTTTGCCATCAGCGGCCAGAGTGGCACCCGAGAACAAACGCTGAACATCAGTGAAGAAGGTGTCTGGTTGCTCGATCCACACAGTTAATAGTCAGGGATTACTTATGTTCTCACGCATTACTGCACAGCTGCCGGCGGACGGCCTGCTGTTCCATACGCTTAAGGGCACCGAGACGCTGTCCCGTCCGTTTGTGCTCACCGCTGAACTGCTGGCCACCGACGCGCGCATCGACCGCCACGCCCTGCTGGGGAAGCCGGTGACGTTTACGCTGCCGACCGACGGGCTGATGAACGCGCTGAGCCCGCGCTACCTTAACGGCAAAATCACCCGGGTGGCGGTGCGCAGCCAGGAGCTGAGCGGCACCCGCTACGCGGTCTATGAGCTGACGGTCGAGCCGGACCTGTGGCCGATGAAGCGCGACCGCAACCTGCGCATCTTCCAGAGCCAGACGGTGCCGCAGATTGTGCAGACGCTGCTGAAAGAGTACGGGGTCAGTGTGGAGACGCGCCTGGCGGGCAGCTACCGGGTGTGGGAGTACTGCGTGCAGTATCAGGAGAGCAGCCTGGAGTTTATCAGCCGCCTGATGGAGCTGGAGGGGATTTACTACTTCTTCCGCCACGAGGCGGACAAACATACGCTGGTGCTGTGCGACGCGCCGGACCAGCATCAGGCGTTTCCGGGCTATGAGACCATTG